>NZ_ACLR01000182.1 GCF_000174775.1 Porphyromonas uenonis 60-3
GGCGCATATCTCCGTGGATATTGGGTTTTATAGGGATCGTGTGTCGGCTTTAGTTGCTTGATCTGCTAACTTTGACAGGGCGCAGGGCGCGCATCGCATTGAGCACGGCGAGGACTGTGACGCCTACGTCAGCGAAGACGGCCATCCACATGGAGGCTACACCGAGCAAGGCTAGGAGGAGTACCAGCACCTTGATACCGATGGCAAACCATGCGTTCTGCAGTGCGATGCCGACGGTGTGGCGTGCGATGCGTATGGCGGTTGCTATCTTGAGCGGGTTGTCATCCATAATGACCACGTCGGCCGCCTCTATGGCAGCGTCAGAGCCGAGTCCGCCCATGGCGATACCCACATCGGCACGCGCTAGGACTGGCGCATCGTTGATACCGTCGCCTACGAAGAGGACGGTGCCTCGGGCTGGCTGCTGGAGGATCGCCTCAAGGCGAGACAACTTGTCCGCTGGGAGCAGATCCGCATAGTACTCGGTGATACCCACCTGCTTGGAGATCTGCTGAGCCACCTCCTCGTGGTCGCCCGTGAGCATGACCAGCTGGCGGATGCCTAGACGGCTCAGCGCCTCGATGGCTTGGCTAGACTCCTCCTTGATCGTGTCGGAGACGACGATATGTCCCGCATAGGTGCCGTCGATGGCGGCGTGTACGATGGTGCCCGCATGGTCGCAGGGGTGCCACTGAGCCCCTATAGATTCCATCAGGGCTACGTTACCTACGTGAACTACGGAGCCGTTGACACGCGCCTTGACCCCACGCCCAGCCAGCTCCTCGACCTCCTCGATGGTGCAGTCGTCTTGTTCGTTGGGGTAAGCGTTACGCAACGAGGTAGCGATCGGGTGTGTAGAGTGACGCTCCACGTGAGCCACCATATGTAGTAGATGGTTCGCTTCGCAGGCTGTCGGGTGTATGGCATTAGCGGTAAAAGTGCCTTTCGTCAGGGTGCCTGTTTTGTCAAAAAGGACGGCACGTGCCTTCGCCAAAGCGTCCATATAGTTAGCCCCTTTGACCAAGATACCAGCCCGTGAAGCGCCTCCGATGCCCGCAAAGAAGGAGAGCGGGATGGAGATGACTAGAGCGCAGGGGCAGGAGATGACTAGGAAGGTCAGCGCACGGTACAGCCAGGTGGCGAAGTGGTCGGCGAAGCTGCCCATCAGGAGTGGCGGCAGGAAGGCGAGCAGGAGCGCTACGATCACCACGACGGGGGTGTAGACACGGGCGAAGCGACGTATGAACGTCTCGCTCCGTGACTTATGATCGGTGGCGTGCTCGACCATCTCGATAATCTTCGAAGCGGTGGAGTCTCCCGCTGTCTTGGCAACACGGACGGAGAGAAGTCCCGAGAGGTTGACACAGCCAGACATAACTTCGTCCTCGACGGTGACGCTGCGGGGTACGCTTTCGCCCGTTAGTGCGACCGTATTGAGCGCTGAGGAGCCCTCGACGATGAAGCCATCAAGTGGTACCCTTTCGCCAGGCTTGATGATGATCGTCTCACCCACGGCCACCTCCTCAGGTGCGACTGTCTGCTCAACGCCGTCACGCAGCCACGTGTGCCGTGTCGGGGCGTATCTCGAGGAGGTGGGAGACGGCACGACGGCTCTTGCCCTCGGCGTATCCCTCAAAGAGCTCGCCCAGCTGGAAGAAAAGCATGACGAAGACCGCCTCGGGGAACTGCGCCTCGGCACCTGGCAGGAAGCCTATGCAGAGTGCGCCCACGGTGGCGATGCTCATGAGGAAGTGCTCATCGAAGAGTTCGCCATGCGCCACCCCTTCGACCGCCTCACCGAGTACGTCGTACCCTATAATAAGGTATGGCACGAGGTAGACCAAGAGGAGCTGCCACATCGGGAGTGCCGAGGTGCGCTCTACGATATAAGCCCCGATGAGTAGCAGGGCTGTGAGTATGATGCGGATTAGTTTCTTATTCATAACGATAGAGAGTTACTGTTACGAAGGCAAAGGTAGAGCTAACTGAGTGCAACTCCGTTGCAAAAGTTCGCCTCGACCAGGCGTAGCGTTGGTGCCATCCAGCCGAAACTGTAGTTTCTCTCGTATGAAACTCTAGTTTCTCCCGTATGAAACTCTAGTTTCTCCCGTATGAAACTCTAGTTTCACCCATATGAAACTGAAGTTTCACCCGTATGAAACTGTAGTGCCATCCGATGTCGGCACTGAAGCCTCGTAGGAGATGGAGCGCAGGGTGCGTGAAATGAAGAGCGGTCACGGAGCTACTGATGTAACTCTGTGACCGCACGGTCGGTTAGTTCGTCTAATGACTTTGTTGTGGGTGGAGTCTAGAGGTCGAGGGGCTGACCGGTGGCGACGTTGACGGCGAGCTGCGCTAGGCGCACGGCGACGAAGGTCTCGATGTACTGCATCTCCGACTCGAGCCAGTTGCGCTGCGCTAGCGAGAGCGTCTCGAGTGTGACCGACGCCCTCCTTGTGTCCCTCGGTCGAGAGGTCGAGGTTGAGCTTTGCGTCGGTGCGGATCTGCTCTGTCTCGGCATAGCGTCGTGAGTGCCTCGGTGAGTTGCCGTGAGGCTTGCTCGTTTTGCATTTGGATAGCACGCTCTGCGTCTTGCAACTCTAGCTGACGTACCTGCTGGTTGGCAAGCGCTGCGGTGCGACTCTGCACTCCTTGGTAGATGCCCGTGATGGGTATCTGAACGGCTACGCCGACCATCCAGGTAGTACCAAACTGCTTCTTGAACCCGTCCATAGGATTGGGAGACATAGTGAGCAACTGTGCCGTGAAGCCTACCTCGGGGAGCATCTCTCCGAGTGCCATCTGAGCACGTCGCTTCTCCGCCTCGACGGCTAGGTTAGCAGCTTTGAGCTCGACACGTTCCATCGGATTGACCGTGCTGTATAGCTTGGGCTGGCACGGATCGATCGGTTGATGGCTGGCGAGGGTGAAGTCTGGCGTAAGCTCTATCGCTTGCTCGGCGGGGATGCGACACTGATGCTTGAGTAGAATCAGCAAAGCCTGCAAGCCCTCGCGTAGCTTACCTTCCTGGAGCTTAGCGTTGTTGCGGTTGACTCGTACGGAGACCACTTCACGGTCAGCGACGACTCCTTGATCCTTCATGGCGGAGACGTCGGCGAGCGTTTTGCTAGCATAGCATTGAACTGACCGATCGCTTGCAACTGCTCCTGTAGCTGCACCGCCTGCCAATAGGTCTTAGCGATTTGCTCCTCCTCGCCACGCTGCTGGATGGTCCACTGGTACTCGGCAGCTTGCTCGCCAATCTGCGCCAGACGCATCCCGTTATAGATGCGACCACCAGCGAAGATAGGCTGGCGTAGCGAGAGGGATCCGTAGAAGATGTGACCTAGCTCAAGACTCATCTTGTCGTCTAGCCAAGACTGTGCTTCGCTCAGCGTGGGTACGCCAGGGAGCTTCGGCAACTGCATTGGAGGAAGCCAAGAGGAGAGATCAATTGAGAAGGGCTTAAGCTTCGCTGGGGTGTAGAGCCATCCGCCCGAGAGGGAGACCTGCGGGAAGAAGTTGCTCTGAGCCTTGAGGCGTGTGGCGTGCGCTACTTGTCGCTGTGCTTCTAGCTGTGCGGAGGGCGCGGGGCTCTCCTGGTGGTAACGTATGCAGTCGTGTAGCGACAGCTTGAGAGGCTCCGTCTGTGCGCAGAGGGAGCTGGTGAGAATGCCACAGAGTGCGAGTATCAGTGCGCCTCGCAGTGACGCTAATAGATCTCTCATCATAGGGTAAAGGTGGTGTGTCCGATGCGATGTCCATCGGCAAAAACGTCTGCGCGGTAGCTTCCCGAGAGAAGCGCCTGTGTGATCTGACAATAGATGGTGACGGGGGTGTCCTCGCCCGTGTACTCAATGCTCTTGGAGGCTGTCGCCTGAAGAGTCTGTCCCTCGAAGCTGAAGGCTCCGCCAGAGCCACTCATCGGCATATCGTTTGGGTTGAGGATACGTACGTAGATAGCTTTGTTACCGACGGGAGCGGTGACATTCTTCTTGAGGGTAAAAGAGACCGCCAGTGTCTCTACCTTGTCAATGCGTGAGGTGCGCTTGCCCCGATTGTTGAGCGGAGAGACAGAAAGCCCAGAAAGGTCTAGGCGAGCCGCGATGGCGACCTGATTGGATAGTGCGGCCTTCTCCTCCGTGAGCCGTGAAGCCTCACTGCTGACGCGGGAGTAGTCCTCCTTGACCTGCTGGTTCTCGGCTACTAGTCGCTCATTGGTCGCATGGAGCGAGTCGATCTGTACAATGTAACTACGGAGTAGGGCGCGGAGCGTATTGATCTCGCCCGTTAGCTCGCTGATGCGCTTCGCATTGGACGACTTTACGGTGGCAAGCTCTTGGCTTAGTTGCTTGACACGCTCTTGCTCGCTTTCCAGCTGAGCGAGTAGCTCATCATTGTCAAAGGAGATACTCGTCTCGCCCGATGCTGAGGCGAGCTTGTCGTACTGTAGCTGATACTGCGCTGCGAGCTCGTCTAGCTCTTGCTGCATGCGTTGCTTCTCCATGTCGACCAGTTCGCTCTGGACGCTCTGCATCTGCTGTCGCTCACTCCTTATATATATCCATGCACCAACGATGACGAGGAGCACCACGAGAGCCGCTCCAGCGATGATGTACTTGATGTGCTTGTTGTCTAGTCTAGCCATGGGTCTTACTTGATTCGTTTCAAGATGCCCCGCCGTGTCAGTTGATAAGGTTGGGGCGATATGCTGATGAGTTCTTGGATGCGCTTGGCCTCCTCCTTAGTAGTCCAGCCCTCTAGCGAAGGCGTCGCAAGGATCCGCACCTCTCGCCTGCCCTGCTCTGTGGCGAAGGCTAGCACGATCGGCATCTGGGTCAAAAGAGATTCAGAAGAGGTCGGTACTGGTTCCTTAGCATGTAAAAGCCAGTCCGTGTATGGTATGGTAGGGTTCAGCTCCCACTGCTGATCTCGCTTGGGTAGGAAGGCTGTGAGCTGGCTCACACGGTAAGGCTTCTCAATCGTGGTGATCTGCAGTAGGGGTTGTTCGCCCTGAATGCGCCAAGGCGCACGTAGTAGTTCGTAGGTAAGCAGGCCAGAAACGGAGATTGTGCAGCGAAGACGAGCTTTGTCTATCCGCATCTCCAGCGAAGCCTGAGACTTGGTCTGCAAGGTGACGGTGGAGTCGGGTCTGTCGAGCGCCTTCTGAATGAGTTGACCCCAAGCGCTGTCGCTGATGGCGGGGGCTACGCCGAGGGGTCGCTCGATGATCGTCTGATAGCACTGCTCTAGCTCGGCTCGCTCCTGCGCTACGAGTGGATAGGAGCCGACTGCTAGCAAGAGAATAAGGAGATATCTACTTATGAGGTGCATAAAGCTTCGGAAAAATACAATGCCAAGAGAGACTAAAACTAAGGCGTGACCTTACGCTCCGCAAAGGTACTGAAATAAGCGATTGAAGCCTCTTGTGCTGGTGAGCACTTATGACGAAGATCCTAGGCTCTAGAGGGCTTAGCGGATGAAGAGACGCAGAGGCTTGAACTTACGGCGGAGGTACCCTTTTGCTATGCCCAGACCTACGGTCCACAAGATCGGCTTGGCGATTGCTAGCCCTGTGCTAATCAGTTGCTGTGTACGTCCAGTAGGCTCTGGCACTGCGCCCTGCACCTCACTGGCATAGTCGCCTCGTGTCAGCGACCTATCGGTGGAGCGTGTGAAGCCTCCCAGCAATCTGTCTAGTAGCGAACTTTTGCCTCTGCTACGTCGCTTAGACGGGGTGATGATGCGCCCTAGAAACGATTTGGGAGGAACGATCTGATCCTTGACCTCGTCAATGATTGTCTTCTTGACACCCTGCTCCTTGATATACTCTATGTCTCTCTGCCAGACACGCTCAGCGATCTGGAGATCAGCCTCAGCGAGTTTCTGACGTCTTTGGAAGTCTTGGTATGATACTCTTTTCTTCATGGTCGTATAGTCTAGTTAGCGGGTTGGCGTGGTAGGCTCATCGTTGGTGGGGTAGAGTGGCTCTTCGCTCTCAGTAGCGTAGTCCTCGGGCATTGGCTGCGGGCGTAGTTTGTCGTCTATCTTGGCTAGCGAACTGTGCAGTCTACGGTAGATGCACGTGCTGACGGAGCGTACGATAACCTTGCGCAGGAGTAGTGTGATGAGGACTAGTAGTAGTAAGACTCCAGCACCTATGAGTAGGCTCCACCCCCATCCTAGCTCTAGCCACACATTGATACCAGCTACCCCAGCTAAGAGTAAGAGGAGCATCACGAAGGGGATGAGCGCGAGTACTAAAAGTAGCGCCACAAGGTTGCCGACAACCTTCATACCCGTATCAGTGCTCGAGTAGATCGCTTGGCGCGCCGATGCCTTAAGGTACTCCTTGGTGTGATAGATAAAGCGCGAAGTCTTGAAGTCTTGCATAGAGACTAGATATTAGAGGTGAGACTTTAGAGGTTAGATATATTAGAGACTAGAGATAAGCAAGAGAGTAGCGTACTCATCTGTCGTGAGGGACTGGTCGTCTCTCGGGTGCGGATGAGCGTGCTACTCTCTAAGTGCTAGTTGAGTGTGTATGGCTCTTGTGTATAGCTCAATGTTACAGCTCAGTGGGGATAGTCTCAGTGCGATAGACTACTTGACAGCTTTCTTAGCTTCGTCTAGCGTTTCCTTAGCTTTGCTAGCGGTCTCCTTAGCCTTGCCTATGGTCTCGTCAAACTGCTCCTCGACCTCCTCAGCAAAGTCTTTGCTACGCTTACGAAGCTTGTCGCGATAAGTCTCAAAGCGATCCTTAGCCTCATAGTATCCCTCTACGAGAGTATCACGAGTGCGGTCGGCCGTCGTGCTGAGGTCGTCATAGAGCTGATCACGCTTGTCGCGGTCAGAGAGGTAGGTGATGGCAGCGCCGATAGCAGCGCCTATAGCAATGCCTAGTGCTATACGTCCGGTGTTGTTCATATCTGTTCTGTTCTTTTATAGTGAATATTATTGTCTTGGTTCATGCGTCTGCAGATTACGTCCGCAGATCTCTGTCTCGGTGACTCTCCTTACGCCTATAAAGTGGTGGAGTATCACCTTGACACTCTAAAGGTACGAAAAAATAGTCACACGACAAGTAAGAAGAGGACTTTGCCGTCTGGAGAACGCCTGATATGGGATGAGTTCATCTACGGCACTATCAAGGAAATCAAACAATTCCTTGGTGGAGATCTTCGATTATCCAGTGAGAAACGGAAAAAATCTTCGGAACTTTGATTTCTTTCTTCCGAAGTTTCATTTCATTCTTCCGAACTTTTATTTCCCGGTTCCGTGAAGAATTTTCATTTGCTCCGTGGAGTTCCTCAAATTCCTCGGGAGAAATTGCAATCGGCGGAGATGTAGTCGTCACTAGAATGTGCGTTTATAGAGCTCCGTAGCGAGGCTAAATGCCTATGTCCCTGAGCTATCGTCAGGCGTGGCTCCTAGGATACAGGGTCGTCATGTGTCAACCCCGCCTAGTAGCCACGCCGACTAAGCCCTCTCGGCATGCGGAGCGCTAGATGCGCTCTAGGACGAGCTCGATGAGCCCGTCGATGCCCTGCTTGTAGTTGGTATTCATATTCAAGTTCTGACGGCCTGCGATGATGTAGCAGACGGTCAGCGTGTCGTGCCCTAGGAGGTTGCCGATGCCACTGAGTGCGGCCGACTCCATCTCAAAGTTGGTAATGCGCTGACCCTCATACTCAAAAGCTTCAATCTTCTGATTGAGCGTCGGATCAGCAAGAGGCAGGCGCAGCTGCCTTCCCTGAGGTGCGTAAAATCCGTTGGCAGCGATCGTACAGCCACGGACGATGTCGCCATAGTCCCCGACGATCTGCTGGTAGAGCGCCTCGCTACAGTTGACCACGTAGGGATCGAGACCCTTGATTGGCCACTGTAGCTGCTCCTTGAGCGCTGCCTCAAAGGGGAGGTCACGTATTGCCTCCGTATTAGCATAGAAAAAGAGCGACCCCTCGAAGCCAATCGCCTTGTGTGCTGCGACATACGTACCTATCGGTGTCTCAGGCTGTAGCCCGCCACTGGTGCCCACGCGTACCATCGTCAGCTTGCGGTGGTTGGGACGTACCTGACGAGTCTGTAGGTCGATATTGGCGAGTGCGTCTAGCTCGTTGATGACGATCTCAATGTTGTCACAGCCTATGCCGTGGCTCTGGACGGTGATTCGCTTGCCACGATAGGTACCGGTGATGGTGTGAAACTCACGATTGCTCACGGAGCACTCCTGCGAGTCAAAGTGGGAGGCGATCATATCCACACGAGAGGGATCGCCACAGAGGACGATCTTGTCAGCCAGCTGCTCGGGCTTCAGATGAAGGTGAAAGATAGAGCCATCGTCATTGACGATTAGTTCGCTGGGAGGTATGATGCGGTTTTGTGTACTCATAGTAGTAATCCATTTATATTGAATGATGACACTCCAAAAATACAAAAACTTCGCCACATGACCTTCTTTTCGCAGTAAGAGGTGTCGGACGCTATTTGCGTAGTAGCCGATGTTTTACTACTTTTGCACCAGTAAGTAACTAAGTAACTTCACTGAATAGACAAATAATATATGGCTACAACAGCAGACTTTCGCAATGGCATGTGCCTAGACATTGATGGGCAGTACTTCTTCATCGTAGAGTTTCTCCACGTTAAGCCAGGCAAGGGACCAGCCTTCGTCCGTACGAAGCTACGCAACGTCGCTACGGGTCGCATCATTGACAAGACGTGGAATAGTGGTGTCAAGGTAGAGGAGGTGCGCATAGAGCGTCGTCCCTATCAGTATCTCTACAACGATGAGATGGGCTACCACTTTATGCACCCCGAGACATTTGACCAGATTGCTATCAACGGAGATCTGATCGATGGTGTCCGCTTCCTCAAGGAGGGTGACATGGTCGAGGCGATGGTACATGCTGAGAGCGAGACTGTCCTGACCTGCGAGCTACCTGCACACGTAGATCTGCGCATCACCCACACAGAGCCTGGTATCAAGGGCGATACAGCTACCAATAGTCTTAAGCCTGCGACCGTCGAGACGGGGGCTGAGATCCGCGTACCGCTCTTCATCAATCAGGACGACCTGGTTACGGTAGATACGCGAGACGGCTCTTACGTAGGGCGTGTCAAGGAGTAAGCGTCACTAGCACATATCTCTCCTAAAGCAGTCGCCCTAGTCCGCTGATGGGCGATGCTGTAGAAGCCGTGCAGTTCTCTCTGTCAGAGCTGCATGGCTTCTCCGAATCTACCGCTGAGGTCACACTATATATAATATGAGTCAGATACCGCGTCAGACTGGGATTGCCGTCCCCCTCTTTAGCTTGCGTCGCCAAGGCGATGCGGGCTGTGGAGACTTTGCCGCTCTGGAGGCGTTCGCCCCAGTGGCAGAGCGTATGGGCGTGCGCATCATACAGTTGCTCCCTCTGGAGGATACCACCCTCTATGGCGATAGCCGTGACTCCTATCCCTATGGACCGCTAGCCTCGACGGCACTTAATCCGATCTACATAGCGGTGGATCAGCTTCCCCCGCTGGCGGATCAACAACTGGAGCAGGAGCTGCGTGCGGAGGCTCAGAGTCTCAGTGCGCAAAAGACCTTCGACTATACGGCGGTGTGGCAACTCAAGCGACGCTGGCTGTGGGCTTCTTTTACGGAGCAAGCGGACGCTTCGCCATACTTCACCGATATGATCAATCGCTATGCACGGCTGACTCGCAAGCATGCTCCTTTTAAGAGTACCCCTATCTGGCATTACTGGGTTTGCGAGCGAATGATTCTAGACCTATTGCCGGACCTCAATCGTGAGGAGTGGGACTTCTGGGAAGCGATGGAGCGGGTCAATAAGCTGGAGCAGGAAAATAAAGCCTTGGTCGTCCGTACGGGCAACTTCTACGCTTACTGCTATATGGTGGCGCAGCGACAGATGCGCCGTGCCGTGGCAACGATTCGTCAGCACGGGCTGTCACTCATGGGAGATCTGCCTGTGGGGGTAGATCCGCATGCGGCGGACACGCTTGCTTACCCAGGCAAATTTAACAAGCGCCTCTTTTGCGGAGCTCCTCCCGACTACTTCTCTCCCGACGGGCAGAACTGGGGTATCCTAACTTGTCGCAGGAATTGGAAAATGCTATGGCAAGAGCGCTTTGGCTACCTAGAGCGCTTCTATGACTACCTGCGCGTGGATCATGTGCTAGGCTTCTTCCGTATGTGGTCCATACCTCGTGACGGGCGCTCTGGGATGCTGGGTTACTTTCTTCCCTCACGACGCTACTTGAAGAGGGAGATTGCAAAGCTAGGACTCGCTGAGACACTACGACCAGAGTGGATAGCGCCGAGCAAAAAGCCTGTGACGACGCAAGAGGTGTTCTGGATCGAGCGTCTCGATGCGGGCTACGTGCCTCGCTACGACGTGGCGAGTGCTGCGCCCTTTGCGATGCTGTCGCCCGACCTACAGGAGCGTATGAGAGCCGTCTGCGAGGATTACTACTACGGCGGCAACGAAAAGCTGTGGCGCGAGCGTGGACTGGAGCGTCTAACCTTTCTGAAAGATCTTACGAGCATCCATCTCTGTGCCGAGGATCTGGGGATGGTCCCCCAGTGTGTCTACCCCGTCCTAGAGGAGCTCGGCATCCTCAAGCTATACGTGGAGCGCATGCCGAAGAGTGCCGGCATCGAGTTTGAGGCGGCGCCCTACTTCTCCGAGGACAGCGTCGCTACCACCTCAACGCACGACTGCGCCCCACTGCGCCTGTGGTGGGCAGAAGACGAGGCGCGCTCACGACGCTACTACGACTACTTTCTCGCCGACTACGGAGTCCCCTACGACACGACGCTCACGCCCGAGCTGGCGGAGATCATCGTGCGCCGGCACTTAGAGAGCCCCTCACGACTCTGCATCCTGCCGCTACAAGACTGGCTAGCCCTGAGTCCCGAGCACTGCGCCACGGTCGATCCGCAGAGCGAGCAGATCAATGATCCTAGCAATCCCCACCATGTATGGAGCTACCGCATGCCCATCGCTGTCGAGGAGCTCCCAGACGACTGGATACGACAGCTCCGCCAGATGATCGCAGAGACCCATCGGCTGTGAGCGTAGAATCCTATTATTTTCTCCCAAACTTCTACAAACAACCCAACCTATAATCTATGCGAAAGCTTAATTCAAAAGAGATTAAACAACTAACGGATCAGGGCTGCCAAGCGCAGGACTGGTCCTTGATTCGCGTTCATAGATACTTTGACGCTAGTCGCTGTCAGCAGGTTCACTTCATCGGGAGCTGTGAGATCGGAGACAACCGTGGCGGTCGCCCCTCTGAGGAGGAGCCGAGCTACGTCGAGCCTTACCGCTTGGCTCATGTGAAGCTAATCAACTGTACCATCGGTGACCGCGTCATCATTGACGGGGTGCGGGACTGCATCTCGCATTACGACATCGCTGACGATGTGATTATTCACGATATAGCCGCTCTCAAGGTAATGGGCGAGACCACCTTTGGCAATGGTTACCTCGTCGAGGTACTCAACGAGACAGGCGGTCGCGAGGTGCCCATCTGCGACATCCTGACTGCTCAGACTGCTTATATGCTGGCCATGTATCGCCACGACAAGGAACTACAGGCTGCACTCTCTAAGCTTGTTGAGGAGTACACCGACTCCGTGCGTTCGGACCGTGGCACCATCGGCGAGAGCTCCAACATCAAGCATTGCGGTCTTATGACCAATGTCAAGGTTGGCCCTCACAGCTCCATCATTGGCGCCTCTGTACTAGAAAATGGATCTGTCAATAGTACGGCTCTGAGCCCCACAAAGGTTGGCTACGGAGTGATCTGTCGGGACTTCATCTTCTCCGCTGGTTGTGTCGTCTCAGACGGTTCCAACGTCTCGCGTAGCTTCATCGGTCAGGGTTGCTCGGTGACCCACCTCTTCAGTGCGCACGACTCGCTCTTCTTTGCCAACTGTCAGTGCGAAAACGGTGAGGCATGTGCCGTCTTTGCTGGTCCTTTTACCGTTACGATGCACAAGAGTAGCCTCCTGATTGCTGGCTACTACTCTTTCCTCAATGCGGGCAGTGGATCTAACCAGAGCAACCACCTTTACAAGCTCGGCCCCATTCACCAGGGCATCGTAGAGCGTGGCAGTAAGACCACATCCGACTCGTACGTCTTGTGGCCTTCGCGCATCGGTGCTTTTAGCTTGATCATGGGGCGTCACGTAGCGCACATTGATTCGTCAGACTTCCCCTTCTCCTATATTATAGAGAATGACAACCAGAGCTACCTCGTGCCAGGCACCAACCTGCGTAGTGTCGGAACCATCCGTGATACCAAGAAGTGGCCTAAGCGTGATAAGCGTCACCCAGAGGAAAAGCTTGACTGCATCAACTATAACCTCCTCTCGCCCTATACGGTCGGTAAAATGTACAAAGGGTGGCACAAGCTCAAGGCGCTGGAGACGCACCTCGGCAGTGCCGATGCGACCTACATCTATCACGATATGCACATCCGTCATAGCTCCCTAGTCAAGGGGTGTCGCTACTACGAGATGGGCATCATCAAGTTCCTCGGCAACTCCCTCATCCAGCGCATCCAGGACCAAGCTCCCAAGAGCAAAAGCGAACTTGTCGCCTGCCTGCCACCCACCAGCAATGAGGGGCTCTCAGACTGGCTCGACCTAGCAGGTATGATCGCTCCTCGTCGGCTCGTGCGCAATCTGATCAAACAGATCAAGGAGGGACAGATCAAGACGCTCGAAGAGGTCAACGTCGCCATCCGCGCCATACATAGTCGTTACTACGAGATCGAGTGGCACTGGGCTTACGACCTGCTGCTTCGTTGGTACGACATCGCAGCCAAGGATCTCACCGTGGAGCGAGTCATACAGATCATCAAAGAGTGGCAAGAGACCGTCATCACGCTAGACGAGTACCTCCTCCAGGATGCCCACAAAGAGTTTGAGATGCTCACGCAGGTCGGCTTCGGCATAGACCTCGATGGGGATCACAACCGGCGCATCGACTTCGAGCAGGTGCGAGGCAACTATGAGGACAATGCCTTCGTCATAGAGGTGCACGACCACATCAGTCGCAAGAAGCTCCTCGGCGAGACGATCCTCGCGCAGATCGACGCCCTCCCCGAGTAACCTCGCAATTCGCTACAGCGAGACGACTGGCGAAATAAACGGACGCACGGGACGTGCAACCCACTGTTGGGATGCACGGCTCGTGCGTCTGTTGTCGTCAAAGCGATACGAGTAGCGGGTGTAGGGACGCACGGTGAGTATCTAATGGGAGGGCGTCTGTTGTATCAAAAGTTACAGCTCCATGGCTTTAACGGGGACGGACGCTCGACCGAGCGTCCCTACAGCCGTTACTCGTCTCTTCGTTTGACAACGGACGCCCTCCGACTCGACACTATCCG
This sequence comes from Porphyromonas uenonis 60-3, assembly GCF_000174775.1. Lineage (GTDB taxonomy): Bacteria > Bacteroidota > Bacteroidia > Bacteroidales > Porphyromonadaceae > Porphyromonas > Porphyromonas uenonis_A. Next base: position 13,411 of record NZ_ACLR01000182.1, read on the forward strand.
TGCGTTCCTACAGGGCGGCGTCTCACTCTAATCTCTAAATTCTAACCTCTAACTTCTAACCTCTAATCTCTAACTTCTAGCCTCTCACTCCTCCGAGGCACTCCGACGCTCTTCGACTCCCTAGACCCCACACCTCCGAGGAAATCAAAAACACCTCGGTAGCAAACTGAAATCCTCCACCGAGGAAACGAAAAATTCTTCCGAACTTCAATTTGCTTCTTCCGAAGTTTCATTTCATTCTTCCGAACTTTTATTTCGCCCCTCCGTGGGGAAATTTCGTTTCCTCCCTGACGGTTCTTGATTTCCTCGGTAGGAAGGAGATTAGAGGTTAGAATTTAGAGGTTAGAGATTAGATGTTGGAATTTAGAGATTAGATGTTAGAATTTAGAGGTTGGGGGTTAGAATTTAGAAGAGAGATAAGTAAATGATATACAATGAGTATGGGCATCCCCAGAAGTGGGTATTGCTAGGAAATCTGACCCGTACTACCTTTGCACCTTGAATCAAAAGAAAGGGGTCATCAAGACTGTGCCGATAACTAGTCTGATGGATGATCGTGTCTGCTACGTCCTCTCTAGAGAGGGGATGGTGTGGATACTTTTCGTAGTACAACCTATAATAGTATATCATATATTATGAAGCAGAGATTATTACGCAACAATTGGATCCTCCTAGGGTTCCTCCTTATTACAATGCTAGCAAGTCTGTCTTACGCTCATGCGTCCGTGAGAGGCGCAGGTACGCAGGCGACGACTGGCTGCTTGGTTACCTTCTCAGAGACTAATGAGTGGGGAACCATCAAGGCTTACTACTTTGACGTAGAGAATGGTCGTGGCAAGGTCTTCTTTAAGTCTGGAGCGAGACTGCCTAAGGGTACAGCCGTCAACTTTGTGGCGACAGTCTCCAAGGGCTGGGAAGCTGGCTCGTGGACTGTCAATGGCAAAGTAACAAAGGGCAGGAACCCCACTTGGCTCAACATTAGATATCTTGAGAAAGACAGCAAAATCGCATTGACTTGTAAGCGTCTTAAGCAATATAAGATTAGCTATGCGAGCGACCCTGCTGATGGGGGAACAATCAAGGTCTACTGGAAGAAGCAAGTAGGCTTCTATGGTGACGAAGTTGAGGAGGTTTCTATCCCCGATGGTGGCACCGTCCTTGAAAAGACGAAGGTCTACATAGAGGCACGTCCCAAGGCTGGCTACCGCTTTGACCGCTATGTAATCAATGAGAAGTCGCAAACAGGGGATAGTTCAGATAAGAATACCTATGTGCTTACACCTACGGGAGACTTGACTATACGAGGGATCTTTATCTCTACACGTCCAGTCACCTACGCCATTCACTTTGCACAGCCAGCGCATGGACATCTGAAGCTCTTCGTAGGGGAGCAGGAGATCCAGCCTAATGCTACGCTAGAGCGTGGTACTGATGTTAAGGTCGAGGCTACGCCTGATGAGGGCTACGAGCTCAAGAGCCTGAAGGTCAATAAACAGGACATTCTCTCGGCAAAGAAGTTTACGGTAGAGGGCGAGTCGACCGTTGTCGCTACCTTTGAGCAGAAGAAGCCCGTCACCTACGCCATTCACTTTGCACAGCCAGAGCATGGACATCTGAAGCTCTTCTCAGGGGAGCAGGAGATCCAGCCTAATGCTACGCTAGAGCGTGGTACAGAGGTTAAGGTCGAGGCTACGCCTGATGAGGGCTACGAGCTCAAGAGCCTGAAGGTCAATGAGCAGGACATCCTCTCGGCAAAGAAGTTTACGGTAGCGGGCGAGTCGACCGTTGTCGCTACCTTTGAGCAGAAGACTGGTGTGGAGGAGCCTGACGAGAGCTTGCTCCTTAAGGTATACCCTAACCCTACAGATAGCTACTGTATCGTCTCTGTACCGGCGACTTACATTGGCGAGACCGCATATCTCCTAGGAGCGGGAGGTGAGTTGCTACGTCTCCTACCTCTAGTGCAGAGCGAGGTGACGCTAGATCTAGCATACCTACCTATAGGCACCTATCTGCTCAAGGTCGGTGCTACAGACCACTCTCTGACCATCATCCGCAAATAATATAGACGGAGTATGACAATCGCAAATCTACACCGCCAGCCCCTCTTGAGGGGAGTGACCACGGTCTGTCTCACCCTCCTTGCAGTCGCACTACTATGTAGCTGTAGCGATGAGATGCCGAAGCCTCTACAGATGACCTTGTCGTCTCGCACCTTCCTCCTCACGGTAGGTGATACAGCTCGCCTTAATGTAGCTATAACGCCACAAGCGACCTCTCCGCAAGTCACCTTCAAGAGTCTTGATGAGACCATCGCACGAGTTGATCCTACTGGCCTTATCACCGCCTGTGCCTCAGGCGAGACAGCGATAGCTGTCGCACTCGGATCTCTACGGGATACTTGTCGGGTGCAGGTCTCTGCACAGGCAGTGGCTATATCACTCCCCGAGACTGATATAAGTGTTGTCGAGGGTGATACTACACGAATCCGCTATACGGTATCTCCTGAGGGCACTCCGGTGACTTTTACCTCTGCAGCTCCTCAGGTCGCCACGGTGGATGATCGTGGATGTGTCAGAGGTGTCTCCGTAGGCGAGACGACGATCATGCTACAAGCTCTCTCGACACAGGTCTCTGTGAGGGTGTCTGTGACGGCTCCTAATATTAAGGTATCGACAGAGTTGCCTCTGATGAAGTTTGCTCCTCAGCGAGATGCTACAGGTCACATCACAGAACCCAGCATTCTATCGTATGAGCAAAGCTTAGGTCGCAGATCGCAATCCATTCGCTATAATATGCAGCAGACCTACGAGGGCTTTGTAAATCTAGACTTGACAACGATACCAGCCGTCATCTATGGTATACCTACGGAAGATGGTCATGATAAGCGTATCATAGCCTATAGTAAGGAGACCATAGCACACTGCCCTCGTACACGTACGATGCTACGGAGTAGTGGGTTCTCCCAGATAGAGTCTGCTGTAATAGATGTGGCTGGTGAGAAGACTTCGGTCTTGCGCGCCAAGAGTGACATAGATCCAGATATAACGGTCGTGATGATGGATGAGGAGTATCCCGAGTTTGGAGCTCAGATGTATATGGAGTTTGTCAAGCGTATGCCTCGCCATCATAGTATTATGACCAATGTCCAGGACTTCCCCTCGCTCAAGGCTCTAGCGACTGGCTCGCTGGACAAAGCGCAAGCTTTCGAACAGCAGTTGGGACTTCGTGAGTTTAGCAAGCAAGACTCAAAGCACTACAGCCGTATGTTTGTCACGAAGAGTGAAGCACTAGAGAAGAGCAATATCAAGTGGGTCTACTACACCCTACGCGAGGATCCCAGTCACCCCTTTATCAATGCTGAGCTCAACTGCCCCAATGGCAAGGCCGACATCAAGTCTACTGCGCTCAAGGAGTATCTCGCTCGCAACGGCTTTGATCAAGAGTACTACGTCGATGCCACCGCCAATGTGGTAATGGTGTATAATCATGATGGAGATCTATGCCAGATCTATGAAGACTCTAAAACTAAGCGCATACTCCTACAGCTAGTCCTCAAGCGGGATTTGCCAAATTACGAGGGCTAGCTGGACGAGTACACAGGAAGCGTTTGCTACTGATACGAGTAGCACTCTTAATTGAGTAGGTTGGGAAACGAAAGTAGGTCAGAAAACTTTTTGTTTCCCGACCTACTTGATTTTCTTAGTGGGTAGAAGCTAGAGTTTAGACATGAACCGTGCATTCCGACAGCGGGTGTTAGAAGTCCCGTGCAAGCGTCACGATGCTGGTGGATTCCCTCCGACAGCAAGATAATTAGTACCTTTGCAGGAGAGCCGAGCTGACACGAGAGCGAGGCTTCGTCACGTTGTATACTTATCCTTATAATATATGTCGCTACAGTGCGGTATCGTAGGACTACCCAACGTCGGTAAGTCCACTTTGTTTAACTGCTTGTCGAATGCTAAGGCGCAGTCGGCCAACTTCCCCTTCTGCACGATCGAACCCAACGTTGGGGTCATCACCGTGCCGGATGAGCGTCTCAATAAGTTGGTCGAGATGGAGCATCCTAAGCGGACGGTGCCTGCCACGGTAGAGATTGTCGACATAGCGGGACTGGTCAAGGGTGCCAGTCAAGGCGAGGGACTGGGCAATAAGTTCCTCTCTAATATCCGAGAGACCGATGCGATCATACACTTGTTGCGCTGCTTTGACGATGACAATATTACGCACGTTGACGGTTCCGTAGATCCAGTGCGGGACAAGGAGATCATCGATACGGAGCTACAGCTCAAGGATCTGGAGACGGTGCAGACGCAACTCAAGAAGTCCGAGCGGCAGGCTCAGACGGGTGGCGACAAGCAGGCGAAGATCCGTGTGGCGCTCCTCAAGCGTATAGAGGAGGCCCTGCTGCAAGGGCTTAACGCTCGCTCGGTGACGCCAGAAAACAAGGACGAGGAGCAGGCGCTGCGAGACCTTTTCCTCCTAACGGCTAAGCCAGTCCTCTACGTCTGCAATGTTGACGAGGCGAGTGCCGCCACGGGCAATGCTTATGTGGAGGCCGTTCGCAAGGCTATCGCTCATGAGGATGCGGAGCTACTGGTCGTATCGGCGCATATCGAGAGCGAGATAGCTGAGCTGGAGGAGTATGAGGAGCGTCAGCTCTTCCTTCAGGAGCTAGGGCTGGAGGAGACGGGTGTCAACCGTTTGATCCGTGCAGCCTACAAGTTGCTCAACCTCGAGACCTTCTTTACGGCTGGAGCTGATGAGTGCCGTGCCTGGACTTTTGTCAAGGGGAGCAAGGCTCCTCAGTGTGCGGGCATCATACACACCGACTTCGAGCGTGGCTTCATACGTGCTGAGGTGATCAAGTATGAGGACTACGTGCACTACGGCTCTGAGACGGCTGTCAAGGAGGCTGGTCGCATGGCGGTCGAGGGCAAGGACTACGTCGTGCAGGACGGAGATATCATGCATTTCCGCTTCAACGTATAGAGCCTCTAGTACAAAGTATTAACACCGAAATAGAACCAACCTATGCCGGACAAGATAATTATCGCAGACTTTGGCTCGCAGACTACACAGCTCATCGGGCGTCGTTTGAGAGACCTGAACACTTACTGCGAGATAGTCCCCTACAACAAGATTCCCACAGACCTGACGGGCGTTCGCGGCGTCATCCTCTCGGGGAGCCCTTACTCAGTCTATGCTGAGGAGGCTTTTACCGCAGACATAGCCGCTATCCGTGGAAGGCTGCCGATCCTAGGCATTTGCTACGGTGCCCAGCTGATGGTGCATCAGAGCGGAGGTGCCGTGGAGAACTCTAATACCCGTGAGTACGGAGCCTCTACACTACAATTGGTGGACAAAGACGATCCACTGCTTGCTGGGCTCTCGCCACAGCACACGGTCTGGATGTCGCACGGTGACACGATCACACGCCTTCCCGAAGGCTTTAAGGTGATTGCCTCGACTCCCTCGGTGCAGTATGCCGCTTATAGGATAGAGGGCGAGGAGACTTGGGGTGTGCAGTTTCACCCAGAGATACATCACAGTGAGGAGGGTACGAAGCTCCTCGACAACTTCGTCACGCTCTGTGGCATCAAGGGCGAGTGGTCGTCCGAGTCTTTCATCGAGAGCAGCATCGCCTCGATCCAAGCTCAGGTAGGTGACGAGCAAGTCATCATGGCGCTCAGTGGAGGCGTGGACAGTTCGGTTGCTGCGGTCCTTCTGCACCGTGCTATCGGCGATCAACTCACCTGTATCTTTGTGGATCATGGGCTGATGCGACTAGGCGAGGCGGAGCAGATCTTGGCGGACTACAAAGCACTCGGACTAGGCTGTATCAAGGTTGACGCGAGTGCGAAGTTCCTTGATGATTTGGCAGGCGTCCGAGATCCCGAGGCTAAGCGCAAAGTAATCGGTCGAGACTTCATCGAGGTCTTTGAGGCTGAGGCGAAGAAGCTACCGCAGGCTCGCTGGCTGGGACAGGGAACCATTTACCCGGACATCATCGAGTCCATCAATATCACGGGCAAGGTGATCAAGAGCCACCACAACGTGGGCGGACTGCCTGAGCGTATGCACCTCAAGCTGGTGGAGCCGCTGAAGCATCTCTTTAAGGATGAGGTGCGTCGTGTCGGCTTAGCACTCGCTATGCCACGACACATGATCTTTCGCCATCCCTTCCCAGGGCCAGGCCTAGGCATTCGCGTCTTGGGCGAGGTGACTCCTCAGAAGGTGGCTATCCTCCAGCAGGCTGACAAGATATACACCGATCTGCTCCGCAAGTACAACCTCTACGATGAGGTTTGGCAGGCTGGAGCTATCCTCCTGCCGGTGCAGAGCGTGGGCGTCATGGGTGACGAGCGCACCTACGAGTACACGGTGGCTCTGCGGGCGGTGACGAGCGTCGATGCGATGAGTGCCGACTGGGCTCGACTGCCGTACGACTTCCTCGCAGAGGTCTCTAACGAAATCATAAACAAGGTGCGTGGCGTCAATCGCGTCTGCTACGACGTGTCGTCGAAGCCACCCGCAACGATTGAGTGGGAGTAACCTTTCGCTCAATCAATCTACTTAATATCTAAATCAATATGTCCACCTATCAAGCTACCGATAGTCGCAAGGTAACCACCCGACGACTACTCGAGATGAAGGAGCGTGGGGAGAAGATCTCCATGCTCACCGCTTACGACTACTCTGCAGCACAGATCATCGACGCTGCTGGTATGGATGTGATCCTCGTAGGCGACTCTGCCAGTAATGTGATGGCGGGTAATGTGACTACGCTACCCATCACACTTGACCAGATGATATATCACGGCAAGAGCGTGATGAAAGCGGTGCAGCGTGCGCTGGTCGTCGTTGACCTCCCTTTCGGCTCTTATCAGGGCAACTCTAAGATCGCCCTAGAGAGCGCCATCAAGGTGATGAAGATCACCCACGCTGATGCGATCAAGATAGAGGGAGGTAGCGAGATCCGTGAGTCGGTAGAGCGTATCCTCTCGGCTGGTATCCCAATCATGGGGCACCTTGGGCTCACGCCTCAGTCGATCAATAAGTTTGGCTCTTACGCTGTCCGTGCTAAGGAGCAGGCAGAGGCTGATAAATTGCTGGCCGACGCACATCTCCTCGAGGAGCTAGGTTGCTTTGCCCTCGTACTGGAGAAGATCCCAGCACCGCTAGCCACCAAGGTTGCTTCTGAGCTAACGATCCCCGTCATCGGCATCGGCGCTGGCGGTGGGGTAGACGGTCAAGTCCTCGTCATGCACGACATGCTCGGCATCACGCAAGGCTTTAGCCCGCGCTTCTTGCGTCGCTACGCTGACCTTGGCTCCATCATGACTGATGCGGTACAGCACTACATAGCTGATGTCAAGAGTCAAGACTTCCCGAACGAGGAGGAATCTTACTAGTCGCCACAGATACATATATAACATAGCGAAGGCACCGCCAGCCAGTGAGCTTGGTGGTGCCTTCGCTTTTGTTGTGTCTATGCTCCCCGAAATGAGTACTTTTGTGGAGCACTCTTTCGCTCACTCAGCGAAAGGGTCGCCTAGTCCACATTCTCATGCCAGCAAAGCCAATCTCCATACTGATTCCCACGCGCAACTACGACTGCCGCCCACTCGTAGAGACCCTGCGTCGTCAGCTCCTACAGGCGCACGTAGAGGGTGAGATCATCCTCGGAGATGACTCCTCCGATCCTCGCTATGCTCAGCTCTACGACTCACTCCAGCAGGAGGGGCTCATACGGCTCGTCCGCCCCATGACACATCTTGGGGCGGGGTGCATGCGCAACTACCTAGCGCAGCAAGCCGAGGGCGACCAACTTCTCATCATTGACTCCGACACGATGCCCGCCTCCGACAGCTTCGTCGTGGACTACCTGCAGGCAGCGCATCCCGATAGGGTAGTAGTAGGGGGCTTTCGCTATCCCACCGAGCGCCCGACCAGCGACAGGCTACTGCGCTATAAGTATGGGCACAAAGTCGAGACCCGTAGCCTCGCCGAGCGACAGCAAGCGCCCGCAGATGCTTTCGTCAGTATGAGCTTCCTGATACCTCGTCACATCTTTCTAGAGGAAGGCTTCCCCGCAGAGATGGGCATGGGCTACGAAGACGCCTACTTCGGCTATCGCCTAGCCGAGCGAGGTGTCGTCATCACGCACATCGACAACCCTGTCATCCATGCGCTCAAGGAGACCAGCGACCAATTCCTCGACACCACCGAGCGCTACGTGGAGAACCTCTACCGACACCGTGCCCTGCTCGCGCCCTATCCGATACGTCTCCTCCAGCTCTACCTACGACTGGAGCGCGCCAGGCTCGTCCCGTTGCTCGGCAGCCTCGCTCCGCTCCTCAAGCACCTGCTACGACGGCAGCTCACCTCGGGCCACCCCTCGCTCCGCTTCTTCGCTCTCTACAAGCTCCTCCACCTCTGTTCCCTCCGATCGTAACCTCCGTCGGTCATGTAGCGAGTGCTTTCCTTGGGAGTAACTGAGACAAGTTCGTTTTTATCACGAGTCAGTCGCTAGGTGAAATGTGCGAAAGTGGGGCGCTTGAGGGTAAGTTTGTATCTTTGTACCTATGAATGAACGTGCAGAGAGAATAGAGTCGGTTGACTCGATCATACAGCGTGAGCTGGTGGTGCTCCCTGAGGAGCTACGTGATCCTAGTCGCTACGAGGTGATGGCGCCTGTGGGGTCGTATGAGAGCCTGAGCGCTGCGATACGTGCTGGAGCGAATAGTATATACTTTGGCATTGAGGCGCTGAATATGCGGGCGAAGTCGGCCTACAACTTTACGACTGACGACCTTTATCGTATCGTGGAGACTTGTCGGAGGAGTGGCGTGAAGAGCTACTTGACGGTCAATACGATCATCTACGACGAGGACTTGACACTGCTCCGTGAGATCCTTTACCATGCGCATCAGGCGCAGGTTACAGCAGTGATCGCTGCCGATGTAGCAACGCTGATGGAGGCGCATCGCCTAGGGCTGGAGGTGCATCTATCTACGCAGCTCAACATTAGCAACTGGGAGGCTCTGCGCTTCTACGCACAGTTTGCCGATGTGGTGGTTTTGGCTCGTGAGCTTAATCTAGATCAGGTGGCGGAGATCAGACGCAAGATAGCTGAGGAGCGGATCGTCGGTCCGTCGGGTAGGTTGGTGGAGATCGAGATGTTTGCCCATGGGGCGCTCTGCATGGCGGTCTCGGGCAAGTGCTATCTGAGTCTGCACCACCAAGCTACGAGTGCCAATCGGGGCAGCTGTGCACAGATCTGTCGCCGTGGCTATCGCGTCTACGATGATCGCCAGGGGGTGGAGCTGGAGGTGACGCACCCAAACATTATGTCGCCGAAGGATTTGAAGACGATTCACTTCATCAATAAGATGATGCTGGCGGGTGTCTCGGTCTTTAAGATAGAGGGTCGCGCTCGTGGCCCAGAGTATGTCTCGACGGTGGTGCAGTGCTACCGCGAGGCTATCGACGCCGTCTGTGCGGGCACTTACGACGAAGCTCGGATAGCGCAGTGGAATGAACGACTACGAGAGGTCTTCAACAGAGGCTTTTGGGATGGTTACTATCTTGGTCAGCGCTTGGGCGAGTGGACACCTTTTGCAGGCTCCAGTGCTGTGCGGGAGAAGGAGTACGTGGCGCACATTGTCAAGTACTTTAGCAAGATTGGGGTTGCCGAGGTGGAGGTCGAGAGTGGCGAGCTGGCGCTGGGAGATCGCATTCTGATCATCGGACCGACGACGGGCGTAGTGGATATGACGCTCTCGGAGATGCGCTACGAGCTGGAGCCAGTCTCTCATGCGACCAAAGGGCAACGCATCTCTATCCCTGTACCACGCAAGGTGCGGGCGAATGACAAGCTTTACCTCTTTAGGGAGCGAACGGAGGTGCATCATTTCAAGGGCTAGCCGAGTTTGACTAAAAGCATTTTACCAAGATACTTATATATCATATGAAACAACCAATCAAATATCAGTATGGTCTCACGCTCAAGGTGCGAGACTACGAGTGCGACCTCCAGGGGGTGGTCAATAATAGCAACTATCAGTGCTACATGGAGCACACGCGTCATGAGTTTTGGCTGGCGCTGGGCGATAGCTTTGCGGAGATGCACGATTTGGGTCTTGACCTCTTCGTTTACAAGGTCTCGATCACCTATCATCGCTCGCTACGTAGCGGGGATACCTTTCACACGGCACTGCGTGCGAGACGTGAGGGGGTTAAGCTTATCTTCGATCAAATCATCGTGCGCAGTGACGGCGTGAAGTGTGCCTCGGGTGTAGTTGAGGCGGTCGCTGTGCAAAATGGACGGACCACTCGTGGAGAGTGCTTCGACGGTATCATGGCTCGTGCGGAGGCTTACAGTGAGAGCCATCCGTATGACTTAACAATCCTCGCCTAATGCCTCTGCTCCTCTTCGTCCTCTACTTGCTCTCGGTCATCGGGGGCATAGTGATCGTGCTCGGAGAGGAGCGTAGTGCGGTCTCTTCGATCCCGTGGATCCTGGTGGTCATCTTTCTCCCAGTCGTAGGGCTCTTACTATATATCATCTTTGGCTATTCGCTGAGACGTAAGCAGCTGATCGATGTGGAGGTGCGGAAGGCTCTCTCGGACGCGGCTACAGAGACGCAGTCCCTCCCTAGCACAGATGTGGCGGAGGATGCAGATCATACGCTGCAGTCGCTCTCCTCGCTGATAGAGAGTGTGAGCGATACGCCCCTGACGACAGCTTATGAGCTGACGCACTATGACGATAGTCGGGCGTGGCTCTTAGCTTGTCGTGAAGCGATCTCACGAGCAGAGCGCTATATCTACATTGAGCTGTACCGTATTGAGGATGGCCCGTGGCTAGATGTCTTACTAGATCTACTCGCAGAGCGCATTCAAGAGGGGGTGTCGCTCTACTGGCTCTACGATGACGTAGGGTCACGCAACCTGAGCCGTCGCTACCGTAAGCGTATGGCGCAGTTGGGCGGACAGGTGGCTGCCTTTCTCCCCGTACGCTTTAGGTTGCTGACGAGCCGTGTGAACTATCGCAACCATCGTAACCTCGTGGTGGTGGACGGTGCTGTGGGCTTTACAGGCGGAAACATTCTTCTCTCGGAGCTTTCGCATCTACGTGAGGGACTCTTTCCTCTAGCGACGACTCATCTGCGCATAAGCGGGCCTGCGGTACGACAGCTGGAGTACAGCTTTGCGCTGGACTGGTACGTGGTGACACAGCAACTGCTCTCGCTACGACAGTTCCCCGCTATGCGGACAACGTCTACACCTGTCCAGCTACAGATCTTCCCGACGCACCCTACGGACGACTTCCCTTCGCTAGAGATGATCTTCACGCATGCCTTCCTACAGGCACGTCGGTCGCTCTACATCGAGACTCCTGTCTTGATTCCCACCTCTAGCATACAGCGAGCGCTCATCTCCACGGCGCTCTCAGGAGTACAGGTGCGGGTAATCCTGCCTCGTCGTGGTCGTAGTCGACTGGCGCCTAAGGCTTCGCATGCATTCTTTACCGACTTGCTACGGGCTGGCGTGGAGATATACTATTACGATGGTTTGCGTGAGGCAACCTATGCGGTGGTCGATGGGGAAAGCGTGCTGACGGGTACGCCGTATCTGGACTTTAGAAGCTTTGAGTACAACTTTGATCTGACCACCATCGTCTACTCTTCGGAAGTCGCACGGCAGTTTGTCGATAGCTTTGAGGAGGCTCGCTCGCTATGTCACAGAGTCTCCTGGCGACGCAACAGACTTTGGCGACGTATCGTCTATGGCGTGATGCGTCTACTTACACCGTTGCTATAAAAGAGCGCTGATTGCGCTACTAAAGGGCGTAGATCCAGGCTCCTGCGAAGCTATCGGATAGCGCAGAGACCGTGCGACGCAGCTCGCCTGCACGCTCCTCGGAGGAACGAATGCCAGCGATGACGAGACAGCGAGAGGACTCCTCTACAATCTGCAGAGAGATGCCCTCAGTCTGAGCTGGGTCGGCGCTAACCTCTTGGATAAATCGCTCTGCACGCTTAGGTCCTTTGAAGACACCTACGACGACTGCGTGGCTACCTTGCTGTAGCGCCTCGGCATGTGTAATCAGTAGGGCGTGAGAGGTGGGGGCTTCCGAAGCTTGTTCTGGTGTAGCAGAGACGATCTCTGCTTGTTCTGTAGCCTTGTTGGATTGCGTGGCTGTTGTCTCGCTACCCGACAAGGCTTGCTTTTGCTCTGTCGTCACCACGCTCGCCTCATCGAGCCAACCGTAAGGTACGAAGCCTGCACTGTAGCGGTCAGGGTGACTGTCCGAGCTAATGGGGAGTAGGCACAGAAGGCATATAGCACCTGCTACCACCCAATTGGTAGCGGTCCGATTGATACGTATCGTCCAGTACTTCCGGTCACCCTTCGCCTCGCTGGCTGGCTCGGCAGTGGCATGCGCGGAGGACGCAACGGCAGAAAGCAAGCAGCTCTGCGGATAGAGCCCGTAAGAGTGTATTGACCTGAGCCCTTGGCGCTCCTGTACTGGAGTAAAGAGTAGCTCGCCACTCTCTTGTAGCGTGATGGTGCCGAGGTTGGAGCCGATAGTCAGAGAGCCCGACTGGTATAGCTGGTGTCTGATGACGGTCACGTCGGAGTCTACCACGAGACGCGCTCTACGCACGGAGAGCCCTAGGGTACGAGCGTAGCAACTGTCCAGGATGCCGTCACGCTCGACGAGAGAGGCGTTGAAGGAGATGCGCTGCCCTGCTGGCGTGATGATATTGAGATCCAGGTCATAGAGTGGAGGCGTTTGCTCCACGATGAAGGCTCCTATCGTGGGGAGTACGACGCAGTCGTGCAGTAGTAGAGCTTGCTCTAAGATATCTCCGATGCGATACATTGAGATGTACAGGCTAAGAGTGGATGATTACGAGTCTAGAGAGGCTACCTAGCGTAGCACCCTCGGGGAAAGGGGGCAGAAGACTTCCGCTCCTCACCACAAAGTTAAGCAATCTCCACGAACTGAAGCGTGTGGTGCGGAGCGGAAGTATCAGTTGTTTCCGTTAAGTGCTTGAAAGCTAGTGATTCGTCGAGACCTAGTCGTTCATCGAGGCGAGGAACTCAAGGTTTGTCTCCGTCAGCTCGATGCGCTGCTTGAGGAACTCCATCGCCTCCACCGTATTCATGTCAGAGAGGTGGTTGCGTAGAATCCACATGCGCTGTAGCGTCGTCGAGTCTAGTAGGAGATCGTCACGACGGGTGCTACTAGCGAGGATATCGATAGCGGGGAAGATGCGCTTATTGGACAAGCGACGGTCAAGCTGTAGCTCCATATTGCCCGCACCCTTGAACTCCTCAAAGATGACGTCATCCATCTTGGATCCCGTCTCGGTCAGAGCCGTTGCTAAGATGGTGAGACTACCACCGTGCTCGATGTTGCGCGCAGCACCGAAGAAGCGCTTTGGCTTTTGCAGTGCATTCGCCTCGATACCTCCCGAGAGGATCTTGCCCGAGGTGGGCTGTACCGTATTGTAGGCACGAGCGAGACGGGTGATCGAGTCAAGCATGATGAGCACATCGTGACCGCTCTCGACCATGCTCTTCGCCTTAGCGAGCACCAGCTCAGCGAGCTTCACATGGTGGTCAGCAGGCTCGTCAAAGGTCGAGGCGACAACCTCCGCATTGACATTGCGAGCCATATCTGTCACCTCCTCAGGACGCTCATCGATCAGGAGAATGATCATGTAGACCTCAGGATGATTGGCGGAAATAGCGTTGGCAATGTCCTTGAGCAGCATTGTCTTACCCGTCTTAGGTTGCGCCACGATGAGGCCGCGCTGTCCCTTGCCGATGGGGGTGACTAGATCCACGATGCGCATAGCGGTCTTGTCGTAGACAGCCGCGATGCCCTGAGACTCTAGCTTGAACTTCTCCTCTGGGAAGAGGGGAGTCAGCATGTCAAAAGAGACACGATCCAGATTGTCCTTAGGATGGCGACCATTGACGAGCAGGATGTTCTGGAGTAGGAAGTACTTCTCGCTCCCCTTGGGCGGGCGGATGCTACCCTCGATGACGTCACCCGTCTTAAGGTGCCACTTCTTGATCATGTCCCCTGGGACGTAGATGTCGTCTGGCGAGGGGAAGTAGTTGTAGTCCGAGCTGCGGAGGAAGCCGTATCCATCTTGAGCGACCTCTAGTAGTCCGCTAGCGGTCAGTATGTTGGAGAAGTCGTATGAGGGCTCCTCCTCTTCCTCTTTGCTCTTGTTGTTTTGCTGCTTAGCCTTGTGAGATGGATCGTCAGAGTCGACCTCCTTCTCTCGCGGCTCCTTGTGCGACTCGCCTAGCACCTCGCCTAGCAGTGAGTCTGCGTCGGGATGGGTGAAGACCATGGGCGTCTCCTCCGCATGCTCCTGCTTGTCCTCCTCATTGTCAGACTGATCAGCAGGCTCTGGGCGCTTGTTGTTTCGGTTGTTGCGCTCTTTGTTCTCCTTGTTATTGTTGCGCTCCTTATTATTGTTGCGCTTCGAGCGATTGGACTCTTGAGGCTTGGAGTCGCCTTCCTCGGACTGAGCTGCCGCAGCCTCCTCAACGATAGCGATAGCCTCCTGACGGTCTATCTCTGTCGGCTGGTCAGTTGTGTCACCCTTGGCGGAGCGCTTGTTCTGTCGTGAGTTGGAGCGACTCTTACGCTCGGGGCGCTCCTTCTCATCTTTAGACTCTTTCGTCTCCTCCTTGTTGGTGCGGTTACTGCGTGAGTCGCTCTGCTTGCGCTTCTTGCTCTGCTGTTGCTGCTCGACCGTTTGCGTAGCGACAGCTTCGGCCTGTGCGTCTAGGATCTGGTAGATGATCTCCTTCTTTTCGGAGGCCATCTTGGTAATCTCAAGCTGGGAGGCAATCTCTTTGAGTTGCTCTTCCGTCATTCCGTTGAGATCTACAATGGTATACTTCTGCATGGTGTGTAATATGTTTGCTGGATAAATGCACCTTACCACTTACTGCAAAAGGCTATCACATTATAGCGCAGAGTCACTGTGTGAAGCTATAAGCGAGATGATAGAGGCAAGGGAACCAACTCACTAGCAGGAGCTGTGGCGAGACAGACTAGCTAGGATGAGGGGCTTACCTAAGTAAGGTGTGTCATATGAATAGGGGTAAGTGATGGGTCAGTCCTGTGTGATGTCGGACGCTCTGCTCGGTCGTTGTCATCTAGGTCGATACAGAGCCACAACTACCTCCGTGGCAGATCGTAAGCCTCTCCATATGAGCTGTATGGTACTGTGAGACTAATTGTCGCCGTACAGCTGGTGAGCGCATTGATCTAGTGACTCATCCACTTCTACCAGCAAAGGTACGAAAAAGCGCGCAGATAGAGCATCCCCCGCCTCTGTCTTCTAATCTCTAACTTCTAACCTCTCTAATCCTTCCTTCCATAAAAAACATTGCTGTCTGGTAAGAGTCTCTTGGAGGCTCGAGTAGGTCGTCCTACAGAAATGAGCTAACTATCCGTACCACTTGGGTGAAACAAAAGTTTCATGCCTCGTGGCACAAAAGTTTCATACGGGAGAAACTCTAGTTTCATGGCTAAGAAACTAGAGTTTCATCGGAGGAAACTGGAGACTGGTCGAAGTCAAGTATTCGAACAGCAATAATGAAAAAGGACGCACGGATCGCGCCTATCCCATGAGCGGGTGACACGTCCGTGCGTCCTGACGGGTTGCCTCCTATATAGTAAGGTTAGGAAGCTTTGATGAGAGTGCTACATACCTTACTTGACACAGACCTTTGCTGTGGTCGTGCCGATAGAGAGCAGATATACGCCAGCTTGTGGTGCGGTGAGCGTGCAGAGCTTGTCGGCTACGGTGCGCTGCTCGATGAGACGACCTGCGTAGTCGTAGAGAGCGACGGTACCGAGCGCCTTGTCTGTGTTGTTGGTTAGGGTAATACTCTGACCCTCTAGGGCAATAGTTACGTTGGCATTGGCTGCTGTAGGAGCATCGATGGCGTTGCCTTCTTCCACCTTGGCGTAGTAGGCTACGATGCGTAGATTCTTCGTAGCCTTGGTTGTGTACTCTAGTGAGCCATCGACAGGGTTGATGCGCTCCCTATTGACCATCCAGTAGTCTAGACGGTAGCCCTTGTCGGGCTCGACATAGACACGTATATCCATATTCTCAGGAGCTTTGCTCTTGAGAGCACTACGTACACCGCCTATCTCTAGGTAGATAGGACCGCCGTTGCCCTCCTGTGACACATCGATCGTGTAGTAGACCTTGTCACGCTCGAAGAGAACCTCGACGACATAGTCCTTGCCCGAGATGACCTGCCACTGATTGTTTTCAGCAGGCTTGGGCCCCTCCTGACCATTGACGAACCACTTCTTGACGTGGTAGTGCTCCGCAGGGTGTGCGGTGAAGATGATTGTCTCAGACTCTCCAACAGCTGTCGTAGCTCCTGAGTCAAGAGGCTTCCCCTTGTAGGTAGCTGTAATCGTGCCTCCCACGTTGTCTCGTACAGAGTAGGTGACGATATAGGGACGATGGACGAACTCGACCGTAACCTCTGTTGGCTTTTCGATGTTGAACGTATACGTCTGGACGTTTTGCTCGCCAGCGGTCATAGGGGTCTCTGTACCATTGAACTTAAAGCTTTTGACGATGTAGTCACGCTCTGGATCTGCGGTAAGGGTGATAGCCGTATGCTCCTCAACCTCTGTCTGCGAAGGTATTGCTACGCCTGTAGCCGTTGTTGCCTTGAGGGTGCCATGCTCTCCGATGACACGATAGGTGAGGAGGTACTTCTTGACCTGTGGCTCTGTGCCTGGGATGGGGACGATGTGGAAGTCCTTCCACACATTAGCCGCCTTGTAAGCCTCTTGCGCATCACCAGGTACGAAGAGATTGATGGTACTGATGTTCGCAGGCTTGAGCCCATTGAAGGCTTTGTTGATAGCCTTAGGAGGCTGCACCGCCTCGATAGTAATATCTGTCAGCGCTGTACAGTGAGCAAATGCGCCAAAAACAACCTCTGTGGTCTTGGCTCCGAGATACACTTTCGCAAGAGCCTTACAGCTGGCGAAGCAAGTGTGAGGTACGACAGCAACATTGGGTAGACGCACCTCGGTGAGTCCAGAGCCAGAGAAGCTCTCTGTGTCTAGCGTCGTCAGTGTCTCAGGCCAGGGGAATGTGGTGAGTGCGGTACACTCCTTAAAGGCATATTTGCCAATAGAGGTGAGTGCAGGCATCGGGCTGATCTTACTTAGGCTGCGATTCTGTGCAAAGGCGCTATCGCATATCTTAGTCACTTGAGTGCCGAGGACGACTTCCTCCAGCTTATACATCTGAGCAAGAGCTCTCTCACCAACCACCTTGAGGGTGTGAGGGAGTGTCACCTTGCGAACGAGGGGCATATTATAAAAAGCAGCCTCGGGGAGCTGCTCCTCGGCAAAGGTCGCATCTGCGATGTTGATCTCTGTCAGATTGCCCATGTTGTCTCGTATTGTCTTGCAGTCCTCAGCATTCATCGGACCAGATACCGTGATGGACTGGCACTTGAGGAGATCCATCCCCTGCATCAGCTTAGCTAGAGAACCAGCCTCGGTGAGCTGTACGACAGGGTGTATCGGGTCGTAGCTAGGCTGAGGCGTGCTGGCGTCACGGAAGGTGATGCGCATCACGGCACGATCCTTCTGTCCACGATCAGCGGTCTCACCGAGTACACCGACGAAGCCCTCCTTGATAGCCTTATCTGTCGCTTTATTGATCGTGCGGACGGGCATCTCTTTGACATTCTTAGGATAGCTGCAGAACTCAATCATGGATCTGCCTGGACCATCGACAGCGGACTTACTAGCCTTAGAGCGTACGGAGAGGAGGATAGACTGCCCTGTGTAGACAAAAGGCTTGTCGAGCTCTAGCTCTAGCGTGTGATAGGCTACACCAGCCTTTGAGGTCTCGTTATTACCACTGATGGTCATGTCCATCAGATCGAGCGTGATCGTCTTCTTCATATAGAGATCCTGCGCTGGATTGATAGGTAGCCAGTGGTACTTGCCCGATACTGGCACAAAGTGGTCATCGGGGACGTTGGTGAGGTAGATCTGTAGGTCGTTGGTGTACTCCGTATTGTAGGACTCACCATCAGATAGGTAGATCTGGAAGGCGAGCTTGGTGATCTCCTTGCCCTCTAGTCCTTGTAGCTCCGCAGCGGTGTAGATCTGCTGGGTGACGCTACTGAGGTAATCAAAGTCAAAGGGCGCCGTCTGCCCGACACTCTGATTGAAGTGTGACGAGGGATTGGCAAAGTCCCCCAGGTCTATGGTCTGCGCCTGTAGCTGCCCGATGAGCGGGAGCAGGAGGCACAAGAGCAATGTACTAAAACGTAGTCGTTTCTGTTGCATAGATAGATGTTTATTTGAATAGTAGTGACTGGGGAGCTGTGCAACTCTGTGAGCCCCCCTTTATCTATGCAAAGTTACGGGCTATTATCTCTGCCGAAAATACCTAACAGTGCTGATTTGCTTCGTATTGAATACCTAGGTATAACTAACTAGGCTCGGCAAAAGTCGTAGGGGCGGGGAGCGCTTAAGCGGAAAGGGGGGCGGATAAATTGATTGAGATGGTCGATTTTATAGTCTATTTGGTTGAATATCTTGATGTTGTATGGCTATTTGTGGTGGTGTCTCTCCATTATCTCCAAAGAAAGTTGCGGAAAGGGCTTGCAGGTTCCGAAAAATGTTGTACCTTTGCATCTGCAAACGGGGAGGAACGCCTCACTCTTGTGAGCTTCCGATTGTTTCAACCCCCTTGTTTGTCGTTTTAAGGGTTTAGTTTTCATCGGCCGCGTAGCTCAACTGAATAGAGCTTTTGACTACGGATCAAAGGGTTGCAGGTTTGAATCCTGCCGCGGTCACAAAGAGAGCCTCCTGTGATGGGAGGCTCTCTTTGCGTCTATAGGTATGATGAGTTAGTTACTTATTGCCTTTGAGGAGTAGGGCGATGGCACGCTCTATGAGTGCATCTTGCTGCTTAGCCGTCGCCTCCTCGGTTTGCTCCTGAATGATGTGTGGCTCGATGCCTCCCTCGATGCTCTGTCGCTGAGCATCGTACATACGCGAGGAGGAGTAGCGTAGCCACCAGCCGTTGGGCAGTTCGCTACTACGAGGCAGACCACCGCCGCCACCCGTACGGTCTCCCATGAAGAGGACGTGACGGGTCGTCCCCTTGACATAAGCTACCAGCGAATTGGCCGCACTGTAAGTGCCTCGATCCACGAGGATCACGGTGGGGCGCTGCCAGCTGATAGGGGCACGGGCGAGCTGGATCTCCTTGAGCGGCCCGAAGTCTTGGTGGCCAGGCCCAGTCTTCGTACTCATATATCCGACGACCGTGTCGGAGGGGATCAAGACACTAGCTAGACGATCGGCATTGGAGAGCAGTCCACCGCCATTGCTACGCATATCAATGATCAAGCCACGGCAGTGCGCCAGCCGTGTGAAGACCGCATGCAGATGAACCAAGGAGATACTGGAAGAGAAGGAGGGGATGACCATATAGCCGATTGAGTCGGAGGCGTGGCCATTGTAGGTGATAGGCGCATAGTAGATAGAACCTGCACGACGCATGTGAGGCTGCAGGTAAAGGTTGCGTATGCGACTATCTAGACAGTGTCTAGCCCCTTTGCGAATGTTCCAGCCTCCTACGTCAAAGGGCGCAAAGAGGTTTACATGCCCATCCTTGAGGTGACACATCAGCTCTACCATCAGGTCGAAGAACTCATCCTCCGACTGGCACTGCGCAACCCGTGGCGTGTAGATCGCCTTGAGGTCGCTCCAGGTGGTATCGCCCGAGGATGGTAGCTTATCGTCAAAGAAGCAGTAGCCCTCGTCTAGTATGGTCCAAAGCGCTAAGAAGTTGGTCTGATAGTCCTTAGTGTATCGCTGCTCCTTAGGCTCCTGTGTGCAGGCTATTAGCAGTAGTGGCAGGAGGAGCAGGCCGACAAGCCCGCTTTGTAGTCTCGATAGATTCATAAGCTGATGGCAGTCGTGTGGTTGGTACTTTGGACCTCTTGATAACCTCTAAATGGACGGAAGTAAGTGGCCAAGCCTACACCGAGATAGTGCCCCGAGAAGCCTCGGTAGATGGAGTGGATCCGTCTTGCCGAGTCGGTATAGTCGTAGCTCATGCGTAGCGTCATGATGCGCCATATGGGGATGTCCAAAGACAGTCCTATCTGGTAGTAGTGGCGCCGCCCGAAGGTGTGTGGCGCAATGTGGTTGATGATCTTGTCGTAGTAGTAGGCCTGCAGGTAAGACTCATTGTAATAAGGGGCGAAGCCTAGCCCCGCCAGTGCCGAGGTCATCTGCAGGCGCAGGTCAGCGACAAACCATCCGATGTGCAGTCGGTAGGCTGCCAAGGCTTGTGCCGTCAGGTCGCCATTGAGTTGCTGATCGACTGGGTTGTTTTGGTTGCGCCCGTTATAGGAGGTTGCGGCTTCGACTAGGACGCCAGGCCCTACACCGAGGACTAGCCCAAAGGGCAGGCGCCACTGATGTACGAAGCTCCACTTTGTGTCAAAAGCAATATGCCTGGTGGCACTGTTGCGTGCAGGATTGAGGAGCTGAGCATAGGAGACCTGCGTGCTCTGCATGACGAGCCACTCGGGGTGCGACTGCGTGAGTGGCGCCTCCGAGGAGAGTCGGTAGCCCAGAGATTGACCACGATAGGAGAGCGGTGAGAGATACTCGTTGTATAGCTTATTCCATCCGAAGCGAAAGTCGTGCGCTAGGTAGAGTAGTCGGTGCGGCGCAGTGACCGTCGTGTCCGCCTCTTGTGCAGAGAGCGAGGCGCTGGTGCCTAGCAGTGATAGCCCCACGCAAAGTGCTAGCAGGATCTGTCGTAATCTCTGTGTCATAGCTCGTGATGCTTAGTTTATTCGTCGGTTAGCTCCTCTTCCTCGTCCTCTGTCTCGTCTGTTACGGACGCAACTTGCTCAAAGCTCTCGATAGGTAGCGCCGTGATCCGCTTGCCTCGTGCGGAGATCTTCTTGAGTGGCTCGTACTCAGTTACGGAGATCTCGATCGTTGTCTCCTTCTTGCGTCCTTGTGGCTTCGTGATCAGCGTAAACTGCGCCTCGGGTTCATCCGTAAGAGCTAGGAGCTGCTCCTCAGGATCTATGATCGGTTGTGGCTTCTTCCTGTCGGGTAGGTAGACTCGCTTGATGTAGGTGACCCCTTCGGGCGTAGTGTAGATGACGCTCCAGACCTTGTCGGGGTCATACTTCTCGATAACCTTAGGTGACTCGGCAAAGTGGTTGCTCTCGCCAAAGTCAGTCGTATAGGTCTGCTCCGAGGGTAGGATGACGAGGATGCGGTCGCTCGACTCAAACTCGCCTAGGTAGTTCCCCTGATCATTGTAGTTGATGCGGTTGACATCTGGATCAAACCACACCTTACGTCCTCCGAGCGTTGACCCGCCCTGCTCCTTCAGTGAGATACGCTCAATCGGAGCGCGGGTCACGATGTTACCCTTGGCTGTGCGACCCTTGATGGCAATGTCGGCAAAGTCTTTGTTGAAGAAGAGGATGCGTCGTGAGGTGCCTCCACGGAGCAGTTTGATCGTCACGCTCTCCGCCTCGCCGTTTGGGTTGGCCGAGAAGTAGAGTACTTTGCTCCCTGGTGTCCCCATCGTCAAGTCGTACTCACGATCACGAACGCTGGCCGACACGTGAAAGCGCTTGATAAACGAAGTCTTCGTCTTGCCATCCAGATAGATCGCATTGTAGATCGTGCGCTTGTCGCCTCGCACATACTTATTGATGTGTAGGACACGCTCCTTGCCGAGGAACTTCTTCTCCTCGATCTTCGTAATTAGGTAGGTGCCATCACGGAAGAAGACGATCATGTCATCGATCTCGCTACAGTCGCACACATACTCTCCGCCCTTGATGCCCGTCCCAGCGAAGCCCATCTTGCGATCTATGTAGAGCTTGAGATTCTCCTCGACCACCTTCGTCGCCTCGATCGAGCCAAAGTGTCCGATCTGAGTGCGTCGCTCCCAACCTGCGCCATACTCCTCTAGGAGCGAGCTGTAGTAGTGTATGGCATAGTCGGTGATATGGTCTAGGTGGTGCTGTATCTGCGCCATCTCCTCGGTGAGGCGTAGGATGAGCTGCTCGTTTTTCTCTAGGTTAAACTTCAAGATCCGCGCCATCTTGATCTCGAGGAGACGTGCTAAGTCATCGTCCGTGATGGGCCTTAGCAAAGAGTCCCCCACGATAGGCTCCAGAGCCTTGCGGATCACATCTAGAGCGGTCTGCTGGTCAGGTGCATCCTCAAAGGCTGGCAACTTGTAGATGCGATGCTCGATGAAGAGTCGCTCCAGCGAAGCACCCATATACTCCTCCTGACGGTCGTGTAGCTGTAAGCGCAGATCCTCCTCCAGTAGTCCACGTGTATGCTCCACCGAGTGGCGTAGCAGGTCGCTCACGCCGAGGAAGCGTGGCTTGTCGTCCTCGATGACACACGCATTCGGCGAGATAGAAACTTCGCAATCGGTGAAGGCGTAGAGCCCGTCGATCGTCTTATCGGCCGAGACACCTACGGGCAGGTAGATGCGTATGTCGGCCGTCTCAGCGGTCATATCGTCTATGCGCTTGATCTTGATTAGTCCTTTGTCATTTGCCTTTAGGATCGAGTCAATGAGCGTTGAGGTGGTTTTGCCAAAGGGTAGGTCACGGACACTCAGCACACGATCCTCAATGCGCTCGATGCGTGCTCGGCTCTTGACCTGTCCACCACGCTTACCGTCGTTGTAGCGATCCACATCAATGATGCCACCCGTGGGGAAGTCAGGGTAGAGCGTAAAGGGCTCCCCACGAAGGTGAGCGCAGGCAGCCTCGATCAGCTCTTTGGGATTGTGCGGAAGGATCTTGCAGGAGAGTCCCACGGCGATACCCTCGGCACCTTGCGCCAGGAGTAGGGGAAAGCGGGCGGGAAGGTAAACAGGCTCGCGAGACTTGCCGTCGTAGCTCTTCATCCAGGGCGTGATCTTGTCGCCGAAGAGTATCTCGAGGGCAAAGTTGGAGAGCTTAGCCTCGATGTATCGCCCCGCTGCCGCCTCGTCGCCCGTGAGTATGTTACCCCAGTTACCCTGCGTGTCGATGAGATAGCCCTTCTGTCCGAGCTGTACCAAGGCATCATTGATCGAGGCGTCGCCGTGTGGGTGGTATGCCATCGTAGCGCCCACGATCTTGGCAACCTTGTGGAGGGTGCCGTTTTCCATCAAGTGCATCGTGTAGAGCACCCGTCGCTGCACCGGCTTGAGCCCGTCCTCAATGTGAGGCACTGCACGCTCTAGGATTACGTACGAAGCGTAGTCGAGGAACCAGTGACGGTACATGCCACCGAGGGTGTGCAGTCGTCCCTCGACCTCCTCCTCTTTGGGAGCCACGTAGCTCTCGTCCACCGCCTCAGTGGCGGAGGTTGTCTCAGCGGATGTGGTGCCTATCTCTTGTTCTTGCTCTATATCGTCGCGATTGTCTAGATCCATATGATGCTAATTAGCCTTGGTGCTGTCACGAAGGTACAACTTTTCTGTCAAAAGTCGCTCAGAAGAGCCTAGCTCTAACTAATCAAAAGAGAGGAGCACCACACAGTCTAGATACTGTGAGGTGCTCCTCTATTATTGTGGGGATCTCCTAAGTCAGCTACTAGCCGATGAGGACGTAGTGCTGGTAACTATGGAAGTCCCAGTCGCGATCGAGCGACAAGTAAGTGGGCTGACGAGCAGCCGAGTTTCTTACTGGAGCTGCTTCTTAGCTGAGAAGTCAGAGGCACTCAAGGGTAGCTCCTTACGATCGTTTAGAAGACGTAGTTGGCTGGCTACACTATTTTTCTCTGGAGCTGCGCCAATTTCGAGGAAGACAGTTCCATTTTCCTTATCAATATAGAGGAAAGCGATGGTTTTGCCAGTCTTATCAAAACCTGCAGCGTAGCCATTGAGTGTGCTTACTTCAAACTTCTCTCCATAGCCGTTGGCCGTAAACCACTCCTTCACCTTAGGATCTGCTAACTCCTTCTCATTTTTGATAGAGCATAAGATAGTTTTGATAAAGGGTTTCCCTTTGGTAGGAGTAGATATGTAGACCACTGCTAAAAAGTTGGTGTTCGGAAGTTGGGCTTCTTTGGTTATGTACCACAGCTCCTTCCTCTGTTCACGAGCAGCGTCCTTAGCAGCATCACCGCTCTTATAAGGCTCGCGGAAGCCGAGCTTCTCCTCAAATGCCTTAATCTTGTCGACATCTTTCGTCATAAATGTCTCATAGTCGGGGAAGTCCTTAGCGGTGGAAACAAAGGGATGTTTTACCTCTAGGTCAGGCTTGTACTCAAATCGAATAGAGATTGATGTACCTAGCTCCTCGTTAGTCTCCTCCATGATGAGGACGCTAATCTTGTCATCTTTGCTGCTTACACCATACTTGTACGGAGTTTTGTCTTCGAACTGCTTGTCTTCAATCTTATCGAAGCCAACCTCCTTAAGCATAGCTATTGTCTTAGGGCAGCTTCCCAGCTTCTCGTTGGCGAATGCGTAGATGTTTACCGATCTTTGCTCTTTAAGCTTCGGCATGTAGACAACACCAGCGATGGTTAGGTCAGTATTGACGAAAGCTGGAGCCTCAACAGGGTTGCCCTTATCATCTGTTCCAACGGTGAGCTTAGTGGCTTCACGACCGATCTTTGCCTCGTGATCGATGATGTCTTTGCTTATGACCTCTCCAGAACTTTTGGTCTTGAAGTCAAATTTGAGCAAGGGGAGCTCGTTTTGCTCGGTAGTGGCGGTGCCGTTGCCGTTATTACCGTTGTTGTTCGGTCCCTTGACGCCGTTATCCTTCTTGCAGGATCCCAGTCCTACGACAAGTAGGAGGGACATTAGGATGACTGTGAGTTTTCTCATAGAAACTATTTGGTTTTAGTTGGTTAGTAATACGCGTGTGTAAGTGTGTGCTTGCTTCGCTAGAGATGCCAAGCCCTGTGGACACGTCCTGTGGTTAGGCTTGTCATCAGTCTAGCGACTTCTTCTGTTGGCAAAGATAGGGAAAAAATAATACAGGAGCAATAGCAGGTTGCCCTAACGCTACAAATGAATCTGCTAGCTCAGGTCGATGGCGTAGTACTTCATGGAGTCGCCTGGATAGAATCCCTTGACTAGTATCGCTTTGTCTCCGAGGCGCGTCTTCTGAGCTGCCTCGACTAGCTTACGTGCAGCAGAGACGGTGCGTACAGGCTTGTTATTGATCGAGAGGATGATGAAGCCCTTCTTGATGCCTGCGGACTGGAACTTGCCATTGCCCACCTTGGTGACCTCAAGGCCATAGCTGACGCCTTGCTTGCGTAGCTGGTCGCCCGAGATCTCGCGCAGGGTGGCTCCGAGGAGGCTACTGCTATCTTTCTTGACGATGTCGGTGCTACCCTCGTCGTTTTTGAGCTTTACCTTGAAGTCTCGCTTCGTGCCCTTGCGGTCTACGGTGACAACGATCGTGTCGCCTGGACGGCAACGACCGATGCGCTCCTGTAGCTCACCCATCTCGGTGATCTTGTTGCCATCGATGGCTACGATGACGTCGCCCTCCTCGATACCAGCTGCATAGGCTGCGCTGACCTCGGAGAACTCATTGACGTATACGCCCTGAGAGACCTTGAGACCTTTCTCCTTCTTGACTTCCTCATTGACCGTTCCGCCGATGATGCCTAGGACAGCGCGCTGTACGGAGCCATACTTCTTGAGGTCGCTGACGATCTTGGCTGCGGTATTGATGGGCACTGCAAAGGAGTAGCCTGAGTAGTTGCCCGTCTCGGAGAAGATCATGGTGTTGATACCGATGAGTCGTCCCTGAGCATCAACGAGAGCGCCTCCACTATTGCCTCGGTTGACGGCAGCGTCGGTCTGTATGAAGCGTCCTATCTGAGCATTGCCTTGTGGTCCCTCGACAGCGGTACTACGAGCCTTGGCACTGATGATGCCCGCCGTGACGGTGCCTGTCAGGTTGAAGGGGTTGCCCACGGCAAGTACCCACTCACCGAGCTTAATCTTGTCACTATCGCCAAAGGGGATGGTGGGTAGATCCTTAGCATCGACCTTGAGTAGCGCAATGTCTACGGAAGGGTCGGAGCCAATGAGCTTAGCATCAAAGGAGCGACCATCGTTGAGCGAGACGGAGATGCTCTTGGCACCCTCGATGACGTGGTTATTGGTGATAATGTATCCGTCGGTACTGATGATGACGCCAGAGCCGAAGCTGGTGACGGTACGTGACTGCGGACGGTCGAAGCCTCGACCACCACCGAAGAAGAACTCAAATGGGTCTACGTAGTCGATGGTCTGCTCTCCCTCGACCTTGATGTGTACGACAGCCTGCACGGCGAGCTCAGCTGCTGGGGTGAGGTCTGGCGCATTGCCTACGGTACGACTGGAGGTGAGCTCATAGTCGGACTGTAGGAAGCCGTAGTCGTTTTCGGAGCTTGGGTAGTTCTGTAGCATAGCAGCATAGGGAGAGTCACTTGAGGCTGCTCTCCTGAGGGTGGTGCGTACGACCGCCCACGATACAAATCCACTGACGAGGGCTATGCCCAGTGTCAGGAGTGTGTACTTGAGGTATTTGTTCATAGTATTGAAGGTATATCTGTTTGCTAATTAGATTGACAAGGTGAATAGTCCTAAAGGAACTCTGCTTATAGTCGTCAGCTCCTAAGAGGTGCTATACCCAATAGACGATTAAAGTGGCAAAATGTTGCATTGTCGGGTCTAGCTAGACGCATATGTCCATGGTATAGGACGACTCC
Source organism: Porphyromonas uenonis 60-3 (assembly GCF_000174775.1). GTDB lineage: Bacteria > Bacteroidota > Bacteroidia > Bacteroidales > Porphyromonadaceae > Porphyromonas > Porphyromonas uenonis_A. The sequence continues at coordinate 40,241 of NZ_ACLR01000182.1, forward strand.
ATACACGGGAGTATCAAGGAAATCAAAGGATTCCTCGGTGGAGATTTCCGAATCTCCAGTGAGGAACGAAAAAATTCTTCGGAACTTCGAAATCTTTCTTCCGAAGTTTCATTTCATTCTTCCGAACTTTTATTTCCCGGTTCCGTGGAGAATTTTTGTTTGCTCCCTGAAGATCCCCAAATTCCTCGGTAGAAACTAAAATCAGCGGAGATGTAGGAGTAGCTATCGAGGGCGCTTATAGCGCTACGTAGCGAGGCTCTAGCCATATATACCCTAGAAGTCATCCTATGTTGTGGATCCTAAAAGAGACTGTTGCATAAAGGCGAATCGCTGTGTCGCTTTCGGGATTCGGCTTCGGTCACATACGGAGGTATGCTCCCTTCAGACCTCACCCTCAGCGCCTTGCGCTTCATCCTTTCTGCAAGGTCAGGACAATTTAGCATGCAAGATTGTGAGACTGTTGACTTTTGCAACAGTCGCTATACCCTGCATCGGGCTTGTATGCGTTGCGGGTCTTAGGATCGTCGCATCTGATATGAGAAGACGCACACCCGCTCGTCTGCAGGTGTGCGTCTACTATGAAGCTATAGGAGCGTCCTAAAGCGACGCTTGTCTCCTACCAGAAGCGATAGCGTGTATCCTCAATAGGCGTCCGTATGATAAGCTCCTGCATAGCTCTGTATGCCATCTGCTGCCCATAGGAGCGACGTCTCTGAGCCGTAGCTGCGGGTGAGGGCTTCGTGACAGAAGCGTCTACATTCTCCGATATAGGCTGGAGGACAACGACCTCGGTGCCTGCACGGAATGGTGTCGAGAGCTGACCGATGCCAGTTGTCATGGCATTACCTACGAGTGCTGCAGGTGTATTGGGCGAGGATACGTAGCTGATGTTGTAGAGGGTATCTACGCTCGACTGCATCTCTGTGGCATAGCTGTCGAGGCTCTTGAGCTTCTTGCTTGCTAGGTTGGCTGCAAGCTGGTCACCACGCTGCTCCATCAGGACGTAGTCTCGTATCTGATCAGCAACCTGCTCGAAGGGCTGGAAGCCTGCAGGATACTTTGTCTCGACCTCTGCTACGACTAGATAGTCGTTGTTGCCACAGCGGAAGATCTTGTCTGATACTGCACCCGCCTTAGAGCGTAGTGCCCAGCTGACGATCTCACGAGAGTTAGGAATCGATGCGAGAGAAGCTGAGGAGCTGTTGACATACTCACCACGGACGACGGATAGACCAGCTTTCTGCGCTGCATCCATCATTTGGGCAAACTTCTTGTCACCACTAAAGATCTCGTTGATCTTAGCTTGCTCCTTACGGTAGGTCTCCTCGGAGAAGTTGATGGGTACTGTGAGCTGTGCGATCTTGTAGAGATTGACAGATGCCGAGGGGGCTGTCTTACGAATGAGAAGGGTAGCTCCAGGACGCTCTATCTTGACAAACTGATTGATCGGAGTCTTGTTCAGTGTGTCTAGCTGCATACCAAAGAGCTCGGACTCGGTGAAGGTGCTGTCGGGCATGCCAGTGTATTGATCCGAATTGATGAGGTATCCACCATTTGCCTTAATCTGATCATCCATAGAGTAGGTCGCTACGACCTGAGCTAGTGTCGTGGCACCGCTCTGGATAGCAGCTATTAGGCTGTCAGCCTTCGGAGCGTTGGTTGAGTCCAGTGGAATTATGTTCACCTTGACCTCTTCGGGAGCCTGCTTACGGTCGATGAGCTTGATGAGAGTGTAGCTGTCATTGACAATAACTGGCTCATTGACACTACCTATAGCACCCTCGCGAAGCATAGTCATAGCGTTGGGCTGGGTAGAGAGGAACTGCTCTAGCTCCTTGTCAGTGAAGTAGGTCTCGTAAGCGTGACCATTCTCATAGTTGCGTACCACCTTGTCAGGAGTCGTCGTAGCTAGGAGCTGCATGCGTGCAGAGTCTACATTGGCCTTTGCGGCAGCGTAGTCAGCTTCGCTAGGACGTACGAGCGTGCTGTAGTAGTTGACCTTAGCCTGCTCAAATGGGAATGCGTACAACTGCTTGTGGCTATCATAGTAAGCTCGTACCTGCTGGTCTGTGACTTTGACCTGATCATTGGGCAGGATGGTGCTAGGTGTGCGTACGACAGCGACCGTGCGTGAGCCTAGTCCTGTGGTGTACTTCTCGTCTAGTGAGTTGATGGCATAGCTACGTGTGAGCAGTGCATTGAGCTTCTCAGAGAGTCTCTGGCTACGGATCTGCTTCTCAGTCTCTAGCCACTGGTTGCGTACAGAGATCATCATGCTCTGCTGCTCTGCGGGGAGAGCCTTGATCTTGTTTAGGTCTAGCTCGCTCATGACGCTGCGAATCTGCTCGGGATCGCCCATATTCACGCCAAACTGAGAGAAGAACTGAGCCGCCATCTGTGAGGTAGGTAGCCCCTCTCCAAAGATAAGTGCTGAAACCTCTGCGGGGGTGACACGTAGTCCGACCGCCTTGGCCTCTTGCTCTAGGACGTAGTCTGAGATGAGCTCCTGTGTGAGCTGATTGCTGATCTGCATACGATCCTGATCCGTTAGCTTGCCTTGGCGCTCGTATGGCTCGGTGCGCTCGGTCAGAAGTTGCTGAAACTCATCGTACTTGACCTTTTTGCCGTCAATTTTGAGCGCAACCATCTTGTTGTCCTGAAGTAGCGATGAGCCTGATCGTAGACCATCACCGATGATAAATGCTAGGAGTGCGACACCTACTACGATGATGAGCAGGCCGGCACGATTTCTAATTTTCTGTAGCGTAGCCATTATATAGTACTATCTGTTTTTTCTTTCTCAGGTCTGGTAGCTTGTCTGTGACTATTCCCTCTAGGGGGAGAACAGGAGATGAAAGCTATCTAGGTGGCAAAGGTAGTTAAAATTCAGTTATCAGAGGTCTTTCCACATCTTGACGAGTTCGATACGGGTATCCGTTGACTTGATTATATCAAAGTGTAGCTTGCCGATCACGATCTGCTCACCAGGCACAGGGATGCGCTCGAGGTGATGGATGATCAGTCCTGCGATGGTGATGTACTCATCATCGGTGGGGAGAGCGAGCCCCCACTGCTCATTCGCATCATCGATCTCTAGTCGTCCGCTGAAGGTGTAGGTCCCGTCGGCATTGTGCTTAGATACGATTTTGTTTTGATCATGCTCGTCCTCAATGTCTCCGAAGATCTCCTCAACAAGGTCCTCGAGGGTGATCAGTCCAGAGGTGCCTCCCAGCTCGTCGATGACGATGGCGATGGACTTCTTGCGCTGCATGAGGATACCCATGAGCTTCTGCCCATTCATGCTCTCTGGGACGAAGACTGCCGTGCGGACACGCCCCTGCCAGTCGGGACCTTTGAACATCTCTGCCGAGTGAATGTAGCCTAGTACGTTGTCTATGTTCTCTCGGTAGACGATAATCTTGGTTAGACCCGTAGAGATAAAGAGCGAGGTGAGTGTCTCCGCATCTGTGCCGATCTCACAGGAGACGATCTCGTTGCGGGGTATCATGCAGTCTCGCACTTGTGTGGTGGAGAAGTCGATAGCGTTTTGAATGATCTTGACCTCGGTGTCAAGGTCGCTGGAGCCCTCTCCGCTTTGGCTCATGTTGAGGTAGTTATCTAGGTCTAGGGTCGTGAGCTTGGGGTGCTCTTCAGTGGCGGGCATAGCGCCTTTGGGCAATAGGAGCATGAAGAGCTTGGAGAGCCCTATGGAGAAGAGTGTGATGGGGTAGAGGAGTATGTGAAAGAATCCCGAGGGCAGAGCTTTGCGATACATCTGCTCGTTGGGATTCATGCGATTGCGCGCCTTGGGTAGGTACTCTCCGAAGATGACGATGATGAAGGTGGAAATGAGCGAATTGACCGTGATCTGGAAGACGGGACTACTGCTGATAGAGGTGAGCACGGGGGCGAAGAGCCGAGCCATGAGCATACCGTAGATGACCAGCACGATATTGTTGCCGACGAGTAGGGACGTGATGAAGCGATCTGGCCGACGGTAGAGCATCGACAAGGTACGCCCGACGACCCCTCCGCGATTGCTGTCGAGCTTTAGCCGCAGACGATCTGCCGAGAGGTAAGCAATCTCAGTCCCTGAGAAGAACCCCGAGAGGAGTAGGAGCAGGACTATATATACTAGTAACCAAATCGTATCAGCCATGTAATGGATCTCTAGCTGTATGCTTCATATGTCTGCAAAGATAGTGGAAATATGCGCATCACGACATGCTACTGACTCATCTCGGGATCATCCTTTACGAGCATCTGACCACTGCTCCCGTGGAAGGTGTAGCGGGTAAACTGCTCGTCGCTCTCGAAGTTGCACCCCTGTATCTTTCGCTCTGGGGTCTCTATCCATACACTGTCTGGTGTGTAGATGCGCTTCTCCTCTTGATCCCAGTAGAGGAGGTGGGAGTAAAAGCGTGAGCCCGCACGGTTACGCACGTTGATCTCGCCATGTAGCTCCCATAGCTTGCGGTCTGTCCAGTAAAAGGCTGAGTCTGCCTCTACGAAGACGGTCGTACTGTCCCGCTCGTCAAACTGCTCGGTGTAGATCCCTCGAGGGAAATACCAGTGAGCCTCACGACCTACTTTTTCGTTCTTATTATACACGTACCACTCGGGCGTGATAAGTCTGTACTGGGTGATGCCTGAGTCGGCGACGAGGGCACGCACATCTCTCGTGTACATTGAGTAGGCTGTCTCGGGATCTAGACCTACGTCGGAGAGTGGCGGGGGATCCTTGCGCTGACAACTGGTCACGACAAGCAGACTCCCCGCCAAGAGGCATAGGAGTGTCCGCATCATCTGCACGGTGCTACTATTGTCGTGTCTCATAGGGTGATGGTTGAGGGATATAACAAAAGTCAGCCAGTATAGCGAGTCTCATTGTCTTGCTAAGCTGGCTGACTTTTCTAGTTGTTGTGAGATCTATAGATGTGCCCCACAGTGTGTGGGAACGTGACTTCCTTAGCGGATGCGTGTAGACTCTCCAATCCAACCGCCTACGTAGAAGGAGTCTCCCACATTCAGGTTAGGATCAAAGAAGATATCCTGCTGAGAGGGTAGCTGCCTTGAGTATTGACTGATGAGTCTGCCAGCCTCACCAGAGACGCTACTGTCGATGCTACGAGCTCTCTGTAGCTTGTCGATAGCTAGACCGTAGACGAGACGCTGTCTGAGAGGATCGCCCGGGAAGATGCTCTTGGCGGAGGCTGCGTACATCTGAGCGATGAGGATAAGCGGAGCACCAAAGGAAGGATTGGCAGCCATAGCCTTGTTGCAGTACTGACGCGCAGATGCATAGCTATGAGCCTTCATGTCGATGACGCCAAGCGTGTAGTATGCCGTAGCCTGAAGACGCTTGTCTGAGGTGAGAGAGACAGCGTCTATGAGATACTGCTTAGCTTGACTCATCTGTCCCTTGTTGATGCAGTCAGAGGCTAAGCCCATAGCAGAGGCTGCGGTAGGCTTGATGTTGTAGAGGTAGCGACTAGCGGTAGCGTAGAGAGGACTGTTCTCACACTTAGCATAGCGAAACATATCCAGCATCGCCTGTAGGTACTTGACGTTGTCTTTGTTCTTCTCTAGGCCTTCGCCATAGATCTTGATAAGCATGTTGCAATCAGCTAGACCACTTGTGGCAAAAAGCTCGTCGAGTTGCCCCTTGAGGGTCTGAAGATGTTGTAGCTTGACAGTGTCGCCAGCCTCAGTGAGGTTGTCTACGTCTGCCTGTAGGATACCGTTGCCCGTCATGTAGTCATCTACATAGTGCTCGTGCCAACTGGGGTTCCCGATTGCCTTATTCATAGATGAGAAGACGAAGAAGTATACTAGCTGGCTCTCGGTCTGATCACCCATCTCATCAACGACAGGCTTAGCCCACTCGTAGATCTTGTCATAGCTAACCTTGTCACCGTAGAGACGTAGGTAGTCATTGATCTTAGCCGTGGTTATGTAGTCCTTGCCATACTTAGGGTCATCGCCAAAGTACTTGATACGCATGTCGTAGAGCTTGAATAGCTTCTCGATAGCGTCTTGACGAGCAGCATCGTTCTCGGCCTTCTCAATCTTCCAGTTTATGATCTGCACGCCATAGAGGTAGATGTTCTTTGTGGAGCCTGGACACTTCTCCAGCGCCTCCAGCCAGAAGGGGTAAGCCTCCTTAAAGTTCTTAGCCTTGACATAAGTGGTGAAAAGGCTAATGTTTTGTCGGCACTGAATGCTATCATCTCCAGAGCCAAATGGTGTTCCCGTCTCTACGCCCGTCTGAGCTCCCAGCGTCAGTGCCGTCGCTAGCAGGACGAGTATGGAGGTTATCAGTAGATTCTTCAGTTTCATAATTGTCTGTATGGCTTAGTGCTTATATAAAAGGTTTTAATCAAGTTTGATTGGGTTGAACCACGCCTCGTTGAAGCGTAGTGCCACTCCCAGTGTCAGATAGTGCTCCGCTAGTCCTGTGCGGCTAGAGGGGAGCAGGTAGGAGTACCCGAGCGTTACGTCCACATGCGAGCGTCTGTCCACGAGTGGTAGTCCGAGTCCCAGATTAGCTCCTATCTGGTAGTAGGAGTTGTGCCCTCCTAGGCTGTTGGGGATACGTAGGTATGCGTTCTCTCCCTGCAGACCAGCGCGATAAGCTATGCGCTGTCCGTAGCTTGAGGAGCGCTCGTTAGGTATCCACGACATGCCTAGCGCCACTTGCCACTGGTCTACCCCCTGGTAGTCTAGTGATTGGTTCGTGGCAAGAGCCTCGCCCCATCTACTGTATTTGACATCCGCTCCAGCGATAAGTTTATTCTCTATCTGATACGCTAGACCCGCGCTGAAGACGTGTGGACGGGCAAAGAGTGACTTACTAGTGATCGTATCCGTTTGGATGACTTGAGCTCCCTTGCCAGTCACGGTCTCCGTCTGGAGAGAGAGCTGTCTGCTCCACATAGGGAGCTTGGGCTCGTAGGTAAGACCTATATTGATCTGGTGCCCCTCAGCTGAGAGTGGTATGATCCCCTGAGTACCGATGCGTACACCCACCGAGCGAATGCGGAGGTGGTCAAGGAAAGTCGGATTCAGACTCTCCTTAATATCGTATGTGATGCGACGCTCATGCTGTATATTGCCAAAGAGGTACGAAGCGTTGACACCAAGCGACCAGTAGGGAAGAGGCTTCCAAGCGAAGCCTAGATAAACCTCCTGTAGGTTGCCCTCTCCCTTGTAAGCATGCGCAGCGTAGTGATCCTGGACACCTGGTACCGAGACCTTTGTGCCGTAGCGATAGCCGACAGTCGAGTAGGGAACCAGTCCTGCACTGGCGGCAAAGTGCTTACCGAGTGGTATCAAAGCCGTGGCATAGTCGAAGTTGCCCACCATACGTGTGTCACGCTTTCCCGCTTCGGAGAGCATATTCATACCCGTAGAGAGTCCGAAGTCAAAGAGGAACGTCATCGAGTCCACTGCCGTGTAGGAGGCTGGGTTGGCTGGGTTGATAATCATGTTGTCTCGTATAGCGGTCGTCAGTCCACCCATTCCCCTGAGGGCATGAGGCGTCTGCTTGTCTAGCCGACCCAAGCCGAAGCGACTGTAAGGCGACTCCGTGTTATTGCTCTGTGCGGAGGCTGTGATCGGCATTAGGAAGATAGTCGCTAGGAGCGTTACTATGGTAGTGATGCGTGCTATGTGTCGAGACATATATGCTGTATTATAATAAGGGGTGGTAGCTGTGGCCGTCGCGAACTACGGATCGGTTAACTATCGTGCGAGCGTGCTACTTGATACTGAAGTATGTCACGTAGCCCTCGTTCGACTAAGTTTGTCTCCACAAAGGTCGGATATTTTAGCCACTTGACAAAATCCACCGCATATCCGCCCGTGATCCAGACCTCTAAGCTAGGGTAGCGCTTGCGTAGACCCTCTATATAGGAGTCTATCTCGTGGACAATGCTTCGAGCCACACCCAGCCATATAGCTTGATCCGTCTGCTCGCCTAGCTCTTGGTGCCATAAGTCTAGATGTGACTGGATGTCAGACCACGGCACACGAGGTAGCCGAGCCGTGTAGTCATGTAGTGCTTGAAGTCGTAGCTCAGGACCTGGGGATATGTTGCCACCCATGTATCGTCTCTCGGGTAGGAGCAGGTCGTAGGTGATGGCGGTGCCAATGTCAATGACCAGCGAGGGCTCCGTCGTAAGCTGAGCTACGCCGACGACACTGGCTATGCGATCTACCCCCAGGCACTGCCTATCGTACTGCACCTCTGCTAGAGGTAGTGGAGTCTCAGCGTCAAGCGTGACAAAGCGTTGGCAGATGCCTTTGATCGACTCTAGCCAAGGTGCCTCTCGCTCTCCCACGGAGCTGTAGATAGCGTATAGAGGTTGCTCTGGCAACTGGTACATGCGCAGTAGCTCCAGTAGTTGGTCGCTGGAGGGAGGCTCGGGGTAGAGTCGTGTCGGGTAGAGCTGAGCGTCCGTCGCTAGCGCGACTTTCAGACGACTATTACCCTGATCTATGAGGATGTACGTATGAGACATAGGGGTCGTACTACAGCTTTGCGACACAAAGGTACAGCTTTTGGTGATTAGAGACGAGAGATCCTTAGTGTGGGGCAAACGTTGGAAGGCCTTTCCTACGAGGAGCGCTGACGGCGCATTGGAATTCAATGTGGAAGCTTTGAAGGATAAATTTCCCCTCAATCTTGTAATTCATTTGGCTACGTCAATAAATAATACTACTTTTGCAGTGTATTGCGTGTCTTAGCATACCGATCTTCGGGTGCGAAGAGTACTCTAAGACACCCTAAACTAACTAATCAGAAACAAACCAGTAACAAGACAAAGTATATTATGAAAGTAAAGTTCTTTCTGATCTCCCTCTTGTTGGGAGTTACTACTCTAACGCTGAGTGCGCAGGAGACTGCAGCACCTCAAGCTGGCACAAAGCCTGTCTACAAGACAACCTTTGAGCATGGCACAGCAGCAGATCATTGGTTCCTTACGCTACAGGGTGGCGTAGGAGCTCAGTTCATCTCCTGCAACGATGCGAAGCCCTTTATGGATCGCCTCCAGATGTCTTACTCGCTCTCTCTGGGCAAGTACCACACTCCTTCTTTTGCTACGCGCCTTAACCTAGTTGGCGCTCAGGCTCACACTTATTATAAGGTGGGTGACGAGCTCAAGAACTACGAGACGAGCTTCGTAGGCGCTCACTACGACTTCATGTTTGACATCGTCAATCACTTCAGCCGTTACAATGCTAAGCGTGTCTTCCACATCATCCCATTTGCAGGTGTGGGCTACAACATGAAGTTCAACAAAGCCTTCGAGGATCTACATCACACAGCAGCTATCGACGCTGGTCTACAGCTCCAGTTCCGTCTTGGTCGTCGTGCTGATCTCGTCATCGAGGGTAAGGCTATCTACAACAACTTCAACTTTGACTACAGCAACTGCCCAAAGGCTAAGGTCTGGAATCCTAATGCCTACAACGGTCTCTACGGAGCCCTCACGGCTGGTCTTAACTTCCGCATGGGTGGTGTCGAGTGGACAGAGGTTGTCCCCATGGACTACAACCTGATCAACGATCTCAACAGTCAGATCAGCTCACTCCGTGCTGAGAATGCTGAGCTCAGCAAGCGTCCCGTCTCTTGCCCTGAGTGCCCCGAGCTAGCAGCACAGCCTGCTAAGACTACCGAGGTTATGTCTGACAAGACGATCCTCTTCAAGTTTGACAGCTCACGCATTGACAAGAACCAGATGATTACGCTCTACAACGTTAGCGAGTATGTCAAGGCTCACAACACGCCTATCCTAGTCATCGGCTACACCGATACAACGGGTAATGCTCAGTACAACCTAGGTCTATCTGAGCGTCGTGCTAAGGCTGTTGCTAAGGCTCTTGTCAACGACTTCGGCGTATCTGCTGACATGATCACGACTCAGTGGGAGGGCGCTACAGACAAGCTGTTTGATACGAAGGCTTGGAACCGTGTCGTCATCATCCGCTCTAAGTAAGTCGTATAGCTCACTCAAATCATCAATCTACGAATTAAACACACTAGAAATATGAAAGCAAAAGTATTTATGCTATCACTCGTTGTTGCCCTAACAGCTTTCGTAGCTCAAGCTCAGGAGGCTTCACAGGTCGACAACCGCCCCGCATACAAGACGGAGTTTGAGCAAGATCCAGCTGCTCACTGGTTCATCGAGCTACACGGAGGTGCTGCTATGCTACCTTTCGGCAATAAGGCTAATGGTGAGGCTGAGTTTGTAAACCGCATATCTCCCATCGCCAGCCTTTCGTTCGGACGTTGGCACTCTCCTTACTTTGCTACTCGTCTACGTGGCTACGCTTGGAATGTATATAGCTTTGACAAGCTCCCTGGTGCTACTGAGGTAACACGTTATCAAAACCTCTTCGGAGCTGCCTCACTAGAGTTTATGTTTGACCTGGTCAACTACTTCGCTCCATACAGAGAGAACCGCGTCTTCCACCTCGTTCCTTTCGTTGGTCTAGGTGGTCATATGAAGTTCTACTCAGCAGACGATAAGAGCGGTGACAAGCTCGGTACGGAGAATGACTACAGCGGTCTCCTCAACGGTGGTCTCGCTCTCAAGTTCCGTCTAGGCAAGCGTGTCGACCTCAACCTCGAGTGTCAGATGATGGTCTCTAAGAACAACTTCCAGGGCACCTATACCGTTCATCAGCCAGCTGATGTCACAGCACTTGCATCTGCAGGTCTGACCTTCAAGCTTGGTAAGGTAGAGTTCCAGCCAGTTACTCCTATGGACTACGACCTCGTCAACGACCTCAACGGTCAGATTAGCTCACTGCGTGCTCAGAATGCTGAGCTCAGCAAGCGTCCTGTATCTTGCCCTGAGTGCCCAGAGGCTGCTCCTGCTAAGACCTCAGCTGTCATTGAGAATGTCGTAGCCTTCCGTATCGGTAGCGCTAAGATTGACAAGAACCAGATGATCAACGTCTACAACTCTGCTGAGGCTGCTAAGGCAAACGGTGGCAAGATCTACATCGTAGGCTATGCTGACGAGCAGACTGGTAATGCCAAGATCAACATGTCACTCTCTCAGCGTCGTGCTGAGGCTGTCAAGAAGGCTCTTGTAAACAAATACGGAGTCAACCCAGACAACATCGTCATCGACTACAAGGGTGATACCGTACAGCCATTCGCTACCAACGAGTGGAACCGCGTCGCTATCATCGATATCAAGTAATCGACTGCAACGACAACTATATCTTGACGTCATAAGGCTAGGCTAGGAGCACTCCTAGATAAGCGCTAGCTAGACGAGCAAGCAACAAATAAGAGAGGTGGTGATCTATAGGTCGCCACCTCTCTTCCTATTTACCCCGCTCAGGCTCACTGTAGCGACAGGTCTAGATCCGATTTTGTCGGATAGACTTCTGGCTAATTGACACATACCGTACGCACTCCTCACGGAGCTATTTCCAAATAGCTCACGAGAAAACGAAAAATCCCCACGGAGCCGGGAAATAAAAGTTCGGAAGAATGAAATGAAAGTTCGGAAGAAAGAAATCAAAGTTCCGAAGAATTTTTTTATTCCTCCGTGGAGGATCAAAAATTCATCCCGAGGAAATCGCTGATTTCCTCAAGGGCGTGGCGTCGGAGTCATTGTAGGGCCTCGGAGTGCGTCGAAGGAGTTAGAGAGGGGAGAAGTTAGAGATTAGAGGTTAGAGAGGAAACGCTTGGGACGAGTAATCGTCGTAGGGACGCTCGACTGAGCGTCCATTGTGTCAAGGCGATACGTGTAACGATTGTAGGAACGCACAGTCGGATTTGCGTAATTGATTTCTGTATCATTAGAAAATAGTATATTTGCAGTGCGTAGGTTGCGTCCACTCCATTCTGTCGCATGTGTGGCGGACACTGGACGACCTACTAGGTGAGGCGATGGGGCGCTGAGAGGCTTACCCGCTGGATCAGAGTTCTATAGCCGTACCAGTCATATAGAGTATAAATCTTAAGACTACAAAGTTTATGAAACGCATTGCAATCCTAACAACGATCCTCCTCCTCTGTGCTACACTAGCTGGAGCTCAGAACAAGCAAACTGGCAAGCAGTCTGGTCCTCAGATCACCGCTACGGAGACTGAGTTTGACTTTGGCTCGATCAAGGAGGTTGATGGCCCTGTCAGTCATACCTTTACGATCAAGAACACAGGTACAGCACCCCTCGTGCTCACTCGTGTCGTAGCCTCTTGTGGCTGCACGAAGCCTGAGTTTGAGACAGCACCTATAGCTCCAGGTAAGAGCACTACGATCAAGGTGACCTACAACCCTGCTGGACGTCCTGGTCAATTCGTCAAGACCATCTCTGTCTATAGCAATGGCAAGGATGGTAGCTACATTCTACGCATCAAGGGTATTGTCGAGTAGTCCTACTACTGTAAGAGAGTTAGGACTCTACAGTCACTTGAAGCGATACACGCTCAGCCCTAGAGCCTTCATCACGAAGGCGATGGGGTGGAGGAGTGTATCTCAAGCGAACTAAGATAGATAGTGTATGGCTACAAGACGAATGGTAGCTCTCCTGCTTTGCCTTGCCACTACCCTATGTGTAGTACGTGCACAGCAGACGGAGAAGATGATTGACTCGCTCTCAGCGATCCACAACTTCGGGACGATAGCTGAGGAGCGGGGGACGGTGTCGCATAGCTTCACCTTGCGCAACGTCTCTGACCAGCCGATGGTCATCCTGCGTGTCAATACGGACTGTGGCTGTACGACCCCTACATATGATCGTACCGCTGTAGCTCCTGGCGATTCGATACCTATCCAGATCACCTACAATCCGCTAAATCGTCCAGGCTCTTTCGTCAAGTATACCCGTGTCTACACCTCCGTAGATCCGAGTAGGCCTGTCAAGCTGACGATCAAGGGCAATGTAGCTACACTTGGTAGGCAGACCCCAACGAATGCGCTCTACCAGCAAGAGATCGGAGCGCTACAGGTGAGTAACCTCTTTCTAGACTTCCCGCTACAGCCTGCTGGCGAAGAGAATACGATTCGCCTGATGCTCAACAATCCGACGGGTCAGCCTCTAGAGGTGTCACTGGATACAGTGCCTAGCTTCCTGTCTACTAGTATAAGCCGAGCTACGTTGGCGGCTTACGAGCCTGAGGAGATCTTTCTAAAGGCACATAATGACGGGTCGATAGCGCCTGGCATTCACAAAGGGTGGATAGGCATCACCGTACATACGCAGGACGGCGAGTCAGACCTCTCGGGTGGAGTGATGGTACGACTTGTGATGCCTCCCAGCTTTGTCAAGGGAGCACCAACACCTCGTGCCGATCTGAAGACTTACCAGCGTCTGACCGACTTGACCCCAGAAGATCAAGTCTATGAGGGAACTGTCGCCCTAAAGAATGATGGCGAAGCCCCTATGCAGCTCTACTCAGTGGAGAGCAATACCGTCTTCCTGACCATCTTGGATTACCCGAAGACGATAGCTCCAGGTGCTAGTGCCGACATACGCTATCAGCTCAAGCTGGAGGGCGTGGATCGCTCACGTCGAGCTCTCAAGGCAAACTTTGACCTCCTGCTCAACGATCCGAATGCTCCGCTACGCAACGTCCTGATCGTCGTTCCTAAGCGATAGACTAAAGCCATCGGAGCTATCAGAATAACTGGATTTCTAACCTCTAATCTCTAGCTTCTAATCTCTAGCTTCTAACCTCTAGTTTCTAATCTCTAACCTCTAAATCCTCCATGCTCACAAACGATCATCCTGAGAATGACCCTCGCTATGCGGGTCTCAAGGTGAATAAAGGTGTCTCCGTCCAGCCTATGGTCAATCCCTATCTGCGCCAGCAACGGGTACAGCGTGAGGACTATCCCGCTGAGCGCTATATAGAGGAGATCCTAGCGGGCAATCGTACCTTCCTGGCTCGTGCCGTGACGCTCGTCGAGAGTACACGTCACGATCATCAGCTCAAGGCGCAGCAGATACTGGAGGGTTGCTTGCCATACAGTGGGCAGTCGATGCGTGTCGGTATCACGGGCGTGCCTGGAGCTGGCAAGAGTACGTCGATAGATGCCTTCGGCATGCACCTCATCAAGCAGGGACACAAGCTGGCGGTGCTGGCGATAGACCCTAGTAGTGAGATCTCTAAGGGAAGTATCCTAGGCGACAAGACACGCATGGAGCGCCTTTCACGGGAGGAGCGTGCTTTCATTCGTCCGAGTGCTAGTAGCTCTTCGCTGGGTGGTGTGGCGCGCAAGACGCGTGAGACCATTATCCTCTGCGAGGCTGCTGGCTTTGACACGGTCTTCGTTGAGACGGTGGGGGTAGGGCAGAGTGAGACGGCAGTACACTCGATGGTCGACTTCTTCCTCTTGATTCAGCTGGCTGGTACAGGCGATGAGTTGCAAGGTATCAAGCGCGGTATCATGGAGATGGCCGATGGAATCATCATCAACAAGGCTGATGGCGACAACGTTGACAAGGCTCGTCTGGCAGCGCAGCACTTTCGCAATGCGCTACAGCTCTTTCCCACTACCGAGTCGGGCTGGGAGCCGAAGGTCATGACCTACTCAGGACTGAAGGGGATAGGTATCAAGGAGATCTTTGACATGATCGATACTTATCGTCAGACGACTAAGGAGAGTGGCTACTTTGACTACAATCGTCGTCGGCAGGAGAAGTGGTGGATGTATGAGACGGTCAATGAGGAGCTTCGCCGCTCCTTCTACGACAATGAGCAGGTCAAGCAGCTTCAAGAGTCGGTAGAGCACGAGGTTCTGGAGAATCATATCACCCCCTTCGTGGGTGCGGGACGGCTCCTGGAGGCTTTCTACAAGTCGCTGAAGTAAAGGGGACGAGAGACACATTTAACCTATACATATAGACTACATATCAAGATGGCAGACTTAGACTTTGAGCAGCTTGATCGAGGTGCGGTTCAGTACATGCGCAATCATCTCGATCCCTCCTTTATCAAGGAGTATGACGATGATGAGATCTTTCTCTATGTGATGGATCTCTGTGACGACTATACTGAGACGCAGGGCGATGATGAGGAGGTCTGTCTAGACCTAGACGCAATGGCAGCTTATGTCTCTGATCACTTGAGTCAGGACATGGGCGTCAAGATGCACGAGGACGATGCGTACGATCTCGTCTCTACGCTCTACGACTACTATGCCGAGGAGGGGCTGGTCGATGTCATAGACACCGATGAGGATCAGGAGTAATTGATCCTGAGGAGCGCCTATGGCTAGACGTAAACTGGAGAAATTTGCCGACCTGCATAGCTATCCCAACGTGTATGAGTATGGCTATGCGGAGCTCTCTTCACCAGAGGTGGCGGGAGAGATAGCTGGCGGGTGGAGTGGGTGCGCCTTTGATGCGGATCGCCCGCTCGTCTTAGAGTTGGGCTGCGGACGAGGTGAGTACACGGTGGCACTGGCTCAGCAAGATGCTACGCACAACTATATTGGCGTGGACCGTAAGGGCGCACGTATGTGGCACGGAGCTACGGAGGCTCTAGACAAAGGGTTGACTAATGCGGCCTTCCTGCGTACGGACATTAACTTACTGCCACTAGCCTTTGCCCCTGGTGAGGTGAGTGAGCTTTGGATCACTTTCCCCGATCCGCAGATGAAGCGCACACGTGTTAGACTTCTCTCGTCAGCTTTCTTGGCTAGTTACAACCGCTATCTCAAGCCCGATGGAGTGGTGCACCTTAAGACCGATAGCACCTTCCTCTATGAGTACACGCTGAGCTTGTTGGAGGTCAATGGCGTGGAGCCTATCGTGGCGCTGGCAGACCTTTACCAAGAGGAATCTCTGCTGACACAGTACGGCATACCACGTGTCCTGACTCACTACGAGAAGCAGTGGCTAGGCAGAGGTAAGGTGATCAAGTATATCCGCTTTGCGCTACCTATGCGCGAGCAGTGGCTGGAGCCCGAAAGTGAGCCAGAGCATGACGACTATACCAGTTGGTCGCAAGTCCCTGGAGGACTCCTGCATCAAGTGGAGCGAGCGTTCGCTCAGGAAGAATAAAAGCTCAGACCAAGTAATCGAAACAAGATATGAATAGCTATACAACCGAGCAGGTACTCGATGCGCTACGCAATGTGCGCTACCCAGGTACGGGTACCGATATTGTCACGTCAGGTATCGTGACAGACGACATACAGATCGATGGACGACAGATCTCTCTGACGCTACACTTCCCCCGTGTGCGAGATCCGTTTGCTCGTTCCGTGGTCAAAGCGGCTGAGACCGCTATCCTCACCTTCCTAGATGCGAAGGCAGATGTGGCGGGTCGTATCAAGGCAACCTTTAGAGAGGAGCCTGAGCAGCCTGAAGTGGAGAACCCGCTCCCGATGGTTTCTAACACGATCGCCATCTTCAGTGGCAAGGGGGGCGTGGGCAAGAGTACGGTCACGAGCAATCTGGCGGTGGCTCTAGCTCGCCAAGGGTATAAAGTGGGGCTCCTTGATGCCGATATCTATGGTCCGTCGATGCCTAAGATGTTTCACTGTGAGGACGCTCGGCCTGTGGCTGAGGAGGTGGACGGCAAGGATCGCATCGCTCCGATCGTCGTGACTGAGGGGATCAAGATGCTCTCCATCGGCTTCTTCGTGAGTCCCAACCAAGCGCTCCTATGGCGTGGTACGATGGCTTCGAATGCGCTCAAGCAGATGCTTACCGAGGGTCACTGGGGAGAGTTGGACTACCTACTCATCGATATGCCTCCAGGAACGGGAGACATCGCTCTGACGCTGGTGCAGACGCTTCCACTCACGGGCGCTATCGTGGTGACCACACCGCAAGAGGTGGCGCTCGTCGATGCGATGAAGGGGATCAACCTCTTCCAGACGGATCCTGTCAATGTGCCTATCCTCGGCTTGGTGGAAAATATGTCATGGTTTACGCCTGCCGAGCTGCCCGACAATAAGTACTACATCTTCGGTCGTGACGGAGGCAAGCGATTGGCCGAGCAACTTCACATCCCGCTCTTGGGTCAGCTACCGCTCGTGCAGAGTGTCTGCGAGGCTGGCGATGCGGGAGAGCCGATAGCAGCGCAGAGTGATCAGGTGATGAGTCACTACTTCGCCGAGCTAGCCACGGCTGTGACGGAGCGCGTGCAGGAGAGGCTGACGATGGCTCCCGCCACCAAGCGGGTGCATGTGTCGCATTAGACTTTAGAGGTTAGAGATTAGACTTTAGAGATTAGACTTTAGAGGTTAGACTTTAGAGATTAGAGGTTAGATCTCTTCTCGTATCCTTTGGCGTGTAGTATCTCTAACCTCTAATCTCTAAAGTCTAACCTCTATTTTCGCGGGAAGTAGTATCTTTGTCTTCATATCAAGTATTCTATATGATTCGCACCATACAATCTCTCCATAGATACCTACTCCTCGCTGTAGCGTTGCTACCGCTCATCAGCCTGCCCTCCTGCCAGCGCAAGGCGCTCGTTGAGGATGTACAGGTAGAGAGCGTACTGATCTCAGAACTCAAGCTGAGTGACAAGTCTGTCCCTGAACTGGAGAAGACAATCTTCTCCATAGATCACCGAAAAGGATTGATATACAACGCTCGTCCGCTACCAAAGGGAACCAAAATAGGCAGGGTTAAGTTGAAGATAACAGCTTCTCCAGATGCACTGCCTAAGGTTTACATAGGCGGTGTCGAGCAGCCCTCTACGTCAGGGCTGGACACGATCAACATGTCCAAGTATGCGGAGGGGGTGCGCATCGTGATGCACCATCGCAAGAATGCCTCTCTGACCAAGGAGTACAAGCTCATGATAAACATCTACGACCGTGACCCCTATACCCACACATGGACGAAGTCAGCGCACGCAGCGCCAGCCGTAGCGATGAATGAAAATATCGTCCTGAGCCGTCTTGTGGACAATGGCGAGGCTTACTATTACTTCGCTCGCACCGCTATCGAGAGGCATCTATGGCGTGCCTCGCACAAGGAGCCTGAGTTATGGCAAGAGGTGACGATATCTACGCTTGACTCACCCATTATGGACATCGCAGAGCTGGGTGGCAGTGATGCAATCCTCTGTCTGCAGGAGAGCGGACAGATGGTCATCTATGAACATCAAGGTGGTAAGTGGAATCAGAGCAACGCTTTGCCTGGTAGAGCTTCTTACCTCTTGGGCAACCTATACTATAGAGGAGCGAATACCCCCCTCGTGGCTGTGAAGTCTACCGATGGCGTACATTTCGGCAGTGAACGTGGCATACGAGTGCCGAAGGCTTTCCCCCTTGAGGACAACGCTCGTCTCTCACTCACCATCGAGCATCATCCCGTATCCTTCCTAATTGGGGGCCCCGTAGCAGATACCACGGCACTGGTCTACACCACCTCCAACGGCCTTGACTGGCTCACGCCTCACGATGCCAAAGTGGTAAGTAAGATCTGGCCAAGCAGTCTGCCAGGAGCGATGATATATGAGCCAAAAGACCAAACGATACTGCTTGTCAAGCCTGCAGCTCGTCCTAAGCATGCTGAGCAACCAGCGATGCGTGTCTATGTATCGCTAGACCACGGCACTGTATGGCAGCCATTGACAGAGGAGTCGATACTTCCACCTCTCTACTATGACAAGGGGCAGAAGCATCAGCGTGGCTTAGCGCTTTACCGTGGCGATGATGGTCGCATTTATCTCTTCGGCGGACTAAAGGGTGGGGCGCCTACGCTTTGGATCGGGCAACCTATTCGCTTTAAGTAAGTATACCCTCGTAGACTTATGCCGACTCGCTCCTGCCTTCTGGCTCCTCTCCTCTTGATGCTCTGTGCTGTCTCGCTGACGGCGCAGGAGTATCGCTATGAGATGGGCGGATATGTAGGTGCTGCGTCCTATTTAGGGAATGCTAATAGGCGTATCCCCTTCGTACCGATCGGGGGAATGGGCGGAGTCGCTTTTCGCTATAATCACAACTTCCGGTTGGCCTTTTCGGGAGAACTGGGCTACAGCTTCCTCCCCTTCGACTGTCGCTATGCGCAGACAGACTATCCGCAGGCTAGGGAGGCTAATCAAGCTATCCGTGGTGCCTCTCATCTGCTAGCGCTAAATGGCTGGGCGGAGTACAACTTTGCTCACTACAGCGACAAGTTCCGCTACCTGCAGACTCGCTCTTTGGTACCTTATATAGGTGCTGGTCTTAGTGTCGGGACGACGCTCTCGGGGCACAAGATGGCTTTCCTGCCAGGGGCTGGCATCAAGACGGGGATCAAGTACAAGCTTCGCAATCGCCTTAACCTAATCGCCGCACTGCAAGGTATCTATTACCTTAGCTCCCACCTGGACACGCCTACGGAGCAGACGGGCTGGCTCAACAACCCTTACGGGATGCCAGCGAACTGGATCAAGGGGGGTGACGCTACGATAGGCTTGATCGTGAGTATAACCTATGAATTTGGCAAGCGTAGCGAACCTTGCCACGGATCGGACAGCTACCCTAACTGGCAGATACCAAAATGATGAAACAGCAGACTCCGCAACATATAGCCATCATCATGGACGGCAATGGTCGCTGGGCTCAGCGACGAGGCCTGTCGCGTAGCTATGGACACAAGCAGGGTGTCGATGCCCTGGAGACTATCCTCAGTGCCGTAGCCGATCGAGGCATCCCATATCTGACGGTTTACGCCTTCAGTACAGAGAACTGGAACCGCCCAGAGGCTGAGGTTAACTATATCATGCAGCTCCTAGCAGAGGGACTACATCACTACACGCCCCGCTTCATCAAGGAGGGAGTGCGGCTACGAGCCATTGGAGATATTGACCAGCTCCCCGCCGAAACGGCAGCGCAGCTCCGGGACTCCATGGAGCAGACCAAGGATGGCAAGCGGATCACCCTAGGCATGGCGCTGAGCTACTCCTCCTATACGGAGGTTAGTCATGCGATACAGCATATCGTCGCGGATGTGCAGTCGGGACGTCTCAGTAATGACGACCTGTCACGCCCCGATCTGATCAATGACTATCTCTACACCAGTGGCATGCCGATGCCCGACCTGCTCATTCGGACGGGTGGAGAGCAGCGGCTCTCGAACTTTCTCCTACTCCAATCAGCTTACACAGAGCTGTACTTCACAGACACATTATGGCCAGACTTTGATGAGGCAGAGCTGGACAAGGCGCTTGCAGACTTTGCCTTACGCCAGCGACGCTTCGGCACGGTGCCACAGTAAAACAAAGACCCATACATCACAGACCCATCAGATCTCCTAATGATGACAATGCAACGATATCACAATATACTCTTCGCACTTATAGCGCTCCTCGCGGTAACTACAGCGAGCGCACAAGTTGCTACCACTCCAGCCGACACGATCTATGCCCCCACGATCGACTACGCTCGCCCCGTCACCAAGACCATTGCGGGCGTGACCATCACTGGTGCACAAGGGTACGACCAGGAGGTCTTGCTAGGCTATACAGGTCTCAAGGTGGGGGATAAGATAGAGATACCAGGTGTGGCAACGACTGCCGTGGTACAGCAGTTCACTCGTAACGGAGCTTTTGCCAATGCGCGTGTGCTGGTGACTAAGTATGTGGGCGATAAAGTGTGGTTAGAGGTGCAACTGGAGCAGCATCCTCGGATTGCCTCGGTCACTTATCACAATATCAAGAAGTCGGAGCAGGAAGACCTAGAGGCTAAGACGGGTCTACGTGAGAGCATGCAGCTTTCGCCCAATGTCCTCGACCGTACGGAGCAACTGATACAGAAGTATTACAATGAGAAGGGCTATAGCGAGATGGAGGTTACCTTTGATCAGCAACCTGATCTATCTCGTGAAGGGTATGTCAAGCTCGGCATCACGGTCGATAAGAAGTACAAAACGAAGATCGCTAACATCTACTTCTCGGGAAATAAGGCGCTCTCCGACACGGATCTGCGCAAGGCTATGAAGAAGACGAACGAAGTCTTTCGCCTTAATCGTGGCAACCTCTGGAACTCGCTCCTAGAGCTCTTCCAAAGCAAGAAGTTTATCCAAGACACTTATCAGGAGGACTTGCGCAATATCCTAAACGCTTATCACAAGGCGGGCTATCGTGATGCGGAGATCCTCTCAGACTCCATCGCTCGCAATCCGAAGAACGACAAGCAGATCGACATCTTCATCAACATCTCCGAGGGGCACCGCTACTACATCAAGGATATCAACTTCGTCGGCAATACGAAGTTCCCCACACCCCTCCTCGAGGCGATGCTGGGTATGCAGCACGGAGACGTCTATGATCAGGATCGCCTTACGAAGCGTCTCTACGTCGAGGACGATGCTGTCGCCAACCTCTACTACAACAACGGATATATCTTCTCGGGCATAGATCCCGTGGAGACCTACGTCGAGGGAGACTCCGTATCGCTTGACCTGCGCATCGTTGAGGGGCCGCAGGCTACTATCGACAAGGTGATCATACGTGGTAACCACGACATCTACGAGGAGGTGATTCGTCGTGAGCTCTTTACGAAGCCCGGCAAGCTCTTTAGCAAGGAGGATATGATGAACTCCTGGATGACGCTCAATCAGCTCGGGCACTTTGATCCAGAGAAGAGCTTCCCCACGCCAATCCCTAACCCGCAAGAGGGTACCGTAGATATAGAGTACTCGCTGCAACGCAGAAACAATGACAAGTTTGAGCTCTCCTTCGGTTGGTCTCAAGCCGGTATTATCGGACGTGCGGGTATCAACTTCACTAACTTCTCGATCTATAACCTCTTCCACCCGAAGGCGTACCGTGGTCTCATCCCGCAGGGCGATGGACAGACCCTCTCCTTCAATGCGATGAGTAATGGTCGCTACTACCACTCCTTCAGCTTACAATTCTCCGATCCTTGGTTTGGTGGCAAGCGCCCGAACTTCTTCACGGCATCGCTCTTCTACTCCATGCAGACCGCTATCGATACCCGCTACTATAACAACCGTACGCAGGGTATGGGCTACTACCCAGGCTACTATGGCGGATACGGAGGCTATGGTGGTTACGGCGGTTACGGTGGATACGGCTATGGCGGTTACGGAGGCTATGGCTACGATGGTGGGTACAGGCAGTCGCTGATGGAAAACTCCTACAACCCCAACCAGTCCATGCATATCTTCGGAGCAACGGTCGGCTTCGGTAAGCGACTCAACTGGCCAGACAACTGGTTTAATGTCAATGCTACGCTCAACTATACCCACTACTACCTCCGTGATTGGGTCTACGAAACCTTCCAAGGCTTTCACAATGGGCATGCTAACGATATAAGCCTCACACTAGCGCTCTCGCGTAACTCGATCGATAACCCGATTTATACCCGTCGTGGCTCTTCCTTTACCCTGTCCGTCAGTGCTACGCCTCCATACTCGCTCTGGGACGGCATCGACTACTCCAATATCAATCTCAAGTCGGAGGATCGCTACCGCTTCGTCGAGTATCACAAGTGGAAGTTCTCGGGCAAGGTCTTCACCCCGCTCATGAACCCTGCTACCGTAAAGTATACGCCCGTCCTCATGACCCGTCTGGATGCGGGCTTCATCGGTCACTACACACCGTTCAAGCGCTCGCCCTTCGGCACCTACTACATGGGTGGCGACAACATGAGTGGCTACGTAGGCAACTTCCTCAACGAGACCATCCCGCTACGTGGATATAGCAACGGATCGATCGCTGGTGGCAACTATGACTACGCTTATGCCTATATGCGTATGATGGCTGAGCTACGTATGCCGATCCTCTTCGAGGGGCAGTACAACGTCTGGGCAGTCGCCTTCCTCGAGGCTGGTAATGCGTGGCGAGATCTCAGCAACTTCAACGCCTTCAACCTCAAGCGCTCAGCTGGTGTCGGCTTCCGTATCACGTTACCTTTCCTCGGTATGCTCGGACTTGACTGGGGCTATGGCTTTGACAAGCCCGACGGCTCCTCACAGCGTGGCGGTAGCAACATCCACATCGTCATGGGTCAGGAGTTCTAACCCTCTGAGTACGTGAGTAGACAGCTTGACCTCCTTAAACAAAGAGCTCCCCAAGCCATCTATACACACTAGTACGGACCTTCTAAACATCAATATTATGAGAAAGCATCTATATCTCCTCACACTCCTCCTAGCCCTTACGCTGGGAGCATCAGCACAGAAGTTTGCTCTTGTGGATATGCAGTATATCCTCAAGAACATCCCCAACTATGAGATGATGAATGAGCAGCTTGAGACCGTCTCTAAGCGTTGGCAGCAGGAAGTCAAGACGCTCCAAGACAAGGCTGAGACGCTCTACAAGAAGTATCAGAGCGACCTCGTCTTCCTCACCGCTGAGCAAAAGCGTCAGCGCGAAGAGGAGATCGTTAAGACCGAGCAGCAGGCCACCGAGCTACAGGGTAAATACTTCGGGCCCGAGGGTGAGCTCTTCAATCGTCGCTCTAAGATGGTCAAGCCTCTGCAAGACGAGATATGGCAAGCGATCAAGGAGATCGCTTCGCAGGGCGGATTCCAGCTAGTCCTCGACCGCTCGACCGCAGGCATCGTCTTTGCCAATCCATCTATTGACATCAGCGACCAAGTCCTAGAGAAGCTAGGCTATGGGCGCAAGCGCTAATCCTATACATACGCATTATCAATAACTTAAATACAGAACAATGAAGACAAAGAATCTGTTTCTATCCCTACTCCTCCTCTTGCTACCTGTCGTAGCTACGGCTCAGCAGAAGATAGCTGTCGTCAACTCACAGGAGCTCATCGCAGCTATGCCTGATATGAAGGCTGCTCAGGATCGTCTCCAAGAGCTAGACAAGAAGTACACCGCAGAGATGCAGACGATGAACGACGAGTATCAGAAGAAGCTCGAGCTCTATATGAAGGACAAAGGGGGGCTCTCCGAGGCGCTTCTCAAGAGTCGTGAGCAGGAGCTCGCTGATCTGCAAAGTCGCATTCAGCGCTCCTACCAGGCTATGCAGCAAGACATGGAGAAGCAGCAGGCTACTCTCATGGCACCCATCCAGCAGAAGATCGTAGAGGCTATCAAGAAGGTAGGCGACGCAGGCGGTTATACCTACGTTATGGAGTCTACGATGATGCTCTACACAGGTTCCGCCGCCGTAGATATTACGGCTCAGGTCAAGAAGCAGCTAGGCATCTAGTACGCTCACGACCAGCACAGTGAGCCAGCGGACTAGTCGATAGCTCCCCTCGGCTCCCACCATACGAAGCCCCACGCTCTGCTCAGCAGACGTGGGGCTTTTTTTAGTACCGTCGGCACAGCGCTCACGAGCCGTCTCGACGAATTGTCAGCAAGCAGGGCACCCTACTCGGTCTCCTCGGAGGAAGTCCCAGACTCCTCGCTGGAAATCTCTTATTTGCTCCGATGCGCGAAATAAAAGTTCGGAAGAATGAAATGAAACTTCGGAAGAAAGAAATCGAAGTTCCGAAGTATTGCTCCTTTCCCCCGTGGGGATCAAACAATTCTCCCTAGGGATTTCTTCGTTCCACCGTTGGAACCGAACAGTTCCACCCTTGGAACTAAAAAGTTCCAAGAAGGGAACCCTTTTTGGAACTCGCATGTGTCAGAAATAGAGTGTGATATGAGCGATGCTGAGCGCCCCGCACTCGTAAGCTTCGTCACTGAGTGGCGAGCATTCCTACAGATGTCGGCGGAAGTAGATGAGGAGCAGTCGTAGGCGCAGTGTGTGCTTGAGCCCTCGTATGGTCAGTAGCTCCTTGAGCTGGATAGGGTGTTGTGCCAGCTCGCTACGGTAGTCGCGTAGCTCCATATGCGTGAGCAACTTGCGGTGTCGCCAAGAGTAGATATAAGCGACAGCTAGTCGATGGTAGTAAAGTCGCCTATTGGTCTGAGCGAAGTAGGCTAGATGGTGTTCCGTGACTATGCGAAAGCAGGCTAGATGGCGTGCCGTAAAGGCAGACATCGTCGCACCACCTCGCTGACGATAGTAGTAAGTACCCACGTAGGAGGCAGAGATAGCTCGGGTATGCTGGCAGATTTCGGGGATGACATAGCAATCCTCTAGGATAATCCCCTGAGGGAAGCGTATGGACGCCCATACAGCTGCTCTATAGATGCCCTGAGCGAAGTGTATCTGGAGCAGATAATCACTGACAGCCTCTACCCCAACTAGAGAGAGTCGCTCTGTGCGTGGCTGAAACGGGGACAGAGCTAGGGGCACCCCCTCCTCATCTACATTTTGTATTCCTGCGATAGAGATGTCTACCTCGGGGTGCCGCTCTAGATACGTTATATGGCTGACGTAGTAGTCTGGCGATATGTAATCATCGCTATCTACAAAGGAGATATAATCTCCGTGCGCTATCTCTAGCGCTGCATTGCGGGCTGCTGCTTGACCTTGATTGGTCTGATGTAAGACGATGATGCGAGCATCCTCCTTGGCAAAAGCTTCGCACAGCTCCCCACACCCCTCTGGACAACCATCATCGACGAGGATAATCTCTATATGCTCATAGGACTGCTGGCAGAGCGAAGTGACGCACTTGGCTAGGTAAGCCTTGACCTTGTAAACAGGGACGATGATAGAGAGTAGGGGACGTGTCTCAGGGGCGATATTCATAGCCTAGAGCATCGTGTCTTGGTAGTAGTCGAGCGCCTCGGTGATGTCGAGAGATGCGTTTTGTAGTTCGTGGACCTCACCGATGCCCGAGAGGGCGACGGTGGTGATGCGCTGGGCGTCGCTATTCTTCTTGTCGTGGAGCATTAGCTCCCTGAGCGCATTGTAGTCTCGGCAGGTGATGGAGAGCGGACGGTACAGCTCCTGCACTACGGCGAGCAACTGGTGTAGCACCTCCTTGGGGAAGCCAAGCTTGACATGCGAGAGATATAGCTCGGGCACGAGTCCTAGAGCGACCGCCTCGCCATGTAGCAAAGGTTTGTCGCCGTGCTGATGGCTCCACGCCTCAAAGGCATGTCCGAAGGTGTGCCCCAGGTTAAGCTGGTGACGCAGCCCCTGATCTAGACGATCCTGAGCCACGATGTCGAGCTTGAACTGCACCGCCTCACGAATGAGCGGGGTGAGTTGCTCTAGGGAGAGCGGTTGCTCGGGCAGTACCTGCAGTAGCCGGCGCCACAGGTCGGGACCAACGAGCAGACCATACTTGATCAGCTCGCCACAGCCTGAGCGTAGCTCCTCCTCTGGGAGGCTCTCCAGCCAAGCTGTGTCGCAGAGCGTCAGCGTGGTAGCTTCATCGGCAAAAGCTCCGAGGAGGTTCTTGACACCCGCAAAGTTGACCCCGCATTTGCCCCCCACAGCAGCGTCTGCTATGGCGAGGAGCGTCGTGGGGAGTAGGACGAGCGAGATGCCCCGCATATAGATCTGAGCGAGGAAGCCAACGGCATCGCTCACGGCTCCACCGCCTAGCGCAATGAGTGTAGCGCCACGCGTGGCACCCTGCTCTAGGAGCCAGCGTGCCATCTCAGTGATGCCCTCGAGGCTCTTCGCCTCCTCAGGGTCATTGATCAGATAGCGGGGTAGCTCCGTTAGTTCGGGATAGTTTTTCGCTATAAGCTCTTGGCTCAGATGCCACACCTGCTCATCTGCCAGTAGGTAGTAGCTCTCGGGCTTACCTTGGCGGAGCAACTCCCGCAGGTAGTCGCCCATTAGATTGCCCACGAGCACCCTTGACTGGGTGGAGATGAAGGCTAGGGGTGGCATCTGGCCAACTGCTAAATCAGCGAGACGATATGGTCGATGGCTGCTTGGAGCCCCTCGGGGTTGCGTCCACCAGCCGTTGCAAAGTGAGGCTGACCACCGCCCCCGCCCTTGATGAGAGAGGCGACCTCCTTGATGAGCTTGCCTGCGTTGAGCCCCTTGTCGACAAGGTCTGGCGAGAGGATTACCGTGAGGGTGCACTTGCCCTCCTCGGCAGCACCGATGAGCGCTAGGTAAGAGCCCTGTAGTCGCTCGCGGATGGTGCCAGCGACATCTTTAGCGACGTCGCTACTCATGGACTTATTGACGGTGACGATGGTAGTCTCGCCACGCTTCGTCTGATCGGCTAGAGCCTGCAGAGCTATTTGCTCCGCCTGAGCCTTGGTGTACTGCTCGATAGCCTTGCGCTGCTCGGCACTTTCGGCAATCAGTCGGTCTAGCGCCTTGAGCGGATCGGGCACATTGTTGAGTCGCTCGTTGAAGAGCTGCAACTGCTCCTCTAGATGGTGTACATACTCCTCCGCCTTGGGACCTGTGACCGCCTCAATACGTCTGATGCCAGCGGCAATAGAGCCCTCGCTGATAATCTTGAAAAAGCCTATCTGCCCCGTGCTAGCCACGTGGGTACCACCACATAGCTCGACCGAGTCGCCATACTTGATGACACGTACCTCGTCGCCATACTTTTCGCCAAAGAGTGCCATCGCACCCATCTCCTTAGCCTGAGCAATCGGTACATTGCGATGCTCGTCACGAGGTCTGTCGGCACGAATCTCCGCATTGACTAGACGCTCTACCTCAGCAATCTCTTCGGGAGTTACTTTCTTGAAGTGTGAGAAGTCAAAGCGTAGCAGGTCTGCCGAAACGAGCGACCCCTTTTGCTCTACATGAGTGCCGAGCACGGCTCTCAGCGCGTGGTGCATCAGGTGCGTCGCTGTATGGTTTGCCTCCGTGAGGTGACGTAGCTCCGCTCCGACACGAGCGATGAGCGGCTGCTTGGGATCTGCGGGGAGAGTGGAGAGGATATGGACGGTGAGGTTGTTCTCCCGCTTGGTGTCTAGGATCGGGTACTCTGTGCCGTCCTGAGCGATGAGCACGCCCTTGTCACCGACCTGACCTCCCATCTCAGCGTAGAAGGGTGTCTCCGCCAGCACCACCTGATAGTAGCTGTGCTTCTTGTCAGCCACCTTGCGGTAGCGCAGGATATGCGTCTCTATCTGGAGCGTCTCGTAGCCTACGAAGGTGCTCTCGGAGGTCTCCTCGTCGAGGACTTCCCAGTCGGCTGCGTCGACAGCTGCAGCCTGACGGGCACGGCTCTTCTGCTCCTGCATCAGTTTGTCAAAAGCAACCTGATCAAGCGTCATGCCACGCTCTGACAGGATCAACTCTGTGAGGTCTAGTGGGAAGCCGTAGGTGTCGTACAGGACGAAAGCGTCGGCACCCGATAGAACTTTTGCGTCTTGGGGTAGCTCTTGGATTTTGCTTTCTAGGAGCTTGAGTCCCTGAGCGAGGGTGCGTAGGAAGCTTTCCTCCTCCTCTTTGATCACCGAAGCGATCAGTTCGCGCTGAGCCACGATCTCGGGGTAAGCACCGCCCATCACCTCATTGAGCGTGGGGAGGAGCGTGTAGAGCATCGGCTCATCGGCATGGAGGAAGGTGTAGGCGTAGCGCACGGCACGACGTAGGATACGACGGATCACGTAGCCCGCCTTAGCGTTGCTCGGGAGCTGTCCGTCGGCAATGGCAAAAGCAATCGTACGGATGTGGTCAGCGACAACACGCATGGCTATGTCCACCTGCTCGTTCTGACCGTACTGCTCCCCGCTGAGTGTCTCGATGGCGCGTATCAGAGGGGTGAAGAGGTCGGTGTCGTAGTTGGACTTCTTACCCTGCATAGCCATACAGAGGCGCTCGAAGCCCATGCCCGTATCGATCACCTTGTGGGGTAGGGGCTCTAGATGCCCGTCAGCCTTGCGGTCGTACTGCATGAAGACGAGGTTCCAGATCTCGATGACTAGCGGGTGATCCTTATTGACTAGGTCACGACCGCAGATCTCCTGACGCTCCTCCTCGCTACGCAGGTCAATGTGTATCTCAGAGCAGGGACCGCAGGGACCAGTGTCTCCCATCTCCCAGAAGTTGTCCTTGCGAGAGCCGTCGATGATTCGATCCTCCGTGGTGTGCTGAAGCCAGTAGCCCGCAGCCTCGTCGTCACGGCTCAGCCCCTCCTCGGCACTACCGCCGAAGACGGTCACGTAGAGCCGATCCTTGGGTAGATGGAGGCGCTCTGTGAGGAAGGTCCAGGCGAACTCGATAGCCTCTTTCTTGAAGTAATCGCCAAAGGACCAGTTGCCCAGCATCTCAAACATGGTGTGGTGGTAGGTATCGCGTCCTACCTCCTCGAGGTCGTTGTGCTTACCGCTGACGCGGAGGCACTTTTGCGAGTCTGCTGCACGACGATACTGAGGCTCTTTATTGCCCAGGATGATATCCTTAAACTGGTTCATCCCGGCATTGGTAAACATAAGTGTGGGGTCGTCCTTGATCACCATCGGTGCCGAGGGAACTATGCGGTGTCCGTGCTCCTCAAAGAAGTCGAGGAAGGCTTGTCGTATATCGTGTGCTGTCATCATAATCTATAAAGCATGCTATGCCAATACTTAATACGCTACAAAGATACGAAATTAGAGGTTAGAAATCGGAGAGCTATCAAGACGAGGTCGCTACTCGTGGCGTAATAGATAGTGGTGGTCAGCATCGTCCTCGACGAGGTGCCAGGTGCCTGAGTAGTAGAGCGTGTGCGGGGGCTCGTCGTAATGCCATGAGGTTAGCTCAATGCCTCGCTCACGGTCGTGATAGGTGAGTAGGACGGAGCACAGGAGCTCCCCACGGTAAAGCAACTGTCGGAGCGCAATCCGTTCGCCTGGGTGTAGGATGATCTGTCGAGCCATCGGTCTGGTGCTACGCTTGCTAGGGGGCTACGAACTGACCTTAGCGAGCGATGATGCGTAGGTCATGTAGCCTGAAGTGTAGCGACTGCGTACCTAGATAGTCTGTCGGTAGGCTGTAGATGGCGATGGTGAGAGTGTCTTTTGCAGAGAAGTGTGGGATAGCGCATTTGTGCTCTTTTTTCGGGGCACTCTCGGGGAGGCTATTTGCGAGGCTATCCGTCAGACCACTTAATAGACTATCGGTTGGAATCGTAGGCTCTTCAGGCTCGCTCGGCTCTGCTGTACTCTCTGGCGCAGACTCTCCTAGGGTGAGCACGAAGACTCCTCCGATGGGCAACCTTGTTGACACACTCTCCATGGCTAAGGGCGGAGTCTTAGCGTCCAACTGCTTGGAGAGCGCTATGCAGGGCATCTGTCCCTGCTCTGGTATGTGTGAGCCACTGATGAGTCCCTGTATCTCTATCTGATGTATGGTGTCGGGGAGGTGAGGTAGGTCTGCGAGAGCTACCTTCCAGATGTAGCTGCTCTGTCTACTATTGATGCAGATGGGATAGGTGGACAGCGGAGTGACAGGATATGAGAGCGTGTCGGGTAGTGGCGAGTAGAAGTTGTTCTCGCCATCTTCCGAGCCTACCCTGAAGAAGCCTGTCGTGCGCTCCAATATATCGACCTCTCGCTGTATGCTGGCTGAGGACTGAGCGATGATCTTCTGAAGGAGCTTAGCCTTGGAGGCGGAGAGGTAGTAGATCGTGCTGTCTAGATCCTCCTGAGATACACCATGAGCCTGAAGTATGGAGACGTAGATCGAGTCTTGCTGGTCGGAGTTAAGGTAGAGCGTCTGACCTATCCCACGAGCTGAGTAGAGCTCGGTGAGTATTTGCTCCAGCTTATCATTCGGTATGCGTTGCCACGAGCGCTTCTTGCAGCCACTCCCGAGTAGGAGTAGCAGCACGCTCAGTAGCCCAAGCTTGAGCAAAGAGGTCTTAACGCTGAAGGCTCGCATTATCGCTTACTTAGCTCGTTTACTCGTGTGGCGATGCTTGCCTCGGAGATAGATCCAAAGACGGTCAAGCGCACGTGTCGTGGTGCGTGGATAGCAGATGAGTAGCGCTAGCACGCCCACGGTGATGCAGCTGTCGGCAATGTTAAAGATGGGGCTGAAGAAGGTGTACGGCTCGCCACCACCTATCGGAAACCACTCGGGCAGTACCGTCGTGAAGAGGGGGAAGTAGAGCATATCAACCACATGTCCCTCAAGCCACGGGGCATAGCCTACCGCTCCAGCTGTCGTAGGGACAAACTGTGCCACCTGTCCGATGGAGGAGGTGAAGAGCTGTCCGTAGAAGAGGGAGTCAATGAGATTGCCGATGCCTCCTGCCAGCACAAGTCCTATGACAATGCAAAAGCCTAGCGAGTAGTGCCTGCACTGCCGAACGAAGCGGGTGAGCCAAACGCCTAGCCCCGCCATCGCTACGATGCGGAAGGCGGTCAGGAGGAGCTTGCTCCCCAGTTCCACACCGTAGGCCATGCCACGGTTCTCTACAAAGTAGATGCGAAACCAGTCGAAGATGTGGTACTCCTGACCAACGTACATATGCGTCTTGATCCAGATCTTGACGACCTGATCAATGACGATGAGGAGCAGAATGAGCCCTGCGACAATCCAGTGGCGCTGGCTAGTTCGAGTCATATGAGGTGCGGGATGACTTTACTTACGCTTGTCGCGATTGAGCTTAGCCTCGATACTCTTCGTCGTATGAGGTACCGCACGGAGACGCTCCTTGGGAATGAGTTTGCCCGTGACGGAGCAGATCCCATAAGTGCCGTTCTGGATGCGTAGGAGAGCTGCCTCGAGCTTCTCGATGAAGTCCTGTAAACGCTGTGCCTGAGCATCATTCTCCAGGCGAGACTGCGTGATGGCGCCCTCGTCTAGATCCTTGTAGGTAGGCGTCGTATCGCTGATGTCGTTGACGTTGTCCGCACGGAGCATATTGAGATCTTCACGAGCCTGAGCGATCTTCTTCTCAATGAGGATGCGAAACTCCTCCAGCTCCTCGGGATTGTATCTTTTCTTGCCGCTGTCTTCCATACTATTTGTGAATCTATTTGGTGCGCTGTAGGCGAAGCTCCTTAGGGGGGAAAGCTTTTATCGCCTACATACACCGTGGTTTGTATTATACTTTGCTGATTTGTACCGCTATCGGGGTGCCGTCCAGGTCTATCTCCTCGGCATCGCTGAGCACCTCGGAGTAGTCGATAGTGTCGGCCTGTACTTGCGTCTGGACGTACTCCTGATGAGTACGGAGCGCCTGTACAACCTCCTCGGGAGCCATCACGAGTAGCTCGATGTGATCGTTGACCTCGTAGCCAGACTGCTTGCGGAGGTTCTGTATGCGGTTGACAAACTCACGAGCCGTACCCTCTGCTATGAGCTCGGGCGTGAGCGTGATGTCTAGAGCCACCGTGTGACGACCCTCGTTTGCGACCGTCCAGCCTGGTATATCCTGAGCAATGATCTGTACATCCCCGAGATCGACCACAATAGGCTGATCACCGACCGTCAAGGTGAGCTGACCTGTCTGCTCCAGCTCATTGATCTGCTCAGTAGAGAGCGTGCTGATCTGAGCTGCCAGCGCTTTCATATTCTTGCCCACCTTAGGCCCTAGAGCCTTGAAGTCGGGCTTGACCGTGCGTACCCAGATCGAGTCTGAGGGATCGACAAAGCGAATGTCCTTGACGTTGACCTCGCTGAGCAATAGGTCGTGAACCTGCTCCATATGAATCTTGTCCGCAGGGTCATTGACCGGTAGCATGATGGCGCTGAGCGGTTGACGCACCTTGATATTGACCTTGCGCCGCAGGGAGAGGACCAGAGTCGAGTAGATCTGAGCCAGCTCCATGCTACGCTCTAGGTCTAGGTCTATCTGCGCCTCGTCTGCTACGGGATAGTCGGAGAGGTGCACCGATGCAGACTCTTCGTGCAGGTCACGGTAGAGCCTATCTGCGTAGAAGGGTGCAATGGGCGCCATTAGCTGAGCCACTACC
This sequence comes from Porphyromonas uenonis 60-3, assembly GCF_000174775.1. GTDB lineage: Bacteria > Bacteroidota > Bacteroidia > Bacteroidales > Porphyromonadaceae > Porphyromonas > Porphyromonas uenonis_A. The sequence goes on from NZ_ACLR01000182.1 coordinate 72,893, forward strand.
GAGAGACACTGGTAGAGCGTCTGGTAGGCACTCAGTTTGTCATCGGTCATAGAGCCAGCCCAGAATCGCTTGCGCGAGAGACGCACATACCAGTTGCTCAAATGCTCTGTGACAAAGTTCTCGATGGCACGTCCCGCAGGCGTTGGGTCGTAGCTTCCCAGCTTGCCGTCCACCTCCTTGATGAGTGAGTTGAGACGCGAGAGGATCCAGCGATCTATCTCAGGACGATCCGCATAGGGAATCTGAGCCACGGCAGGATCGAAGCCGTCCAAGTTGCCATAGAGGGCGAAGAACTGGTAGGTGTTGTAGAGCGTGCCGAAGTATTTGCGGCTCACCTCCTCGACACCCTTAGGGTCAAAGCGAATGTTCTCCCACGGATTGGCATTGGTAATCATGTACCAGCGAAGGGGGTCTGAGCCATACTGCTGGATGACTCCAAAGGGATCGACCGCATTGCCTAGACGCTTGCTCATCTTGTTGCCATCCTTGTCGAGGACGAGCCCGTTGACGAGGACATTTCTAAACGCTATGCTCCCCTGCGTCATCGTAGCGATAGCATGGAGCGTGAAGAACCAACCACGCGTCTGGTCCACACCCTCAGCGATGAAGTCGGCGGGGAAAACCTTCCCACTCTCGACCTCCTCGCGATGCTCAAAGGGGTAGTGCACCTGCGCAAAAGGCATCGCACCCGAGTCAAACCATACATCGATCAGATCGCTCTCACGACGCATTGGCCGCTTGCCATCCTGAGCCACAAGTGTGATCTCGTCGACATAGGGACGGTGCAGATCGATCTTGTCATAGTTCTCCTCGCTGTAGTCGCCAGGGGTAAAGCCTGCGAGCGGATTGGCTGACATGACGCCAGCCTGTACTGCGCGCTCGCACTCTTTGTAAAGCTCCTCAACAGAGCCGATGCAGATCTCCTCATCGCCATCCTCGGTACGCCAGATAGGTAGGGGAGTACCCCAGTAGCGACTACGGGAGAGGTTCCAGTCCTGGAGGTTCTCCAGCCACTTGCCGAAGCGTCCTACCCCGATGGCTGCGGGATGCCAGTCGATCGTCTCATTGAGGCGCATCATCTCCTCACGGCACGCCGTAGAGCGGATGAACCAGCTATCTAGCGGGTAGTAGAGGATAGGCTTGTCCGTGCGCCAGCAGTGGGGATAGTTGTGCGTATGCTTCTCAACTCGGAAGACGCGGTTCTCGTGCTTGAGCATGACGCATATATCTACGTCTAGCGTCTCCTTGTCAGGAGTGTCCTTGGGATCGTAATCCTTCTTGACATAGCGCCCAGCGTAGGTGTCGTAGAGAGGTACATTGACCGACTCCTTGAGGAATTGATGATCTAGCGCCTCAATCTTGTAAAAGCGCCCTTTCAAGTCAACCATCGGACGCAGCTGCCCCTTGTTGTCTATCATTAGAAGAGGAGGAACGCCCGCAGCCTTGGCGACACGCTCATCGTCTGCTCCGAAGGTCGGTGCAATGTGTACGATACCAGTACCATCCTCGGTGCTGACATAGTCGCCAGGGATGACTCGGAAGGCTCCTTCGCCAGGATTGACCCACGGGATGAGCTGCTCGTAGCGAATGCCCACGAGGTCACTACCCTTGCAAGTCGAGATGCGGTGCCAGGGAGCCTTCTTGTAGGTCTCCTTGTCCCACGTCTCAGGGAGCTCGCTCACCTCGCTTTCAGCGTCGAAGTAACTGCCTAGGAGCGTCGTGGCGAGGACCACCGTAATCGGCATAGCGCTGTAGGGGTTGAACGTCTCCACAGCGCAGTACTCGATCGAAGGCCCCACGCAGAGAGCCGTATTCGACGGAAGCGTCCACGGAGTGGTGGTCCAAGCTAGGAAAAAGCTTTCGCCACGCCCATGAAGTGACTCAGGTGCATCAATGATGCGAAACTGTGCGGTACAGACCGTATCCTTGACATCACGATAGCACCCCGGCTGGTTCAGCTCGTGCGAGCTTAGTCCCGTACCTGCGGCCGGGCTGTAGGGCTGTATGGATAGACCTTTGTATAGTAAACCCTTCTTGTATAGCTCCTTGAGAAGGTACCAGAGCGTCTCGATGTACTTATTCTTGTAGGTTACGTAGGGGTGCTCCATGTCGACCCAGTAACCCATCTGCTTGGTCAGCGACTCCCACTCGGCCGTGTACTTCATCACCTCCTTGCGACAGGTCTGATTGTACTCAGCGACAGAGATCGTCTTACCGATCGCATCCTTGGTGATGCCGAGCTTCTTCTCGACACCCAGCTCTACAGGCAGACCGTGCGTATCCCAGCCCGCACGACGATCTACACGGTAGCCGTGCATCGTCTTGTAGCGGCAGATGATATCCTTGATAGAGCGCGCTATGACGTGGTGTATGCCAGGCATTCCGTTGGCTGAGGGAGGACCCTCGTAGAAGGTAAAAAGCGGTGCATCCTCACGCTGGTGTAGCGAGCGGTGGAAGAGCTGCTCTTGTTCCCACTGAGCTAGCATCTCCTGATTGATCTGTGCGAAGTCAGCAGACTGGTATTCCTTAAAGGGTTTCTTCATTGGAGCTTTCGTATAAGATATGCTCGCAAAGATACAGAAATTTGTCCAAATATGCCCTTAATCGTCGAGCCAATCTTGAGACGATGCGTTAACCACGTATTTATGCGCTACATAGCGCTATAGCGTCACGCCATAGTGACTCCGAGATCTCCGCTGATTGCAATCTCTCCTGAGGAAATCAAGAATCGCCAGGGAGCAAACGAAAATTCCCCACGGAGCCGGGAAATAAAAGTTCGGAAGAATGAAATGAAACTTCGGAAGAAGCAAATCAAAGTTCCGAAGAATTTCTTCATTCCTCACTGGAGATTTGAAAATCTCCACCGAGGAATTGTTTGATTTCCTCGGATCGTGGCGCAGATGGAACCATTTTGTATCATTTCTTGACCCTAGATCTAATCTGCTTTCTCTATCTTTGTAGTGCACTAGAGACTTAAGACACGATGATACAGATAGAGGACAAGAGGCGCTGCTGTGGCTGCGAAGCGTGCCGACAGGTGTGCCCCAAGGAGTGCATACGACTGGAGCGTGACGAGGAGGGCTTTGGCTATCCAGTCGTCGATCTGGAGCGTTGCATCGAGTGTCATAAGTGTGAGCGTGTCTGCCCCTTTATGCAGCTGGGCGCACCTCGTGAGCCACTGGCTGTCTATGCCGCATGTGCTACCGACGAAGGGCTCCGCAAGTCGAGTTCGTCGGGAGGACTCTTTACGCTACTTGCTGAGGAAACGCTAAGTCGTGGGGGCGTGGTCTTTGGGGCGCGATTTGATGAGACTTGGGGCGTCTGTCACGACTATACGGAGACGGTTGAGGGGCTGGCACCCTTTCGGGGTAGTAAGTACCTGCAGAGCCGTATAGGCGATAACTATCAGCGGGCGGAGCTGTTTCTCAAAGAGGGACGACCCGTCCTCTTCACTGGGACTCCCTGTCAGATCAAAGGGCTGGTACACTACCTCGGGCGTGCCTACGACAACTTGACAACGGTCGATGTGGTCTGCCACGGCGTACCCTCACCGATGGTGTGGCAAAGGTATCTGACGACACTGCGAGCAGGGCAGGGAGAGATCACGGGAATCTCCTTTCGCGACAAATCGGTCTCGGGGTGGCGACGCTATGACTTTGTGCTGCAAAACACTGAGGGGGAGGGCATGCGACAGTTTTACGGAGACAATATCTACATGCGTGGCTTCCTGCACGACCTCTACCTGCGTCCTAGTTGCTACGCCTGCATGGCGAAGGGGGGGCGCAGTCAGAGCGACCTGACGCTGGGCGACTACTGGGGCGTGGAGCGCACCTGTCCCGATCTAGATCAAGCGCTGGACGAGAATAAAGGTACGAGCGTCGTACTGATCCACAGCGCACAAGGGCAACGCCTCTGGTCCGAGCTCACTTGTCGCTCTCAGGAAACGACCTATGCGAGTGCCGTGGCGGGTAATCCCTCCATCGAGCAGAGTGTCGCGGAGCCACCAAAGCGCCAGCTCTTCTTCGAGCAAATCAATGCAGAGCCATTAGACTCGTTGATCGCTCGTCTCACGGCCACGCCCCTCCACAAACGCCTCTGGCGCCATCTGCACCACCAAGCACACCGCGTCAAGCTACGCCTCCGCCACCTCGCCCAGCGGGCTCACTAGAGCCCGAGTCCACCATCTCCTCACCTTAACAGACTAGGGTGAAGGAGGAGGGCGGACTCGCTACGTATAGCTCTTGACGAGCTAAGCCTTGGGGTCTGGACCGTACTTGTTATCGCCTACGTCTCCCTTCCAAAATAAAATGATGAGAGGCCAGCCAGGGCAAAGAATCCACCAGCCTGATTGGTTTAAGTCGTGAGTTCTTTTTACTCCTTGTGCAATCATAATCCATGTGCAGACTAGAAGGATAGGGAGAGCAACAATCATCACAGATGAGGCTCCAGAAGCACTCTCCATAATTGCCCTAGCAAAGGCCTGAACAAACGTGAGAGTAATGAGCGTCAGTCCATACTCTAGACGTCTGATACGCCCTTCGGTGGAAAAAGGTTTTCTAAACATTTTCATAGTGGTACCGTTTTGTTTATTGTTATAGGTAGTTAGTTAGATTAGCGTTTGTGCTTAGGTCTCTATCCAAGCCCTAAGAAGTCCTAGAGCTATGGAAACCAATATGACAACAAGGGGAACAAGTGCGTCAGATCCTTTCTTGTCTCTTTTCTTTGGCTTTTCGTTGGGGACTTCTCGGTCGTTGGAAGTTTCACTGTCATCGGGGACTTCAGAGTAAACGAGGGCTTCGCAGTTTGGGCATAAGCCTAAAATGTAGGTTTCTCCCTTCTCTGAGGATTGGATGATTTCATTTGCGGTAGATGAGCCCCAGTAATAAAATCTGTAATAGCCTGTAGAGAGTGAGTAGTCCATCGGACTGAGAGGCTTCGTTTTATATATCGATGAGGAGCTGAGAGCGGACCGAAGCTGATTGAAGAGTGGTTCTATGCTAGCTTCTACGGTCACAGTATTGCCCTCACGAGATAAGATGTGCTGGAGATTATCTACTTTCGGGGCAAACAGCTCAGCGAGCTTATCAAGGTTGGTGTATACAAGTCCATTGATATATAAATTGATCCCTACGTATACCCTAGTATTAAGACGCTTGAAGAAGATATAGGAGATGATGTCTCCTGAGCGCTCTACGGATAGTTGCAAAGATGTAGTCTTGCTGTATTCATCTCGGCATATTCTGCCGTAGCTCTTCAGAGGTATATAATCACTGGGATACTCAAGAGGGTATTTAAGACAGTCATCTGCATACCAACAAGCGAGGTCTACGTTCATATTCTTGTATATATTTAGGGTGACTATTGATGGAGTGCTTATTTGGAGAAGATAACAACATCTCGGTCGTTGTCTACAGTTACGGAGCCTACACGATCGAAGACTTCATTTCCTAGGAGCAAGGGAGCATTTACATTTTTGTCGATGACGGCTCTGACATTTTGAAAGGTCAATGCCTCCTCTCCTCCTATCTCTAGCTCACGGAGGTTAATCTCTAACCCTACGCGCAAGGAGCCATCGGCTATCTGAGAGTAGGTCTCTCCGATGATGTCTTCTTCAGAGATCAGTCCTTTGCTATATAGGTAGTTTGCCTCAGCAACAGAGATTAGTGTGCTACTACACCCCGTGTCAAGTATCATCTCCATAGGAATGCCGTTGAGCTTGACAGAGACAAACTTGACACCCGCTTGTCTCTCAAAGGGTACCTCAATCTGATTATTCACTCCCTCTAGAGGGTAAGACGAAGACCCCACAATCTCCTCCGCAGATGGCGTGCCGAAGTCAAACCAAATCTTGTCACTATCACCATTGCTCTCTGTCGAGCATTGACAACTAATGAGCGATAGGAAAATGAAGCTTAGAAGCAATATGTAAACTACTAGCGAGTAGACTTTTCTATGCTTTGTCATTGGGGTGTTGATATGCTGGCACTCTTCGTACTATCCTGCACATGCTCTGTCGGAGTCGGGGAAGCTGACTTTGTGTGGCTACTAGATGAAGAGGCGATGATGCCAGACACAAAAAGTAGCGTCAGAAGGCTCACAACACAAGATATGAGGAGTAGTCCCACTTGGAGTGCTGGTCGGGATAGTAGGTGAGTCTGGCGATGAAGTCCTTTGGCATTAGAAGCAATATCCTGAGGCTTGAATAGCTCCTCCTTGCTAAGCGTTACAGCTGCAGAAGGGGAAAGCTGTAGCAGCTTGCGGATCTCTTGAATAGTCGCATCACTGCTCTCTTTAGAAGTGATGATACGCTTCTTCTCTTCCGCTAGGCGGTCAATCTGTGTTTGCAAAGAGTTGATTCGCTCTTGAGCTTGAGTCTTTACTCGAGCTTCGGTCTCTTCAATCTCTTTTGCGTACTTAGTCTTCATCTTCGTTTGCCTCTCTTGCATTGCTAGTAGCTCACGGCTGGGGTAAGAGTCCGATATACGGATAACCTCTCTAGCAAAAACTCTACGCTTGATCTCTGCGTCGTCTATATCCTTAGGATTATATGGGATAATCCTTGAGTCTGCCTTTTGGCTTGAGATGATTGGGGTTATATCTTGATCGTCGAAACAGCTGGCAAACCGTTGCTCCAGCACTTGTGGTAGCTCTTTGAAGTCAGAGATAGGCTTGATAAATCTGTCTCGGTTGACGACAACTCCGTCGACTTTCCCGCTGAACTCATTCATTAAGAAGTGGTAGATATGGGTGCACTTGTCGACATAGCCCTCTAGGCGGTACGTGATTCCGATATGAGCATCAGGTCTGCCTATGGTGGCTGTAAGCCCATAGAGTAGCAGAGTATAGTCTGTAAAACATCTTCCATCAATCAGTCTGAGTCTAACGTCTAGGATAGGGACTCTCTTGATATCGGGAGTCTGGTAAAACATAGACTCAAAGTAGCGAGCGTCTGTATTGGGGTAAGCTACAGCTCCATCCTCGGCTCCGAAAATAAATACTTCTAGTCTCATACTAATTGCAGGCGCTTATGATCTGATTCCACAACTCCTTAGCGTATGCATCAGCTCCTGGTGTGTATATGAAGGTCTCTCCATCAGCTGTCTGGGAGAATTCCCCAGACTGAAATGCCATAAAGGTTGCATAGCTTGGCCTGAAAAAGCGGGTGATTGGGTGTTGGTTCTCAAAGATCTTGAAGATGCGAGGGTATAGGTTCTTGATGGCTCTCCTTGCTTGTGGCTTGTTGTAAAGTCCTTTGCTTAGCGTGAACTCCGTAAGGTCAACTTTGTTGAGCACAACGATGAACTTATCTTTAATATCGGAGAGCCTTCGGAGTGAGTCAATCTTTTGGACATAAGCATCTCGACTATCTTGTGTCTCTTGGTTACGCCAGTCACCCTCTGTTAGGATGACGTATATTTTCTTGTTCCTTAGCTCAGAGATGATCTTATGAATGTATGGAGGAAAAGACTGAGAGGGTCTCTCGCTGTTGTAGTAGTGCTCTCCAGGAGCCTCTAGAATTTGGCAAATGGGGCGACCGTCTTTGGATACTTTAAGGAGCATAAAGTCGATAGCGTTTGTTCCCTTGGCAGCCTCATTGGAGTCTACCATGTCGTTAAAGCTGTCGCACATTTTCTTGTAGTTGTCGTCTGCAGGTCTAAATGTCCTAATAGGCATTACGCTCAGTCCATTCTTCTTGAGCCATCGAGTCAGTCGAACCAGCATCATCGTCTTGCCCGAGGTTTTGGGACCGAAGAGGACTACGATGGGTGTTCGGGCATCTGCTATCTCCACTTTGACCCGCATGGGGTCAAGTATTTTCTTGCTCTCTCCAGTATAGTGCATAGAAGGCTTTGTTTCTTCATCGAAATCTTGATTGATGGAGGTGATAGCTTCGTTTTCCTCAGTATTGACTTCATCAGTTGAGCTCTCAATGGGTGATGGAGAGTCTATGGAGTCGCGGAGGAACTCAGGCTCCTCGCTATTCTGTTTGGTTGGTATTTCTATAGCCATAGCAATGGTGTCTAGTATCTTGTTTTATAGTAGGGGGTTATTCTTCTTCCTTTTTTGTCGCAAGTGTGAAGAATATAAAGGCTGCCACATCTACGAGGACGGCTACCAGGATCCAGAGGATTACTTCTCGTCCAGCATACTTGCCTTTGAATATATCCTTCCACACCTCTACGACGCTTAGCATACGATGAGTCCTAGTTACAGAGCTCTCTGCTAGATAGACAGGCTTGTCTTCATCAGATATATTGATGAGGTCTTGGTAGTTCTTGATTGTGTTGTAGGAGCGAGCTAGTAGTGCGTCCACGTTGGAGATGAGTGATTTGTCAATTAGCCCTCGAGCTTTGGCTTCACTTAGTGCGCCCTTGGCAGACTCTAGTTGCTTAGCGAGCTCCAAGGCTTCTGGCTTGTAGCGGGAGGAACGACTGTCCTCGCCGTTTTTCTTTATCTCCGCTATGCGGGCCTCTAGATGCTTGTGGATGATCTTGCTATACTCTTCTTTGAGTTTCTTACGCTCTGCGGGAGATGTGCCTCTGTAGGATAGAGTGGGTATGACATCTATGCCTAGCGAATGAGCTAGTCCACTCAGCAGGCTCTTTGCTTTAGTGCCAAAGCCTGGGTTAGCGCTGTTGTCTATCTCTGCCTCTAAAGCTAATTGCTGTGCAGAGACGTCACGCTTGAGCTTCTCAATGTTGAGTTTTATATTGTTTTGCGTGTAGGAGTCATCAGCTAGCTCTAGTATATACTTTTGAGTAGTCCCTACATCCTTGAGTGCTACATCGTTGATCGCTGATCTATAGAAGAATGTATGTGTATTCGTTGGCATACTAAACAAAAGCCAAAATAGGATTAGTAGAATGATTCCTATGATTAAGCTTTTACCTCGTGAGTGGTAGTAGATATTCATATTGAGACTATCTACGATCAACTTGCTACCATATGATGCTATAAAGAAGAAAGTTATCGTTACGATCCAGCAAAAAATCACGGGCCAGCTAGGTAGCAGGAGGTGAATAGACTCCGTCGTTGCCCAGCAACTGATCCCCATTAAAGCAATAAATGCGATGAAGAAAATGAGTCTCCAAATTGATTTCTGTTCCATAGATTGACTATATGTATAGATTGTTGTTTACTAAAGGGAGAAGTTGATGTAAGTGACCAAAAGATACGACGAGTGGCGACCCCTCTCTCGGTGAGAGGTCGCCACTTGTGATGTGTGATGAGATGTGTGATGAGGTATGTTTGTTGCCCCGCCCTCTCTCCTGCTGGTAGCAAGAGAAGTGCCTGCGTGAGAGCTGCGTAAGTGAGCTGCTTCTTTGTCGCTAAATGTTAAATGGGGGGGGGGTAAACATACTTTTTGACGAGTCTGAGATCGTTGTTGCAAAGATACGTTTTCTTTTTTAATGGAGAGGCTACTCGTCCTAGGCTCGGCTAATTCCTATTTCGAGGTGATGGAAAGGCTGCTGGCGATTGGCTAGGGTTATCGGAATGAGTCGGAGCCATCAGAGTGATCTAACTTCTAACCTCTAATCTCTAACTTCTAATCTCTAACCTCTAGTTTCAGTATCTTTGTAGCAGTATCAACCGTTTTCTTACGCTTATGTCTATCATGAAGGGACTCGTGCCTGAGTTTTTTCTCTCGTTACGTGGTTATTCACGACAGCTTTTTGTTAAAGATCTTACATCGGGTATCATCGTCGGGGTGGTCGCCCTGCCACTGGCTATTGCCTTCGGTATCGCTAGTGGGGTCTCGCCGACGGAGGGCTTGCTGACGGCCATAATCGGTGGCTTCCTTGTCTCGCTACTGGGCGGTAGCAAGGTGCAGATCGGGGGACCGACGGGGGCTTTCATCGTGATCGTCTATGGGATCATTCAGCAGCACGGACTGGACGGGCTGGCCATTGCAACCATCATGGCGGGCTTGCTCCTAATGCTGCTGGGCTTCTTGCGCTTGGGCAGCTTGGTGCGCTTCATCCCTTATCCAATCATTGTGGGCTTTACGGCGGGTATTGCGGTGACCATCTTCACGACGCAGATCGCGGATCTCTTCGGGCTACAGATCGAGTCGATGCCTGGGGACTTCATCGGTAAGTGGCAGGTGCTGATCGCCAACTTTGCGACGGGCTCGTGGATTCCCTTTGCTTTTGCGGTCGGCACGATACTGATCATCTGGCTTTTGCCTAAGGTGAATGCGAAAATACCGAGCACGCTGGTGGCGCTGGTGTTGCTCACACTGGTGAGCTTTGGTCTCCAGCAACTGGGCTACCTCAGACCAGAGAATATCGGGGACAACTATACGATAGAGCGTGCGCTGCCTACCTTCGTCATGCCTACGATTACGGTGGAGCGTATCGTGGCGCTCTTCCCCTCTGCGCTGACGATCATGCTACTGGGCGCTATGGAGAGCTTGCTCTCGGCCTCGGTGGCGGACGGTGTGATTGGGGCGAAGCACAATCCAGACAGCGAATTGATCGGTCAGGGTGTGGCTAATGTGGTGGTGCCTTTCTTCGGGGGGATCCCGGTGACGGGGGCTATCGCCCGTACGATGACCAATATCAATAGCGGTGGACGGACTCCGATGGCGGGGATCATCCATGCGGTGGTGCTCCTGCTGATCATGCTCCTGCTCTCGCCCCTGACGGCGCATATCCCGATGGCGGTGCTGGCGGGCGTGCTGGTGGTGGTCTCTTATAATATGAGTGGCTGGCGCTCGTTTGTCTCGATCTTTAAGGGGCCACGAGGAGATACGGCTATCCTGCTGGTGACCTTCCTGCTGACGGTGCTGACGGACCTGACGGTGGCTATCGGGGTGGGTATGCTGTTGGCGATTGCGTTGCTCTTCCGTCGTATCCTCAACGTGAGCTCTGTAGAGCAGATTGGCGTGGGCGAGATTACGGACGAACCTCTCGCTGATGAAAATGTAGAACTCCCGTCTCGAGTGGAGGTTTACGAGGTGGAGGGACCGTTTTTCTTTGGCATTGCCAATAAGTTTGAAGAGGTGATGGTGACGGTTCACGACCAGCCGGAGGTGCGCATCATCCGCATGCGTCGTGTGCCTTTCATCGATAGCACGGGGCTACACAACCTGCAGATGGTACTGGCACGACAGCGTAGGCGTGGCGTGCATGTCGTGCTGAGTGGTGTGCGTCCTGCGGTCTATACGCATCTGGAGCAAACGGGGATCATTGATCAGCTGGGACGGGAAAATGTGCTGCCGACCTTTGCCGAGGCGCAGAGACGAGCCGTGGCACTTTACGAGGAGATCACTGAGGCTGTGGCCAAATCTTAGAAATAGTATTAACTTTGGGGCATAACCCAAAGACATTACGATGATGACAGAACGACTGACACGGCTGATCCTTAGCACGATGCTGCTAGCTCTGAGTTCCCTCGGGCTAGCAGCTCAGGAGGTCGTGGTGCCTGGCGAACCTGAGCCTCCGACGCCCGAAAAGCGCAACGAAGTACGACTGAATCTACATGCTCCTATACCTTATCAGGCTCTTTCACTGGAGTATGAGCGTGCAGTGGCACTAGATGTGGGTGTCGGGGTTATGGCGAGTGCTTACTTTGGAAAAGAACGACTTAACGTCCTCTTTTTCCCCACGGTGGGCGTGATGCCTTACGGTCGCTGGTACTTTGGAGGCTTTTTGTTTTCTATGAAAAAACCTAATGCGGGCTTTTTCCTAGAGGCTAATAGCTCGATTGCTTACAACGATAACCTGCGCAATGTGCACTATGAATACTCTCCAGAAACGGAAAAGAGGGAGAAGCAGATCGAAGAGCGGCACGGCGTCTCGTGGGGCATCGGTCTAGGCGGTGGCTTCAAGCTGGTCACGCGTAGCAACTGGAGCGGTGAGATAAGCTGTCGTCTGGGACGTAATATGGTGAAGGTGAGCAAGTGGAACGTCGCTTACATATATCCTGCTATCTCTGTGGGCTATCGCTTCTAGCGGGTGTCTAGCTTTGGACAAAACAAAAAAGGTTCTAACCTCTCTCTTGAGGCTAGAACCTTTTGTCATAATGTGACTGTTGCAACAGTCTCGTAATGGGCGAGGACTTATGCGCCCTGCTGCTCTTGGGTGCTGAGCATACCGCAGGCAGCGCTGATGTCTTCGCCACGGGAGGTGCGGATGGTGGTCGGTATGCCTGCCTCGCAGAGCCAATCACGAAGCCACTCCATGCGGGTCATATCGGAGCTGGGCAGGTCGATGTGCGGGATGCGGTGGTAGCGGATCAGGTTGACGTGGCAGTCGAGTTGAGCGAGTAAACGCTTGAGAGCTGCGAGGTGGCGGGGCGTGTCGTTGAGTCCCGAGAAGACGATATACTCGAAGGTGAGGCGACGCTGACGGCTCCAGTCGTAGTGCCGTAGGAGTGCCACCGTGTCGGCAAGGGGCATGGCTCGCTCTACGGGCATAATGGACAAACGCTCCTCCGACAGTGGGTTATGCAGGCTAATAGCGAGATGACAAGTGCACTCCTCCAAGAAGCGCTCCAAACCTGGACGCAGTCCGATGGTTGAGACGGTGATGCGCTTCGGGCTCATCGCTAGTCCCTGCGGATCGGTCAGACAAGTGATCACTTGTAGGAGCGTGTCTATATTGTCCATCGGTTCGCCCATCCCCATGAAGACGATGTTTGTCAGCTCATTAACCTCGGGCACGGAGAGGATTTGGTTGAGGATTTCGCTTGTCGAGAGGTTAGCGCCGAAGCCTTGCTTGCCCGTCATGCAGAAGAGGCAATTCATCTTGCAGCCTCGCTGGGAAGAGACGCAGAGCGTGGCGCGGTCTCCCTCGGGGATCATAACGGTCTCAACGAAGCCTCCACCAGCGGCAAAGAGATACTTGACCGTCCCGTCTCGAGAAGTCTGCTGAAGATGAGGCGCAGCACGACCTATCTCGTAGTGCGAGGCGAGCAGAGCGCGCGCCTTCTTGCTCAGGTTGGTCATCTCGTCCCACGAGGAGACATGCTTTTGGTAGAGCCAGTCAGCGATCTGCCGACCCGTGTACTTGGGCAGTCCCAAGCCAACGGCTAGTTCGGTGAGCTGCGCGGGTGTTTTGCCGAGGATCTGATGCGTTGCTGTCATGTGGAAGGGGCAAATCAGACAAGGTCAAAGTCAAGCTGTCGCTGCTCTAGGTCAGCTCGAGCAACACGTACGGTGATCGGGTCGCCAAGGTTGTAGCGCTTGCCAGTGCGTCGCCCACGGAGACGGTAATTCTTCTCGTCGTACTCGAAGTAGTCGTCCTCGAGCTTGCGGATCGGTATGAGCCCTTCGCAGTGCGATCCCTTGAGCTCGACATAAAGGCCCCATTCGGCGACACCGCTGATGACTCCGTCGAAGACCTGTCCCATGCGAGCCTTCATATACTCCACCTGCTTGTACTTCACCGAGTCACGCTCCGCCTGCGTAGCGATCTGCTCCTGCTCGCTGCAGTGCTGGCACTGCTCCTCAAGCTTGCCCTTTGTCACAGAGCGCCCGCCCGCATAGTAGCGCGTCAAGAGACGGTGCACCATAAGGTCGGGGTAGCGACGGATGGGCGAGGTGAAGTGGGTGTAGAAAGCGAAGGAGAGTCCGTAGTGCCCGATGTTGTCAGGCGAGTACTCGGCACGAGTCATAGAGCGGATGGCGAGCGTCTCGATGAGGTTCTCCTCACGCTTGCCCTGGACGCTGTCGAGGAGCTTGTTGAAGGAGCGACTTACCTGACGATTCTCGCCACTGAGGTTGACTTTGTAGCCAAACTTACCTGCAAAAGAGGCGAGCGCCATCAACTTCTCTTCGCTAGGCTGTGCGTGGACACGGTAGACGAAGTTCTTCGCCTTCTTGCCTTTGGCACGAACCTGCCCAATGTCCTCAGCAACGGTGCGATTGGCCAGAAGCATAAACTCTTCGATGAGATGGTGCGACTCATTATCTACCACCTCCTCGACACCCGTGGGGCGCCCCTTGGGGTCTAGCGTGAAGCGCACCTCTTGGCTCTGGAACTTGATCGCGCCATCGTCAAAGCGACGCTTGCGCAACTGCTGGGACAGCTCAAAGAGTGGCTGGATGATCGCCTGCTGGGTGTCACTGCGCCCCTCGATCACATCCTGCGCCTCCTCGTAAGTCATGCGCTGATCGCTCCGTATCACCGTGCGACAGATGCGGTACTGCTGTACGTGCGCTGCATTGTCCAGCGTGAGGATACAGGAGTAAGCGTACTTATCCTCGTTGGGGCGTAGCGAACAGAGATTGTTGCACAGCACCTCGGGGAGCATAGGGATCGTGCGGTCCACGAGGTACACGCTGGTACCACGTGCGTAAGCCTCTTCATCGATCTTGGACCCCTCGGTGACGAAGTAGGAGACATCGGCAATGTGCACGCCCACCTCGTGGCGCCCATCGCCGAGGTCACGGTAGGAGAGCGCATCGTCAAAGTCCTTAGCGTCGGCTGGGTCAATGGTAAGCGTCGGCACCTCGCGAAAGTCCTCTCGCTGTGCCAGCTGCTCTTGGGTAATCTCTCCCGAAAGTCGCTCCGCCTCGTCGATAGCAGCCTGTGGGTAGTCGTAGTCTATATTGTACTCAGTCAGTATGGCGCGCATCTCGGTGTCGTTGTCACCCGCCTTGCCGAGTACCTTGAGGACACGCCCCGTGGGTATCTTGTCCGAGCTAGGCCAGTCGGTGATAGCCACCTCCACCTTGGAGTCTCGCTGAGCGCCGTGTAGCTCGCTGAGCGGGATCAGTATGTCGGTCGAGAGGGTGCGGTCTTCGGTGACAAAGATGGCCCAATCCTTTTTGAACTCCAGTCGCCCGACGAAGGTGTGCTTCGAGCGCTCAATGATATTGATCACCTCACCCTCTAGGTCTCCGCCCTGCCTCTTGGCAAAGAGACGAGCCTGCACACGGTCCCCGTTGAGTGCGTGCATAGCGTTGCGCTCAGCGATGAAGATGCTCTTGCCGTCCTCGTCAGAGATGACTGCGTTGCGCCCGTTGGAGCGACGCTCGAAGGTGCCGAAGAGCAGAGCCCCCGAGAGATTGTAGCGGTAGGTGCCTGGCTTGACACGTGTGAGCGTGTCGTCCATCGCCAGCACCTCCAGGATACGGCTAATGGTCAGGCGTAGCGGTTGCGCTGTGATGTTGAGTTGCTTGGAAACCTGCTTGTAGTTCCACGTGTGGGTCGGGTTGGAGGCAAAAAGCTTGACGACGGCTCGTGTCAGTTCGTCAAGGTTAAGTCGCTCAGTTTTGGACCGTTTGGAGAGATTCTTCTTGGGTGTGTTTTTCTTTCTAGATGGTTTCGTCATAATCGTTTGGTTAATGTGTGTGTATGCGTTTGGAGCTTACTGCTCGGGTCGGTAGGGACCGCTGTGCTCGTCCTGGAGGATACTCAGATAGCTCTTGTACCGTGAGGGGGCGATGCGTCCCTCCTCCAGCGCCTTGAGGACAGCGCAGCCCGGCTCGTGGAGGTGCGTGCAA
Source organism: Porphyromonas uenonis 60-3 (assembly GCF_000174775.1). Lineage (GTDB taxonomy): Bacteria > Bacteroidota > Bacteroidia > Bacteroidales > Porphyromonadaceae > Porphyromonas > Porphyromonas uenonis_A. Next base: position 88,347 of record NZ_ACLR01000182.1, read on the forward strand.
TTGGCAAAGCGACAGTCGCTCGAATAGGCGAAGAACTCACGAAAGAAGTGGCTCGTGTCCTCCTCGCTCATCTCTAGCGTGCCAAAAGCTTTGATCCCAGGCGTGTCAATGATCCAGCCCGAGTGCGGGCTCGGTAGCTGATACATCTCCGAGTAAGTGGTCGTGTGTTGCCCCGTCTCATAGAGCGAAGAGATAGCTTGCGTGGCCAGTCCTAGGTCGGGTATCAAGCTGTTGAGCAGGGTTGACTTGCCCGTGCCTGAGTGCCCAGCGATGAGTGTGCACTTGCCCTCGAGGAGCGATAGCAGTGCGTCGGTGCCTTGATGTTGTAGAGCTGATATGGGGTGGCAGGGATAGCCCAGCGGGGTGTAGATTTCGGTCAATTCGCGCATCACCTCCTCCTCGTCGGGCTTAAGGTCGTCAACCTTGTTGATGAGGATTTCGGTGGGGATGCGGTACGCTTCAGCCGTAGCTAGAAAGCGATCAATGAAGGTGTAGGAAGTGCGAGGGCGAGCGATGGTGACCATTAGGAGGGCTAGGTCAATGTTTGCCGCAAGGATGTGCGACTCCTTCGAGAGATTGGTGGCGCGCCGTATGATGTAGTTGCGTCGTGGCTCGAGAGACTCTATATAAGTGACCTCCTGCTGTGGATCAGGCGTGAAGTGCACCCAGTCACCGACCACTACGGGGTTGGTACTGCGGATGCCCTGTATGCGCACCCGCCCTTTGATCAGGCAGGAGTAGACCCGCTCCTCCTCGGGGACGTGCACTGCGCAGTTGTTGCCGATGACCTTGATGACTCTGCCTCGCATAGGATAGATAAATGGGGGGAATGGTAAGAGCAAAGCCACAGCCCACAGCTTGAGGGGGAAAGGTCAGACGTAGCGAAAGAGCGTCTCTCCGCTCCGCCTGCCCGCTCAGGCTGTAGGTGTGACTTGCATAGAGTGAAGTGTGATAGGGGAGTGGCGCAGAGTTAGATCGTCATGATCTCCTTCTCCTTGGCCGCAAGCGCCTCCTCGACACGAGCTATGTACTTGTCGTGGAGCTTCTGAGCATCGTTCTCCGTTTGCTTGATCGTATCCTCTGGTAGGTCCTCCGCTTTGACCGCCTTCTTAGCAGCATCGATAGCGTCACGACGTGCATTGCGGATGCTGATCTTAGCCTCCTCGCTCTCAGCTTTAGATTGCTTGACTAGCTCCTTGCGGCGCTCCTCCGTGAGCGGTGGCATGGTGATGCGGATCATCTCGCCATTGTTGGTCGGAGTGATACCTAGACTGGAGTCGAGGATACCCTTCTCAATGTCCTTGATGAGCTTCTTGTCCCACGGTGTGATAGCGAGCGTACGCGCATCGGGTACAGTCACGGTGGCAACCTGATTAAGAGGCATCGGTGCCCCGTAAGCCTCGACGGTTATGTCGTCCAGGAGGACAGGGTTTGCCTTGCCTGCACGTATGCGGTCTAGCTTGTCCTGGAGGAATTCGATCGCCTTGAGCATGGACTGCTCTGCAGGTTTGATAAATTGGCTTGTACTCATATTTCGTTTTGGTTGGTTTCTAGGTTATTGATTAGGAAACGATTGATCCGATCTCCTCGCCACGCATCACACGAGCCAGGTTGCCCGTCGTGTCCATGTCAAAGACGATGATCGGCAGATGATTCTCCTGACAAAGCGTCATAGCAGTCAGATCCATGATTCTGAGCCCACGATCGTATACCTCTTGGTAGGTGAGCCGAGAGAGCTTGATCGCTGTCGGGTCACGCTCTGGATCGGCCGTGTAGATGCCATCGACGCGGGTCCCCTTGAGCATGATGTCCGCTTGTAGCTCTATGCCACGGAGAGCTGAGGCAGAGTCAGTGGTGAAAAACGGATTGCCCGTGCCACCAGCGATGAAGACGATATGCCCCTGCGCTAGCAGTTGGCGAGCCGTGAGCGCATCGTAGTAGCGAGCGTAGGACTCCATCGGCGTACTGGTCATGACGACCGCACGAGGCGTGCCCTGTATGGCGGGGCACTGCGCATTGATCGCAGCGCTGATAGCGAGCGCATTGATGACCGTGGCGAGCATGCCCATACGGTCGCCCGATACACGATCCAGTCCTTCGGCAGAGCCTGCCATCCCTCGGAATATGTTGCCACCGCCCACGACGATCGCCACCTCGACGCCCATGTCGCTGATCTCGATGATCTGCGAGGCGTAGTCGTGTAGCCGTGTCGTGTCGATGCCTTGCTTAGAGCCCGCCGCGAGCGACTCGCCGCTGAGCTTGAGTAGTACTCGTTTGTATTGAGCCATAATGGTCTTATCTCATTGTATCCTCTACAAAGATAGGGAAAAAGAGCTTAGCGGTGAAGCCACACAGGGGTTCTTTCGCCTGAAAATGGATTTTCTCCCGTCTGAAAATGGATTTTCATCCTGCTCGAAAACGGCTCTTCTCCAGTTTTAAGGTGCGTGGAGCATGGAGGCGCAGGCAGTGCCCTGGTATAAAGCGAGTGGCTCAAACATAAAGCAAGAGGCTCCACCGCTGATGAGCGATGGAGCCTCTCTAGGTGATGACGAAGGGTTACTTCATCTGGTAGAAGGAGATAGGATTGCCCTCCACCTCCAGGACGGGTCCGTCGGAGACGGCGCCTGTCTTGGGATCAGATTAGTCCGTTATGGTTGGAGTCCCTTTTCTAGATGTCCCATAGAGCGGGTGTGTAGGAGCATAGCCAGAATTCTTTGTTCCGTCATACTTGAGGAATTCAATGTTGCTGACTTTACACTTTTCGAACTTCACCCCAGTAGCATCAGCGATGTCTCCGACCAGTCCTGCGATGTTTGTCGTAGACGAACCATTGACACGCAGGCTGACGTAGTTAGCTGTACACTCGATTAGTGTATGGTTCTTGTTTAGAGATCCAACCATACCTCCGATTTGAGTGCCTTTTGCCTGAATTGTGATATTTGTTACACTACACTTCTTGAATACGAAAGGCTTATCGGGATTCGTATATCCGACGAGTCCTCCCACATTCTGGGTCTTGAAGATGCTGTTAGCCCCCTTAATGAAAACGTTTTTAGCATGTACGTTCTCTAGGTTTCCGCAGAAGTATCCAACACATCCAGCAAAGTAAGCCGACTCACTATGTTTCTTACCCGGCTCTACCTTTACGCCTTCGAGACCATTGATCGTGATGTTTTCGAAGGTTAGATTCTTGATATCTCCATACCATACCCCAAAGACACCAGTTTGTTGCTCTCTCTTGAAGAAGCCACTGGTCTTGTATAGGAATTTCTGAACACTGAAGTTACGTAGGGTATGGCCGTTTCCGTCGAATGTGCCGCAGGGACCACCAAAAGCACCAGCGCGAGGCCCGATGGGGTACCAGTCAATACCGTTCATGTCAATGTCAGACTCAAGCTTGAAGACTTTATTAGCTCCTAGCTCACCAGGATTATCAGAGACCCACATCATCTCTTCACGATTGGTGATGTGGTAGGTCGTAATTGTTTTACCACCCTCCACACTGGTGGTAATTGCGGGCTTCTTGGGAGTGACGCCTTGAGGAGCAAACCAAGGCTTATGGTTGTTGTACTCCTCGATGAAGTTCTCTTCGATAAGCACCTTGATACTAGTTGCAGTCGTCAGGAGGTTACCCATGAGGGTGGTTAGGTAGTTACGCTGGATAGGTACATTGACAGCGAAGTCGTAGGTTGAGATAAGCTCTCCGTCTTTGCCACCCTTTTTAGCCGTGAAGACTACGTGAAGAGGTGTCTGCTCAGACTGGTCAGTCATTAGGTAGTCTACGGTCATGGTGCGGTTGTGATCGTCAGAGTCATAACCGAGCATGTAGTCCTTCTGGTCTTTGTTTATATTGACATCGTAGGTGATGATGCCTGCATCATCCTTCGCCGTGAGAGGAGTTCCCGTAGAGACTCCCGTCAGTAGGTTCATAGAGTTGAATCTCTTACAATCTGCGCCATAGTACTGGATAGAGAAGTAGTCAGGCTTGTCAGCTGGCACGAGCCCCCAGTCTGTAGTAACGACGCGAATCTTAGAGAAGGGACGGCGTAGTACGAGCGTCTCGTTAATAGCCTCCGTACCAACATTGATCTCCTTCGCAATCCAATAAGCATCGCGAGACTCGTCGTTTAGTTGCTTGTCAGGGGTGTCGATGCAAGTAATGTTTGTGAAGTCAGCGGTGTTGTAGTGAAGGTCGGCGGTCTCACCTTGCTTGACGAAGTCTGCCCAGACTACGAACTTGTATTTTCTATTGGGTGTTAGTCGTATCTCATAAGTGATCTCCTGGTAGGAGTCTACGGTCTTGACTAAAGGCGCTATGACACTCTCGCCCGAGGCGTTGTAGACAGCGAGCTTGTATCGGATGTCGTACTTCGACATGTCTACGTTAGTGATACCACCCTTGGCACTAGAGCTATTGGCGGAGGCACGGAGGGCCTGCATGTCTTCGGGGAGAGATAGCTTGATAACTACTTTACCCGGATCATTACTGTCTAGCTGGTCATTCCTCTGGCATGAAGCTCCGATCAGGAGGATAGCTAGAGAAGCCAGGAAAAGCTTGATTCTTTGATTCATACTGCTACTGTTAATTGTTGGTTTATGATATGTGATTGGGACTCTTCCTTTGTGTCGTCAGAGAAAAGATTCCCCTGTATTTCTGCTTGCCTATATCTTGATGATAAATTCGCCATCGAAGTCTTCATCAATCTGGATGCCATCGTCCTTTCCGAAGCTCTTGGTCAGGAAGTACCCCTCGAGGAGCGTCTCGTGGTTCCTGAGGAGAGGTATGTGTACACCGTTTATGTGGCTGATTTCCTTGCCGTGGTCATAGATATGGAAGTCTGCGACAACGACATTCTCCTCGCTCCAAGAGGTGAATATATAGTCTAGAGCTAGAGACACCGTTTTATGGTCCGAAGAGACGTATATATCTGGCTTGACATTCACGCTGTAGTTTACCCCAAACTTGTTAGGTCTGCGCTCGGGTACATTATATCCGACGGCAGCGAATTGGGTATAGATAATCTTTACGGTGATGTCCTCGATATTACTGCCGGCTAGTAGGTAGTCTCCGTAGTCGATAGCTCTAAGCCAATAGCGAGCGTTGGGTCTCACCATATGTACGGGTATCTTACGATCTCTGATCACCTTATGGGCATCGGCTGCAGAGGCTGGATATCCCTCTGGTGTCAGGGTATAGTCTATGATGAAGTCTTCGGTCCCGACGGCGCAACTCCTCAAGTGCGCATTCTGTGGATAGGTTGAGAGGTCTGTGCCAATGTGCGTGAGATCAGATGTGAGATAGTGCCAGTCCTTGATCTCATTCGCCTTAATGTAATCGGCAAAGGCTGCAACCTTGTACTTGCCCTGAGGTAGATACACATGTATCGTATCCTGTGGGGGGAGGGCGTTGTGAGGCTGAGTGACTACTCTTCGCTCCACTACGTGTCCAGCTTCGTCATAGATCTCGGCTGTAATCCTCATCTGATACCCATCCCCTAGCTCGTAGGGTAGTGAGGGGGTCTCGTTAAGCTTGATAACCTTCGAGTTGTATTTCTCATCGAAAACCACCTTTTTGTAGTAAGGCGGAGGAGTCCTATCGGCATTAAACTCTAGGATTACTAGAGATTTGCTAGGTGTAGGGTACTCGTGTATGGTCCTATCGCAAGAGATAAAAGAGAGGATGGATAGGACTATTACTATGGCTATGGATAATCTGTACTTCATCGGTTATATTTCATTTGCGTGGGGTATACCACTTGTACATGATGGTTAGTCCAGCTCTAGTTACACCCCAGTAGCTTTCGTGAGTATTGCTATTGAATTTGGCTCCGTTGTACCAGTTTCGGTATGAGTCGTAAATGTAATCTGCGTACCCGACACCGATGTTTGCTTCTAGAGCCCATCTCTTGTCTTTACCAAAGTTCCAAGAGTATCCGTATCCAACGCCTGCATTCCATAGTGCATGGTTGGGGTCTTGGTAGCGGCCCTTATCGTTGAGGGCAATATTGAATCCGAGTAGAGCTCCATGTAACCCTACGAAATGTCCCTCTCCGGCTTTTCGTCCGAGCCAGTATCTAAATTCTGGTTGCGAGCCAAGAAGTCTGATCTTCCTATCTGGGACTCGTATGTCGTAGGGTGAGTATACAAAGGGGATGTCTAGCGAGGTCTTTCTCCACAGCTCGACCTCTACGCCAAGGTTCGCCACGAGGATCCCATCGAAGAGGAGATTGTTCTTAAGGGCGAAGAAACGTGTCTCAGCCACGGGAAGAAAAGAGGCTTCTATCTTGGGTAGCATACATACCTCGGTGCTCGGAAGGAGTGTCGGGGGCATAGGCGGGATCTTAGGGAGCTCTACATTGTAAGCCTTGCATACGATGACCATGCGGGCATTTCTAAAGGGCGTAAAGAGTCCGTAGATGAGGTTATGCCAAGTCTTGCCTTGATCAATAGCACGGATCTTCGTTTTTCTCAGCTTCCAGTCCGGCGTATTATCAATGATCTCTAATAAGCGGTCTCTGTAGGGGTAGTCCTTATCCTTGATTAGGGCTCTACGAAAGCCCTCCCAGTCCTCTGCCAGGTTCTGAGTGCGTACCAAAGCTGGATCCACAGAGGTGTTTTTGAGAATAAAGTTCTTGAGGATTTCAGACCGCCAGAAGCCTAGATCGTAATTGTGCGCTACTGGTCCCTCGGGAGAAGCACTACCTCCGATCCATAGGTACTGAAAGTCCACTCTTTTGTCTTGCAGTACTTGGTTGACGAGAGCTGCCACACTGTCTAGTTCAGGAGACGGGATGTATGTATGCTTGTCAATATCAAAGATGATAGGCACTAGCCCAGTCTCGCTGTATGCAATGGTGGAGTCGGGCTTGTTGTCGGGGAGGAATACTACGTGCTTAGGGTACACCATATGCCCGACGATAGGATTTAGCTTATCATCTTGAGCATAGATAGATACTGCTAGAGCTAGTGTAGATATTATTGTCAGTATAAATCTTCTCATGAGGAAAGGTTACTTATATAGGTTTGACCGATATCTAGGAGGTAATCCTAAAGGCTCCTTATTTACCTTTGGGAATAGCGGAAAGATAAGTGTAGAACCCTTCATTTGCTAGTCATAGGTCTAGATGAAATAATGATTCACGTTTAAGGAGTGTCGGCATATCTGTATGTGATGTGAGTTAAAACTGTTATGCCTCTGAGACAAAGGTAGTTTTTTTTTTCTTATCAGCAAAATCCGAACTTGATGTGTGTGCTCGTACGTTCCCCTTTAAGGTGCAACACGCAGGAAAGGGTAGAAAAAACTCGTGGGACGTTATTGGACAACCTAGCAAAGCTGGCGCATTACAACTCGCTCTTCTTCGATGAACTTCGAGGAATATATGGCTAAATCCTCGCTACAAAGCGGTATAGAGCCACTCTATAGCTACTCTTACATCTCCGCTGATTCTAATCTCTACCGAAGAAATCGAGAATCTCCAGGGAGCAAACGAAAATTCTCCACGGAACCGGGAAATAAAAGTTCGGAAGAATGAAATGAAACTTCGGAAGAAAGAAATCAAAGTTCCGATGAATTTTCCGATTCCTCCGTGGAGATTCGGCGATTTCCACCGAGGAATTGCTCAATTTCCTTGATAGTGCCGTCGATGACTTCATCCTAAATCATGCGTCAGACCTACCTTTTGGATGAAAATGGATTTTCATCCTGCTCGAAAACGGCTCTTCTCCAGTTTTAAGGTGCGTGGAGCATAGAGGCGCAGACAGTGCCCTGGTATAAAGCGAGAGGCTCCACCGCTGAATGAGCGATGGAGCCTCTCTTGGTGATGTGGCAGGGCTACTTCATCTGGTAGAAGGAGACGGGATTGCCCTCTATTTCAAAGACGGGTCCGTCGGAGACGGCACCTGTCTTAGGATCGTAGGAGTAGAATCCGCTACGCTCCTTGCCTGCCGAGCCGATCATGATCCGATCGTTGTACCACCCGAGGGCGCATGCGTGAGGATTGGACACTGGGATACCCTCGATCTGCTGGATGGTACGCTGCTCTAGGTCGATGACCGTAGGAATACAGTAGAGAGCCGTGTAGGGGTTCTTGTTCTCGGGGTCGAGCGCATAGATGCCCATGATGGCGACCACCTTGGAGCCAGAGATGTAGCGCATTGATACGAAGAAGTTGGCGGGGAGCTTGGTCGTCTGGGGTAAGACGCCCTTGACCTCGATGTTGATCTCCGAGAGCTTCATAGACCATGAGGGGTCGATCTCGGTCTCACCCTTTTTGATGCGAACGATACCGCTGGGGAACTCAGGGTTGAAGCCAAAGCTCCCCATGCAGAGTATGTACAGATCGCCCTTGTCATCGAGGAAGATCGAGTTAGCCACGATCGGACGGGTAGCGACAGAGAGCCCCGAGGTGGTAGAGGAAATCTTCTTCTCCACCTTGTCCGTTGCGATGTCTATGAGCGCCAGCTCGACCTCCTTGTGTAGTGGCATCCACTTGGGGTCCATCTGACAGAGCCCTACGTAGAGCTTGCCGTCGCGTACTGCCATAGCACCGGGCATCACATTGGTGTCATCGTGCTTGTACTGGTTGAGGTCTATCACGGCCGTCTTGGTCATCGTCTTGGGGTTAAACGCCCAGACCTGTCCGATGTTTTGGAAGCTGATGTAAGCCTTCTCTGGAGAGACCTCGACCACATTGCAGGCAGCGGCTCCTCCTGGTAGCTCCATAGCGCCACGCTTGGTGAGCTGCAACTCCTTGCTTACGGTGTAGCAGACGAGCTCAGCCTTGCCCATACCCATATAGTCGGGCAGGACGTAGAGATGATCCCCGCAGTAGATAGGCTCCGTGCCGAAGCCGACAGGCACGCCACGGCTGTTGTCGTACTTCTTCGCCTCGATAGAGCCGATAGCCTGCAGGTACCCATTGCCTGAGGCACCGTCCGCATTCATTATTGAGGTAGAGAAGAGAATCCGCTCACTACCCGTCTGGGGTGTCGGCTTAGGCTCCTTGTCACAGCTGGTGAGCGCTAGCCCTAGTAGGAGGGCAGCGATAAGGGTGAGCCTGTTGGTTAGTTTGTTGAATCTGTTCATAGTGAAATCTGTTATTTGAATTGGTGAATATATAGTTGTCATCTGATTGTCATCTGAAGAGGTATCGCAGCTTTACCGAGAAGTTAATGCCTGGTAACGGACGGTTTAGCTCGGACATCTGACGCTGGTTGGTCAGGTTCTTGACCTTGAAGGTGATCGTCCACTGATTATTGCGCAGGCTCTGCTCTAGTCCTAAGTCTAGGCGCAGAGCAGTCGGTATCTTGCGCTCTTGGTACTGGCTCACCTCAAAGTCGTAGTAGTACTGATGCACATAGGAGGCGTCGAGCATCAGACGGCTGTTGTAGCCCTCCCCGCCGAAGAGGTTCTCCTTGTGTAGCTCCAAGCCCGCATTGGCTAGGAAGTAGGGGATGTTGGGCATACGCTTGAGGTAAGTTGGGTTAGCGACATTCGTCGAGGGGATCAGTCGGCGCGTGTCTCTGAGGTCTTGGTAAGTTTGCATTACCATAGAGATAGAGCCAGGGGAGGGCATCCCACTTCACCTCGCCCTCTACGCCCCAGGTGCGGATGCTCCCGAAGTTCTGATAGCAGCTCATCGAGGGGATGAGCCCTGGCATGAAGCGGATCATATCGGTGACGTAAGAGCCGAAAGCGTTGACCTCAGCCTCGATCAACTGCCCCGACGTGGGCGAGAAGTTGCGATAGACTAAGCCAACGTTGCCCCCACGGCTATGCTCGGGGCGCAGGTCGGTCGAGGCGCTGATAGAGTAGCCATTGCCTAGTAGCTCCTCACTCGTAGGGATGCGCACCTCGTCCGCATAGGAAGCCTTGATCAGGAAGTCTGGCGTGAAGCGGTAGCGGATAGCTTCGCTCCAGCCGAAGAAGTGTCGGTTAGTCTCCACATCCTTGAGGTCGCCTATACTGATGTCCCGATGACCTTAGAGCGAGAGCGGTAGTTGTAGTACTTTGCGGTGAAGGCATTCTGGAGCTTATCCTCAAAGAGCGTGAGGTCGTAGGAGGCACCCGCCGTGAGGCTGTTCATACGGCTCTTGAAGTTCGCCTTATAGCCCAAAGCTCGATCCATAAGCGTGTCCGTCGGATTGCGATAAGCGTAAGTGTGGCACAGGTTGAGATTGAAAGCTTGATGGCGGTCTAGCGTATAGTTTAGGTTGACCTTGTCCACCAAGTTGATCGTTCGATTGACCCCCATCGGTAGGTATGCTCGATAGTTCGCCTCCATAAGAGGAGCCTGCGGGGTACTCCTTGCCATCCCAGTCGTAGCGATGCGCAGCCTTGTCGGTCAGTCCATTTTGCCCGAATACCACCCCGACCGATGCGTCTAGATCTAGCCCTGGGAGGAAGAAGTCTGCACGCTTGAAAGTGCTCTCCAGAGCCAATCCCTTGGAGAGGGTAAAAGCTTCTCGTACGTCCCACTCGAAGCCCTGTATCTCTCTGCGAATGTAGGTCCCAGCGCACTCTAGCTTGATCTCGTCAAACCACCACTTCGTTGCCTTGAGGCTACCGCCTAGGATCGCTTTCCGAAACTGATCGTGGTCGCGCCTCACGATCCGATCCTTGTAGTGTGGCAACTCCATCTTGTAGTTGTTGTCCGAGTAGGCGAGCGTACCGCCTACGCCAAACTGCACGCCTGCATCCTCCAGGGTACGCTTGAAGACTGTCGAGAGCATGTGCGAATTGTACGACCCTACCTCATACGAAGCGTCAAAGTACTTCGGCGGGTACTCCTTGAGCACCACATTCACTGCTCCGCCCATAGCTGAGCCACCAAACTTGTAGGGTACGATCCCCTTGTAGACCTCCACCCGCTCGATCATATCGGTCGGGATGTCATTGATCGAGATGAAGTCGCTCATCTCGCCAAAGGGTGTCTCGTCAATGTAGATGCCCATTCGCTTGCCCTCTAGTCCACGTAGCGATATGCGCGAGGCACTCCCTAGTCCGCCCGTATTGCGCAGCGTCACACCCGTAGTGCGAGACAGCACCTCGTCTATCGAGGAGGCGGTACCTTGTAGCTGTCGCATCGAGATGACCGAGATAGGCATAGCGGACTCACGCAGAGCGCGCTCCTGACGCTTGGCAACGACGACGACACTGCCTAGCGTCGTCTCGTCGACCTCTAGTCTCACGCTGATCGGCTTGCCATCTTGCCGTGGGGATGTGATGCGCTTGCTCTTGTAGCCCACATAGCTCACGACGAGTCTCTTGACCCGCTGCTTGGAGGTGAAGCTCCAGAGCCCCTCGGCATCGGTGACGGCACCTGCCCCTTTTGGCTCGGCATAGACATTGGCACCGATGAGGGGTTCGCCTGTAGCGTCATCTAGTACGCTGCCACGGTAGTGGTACTCCTGAGCTACTGCTGCGCTGAGGGAGAGTAGCGTGATTAGTAATAGTAGTCTGTATCGTCTCATTAATTAGTTGGTTGATTTGCTTATTGGGAAGAGAGGGGAAACTGAACGTCTTTCGCTAAGTGTTCAAAAAAAGGGTCTAGTGAAACGTTTCACTAGCCCCCTAAGAGTGCTCGCCAACCGCCGAAGCTAAACTTCTCGTGGCACCGACAGAACCGTGCCAGCTCCTCTGGACTGGTGTCGGACCGCTGTAGTATAGTTTTGATGGTTGCCGTGATAAAGGCTGAGTAAATATCGATGAAGGAAGGATCGACCTCGGCTTTCCAGTCGGGATGGAGCTCTCGATACCGCTCGAAGTAGCGGATGGTCGACTCGTTGCTCAGCTGATTGAGCCGAGCCTCGTAGTGATCCAGATAGGAGCCTGCACTGGCGAAGAAGACCAGTCGCAGAGCCTCCGCATGGTCAATGATGTACTGGTAGAAGGGCGCCTTCGAGTAGCCCCTCCGCTTACGCTCCATAGGGTCCAGCATATCCATCTCCATGTCCTGATCCTCAGGCGGTAAGGCGTAAAATGCCTCTAGCCCCTTGATCGCAGGCTCTACGAGCGAGCGAAAGAGTGCCTCCTTGTCCTCATAATAGTAGTATATACTGCCCAGCGAGGCGTAAGCCTCCTTGGCCACCATACGCATCGAGGTGCCTATGTAGCCGTGCCGAGAGAAGAGCCGTAAGGCACCCTCCTCGATACGCTGCTGTATATCTAGTGTCGGACTATTCATAGTTCGTTTGCTTACCTATCTTTGATTACTGAGCAGATGAGCATGGCGTGGTACTGACGCACGGAGATACGCTCCCCAAAGAGGTTCCGAAGAATTGCCACCGCCTCCGCCGCTGTGTAGTGTGGCGGGCAGAAGTACCCCTTGCGCTCCAATATATGGCGAGCTATCCAGTCGCCCACGCGGTGCTCCCCACGTACGTAAAAGCATCCACACAGTCTCCCTCCAGGCTTTAGCACACGGTGCATCTCACGGAGGGCTTGCTCCTTGTCGGGAAAGGCTTGCAAACCACTCATCGTGAGCAGATAGTCAAACTCCCCATCGGCAAAGGGCATCGCCCCCACATCGCCCTGCACGAGCGATACATTGGTCACCCCCTCTACCTCAAAGCGGTGGGCAGCCATCTTGAGCATCTTCTCGGAGTAGTCCAGCGCAGTGATCTGAGCCTTGGCAAGCTGCTTGTACTTGTCGCAGGTGAAGACCGCAGTCCCCACCGGCACATCTAGTAGCCGCCCCGCAAAGTCATCGGGGATCATAGCCAAGACCTCTGCCGCCATCTGTAGCTGATTCACCTGCCATAGCCCATTCATAAAGAGATGCCCCCACCAGGAGCGTCCCGTCATGAGTGCATCGTAGCGGTGCATCTGCTTGGTATATGCGTTATGCTGAGCCTTAGCCATCAGTTTCTGCGGGGTGTACAGCTTGTATGGATCTATTACACCGCAAAGTTATACCTCTTTGCCAAGGAAAGACCCCCGCAAATCTACCCAGTAGTAGGTACCGCTCGTAAGACTGTGGCGAAGATTAGAGCTCGCGGAGGAGATGTTTGAGGGCGGCGAGGGGGTGGTGGGAGAGCATACGTGGACCGGCCCAGCGCATCACCGCCTGAATGCGGGCTTTCATGTCGGGTCGGTAGCAGTGTATGGGACATTTGCGGCAGGTGGGCTTCGCTACACCGTAGCGACAACGGTCTAGTCGCCGTGTGGCGTATTCGAGTAGCTCGCGACAACTGTCGCAGAGCGTTTCATTTTCCTCTTTCTTCCTGCAGTAGAGCTGGATCATTTGCCGAATGACCTGCTGCTCCTCTGCGATGCGTCCCTGTCCCATACTACTTGCCGATGCAGAAGTGGGAGAAGATGTAGCCGAGCACCTCGTCGGAGGTGATGGAGGCGCCTGTGACGAGGCCGATCTCTTCGATAGCCTCACGGAGATAGGGGGTGATGAGGTCGCTGGTCAAGCCGTTGTGGAGGCCCTCGGAGACTAACTCTAAGGCGTGACTTGCCTTGGTGAGCGCCTCGTAGTGGCGTAGGTTGTAGAGCATCACGGTCTCTTCATTGCTGTGCAGGGTGTGGGTGTTGGTGACCATCAGCTCTTCGAGGGCTTCGATGCCCTGAGCGGCTCGTGCTGAGATGGCTAGCGGAGGGGTGGTGTGCCGTTTGTCCGTAATGCGCTGTAGTTGGTCGGAGCAGTGGCTGAGCCAGTCCGTGACCTCACGCTCGGTGAGTAGATCCCGCTTGTTGAGCAGGAGTATGAGGGTACTGTCGGGGGAGGTGAGTGGCAGGAGTTCACCGAGCTGTGTCTCTAGCTCGTCCCACGTAGGTAGGGGCGGGGCGATGACCCAGAGGATGAGCCGTGCCGAGGAGATCTGCTGGTAGCTACGCTCGATGCCTAGTTGCTCCACGAGGTCGGTCGTCTGGCGCAGACCAGCGGTGTCGATGAGTCGGAAGAGTGTACCACGGATGGTTAGTCGCCCCTCGACGGTGTCGCGGGTCGTGCCAGGGATGTCGCTGACGATGGCTCGCTCGTGCTGGAGGAGGGCGTTGAGGAGACTGCTCTTACCTACGTTGGGCGCGCCAATGATAGCGGTCGGGATACCTTGCTGGAGCTCTTGCCCGGTGCTGAAGCTTTGCGTGAGCAGGCGGAGCTGGTGCTGTATGGTGGCTAACGTTTCAGCTAAAGTGGTGCGATCGGCAAAGGCGACATCCTCTTCGCTAAAGTCTAGCTCCAGCTCGAGGAGACCGGCGAAGCGTAGGAGCGTCGCCCGCAGTTCGTTGAGCAGATGACTGAGCCTGCCAGTATGCTGCTCCATAGCCATCTTGTGCTGTGTGGCAGTAGTCGCTGCGATGAGGTCGGCGACCGCTTCTGCCTCGGCGAGGTCTAGCTTGCCATGCGCTAAGGCACGACGGGTAAATTCGCCTGGATCGGCCATACGACACCCTTTCTGATGAGCGATCCACTCCAGTATGGAGCGCACGATGAAGGGAGAGGCGTGGCAGGAGAGCTCGACGACCTCTTCGCCAGTGTAGGAGTGTGGGGCGGCAAAGTAGGTGGCTACGACGAGGTCTATGAGTTGTCCGTCAATTCGCAGTCCAGCGGTCGTGGCTTCACGAGGCGCGAGCCTTTTGCCAAGAAGTGTCTCAGCGATCTGCGGGACTAAGCTTCCCGAGATACGTATGACGGCTAGCCCCCCGCCCAGTGCGGTGGCAGGCGCACAGATCGTTTCGCTCAGATCATGTATCATGAGGGCAGGGCGGCTAGTAGCTGAGCCACGGTGGCCCCCGTGGTGGGGATGGTGAGTTCGGGCGCTATGTAGCTGAGTGGCTGCAGGACGAAGGCTCGCTCACACATACGAGGATGCGGGATGGTGAGCTCAGGCGTGGTCACGACACGCTGGTCGTAGAGCAGGATGTCTAGGTCTATGACTCGGTCGGAGTAGATCCCGTCGTGCGACTTGTGCAGTCGCCCCATCTCCCGCTCGATCTCCTGAAGCTGTGCCAAAAGCTCTGCTGGTGTGGCTGTCGTGTGAACAGCCACAACGCTATTGAGGAAGAGATGCTCCGAAGCGAACCCCACGGGGCGAGTCTCCACAAAGGGGGCGATACTGTGAATCTGGAGCCCACGAAGGCGCATTCGCCTGATCGCCTCTAGCAACTGATGACGAGGCTCGTCAAGGTTGCTACCGAGGGCTATGTAAGCAGTAGGCATAGGAGCGACAGTGAGAGAGGCTTAGTGGGATTCTTTAGTCCATAATGAGGAGCGCATCCCCGTAGCAGCCGAAGCGGTACTTCTCCTTGACCGCTACATTCATTGCGTTCATCACATTCTTCTCTCCACCCATGGTGGCGGCGCACATGAGGTTGATACTCTTTGGCGCATTGAAGTTGGTCAGCATAGCGGTCGGCAGGTGAATGTGGTAAGGCGGGTAGATGAACTCGTTGGTCCATCCGCTGAACTCCTTGAGGTAACCATCTGTGCTGACGCCCGTCTCGAGGGCTCGCATGACGGTAGCCCCGACGGCAACGATCTGCGCATTGTCGTCGCGCGCTTGGTTGACGATGTCGCAGCACTCGAGGGGAATGTACATCTCTTCGTTCTCCACCTTATACTTGCTGATCGCCTCCACCTCGATCTCCTGATAGCTGGAGAGGTTGTGATGTAGCGTGAGGAAAGCAAGGTTGCAGCCCTGCAGACGAAGCTTGTGCAGGATGATGTCGCTAAAGTGCAGGCTCGCCGCAGGAGCGCAGACGGCGCCGATATGCTTGGCGAAGACACTCTGATAACGCTCTAGATCGCTTGGCTCAGCGGGGCGCTTGATCTCTTGGGGTAGTGGAGCTTCGCCTAGACTGTACAGATCCTTGAGGAAGTCCTCGTGAGAGCCGTCGTAGAGGAAGCGTAGGATACGACCGCGCGAGATGGTATTGTCGATAACCTCAGCGACCAGCACGGGAGCTCCGCCCTCTTCGCCGAACTCCAGCTTGTTGCCGATGCGGATCTTGCGGGCTGGATCTACGAGGACATCCCATAGACGCAGGGATTCGTTGAGCTCACGCAGGAGGAAGACCTCAATCTTTGCCTGATTCTTCTCCTTCAGTCCATAGAGTCTTGCGGGGAAAACCTTGGTGTCGTTGAAGACAAAGGTGTCTTTTTCGCCAAAATAGTCGAGGATGTCCACAAAGTTCTTATGCTCGATAGAGCCATCGGTGCGGTGCAGCACCATCATACGAGACTGATCTCTGAAGGTGGTCGGATACTGAGCAATGAGCTCCTCGGGGAGCTTGTAGTCAAAGTGTGAAAGCTTCGCTTTATGTCGCATATTGGATTCTGATTCTAATGGGATAGGGGGGGATATAGTAGTCAGGAGAGTTCCTCCTCTTCGGGTGTTAGGGCGAGTAGCTCGTCCAGTTGGTCGAGGCTAAAGCAGTTCGCCTGAGAAATCTCGCCAGAGCGTGTCCGCACCAGCTGGGTAAGATAAGCTCCCGAGTCGAGAGCCGTGCCGAGGTCGCGTGCTAGCGAACGAATGTAGGTGCCTCTGCTACAGACGATGCGTAGCTGTAGGGAGGGGGGCGTGAAGCTAACTAGCTCCAGCTCGTGGATGGTGACGTGCTTGTGTGCGAGCTCTACTTCCTGTCCCTGACGGGCTAGGTCGTAGGCGCGTATGCCGCCCACCTTGACCGCTGAGAAGCTCGGAGGTCGCTGGTCTATCTCTCCCGTGAACTGGTGCAGGGTGCTCCGCACCATCTCCTCCGTGATATGTTCGTAGGGATAGGTCGCATCGATCTCGTGCTCGCTGTCGAAGGATGGCGTGGTGGCTCCGAGCTGGAGCGTGGCGCAGTACTCTTTGTCATGATCCATCAGCTGCTCGATGAGTTTCGTGGCACGACCCGTGCAGAGCACCAGTACGCCCGTCGCCTGCGGATCCAGCGTCCCCGCGTGGCCTACCTTGATGCGCTTGATGCCCGTCACCTGACGCACCATGATGCGCAACTTATTGACCACGTCAAAGGAGGTCCACCCCAACGGCTTGTCTAGTGGTATGATCGCTCCCGCACGTAACGTGAGGGGGCGACGAGCTTGTAGATCGGCAGGAGTATATAGCTTGGAGGAGACTTCCTGATTCATCTTATTAGTGCATCGCTAGAGGCACCCCACAGAGCAGTAGGATGAGTACCAGTAGACCGACCACGATACGGTAGTAGCCGAAGAGCTTGAAGCCGTAGCGGGTCACATAGTTGATAAAGAACTTGATCGCTAGCAGAGCCACTACGAAAGCCACCACATTGCCCACGAGCAGTGCCATCCAGTTTTCCTGAAGCATCTGACTAGAGACGGGATCGGAGAGGAGCTTGTACCCCTTGAGCAGAGTGGCTCCGAGCATCGTCGGCACCGCTAGAAAGAAGGAGAACTCGGTCGCTGCACGTCTCGTGAGTCGTTGCTGTAGTCCCCCCACGATCGTTGCCATGGAGCGTGACACGCCTGGGATCATGGCGATGGTCTGAAAGCAACCTATGACGAAAGCGTTGCGGTACGACGGACGCTCTGCCGTCTGACTTTGAGCGGGCCAGATGCGATCGATGAAAAGCATGAAGATACCGCCTAGGAAGAGCGTCGTGGCGACCACATAGACATTGTCTAGGAGCTGGTCTATCTGCTTCTCCAGTAGTAGCCCGATGACCGCTGCGGGAATCAGCCCCACGAGGAGCTTGATGTAAAAGGAGAAACGTCCGACCCATTGCCACCCCTGCGGTAGCTGCCGTGCGCCCTCCTCCACACGGAAGGTAAAGAAGCGCTTGTAGTACAGCACTACGACTGAGAGGATCGCCCCAAACTGGATCATCACCGTAAAAGCGCGTAGGAAAGGCGTGCTCTCCATACCAAGCGCCCCCTGCGTAAGGATCATGTGCCCCGTAGAACTGACGGGGAGAAACTCCGTCAAGCCCTCTACGATGGCTAGAATAATGGATTCAAGTATCGTCATCTTAAGCGTTGCGGCACAAGAGGTTTACTTGCTTTGTGGCTTAGCGTCGCTATCCTTGCCGTTGCTTTTGTTGGGATCCTTAGGCTTAGCCATGATCGCGTAGATGATCAGGAGGAAGCCGACCAACGTGACGATAGGTGCCACCACGATACGACGTGTGCTAAAGATCTCAGCCGTAAACTCTGTGCTGTCTGCGCTACCTCCGCCTGACATCAAGAGGAGCCCCAGTATGATGATCCCCACAGAGATCGCTAGGAGGATATAGTTCTTCTTGCCAAATACCATAATTGATAAGTTGTAATGGATAAGATAATGACTAAGCCATGACGATGCGTCCGCCATCCATGCGAATGTATCGGCTCGTCGAGATAGAAGCGGTGATCCACGAGAGCAGGATGCCGAGGCAGATGATCCCTCCGAGGATGATCGCCACCTCGCTGTAGCTGAGGTAGCTCTGGAGGAGTTGCGGATTGCGCTGCGTCATATAGCAGAGCAAGCCTATAATCATACAGGTCGCTAGCAAACCACCCCACAGCCCGTTGAAGATACTGTAAGTGGTAAAGGGCTTGCGGATCAAGCATGGCTTAGCGCCCAGCAGGGTCATAGAGCGGATCAGGAAGCGCCGGCTGTAGATCATAATGTGGGTCATACTATTGACCTGTATGATAGCGATGATCAGCAGGATCAGCGAGACGATCAGTAGGATCGTTGAGAGATGCTGCATATTCTCATCGATCATCTGGAGCATATCTCCACGATAGCTCATCGTCTGCACGTTGCCCCACGATGCGAAGTCGCTCTCTATCTGAGCCATGCTATCGGCTACAGCGTACTGCGACTTGAGATGCACCTCCAGCGAGGGCTGTAAGGGGTTAAAACCGAGGACCGCCACAGGATCTTCGCCAATCTCTTCCTCCAGCTGTCGTGCCGCCTCGTCAGGCGTTATGTAGGTCACGTCCTTGATATAGGGCGCTTGCTGCACTTGCTGCATCAGGTTGATGCTATCCTGAGCAGTCATCTCTGGGTCTAGCAGGACGGTGAAGGTCATCTCCTCACGTACCGACTGCTCTAGGTGACACTTGCCCATCTCGAGGAGAGCTATAGATCCCAGCAGGAAGAGAGGCAGGGCGATACAAACGATCGCAATAATCCTAGACGAGGGGAGTAGCGATCGGCGCCGTGGACGAGAGGTGTGATGCGACATAGGCAAGCGTAAATCTCAGCTGTAAAACGTACGAGCTGTGGTATATACAGATAAAACAAGTTAATCAGCGATGAGTCCCCTCCCTAGTCTATATTCAGAGACCATACAAAGGGCATCATACATCATTGTGCAAAGGTACTCAAATATCCGAAGCGAAACTACAGGTCCGTACATTCCACCAGCAAAAAACGTCTGAGCAGAACGTATTCCCGCCAACACTTATAATAGTAACGCTAAAGTTGTATCGTCATATACTATATGATAGGTTGAGAGACAGAACGAAAAGCACAATGGGTACAAAGTTGCCCCGCAAACTAGAGCAAAAGACTGGCAGGATTTGAGCTCTCAGCTGGGAGTCCCCAAGAGAGAAATAGCGAGCTTCGCTGATCGCTGGGCTCCCTAGGGCTAGACGCTCGGCGGAAGGACTGATCAAGAGTGTCTCTACGTCGTGATGCAAATGTCGTTTGTCGGGATGCTTTTGGCACCCCCCAGAGGAAATGTGAAATGCCTCGGTAGAGATTGTTTATCCTCCACGGAGATACGAAAAAAATCATCGGAACTTCGAAATCTTTCTTCCGAAGTTTCATTTCATTCTTCCGAAGTTTTATTTCCCGGTTCCGTGGAGAATTTTCGTTTCCTCGGTAGCTATTGGGAAATTCTTCCGTGGCGGCCTGAAACCACCCGTTCTGGATCGTCTCTTTCCCCAAGAGGTATCACTGAGATAGTCGACCGATTATTGATATAACTAACTTGCTTTCAGTATAAAGCAACGAAGATTCCTCCCTCGTTTCCACGATTGGCCGTGTTTTGTTTCCACTTTTTTGCTGAGAGGGGGAACGGTGAGTGGGCTAGGGGAGCTGTTGTAGGGGGAGGGTAATACGGAAGGTGGTGCCGACTTGTAGCTCGGAGCGCTTGACGTAGATGCGCCCGCGGAAGTAGTGACGTATGATGCGACGTGCGAGCGACAAGCCGAGCCCCCAGCCTCGCTCCTTGGTCGTGAAGCCAGGCTTGAAGATCATCCGCTGCGTGGCGCGTGTCATACCACGGCCCGTGTCGGTGATCTCGAGGTAGGCGTTCTTGCCGTGAGCCTCCGTGGTGATGGTGATTGTGCCCTTGCCGTCCATCGCATCGACGCCGTTCTTGACGATATTCTCTACGACCCAGCTCATGAGGTCGGGCGTGATGAGACAGTAGAGCTCCTCAGCTGCTGGCTCGAAGAGGATCTCTACCTGTCTGGAGATGCGTCGCGAGAGGTATTGCACAGAGGTGGCGATCAGTCCGTTGAGCTCTATGGGCGAGAGCTCGGGGAGGCTGCCAACCTTTTGGAAGCGATGGGCGATTAGCTCGAGGCGATTGACATCTTGGCCGATGCTCTCGATGATTTCGGGGGGTAGGTCGTAGCTCTTGAGCAGTTCGGTCCATGCCATGAGCGAAGAGATAGGCGTGCCGAGCTGGTGGGCGGTCTCCTTGCTGAGCCCGACCCATATGCGGTCTTGCTCCCAGTGCAGTAGACTGCGAATGGTGAGGACGAGGATGATGATGTAGAGAATGAAAATGCCCGTCTGCAGATAGGGGAAACGTAGCAACCGCTTCAGATTACTGCTGTCGCTGTAGTAAAGGTATTGGCGCCCAGCGGTGCCTAGGTCTATCTCAATGGGTGCATAGCCAGAGCGAAAAGCCGTGAGCCTCCTCGCCAAGTAGGTTGAGTCACGAGCGACCGCTTCGGGGTCAATGTTTTTGTATCCCAAGATGTTGCCGAGGCTGTCTGTGAGGATGAGTGGTATGGTGGTGTTTGACTCTAGGATTTGGAGAGCTAAGGCATTGAGCTGCTCGTCGCTTTGGCTGGCAATGCACTCAGTCGCCTCCGCCCAGGTTTGCATCTTGAGCCGCTCCTCGTCGGCCATACGTCTCACGAGAGGCTCCGAGAGGATGAGCGGTAGGAGTGCCACGACGAGCGCCAGCACGACAAGTAGTATATTGGTAGGCAGGGAGCCGAGTAATCTCCTGGGGGATGACATGTGGGTGAGAATTAGAGTGGCGTGCGCTTGACCCCAAAGGGTACTTTCGGCGCAAAGCTGTATCTTTGTAACGGTTATCTCACGCTTTTATTATCGTCCACACACTTATGACCTCTACACAACATATGCGCCAGCGCATCGTCCAAATGGCTCACACGCTCTTTGTGCAGCAAGGAGTCGAGGAGACGACCATGGTCGCTATTGCTGAGGCTGTGGGGTGCAGTCGGCGCACGGTCTACACCTATTATAAGGACAAGCAGGCGCTACTCATGGCGGTCATAGAGCGGGAGATCAGTCTGATGAGTCAGTCGCTGAGCGAAGTGCTGGCTCGTCCAGGTGATGCGATTACTAAGCTAATGGTTCTGCTGGACAACCATTTGCAGCTGATTCAGAAGACGGTGCAGAGACAAGGCGAGCGCAATGCAAGCTTCTTTAGCGACACTTTCAACGTTGAGCGCCTTCGCCTCAAGTATGACCAGAGCGAGTACGACATGCTCAAGCGGATCCTGCAGGAGGGGCACGATCGTGGAGAGTTGCTAGTCCCTGATATCAACTCGACAGCCTACCTGCTCCTCAAGAGCTTCAAAAGTCTGGAGGCGCCTTACATCAATCGCTACCACCATGAGTACGGCAAGGAGGACTACCTCCGCATCATCGCTGCGATGAAGCAGTTACTCAGGCAGGGACTAACCAATCATACAAATACAAAACCTATAACTCAATAGAATCTATGAAACTACTTCAGGACAAAGTGGCTCTGATCACCGGAGCAGCACGTGGTATCGGCAAGGCGATCGCCACGAAGTATGCAGAGGCTGGATGCCATGTAGCTATCAGTGACCTCAAGGTTGCTGACGAAGCAAAGGATTACTACGCTCAGCTAGCCAAGGAGTGCGGTGTCACGATACGCACCTACGAGAGCAATGCTGCAGACTTTGAGGCAGCGCATCAGCTCGTTGATCAGATCGTCGCTGACTTTGGCAAGCTGGACGTCCTAGTCAATAATGCGGGCATCACCCGTGACGGTCTGCTCCTGCGTATGAGCGAGCAGCAGTGGGATGCGGTGATCAATGTCAACTTAAAGTCCGCCTTCAATATGATCCATGCCGCAGCTCCCGTCATGATGAAGCAGCGTCAGGGTAGCATCATCAATATGGCGAGCGTCGTCGGTGTATCGGGCAATGCGGGTCAGGTGAACTACTCCGCCTCTAAGGCTGGTATGATCGCACTGGCTAAGAGCGTTGCCAAGGAACTCGGCTCACGTGGTATCCGTGCCAACAGCATCGCTCCAGGCTTCATCGAGAGCGATATGACGGCCGTCCTCAGCGAGGAGGTGCGCAAGGAGTGGGCTAAGCAGATTCCGCTACGTCGTGGTGGCAAGCCTGAGGATGTGGCCAATGTGGCTCTTTTCCTCGCGAGCGACCTCTCCTCCTACATGACAGGACAGGTGCTCTCCTGCTGTGGTGGTATGAATATGTAAAGCCTTAGTAAGCAGACCGATGCCTGACCTACAGATCCTCTACGAGGACAATCATCTCCTCATTGTCAATAAGCCGGCGGGGATGCTCGTACAGGGTGATAGCACGGGCGATACGCCGCTCTCGGAGCTTGTCGAGCGCTATCTCATTGATAAGTACGACAAGCCTGGGCGGGCGTTCGTTGGGGTCACGCATCGTATCGATAGACCGACGTCGGGGGCCGTGCTTTTTGCCAAGACTTCGAAGGCTCTGGCACGGCTCAACGCTATGTTTCAGCGACGAGAGATCCACAAAGTCTACCACGCTGTGGTCTGTGGCGCCTTTCCCCAGAAAGCGGGCGAGGCGAAGAATCTGCTCTATCGTAATCGCAAGCAAAACAAGAGCTACGTCGTGACGGAGCCTCACGCTGAGGCTAAGCGCGCCTGGCTTACCTATGAGCGCCTCTCCGTGGGCGACCGCTACAGTCTGCTGGCCGTGACGCTACATACGGGACGGCATCATCAGATACGTACGCAGCTGAGCCACATGGGCTACCCGATCAAGGGAGACCTCAAGTATGGCGCTCCACGGAGCAACAAAGACGGCGGGATCTCGCTCCATGCACGTATCTTAAGCTTCGAGCACCCCGTCACGCATGAGCACGTCGAGGTCGTCGCGCCGTACCCTGAGGACGACGCTATCTGGTCTTTGCTAAGCCATACGAAGTAACCTAGCAAGCCTACGAAACAAAAGGAGAGCTTCACCTAGTGTGAGGCTCTCCTTTTGCATTTGTGGGTGGAATGTTCGCTTCTGTCCCTCCGCTGATTTCAATCCCTCCTGAGGAAGAGACGAACAGCGAGGGAAAGCGGTATATTCGCAAGGCAAGGCAGAAAACGGAGGTGGAGGGTTTGATCCCCCTGCATCCAATAGCGGAGCAGATACTCGCCCTTTACACGAAGGCGAAGAGCAGAGGAGACTACAAGATATTTCCCGATACAATGAGCGACTGGAAGCTACTCAGTCGTCTCAAAGCCGTAGGGTTGGCATGTGGCATCCGTACTCCGTTGACTTGGCACTGTGCAAGATACACGTTCGGCACGCTAACGCTAGAGGCTGGTGTGCCTATCGAGAGTATCGCTAAGATGATGGGGCATTCGTCTATTGCCAGCACGCAAATCTATGCCCAAGTCACCGACCAGAAGATTGCAAGGGATATGGACAGATTGACAAAAAACAGCTGTCAAAGACTTCCTCTTTCTCACAAGAAAGATAGACATAGATAATAATATAGTCAATGATCCTTTTTGTAAAGGACCATTGACTATACCATCATTGGGAGACCTTTGCACAGAGGTCTCGGTCAGCTTTGAAAAGTTATTTAAAGCTGTATTTGGAATACACATCCGTGTCAGACTCTCTATGATATAGAGCCTTACAATCGTCTATGATATCCTCTGTACCAAATCCGTGAATGGCTCGGCCCATTAAGAACGAGACCGTATAGTCGTTCCAGTCTTTGCCTAATGACGATGCTTTCACCGCTCCTTCATTGAGGTACTTCCACATTTCCGCTTCACTGATGTATTGCAACCAATAACACCATTTTGCCAAGCTCACCAGTCGGCATACGTCCCAAGCATACGTGGAGGTTGTGGTCCGGACTTGAGCCAAATCCGTTTTTAGCCCGTCTGCTATCAAAGTCTGCAGCTCAATAAGTTCCTCGGAAGAACCTCCTTGAGCAAGGACTTCGTCCAATTCCGTACTCTGCTCTAAATTAAGCAGAGCGTTTAGCGTCTCTAGAGCATCTTCCCGACCATTAATGCTCCATTGTTTTTGAAGCCCGGTCTTGTATACATTCATATTATCATCGGTGATAATACTAAGGATGTCCTCATTGCGATAACAAGACAAGATGGCTCCAAATACCAGTAACCTTTTCTTTTCCTCGGTGAGCGGTGTTTGAGGATGAGAAGCCAAAAAGGCTTTCAGGTTTTTCTTAGCAAAGATCCGAGACACGATTTCAAACACGATAAAAGCAATAATCAAGACAGCGACTATTGCCACGATGATTTTCCAGATCATACAAGTATTATTTTGAAGTTAAACATAAGTCTATTATATCATATTTCCTACTTATCCACATGCTTCCCCATCATTTCTTCTACAGAAAGACAGAACCCGATCTCTTGGTAGATTTCAAGCAATAGGTCTTCGTTTAAAGATGTTTTCCCGCTAAGGCGAAGAAATCCTTTTGGCATATTGGAGGCATAATAAAATGTATCTCCGCTAAAGGAGAGCATCAAGTCATGAGTAAAGGAACAACGAAGAGCGGTAAGTTTCTTCATCATTGCCGGGGTCAAAATCATACGGGCTTCTACCTCGTCATCGGCATATACGGTAAAGAGACGTTCAAACTCGGGGTCTTCCAAATAAACAAACTTTGCTTTATGTCTCTCCCTCAGTTTTTGTATCGTCAGAGCGAAGTAGCCCAACTTATCCTCCAAATGGTCGGGAAGCAGCATAACAAATCCCCTGCAAGTTCTTGGAAGACGGCAGTAACCAAACATTCCCCTAAAGCTGAACATCGTGCTCTCTACTTGTGCGCCCCGCATCGGACTGAAAATCGCCCGACAGAGGAGCCTAAAGGATCTCCATGGTTTAGTATTCTGTTCATTTGTTGCGGTTACTCCTATATCGGCTATTGTCAATGCTTGATGCTGATTTGGGAAACTCAATGCACCGTAACTTGCCACTTGCAGAGTACCCTCCGACCTATTTGGGGTTCCGAATAGTCTGCTTGCCCGAATATCGGATACCTTTACTTCTTTTGTCGGAGAATAATTTGCATCCGGAAATAGCTGGTTGATAATTTGCCCCATTACTTTTTCCTCTTTCTGCTTCAGTACATTTAGGCATAAAGAGAACAGCGTATTGAGGACCACAAAGGCGACAAAGAATATGACGACATACGTTGCCGTTATTTGTGAGGTTTCATAATTGCCCGCATCGACGATATTCCTTCCGAATATAGTGAATGCAAGCCAAAGCAGAGCCAAAGGGTAAACGGAATAAATGAGAAGCCTAACAATCTTACGCCACATAGCTATGTGGGTTAGTTGCCCTCTCATTTGTTGAGCGACAATCTTGAAGTCAATCAAGTGGTCTTCTTTCATCAATTATCCGAAAATCTCCTTGATATGAATGTCGCCCAACTCACTTTCAGGAATTCGTATCAATGCTTCTTTCCCAAGATGTTTTCTTGAAGCGATGTATGAAGACGGGAACATTTCTACGGCATTGTTGTAATCCGTTACGGTTGCGTTATAAGTTCGGCGTATAGCCTGCAATTCGTTCTCCATATCCGTTATCTGATATTGGAGATAGACAAACTGCTCATTGGCTTTGAGATCCGGATTACTCTCAACAACGGCCTTAACTTGTTTGAGAAGAGTGGAGATTTCTGTCCCGTCCTTGATTTGTTCTGCTTCGGGGGCTCCGTCTGCTCGAGACCTTAGTTCGGCTATGCGGGTAAGGATTTCATTTTCGTGTCCCATATACGCTTTAAGAGATGCCACCAAATTGGGTATAAGGTCATTTCTCTGCTTGAGTGCCACACAAATGCCACTCCGGCATTGTTCCACCCTGTTTTTCTTGGCAATGAGATTATTAGAGGTGATTATACCCCAAATCAGTATAAGCACAGCTATTGCGATCAGGACACTCCCGGCAATTATTGATGCAGTCATACAAATTCGCTTGTCTCAATGATTATTTCTTAGTACTCTTGTCGTCTTCATAGTGGCGTCGTACTCTTTCCATACCCCCGAACGTTCTCCATCGGCATACTGTCCCTCTACAACCAAAATCGGATTTCCGTTGCGCAAAACTTCTTCTTTGTACGCCCCATGTAGCACGCCCATGCGATAAGTTCGTGTGACTTTGCTTTCAACGCCATCTCCCTGTTTCGTGAGTTTCCACTCGACCCCGTCTTTCTTCCCATTCACCCAACGGGTCTCAAGTATTTGAGCACCGTTTTGGCTGTCATACCGCTTCTCAAAGCCGTTTTCCACACTTTCCTGGTATTCTTTCTCCAAATCCAAACGACCGTCTTTGAAATAGGTTTTTACACAGCCATCGATTTTACCCTTCTTCATAGGGGTAATCTTGCTGACAGTTTTGCCGTCTTGGTAGTACTCCGTGAATACCCCATTTCTTTTCCCCTGGTCATACGCCCCCGTTTCTCTCAGTACACCATCCCGATAGCGGTGGTACTTGCCATCCATCAGTCCGTTAGAAAAGGAAATAGTCTCTTCGTCAAGCCCCCGCTTGATACGCCACTCTCCCTGCAAGGGTTTTCGGCTGTCCTTTTCGAAATAAACTGTCGTATTGTTTTCGCCCGATAGGGGTAAGAGTTCATCGCTTAGAATCACCTTTTGAGCCGATACCGAAAGGCTCAGCAACAGCGAGAAGAAAAAGAGAATATATCGATTCATATTATAATAGAATGCCCAATTATTTAATTGGTTACTTTTGCTTCATTGCCTGTTTAATAAACGTGAAACTATGTGCTTCGCTTCCTTTGTCCTTTGTTGCTTTAAGTTTCTCTGCTCTCGAGCATATAAGAAAATATCCTGCCTCTTTTATCAAGAGGCAAGAGCATACACAGATGCTCAATGGCAAAGATAGAGTTTTTTGCGATACTCTGACCAAAACAATGGATAAAAACAAAGGAAGACCTACATCATTACCGATGAAGGTTTCTGTTGACATAGTTCTCACTCAGTATTCTGTTTATGTCTGAGAGCCGATAGAGGATTTTCCCTGCGATTTGGGTGTAAGGGATAATGCCCTTATCCCGATAGTCTTGCAGGGTGCGAGGGGAAAGGAATAGTCTCTCGCAGACCTCCCTTCCTGTGAGGTAGATTTCACCTTCAAAAAGAGGACGATGAGTTTGAGCGATATTTCTCACTCGATTCGTCAAACCTTTAATGCCAGAGATGAGTTGTTTCATCTCTGGTGTTTCTTTATTGATAGTTTCGTACTCCATAGTCGTTAACCTTTACGAGTGTTAGAGTTAGCGAGGAGAGCTTCCACATCCTCTCGCTTGTAATAATTGCTGTCCGATAAAAGTTTTTCAGCGGAAGAAGAGTCTTTTATTTCATCGGACAGCCGATTTACTCATTGAAGGACATTGTTTGTAAAACGGTACTCTTGAAAAATCAGTAATATTTGGAGTTCAAGAAGGCGTTTTGCTCAGGGCTGACGCATTATATTTTGCTCTTTTTTGATGACCTTCGAGGACTATAGGGCTAAATCCTCGCTACAAAGCGGTGTAGAGTCACTCTGTCGCTACTCTTACATCTCCGCTGATTTCAATTTCTACCGAAGAAATCGCAAATCTCCATGGAGCAAACGAAAATTCCTCACGGAACCGGGAAATAAAAGTTCGGAAGAATGAAATGAAACTTCGGAAGAAAGATTTCGAAGTTCCGAAGAATTTTTCCGTTCCTCACTGGATATTCAAAAAGCTCTACCGAGGAATCGTGCGATTTCCTTGATAGTGCCGTGGAGGACCTCACTTCGAAGAGTGCGCCAACCCAGAGTGCAGACGTACTAGTAGATACGAGTTCCAAAAATAGTTCCCCTAGAACCTTTCGGTTCCAAGGGAGGAACTTTTCAGTTCCAGCGGAGGAACGTTTCAGTTCCAGCGGAGGAACCGTTTATCGGATGACGATGATGGGTGGTTTGTTAGACTACGGCTGTAGCTTGTCTAGTAGCTCCTGGTAGTAGCTCCAGTCGGGGTCTTGGACTACCTCAAATTGTAGTGGCAAGAGGGGCAGCTCCGCCAGCACCTCCTCGAGACGATCGAAGAAGGGGTCGTACGTACGGCTTACATAGAGCCACACTTTGCGTACTGGCTCTAGGATAGAGGCTGCGAGGATCGCCATCTTGTCCCGCTCCATAGCTGTCTGGAGCAGTTCGTCCACCGCCTCTATCTGCGCACTGTCCGTATCCGAGGGCTCTATGCCTTCGCCGTCAAAGGGATAAGCGATCTCGATCACAAAGCGGTACTTGCCCGTAGTGCGAAACTCCTCCAGCTCATCACGCACATGCAGATGAGCCGTTTGGCCAGCTTCGCTCTCGGCCAAGCCGTTGAACCAATTGTCCGTCAGTCGCATAGTGGGTTACTTTTTGCCAATGGTTACACCACCGCAGGGAAGCTGGTAAGCGTGCGCGATGATGTCGGTACAACAGGGCGCACCAAAGGCTCCCGTATTGAGGCAGAGGTGGTAGTTGGTCGACTCGCCCCACTCCCTATTGGTCAGCTGCTTATAGTTCTTGCGGCGGGCTCGGTCGGACTGCTCAATGCGCTTGCGCGCTTCGTCTTCAGTCGCCTCATCACCTCGCTGTAGGAGGGTCTTGACACGCGCCTCGACATTGGCATAGAGGAATACGTTGAGCACGTCGTCTCGGTCTCGTAGGATGTAGTCGGCACTGCGCCCGATGATGACGCAAGGGTGCTCCTCGGCTATCTTGAGGATGAAGTCGTTGAGATAGCGGGTCACCGAGGGTGTCTCGACGAGCCCCGTCATGGGTACGGAGAAGAGTGCTCCGTGCGACATCGGCATGAAGTCCAGTCCCGACGTCGAGGCGTACTCGCTCTGCTCCTCGACATAGTCGGCTGCGTAGCCACTCTCCTCGGCGATCATGCGGATGAGCTCCTTGTCGTAATAGGTCAAGCCGAGCTGCTCCGAGAGCTGACGCCCTATGGTGCGAGCGCCACAGCCATACTGTCTACTGATCGTAATGATGCGATAAGCCATATACTAATGGGAAATAGGTCTCTACAAATGGTGGGTGAGCCCAGCGCTACGAAGGAATATCTGAACCGTCAAAGGCAAAGGGCAGGAGGAGTCGACAGTCGCTGATAACGATAGCTTCGTCAGACCCGCAGAGGATGACTTCAAAGGGTTTGCCCTGTCGCTTTGCCGTCTCCATCATCACCTGTCGGCATACGCCACAAGGGGAGATTGCCTCAACACGCTTGCCCTCCGTCTCGGCGACGATCATGAGCCGCTCCACGACAGCTCCTGGGTGGTGCGCCCCAATGGCGTAGAGGGCCGTTCGCTCGGCACAGAGTGTGGGCGAGAAGGAGGCGTTCTCCTGATTGCACCCCAGCACGATCTCGCCGTCCTCTAGCAGTGCCGCAGCTCCTACGTGAAAGTGACTATACGGGGCATACGACCGGCGGGTAGCCTCTACGGCAGCCTCCTCGAGACGTCCGTAAACCTCAGGCCACTCCGAGCGGGGTAGCCGCGTGTAGGGGATTAGTAACTCCTTATCGCTCATAATACTATCTACTTAGATGTCTGAATAAACTAGAGGACAAGCTCAACTAGATGACTAGCCGAACTTGTCCTCTCCTTAGTTCTTGCAAAGATTCATTAGATCGTTGCCAAGCTCTCACAGGTCACACCGCTGGCGATACGACCGATAAGACCTGCTAAGACTTTGCCTGGTCCTAGCTCTACGAAGTGTGTAGCGCCATCGGCGACCATCGCCTCGACACTCTTCGTCCAGCGTACGGGAGCCGTGAGCTGAGCGATCAGATTGGCTTTGATCTCCTCCACATCGGTGTGAGGACGAGCATCTACATTCTGATAGATCGGGCAGATAGGTGTGGCAAAGGTCGTCGCCTCAATAGCACGCTGCAGACGCTCCTTGGCGGGCTGCATGAGCGGTGAGTGAAAGGCTCCGCCCACCTTGAGTGGTAGCGCACGCTTAGCCCCCGCAGCCTTGAGCTGCTCGCAAGCCTCAGCGATACCCTCCATAGTGCCAGAGATGACTACCTGACCCGAGCAGTTATAATTCGCAGGAACCACCACCTGATCAGAGATGCCACGGCAGATCTCCTCAATCTTTTCGTCAGGCAGTCCGATGATCGCAGCCATCGTCGAGGGGTGTGCCTCGCAAGCTGCCTGCATAGCCAGCGCACGCTCCGAGACAAGTCGCAGTGCATCGGCAAAAGGCAAGGCGCGACTCGCAACCAGTGCCGAAAACTCGCCCAGCGAGTGACCCGCAACCATATCTGGTGCAAAGGCGTCTCCGAGCGCCACCGTCATAGCCACAGAGTGGAGGAAGACAGCGGGCTGCGTTACCTTCGTCTGCTTGAGGTCTTCTTCAGTACCCTCAAACATGGTCTTGGTTAGGTCAAAGCCTAGCACTTCGTTTGCCTCGGCAAAGAGCTTGCGTACGGCTTCGCTCTTCGTATAGATCTCTTGACCCATACCCGACGAACTGAGCGCCTTGACCTGGGAATACAAAAGCTTTTTTCATATGTTCTTATCGATTAGATTAGTCCAAAGCACGGACGAGCATGCGATAGCTGCGCTCCACAGAGGGGCTGCTCACACGCTCATCGGGTGAGTGTGGGTGCTGGATCTCAGGACCGAAGGAGATCATATCCATATCGGGCATGACACCCTGTATGATCCCGCACTCGAGACCTGCGTGCATTACCTTGACAGCGGGCTCCTTGCCGTAGATCTCCTTGGCGGCTTGACACATTACTTGCATAATGTGAGACTCGGCATTGGGCTGCCAACCTGTATAGGACGCGTCAAACTCAACGCGAGCGTCCATCAGTAGGAAGCAACTCTCGATGCTAGAGGCGACCCACATCTTGCGTGAGTCACTCGAGGAGCGAACGAGGAAGCGGACGGAGATATGTCCTTCGCCAGCCTGTACCTGAGCTAGATTTGACGAAGCCTCTACTGTGTCGGGGAACTCAGAGAGCATTGAGATGACACCATTCTGACAAGCATTCAGCGCATGGATCAGCGCGTCCTGTATTTCGTCGGGCAGGATCGTCTTAGGACGGTCACAGCGCTCTAGAGAGACGGTGATGTGATTCTCGATTCCTGCGAACTCCTTGTTGAATAGTTCCTCGTAGTCGGATACTAGCTCCCAAAGCGCCTCAGTGTCGTCCTCCTTGATAGAGAGCAGAGCGACTGCCTCACGAGGTATCGCATTGCGCATGTTACCGCCATCGATCTCAGCGACTAGAGCACCACACTGCGAGACAGCCTCCTTGAGGAGACGCGCCATGAGCTTGTTGGCATTGGCACGACCGAGGTGTATGTCCACACCGCTGTGTCCGCCCTTGAGTCCCTTGATCGTAAGGCGCACGCCTATCTCGTCTGCGTCAGGCTCGTGGTTGTCTTGGTACTCTAGAGAGACGTTGACATCGACACCACCAGCACAACCGACGAAGAGGTCGCCCTCCACCTCGGAGTCTATATTAAGGAGTATGTCGCCCTTGCTAAAGCCTGGCTTAAGTCCGTTGGCACCGTCCATACCGACCTCCTCATCAATGGTAAAGAGCGCCTCGAGGGGACCATGCTTGAGCGTATCATCAGCGAGGATCGCTAGAGAGAAGGCAACGCCCATCCCGTTGTCCGCACCGAGTGTCGTGCCATCGGCCGTGATCCAGTCGCCCTCTTGCATCGTTTGGATAGGGTCGGTCTCGAAGTTGTGCACCTTGTCAGAGTTCTTCTGCGGCACCATGTCTAGGTGTCCCTGCAGGGTAGCTACGGGACGATCCACTAGTCCTGGTGTGGCTGGCTTACGGATCAATACGTTGCCCACCTCATCTACATGGGTCTCTAGTCCTAGTCGCTTGCCCTCGGCAACGACATACTCCCGCACAGCCTGACAGTGTCCTGTGGGGCGGGGTATCTGTGTGAGATCATAGAAATAGCCCCATAGTGTGGAGGGGGCGAGCTTTTGGTAGTCAGCTTTGTTCATCATAGCTTATTCTCTTTATTGTTTGATGCGTCTTCCAGTGGAGAGGCACGTTTTGTTGTGTCGCAACGTGGTACACGGCACCTTTGTTACTCTGAGGACAAAGGTAACAAAATAAGCGATACCGACAGGCTACGGACTGGTGCGCAAACAGGGCGGAGCGGTCCCGCTGACCGTTGCTCATCTTTACGATTGCTTTTTGCCCGAGCGCTTCGTCGCTTGGTGTATCTGGTAAGCGTTGAGAAGGTTTTGCCAGATAGAGTAGGCTGCCATAGCGACGGAGGAGAGCGGGTTGAGGTAGCTCTGCGCCAGCCAGATGGCGATGGTCGAGTTCTTTTGTCCCAAGCTCTGCCCGAGCGTGATGCTCTCGCCGAGTATTCGCTTGCTGAGCCACTTGCCGAGGACAAACTGAACGATGCAGGCTATTAGCCCCATCACACCGAGGAGTATCATCGTCGGAATCATCTCTCGTGGCTCCTCAGCGATGAAGTATACCGTATTGGCCATGATGAGCGAGAGGCTAAGGAGCCAGACCCAGAAGCTGGCCGATGGGATCTTCGAGAGCACACGATAGGCGGGTTTAGCCCCATAGCGGACGGCCCAGGCGAGGAGCAGGGGCAGCGTGATGACTGGTAGCACACGGTAGAAGATTTGCACAAAAGTGGCTCCGTAGTCCATCGCACCACTGCCGAAGAAGCCCAGCAGGAGCGGCGCCAAGGCGATGACTCCCACACTGGTCAGCAGGACATAGGTGGTGCCGAGGGCGACATTGCCCCCGAGGAAGCCGATGACCACGGGCGATGCGGAGGCTGCAGGACAGAAGAAGCAGATCATCAGTCCCTCAGCGAGGAGCGTGCTCTCGGAGATGCCCGAGTAGCGCACCAGCAGGTAGCCCCCCACTGCTAGCATGATCTGTATGAACTGCAAGAGAAAGTGTACGGGGCGTATGCGCAGATCTCTAGGCGTAAGCTTGAGAAAGCTAAAGAAAAGCATCAGCATCAGCATGTAGGGTATGGCGGGGCTCAGCGTGGAGAGCGGGCGATAGCCTACGATGCCGATCAGTATGGAGAGGGGGAGACCGTAATCTTTCAGTCGGCGCATGAAGCGCCCTCGTAGGTCTGCTATATTATAGTGTCTAGTCATAGGGTAGTCGTGTGATTGGTTAAGACCGCCTCGGCATTGCGGAGGAAGTCTTCGTAGGCGCATCGTCGCATTGAGGAGCCTATCGTTAGTGTTTCGTAGAGTTCAGGGGTAAAGTTTGCCAGTTGCTCATAGGTCAGCTGGGCAATGGCGGGGCGGATCATAAAGTCTGGTTCGTCGTGCGGTGTACAGTGTGCATTGTGCGGACAAACAGTCTGACAAACGTCACAGCCGAAGAGTCTATTGCCTAGCCGCTCAGCGACGCCCTCCGTCCAAGCGCCCCGATGCTCGATCGTCAGGTAGCTCAGACAACGATCAGCTCGGAAGGTGCCGTCAGCCTGCAAAGCGCCTCCAGGACAATGGTCGATACATCTCCGACAGCGACCACAGTAGTTCCTATCTATCACCGTACCGTACTCCAGCGGTAGAGAGACGACCAGGAAGCCATAGATAAAGAATGTGCCCAGCTTAGGTATGATCATCATCTTCGAGCGACCCTGATAGGCAAGCCCGCTCTGCATGATCCAGTAGCGCTCCAGTAGCGGAGCCGTGTCGCAGCAGACACGCCCCGTGGCGCTCTGATCCACCTCTGACTGAATGAATGAAAGGAGACGCTCCAGCTTCTTGCGTACCACCTTGTGGTAGTCGCGTCCGTAGGCGTAGTAAGCTACTTGGGGAGCCTCTAGCGGTTGCTTGACTGGTGGGTAATAGC
Organism: Porphyromonas uenonis 60-3; assembly: GCF_000174775.1. Lineage (GTDB taxonomy): Bacteria > Bacteroidota > Bacteroidia > Bacteroidales > Porphyromonadaceae > Porphyromonas > Porphyromonas uenonis_A. Next base: position 122,619 of record NZ_ACLR01000182.1, read on the forward strand.
TCTGCGCCACGACAATGATTGACTGAGCATCGGGCAGCAACTTGCGAGGATCTGAGCGAACATCATCATAGCGCTGCAGGTAGTCTAGTCCAGCGTAAGCATCTCCTGTGATGGTCTGCTGATAAGCTTGCCAGACATCTGGCGGAACGGCTCCCGCAGCTGCTAAGCCTACAGCGCTCAAATGTAGCTCATCGTGTGCATAGCGAACGATAAGCTCCGTCGGTGATAGCGATCGTTGGGTCATCTTCCCCCAGAGGCATGCAGTGCCTCGGCACCCGCTTCAAGACGCTGGAGATGGCAGACGAGGAGTTTGCCTTCATCGTCTCGTAGGTGCATACCATTGCCCAAACAGTACTTCCAGCTTTTACAATCGGCACAGGGTCCTGTCTTAGCCCACGAGCGATCACGATAACTCTCGAAGCGCTCCTCCCACACCTGCCACAGATCGTCGTGATGTATGTTGCCCTGCTTGTGGTCAAAGCGAATACTCGGGCAGGCACTGATAGAGCCGTCGCACAGGATAGAGGCGATGTTTACGCCAGCACGGCATTGATAAAACTGTTTGCGCGTGCGCCCCTCGAAGGCTCCCAAGTAGCCCTCACACCCATACTGCGCCTCGATCTCTCCAGCCTCATTCGTCTCGATGATAAACTGCATCATCTGGTAGTACTGACTGTCGGAGAGCTGGAGCTGCTTATTCTCCGCAGCGCGTCCCACAGGGAAGATAGAGAAGAGTCTCCACCGCTTCACACCCGCATCAATCAGTTGCTGGCGAAAGGCGGGGAGCGAGTCAAAGTTCATCGGATTGACACAAGTCACCACGTCCCAGACCAAGTCCTCAGCCTGCGTGAGTAGTTGGATAGCTCGCCAAGCTCGTTCGTAGCTAAGTGGATGCCCTCGCAAAGCGTTGTGCGCCTCGGCAAAGCCATCTAGGCTCACCGTCGCTGTGTGTAGTCCAGCACGGCGCAAACTCTCTAGACGCTTCTCGTCAAGGAGCATCCCATTGGTCACGATGCCCCACGGGTAGCCACGACGGTAGAGGGCTAGCCCCGCCTCCTCAATGTCTTGCCGCACGAGCGCCTCGCCACCCGTGAAGATGACCAGTAGCTTGTTCGGATCGACGTGAGGCGTCAGCCCGTCAATAATATGGATAAAGTCAGCGACCGACAGCTCATCGACCCCGCTCTCCACACGGCAGTCGCTGCCGCAGTGCCCGCAGTGCAGATTGCAGCGCAGCGTACACTCCCAGAAGAGTGTCGTCATCGGGTGCCGACGCACATTGTCCGCCTGCAGGACACGATGCAGGTCAAGAGCTATCCGCTGCTTGAATGCTGGACGCAAGAGCGTCTGCCCGACGGACTTATGCTTGCTCAGTTTCATCAGATGAGACCACGATCTCTAGTTCACTCTGGCTTCTCCGGCTCTACGATCTGCTTCGGCTCAAACATCGTCGTAGGCGTGCCATACATCACCATGCCCATACCGTCTGGTCTAGGTTTAGGCTTGGCGAGCGTCGTCGTGTCGGGTTGCTCCGACTTGCCACCCTCGCTTGTCCTCTGCGTAGTGCGTGTCTTACAGCTGGAGAAACCCAAGCAACCGATCAGCGCAAGCAATGTGCCAGCAATTAGATTAGAAATGATATTTGAGAGTTTTCTCTTCATACACTATATATAAATAGGAGTGAGGATAGAGACGTTACAGAGGTTACTTGCGCTCCACTTGGATCTCTATGTCCTTTTTTACCTTGCCGTTGTTCCAGTTTCCAGAGCCTTTGCTGACGAAGTCGCTCTCCTTGATATCTACGATCACTTGCTTGTCTGCGACGACGCCATTCTTCTCGCCATCGATGTCCTTCACCTCTAGGGCTACCCCATGATCCCCGCGGAATCCCGTGTAGCTACCCTCTAGCTCCACATTGCCCTGAGCATCGGTGAGCTTCTTTTTGTCTCCACGACCATTGGGTAGGTTTACCTGAAGACCCTCGACAGGCTTAGCGTCTTGGTCGGTGACGCGCACCTTGAACTCGTAATCGACTGTAGGCGTGCCATACTCAGCCATTCCGATGCTATCGCAACTAGCGAATCCCAGCCAGCCGAGTAGGAGGGAGGCTCCAGCGGATAGGAGCGAGCGTACGGATAGATAAACTCTTTTCATAGTGTGGTCGCTTTGATACTACGACAAATGTAATACAATTGCGGAAGACGCGCAATAAACTTAGACTAGATTACTTGCGCTCCACTTGGATCTCTATAGCCTTCTTTACCTTGCCGTTGTTCCACTTCTTAGAGCCTTTGCTGACGAAGTCGCTCTCCTTGACCTCTACGGTCACCTGCTTGTCTGCAACGACGCCATTCTTCTCGCCATCAATGTCCTTCACCTCTAGGACCACCTGATGATCTCTGTGAAAGCCCGTGTAGCTCCCGTCTATCTCCGCATTGCCCTGAGCATCGGTGAGCTCCTTTTCGTCTCCATAGCTACTGGGTAGGTCTACCTGAAGACCCTCGACAGGCTTAGCGTCTTGGTCGGTGACGCGCACCTTAAACTCGTAATCGACTGTGGGCGTGCCATACTCGGCCATCCCGGCATCAGGAGTTTTCGAGCAACCAGAGAAGCCTAGCCAACCAAGTAGGAGAGCGGCTCCAGCGGATAGGAGCGAGCGTACGGATAGATAAACTCTTTTCATACTGTGAGGCATTATTGATACATTGGCAAATGTAGCACAAAAAAAGGAATCTGCCACAACTTCACTCGCCCCCAAAAGCGATCTCCACGGAGATAATCAGAAATCTCCACGGAGCAAACGAAAATTCTCCACGGAACCGGGAAATAAAAGTTCGGAAGAATGAAATGAAAGTTCGGAAGAAAGAAATCAAAGTTCCGAAGAATTTTTCGTTTGCTCCGTGGCAAATAAAAAAAAGCTCCGAGGAAATTCTCCATTTCCTCGAAGCTGTGATTCTAGACAGGTGTGGTGTTTGGATTAAAACACTAGATATTCGTTTGAGTATAAAAGGCTTAGCGCGTCATGTTAGGAGATCTGGATTACGCTTCGCCAGCCTTTGCTTATTTTTCCTTAGTTTGTGATTCTCTTTGCGAATAGTGGTATCTTTGCGGTCAAGAGGAGGTCGCTACGAGAGGAGAGGCGCTGATGTCTCGCACTCTTTGCCCCATCTGAGCGACCTCTCATGAAACATGATAATCCTATAACCAAATCACGGCTATGCGCTGGCTTCACAAAGTACTTGGCACCGTCTGTGCCCCGCTCTTCCTCTTATGGTTGATCTCGGGAGGAGTGATGATCTTTTGTTCCTTTCCCCGTCTCGGGGACAAGGACTTACCGCTACAGGACACCCTCGCGGCCTCGGCGGCTCTACCGTCGGAAGCTACGCTACAGGCGAAGCTACAGCCTGGCGAAGAGCTGACGGCACTTGCGCTCACCACGCATTGTGGCGAGCCAGTGTGGCGTGTGGAGACGAGCGAGGGGGGGTATCTGTGGCATGCGGACTCGCTCCTTACGACGGCTACGGCTTCGGTGCCAGAGGCTTGGTATGAGCAGTATGCGTCGCGCTTTAGCTCTGCGCCTATCGTGGCGGTTGATACGATACGACACATAGACACGTGGACGCCTTACCCGAGGGTCAAGAAGGATCTGCCCCTTTACCGATACCGCTTTGACGATCCTGAGGGAACTTACCTTTATCTCTCTAGTCAAACGGGTGATGCGGTACAGTTCTGCACTCGTTCGGAGCGTATTGGGGCATCGTGTGGTACGATTCCCCACATGTTTTACTACTGGTGGCTACGGCAAAACCGCACCGTCTGGCTTTGGGTCATCTCAATCTTCGCTTCGCTGGCTGTCATTGCTGCTTTTACGGGGCTTTACCTTGGGATACGTCTTTACCTCCGTATGTGGAGACGAACGAAGCGTTTGCGCAGTCCCTACAAGCGCCAGAAGACTTTGCACTGGCACCTCGTCGGTGGTGTGATCTTTGGTCTGTCGCTAACGCTTTTCGCCCTCAGCGGGGTGATGTCGCTCTACGATCTACCATCGTGGATCGTGCCTCAGCATGAGACTGAGACGAAGCGCAAGGAGGCGCAGCAGGTGGAGGCTCCACAGCTGGGTCGCTCGGACATGTATGACTACCGCTTGCTACTTGACCTAGGCGGTGTGCAGCAGATTACTTGGCGGAGCTATGGCGGGCACCCTTACTACGAGGTGCAGCGCCACGGACAACTGGAGAGCTGGGATGCGCTGGGTGAGGCTCCACAGCCGTTGCATCTGACAGAGGAGGATATCAAAGCTAAGCTCACGCCTGTGCTGGGAACTGCCGACATGCAGATCGAGCTAATGGATCACTACGACAACTACTATGCTAGCCTAAATGATAAGTATGAGTTGCCGATCTACCGCATCTCGGCACAGGACAAGGAGTCGAGTCGTCTCTACATCAGTCCGACGACTGGAGAGACGCGTTACTACAGTCTCAACGGACGGGTCAAGAAGTGGCTTTACCCCTTCTGTCACAACCTCCGCATCGGCTTCTTTGCGGAGCATCCGACGCTACGTATCATTTGCATGCTGGTGCTGGTATTGGGTGGTTTGGTTGTGTCGGTGAGTGGCGTAGTGCTCGGTTTTCGTTACCTTAGCAGAGTCATTCGTCGGGCGAAGTCTCGTCGCAGTAAAAATAAGCGGTGAGTGCAGTCCGTCCAACAATAACAAATAGAGATACTATGAAGAAGATCTATATCGCCGGCATTGGTCCCGGCAGTCCAGAAGATATAACGCCCGCCGTGCATCAAGCCCTTAGAGAGGCTGATGTGGTGGTGGGGTATGCTTACTACTTTCAATTTATCCAAGAGTACCTACACGAGGGCGCTGAGTGCATCGACACAGGTATGCGCCAAGAGCGTGAGCGAGCTAGGCTTGCTATCGAGCGAGCCGAGGCTGGGCAAACGGTTTGTGTCATTAGCTCTGGCGATGCGGGCATCTACGGGATGGCTCCGCTCCTCTATGAGATGTGCGATGAGCGGGGGAGTGATGTGGAGCTAGAGGTATTGCCTGGGATCTCCGCCTTTCAGAAAGCGGCTGCCCTCCTTGGGGCACCCATTGGTCATGATCTCTGCATCATCTCGCTGAGTGATCTGATGACTCCGTGGGCAATCATCGAGCGACGCGCCATCGCGGCTGCGGAGGCTGACTTCGTCACAGCGCTCTACAACCCCAAGAGCATCAAGCGGTACTGGCAGCTGGAGCGTGTGCGAGAGCTATTCCTCAAGCATCGGTCACCCGACACGCCCGTAGGACTGGTGCAACAAGCGGGGCGCCCCGACCAACGGGTCTGGACAACGACCCTGCGAGAGCTGGATACGCAAGAGGTGGATATGTTTACCGTCCTCATCATCGGCAATAGTCAGAGCTTCCTCTCAAAGGGTAAGATCGTTACGCCACGAGGCTACTATCGTGACAAAGGCAGTGACGAGGAGAAGGTCGGGCAACGCATCATGAGCGAGAGCTTTCGCACGATCCTTTCGCTACTCAAGCATCCTGAGAGCTATCCGCTCGACCACCTCTGGGCGATGCTCCACGCGGTCCATACGACGGCCGACTTTGAGATGGAGGAGCTACTCTATAGCGACCCCAATGCGGTCTCTCGCATTTACCAAGGTTATGTGGATGGCAAGATACGCACCATCGTGACCGACGTGACGATGGTCGCCTCGGGCATCCGCAAAGGAGCCTTGGCGCGCTACGGTATCGAGGTCCTCTGCTACCTGCACGACCCGCGTGTCGCTGAGATGGCAGAGCGACTGGACATAACCCGCACACAAGCTGGCATACGGCTCGCTGTCGAGGAGCACCCCGATGCGCTCTACGCTTTTGGCAACGCACCGACGGCTCTCATGGAGCTGGCGCACCTCATTCGCCAGGGCAAGGCTCACCCCGCTGGGATCATCGCAGCACCCGTCGGCTTCGTCCATGTATGCGAGTCAAAGCACATGGTCAAGCCTTTCCACGACATCCCTAAGCTCATCATTGAGGGGCGCAAAGGGGGCAGCAATCTAGCGGCAACGCTGGTCAACGCAACCCTTAGCTATGGCGATGCCGAGACGCTCAAGCCTGGCCGTGACCTATGAAAATCATCCTCATAGGGCTCAGTGACGATCGTGAGCAACGGTGGAATCCAGAGCTACTGGAGCGGCTCACTGGCGAGCGCACTTTCTCAGGAGGGGCTCGGCACCACGATATCGTCCGTGAGATCTTGCCGTCGGAGTATCACTGGATCGATATAACTCCGCCGATAGACGATGTGATCGAGCAGTACAAAGCGTACGACACGGTCGTTGTCTTCGCCTCGTGCGACCCCATCTTCAACGGTATCGGGCAACGCATCATGCAGCTCCTCCCCGAGGCGGAGATTGAGCTACACCCTTACTTCCACTCTCTCCAGCTGCTCGCCCATGCGGCTCTGCAACCGTATCAAGATATGCACGTTGTGTCGCTTACGGGGAGACCGTGGCAAGCCTTTGACGCTGCGCTAATCTCTGGCGAGCGAATGATCGGCATCCTGACCGATCGCAAGGAGCACACTCCTCAGCGTATCGCCCAGCGCATGCTCGACTACGGCTACGACAATTACCGAGCCATCGTTGGGGAGCATCTAGGCAATAGGGAGCGACAGCAGCTCTACCGTCTCTCTATTGCGGAAATGGCTGAGCGCACTTTCGCCTATCCCAACAACTTAATCCTCATTCAGACGAAGCCCTTGCCACGTTCCTTTGGTATCCCCGATGCGGACTTCATTCCGCTCAACGGACGTGAGCGTATGATCACCAAGCGGGCGATACGTCTTGAGACGCTCTCGCAGCTAGACCTACATCAGGCGCACGTCCTGTGGGACATCGGTTCCTGCACTGGCTCTGTCTCTATCGAAGCTCGCCTGCAGCAACCAAGCTTACAGGTGGTCGCCTTCGAGATACGTCCCGAGGGCGCTGAGCTTCTCGACGCCAATGCGCGTCGTCACCACACGCCAGGCATTACCTTCTGCGGGGGCGACTTCCTTCGTGCCGATCTTGATCCATTGCCTCAGCCTGACGCAGTCTTCATTGGCGGGCATGGCGGACATTTGCAGGAGATTGTCGAGGAGACGTGGCGTCGTCTCGCCCTAGGTGGGCGGATCGTCTTCAATTCCGTATCGAGCGAGAGCGAGGAAGCCTTCAGACGAGCCATCGCTACCGTCGGTGGTTCCATAGCCTCCACGACTCGTATGCAGATCGACGACTACAACCCGATAGCTGTCCTACAAGCTACCAAAAGCACACACTAGTATGAATTCACAAACACGCATAGCGATCCTCGCAATCTCTCCCGATGGTCAAGCAATCGCACTCAAGATAGCGAGCGAACTGCCCGATGTAAAGCTCTATACGACACACCAGGAGAAGCTAAGCGAGGCATTCACCCTACTGCCCAGCCTAGCCGAGGGGGCTAAGACTCTTTTTGACGAGAGCGATGTCTTACTCTTCGTTTCCGCCATGGGCATCTGCGTTCGCACTATTGCTCCATTGCTCAGGGATAAGCACAACGACCCAGCAGTCCTCTGCGTAGACACCACGGGGCGGTACGTTATCTCCGTAGCTTCGGGACATATCGGCGGGGCCAACGAATGGACCGACCGCATTGCACACATACTAGGAGCCGAGCCAGTCATCACAACTCAGAGTGACCGTCAGGGGCTGTGGGCGTTAGACACCTTGGGTGCAGAGAGCGGGTGGAGTAGTGAGACCGCGGGTTGTAGTATGAACGCTGCCATCACCACCTTTGTCAATAAGCGCCCCGTCGCCCTGCTTCTCGAGATGCGCTCCGAGGGTACAGCCTATCTAGAGCGCACCCACCCAGAGCATGTGGACCTCTACTACCACTACGAGGAGATTGACCAAAGTCGCTACGACCTGCTTATAGCAGTGAGCTTTCGTCTGTTGGAGGGCTTGACCATCCCTTGTCTCTACTTCCGTCCGCAGCTCCTGCACCTCGGTGTGGGCTGTCGCCATCAGGCAAATCCCGAGGGTGTCGTGGCGCATATCCTCTCCGACATTCGTGCCAAAGGCTTTGCACCCAGTGCTATCGCCACGATCAATAGCATCGAGCTCAAGCGTGGCGAACCGATCCTCAACGAGCTGTCCCAGCACTTAGGCAAGCCTTGCCACTTCTACAGTAGCGACGAGCTAGCCACCATTGAGGTGCCCAATCCCTCGGAACGTGTCGCCACAGCCACTGGTTCAACGAGCGTCAGCGAAGCCTCCGCACTCGCAGCCAGTCAGGGTGGACTCCTTATTATAGAGAAGCAAAAGGGATGTCTCACACCGCAGAGCGACTTCACCTATAGCCTTGCCGTAGCTCCCGAAGGGTTGCCTCACGGGCATATAGAGATCGTTGGGGCGGGTCCTGGCGATCCTGAACTAATCTCCGTGCGTGGCAAGCACTTCCTCGAGCGAGCCGACCTGATCCTCTATGCTGGTAGCTTAGTTCCCATTGAGTTAACCTACTATGCCAAGGAGGGTGCCACTGTGAAAAGCTCCGCTGATATGAATCTCGAGGAGCAGTTTGCCTTGATGAAGGAGTTTTACGACAAGCACGCGCTCATCGTGCGGCTACACACGGGAGACCCCGCCATCTTTGGCGCGATACAAGAGCAGATGGCGCTCTTTGACGAGGCGGGTATGAGTTACCACATCACGCCCGGCATCTCCTCTTTCCTAGCAGCCGCCGCAGAGCTCAGGTCTCAGTTTACCATCCCTGAGCGTGTGCAGACTATTATCCTAACCCGAGGCGGCGGTCGTACGCCAATGCCCGAGCGAGAGCAACTGCACAAGCTCGCCGCCTCGCAGAGCACGATGTGCATCTACCTCAGCGCCACCCTTGCCGAGGAGGTGCAGCGGGAGCTACTCGTTCACTACCCGCCCACGACTCCCGTGGCGGTCTGCTACAAGCTCACCTGGCCCGAGCAACGGATCTATCGAGGTCAACTCTCCGAGCTGGCGCAGATAGTTCGCGAGCATCACCTCACGCTCACCACATTGATGGTCATCGGTGACGCCATTGACAATCGCGCTGGGCTCTCCAAACTCTACAATGACAACTTCAAGCACCTCTTCCGCCGATGAAAGCGCCACAGCCGATAGCAATCGTCTCCCTCGGCGCTGCTACGCCTGAGGACATTTCTATACGTGCCTATGGCAAGCTTCAGAAGGCTGACGAGATCTATTGCTTAGGCGAAGCCGCTCACCGCATCCTCGCTGCACTACCCGAAGGCTCCGCCCTCGCTCAGCGATGTCAGATCCTAGAGATCCCGATGAGTAGCGACCGCACAGAGGCGATCAGCTACTACGAGCAGCTTGCCACCCGACTGATGGAGCAGCAGGGTAGGGGGCTCGCCTGTAGCGTCGTCACCATCGGTGACGCTGGCACCTACGCCACGGTGCAGTATCTCGCAGACCGGCTACGTCAGGCGGGTGCCAAGATAGAGATCGTACCAGGGATACCTTATTATATAGCCGCAGCGGCAGCCTTTGGTGAGGGGCTGGTGCGCCAAGACGAGTCGCTTCTCGTGCTGAGCAAGGTTTTCAGTAGCTCCCAGCTCCGTGAGGAACTTTCGAAAGGAGTTACGGTGGTAGTGATGAAGCTCTCGCGCTGTGCCGACATCGTTCGTGAGGTCATAGCCGAGGACAACTACGACTTCATCTATGCCGAGCATCTAGGCAATCCCGATCTAGAGCTTCTCACCAGTGACCGTGACACATTCCTCTCCCGTCAGCCTATCCCTTATTTCTCGCTCATCATCATACGTCCCAGTCGAAGCATCTCCAAATAAGTCGCTCTCGCGACTCCGCAAACTCTCACAAATACCCCTCTGTTGGGTCGCATGACTCGTGTTATTTGCGGAATCTAGGACAAGATCTGTAGGTTGCTACGTAATGCTTTTTTTACTACCTTTGCAGTGAATAAAAGCTTCTCTAACCTAATCTATTAGCGTTGAAGTTGGGTTGCTTATTTAGATTAGTTCCCTTGACTGTCTTATGAATAAATATTTAGCTCTCGTTGTTCAGCTATTAGCCCTGCTACTCCCCACTACGCTTATAGCGCAGAGCGAGACACCGACTGATTCCCTCTCGGTCGTCAATCTTGACGAAGTGGTCGTGACGGGTACGGGAACAAACTACCTTCTCAAGAATGCGCCTGTGCAGACGGAGATCATCAATGCCAAGACGCTACAGAGCTATGGCTCGGCAACCCTCACAGAGATACTGTCGGGGCTGATTCCGTCGATAGACTTCAGCCATAGCGATATGGGTACCGCCATGCAGATGGGCGGGCTGGGAGATCGCTATATCCTTATCCTTGTGGATGGTAAGAGGTTGATGAGCGACCTCGGAGGGCAGACGAATCTAGATATGGTCGACCCGACACGCATCGAGCGTATTGAGGTGGTGAAAGGAGCTTCCTCCGCACTCTATGGTAGCGACGCTATAGCGGGTGTCATCAACATCATCACCAAGAAGAGTCGCGACAACCTATCTATAGACAATAGCACGCGTGTCGCCTCCTATGGAGTGATCAATCAGTCCAACGCTTTTCAGTATAAGGTGGGCGACTGGACGACGCTGACAGACTTTAATCTAAAGCACTCTGACGGTTGGCAAAACACAACCTGCGAAAATCCCAACCGATACGAAAAGCCTGTAACCAACTCAGTCAATAATACCTCCAATCCCTATCTAGACTGGCAGATAGGGCAGCACCTCTACTGGCGACAGGGCAAGCCACTCTCGGCCTATGTCGAGGGCAATTACTATCGCAAGGATATTCATCGCCCGACGGGTGTGCCCGACTACAAGACCTACGACTTCCGCTATCACAACACCTCTGCAGGTGCTGGTATGCGTTGGCAGACCCCACAGGGAGCTGTCCTGACGGCTCAGATGCAGTACTACATGCACGCCTATTACTACGTCTATACGGGTGAGACCTGGGCTAAGGAGTTCCTGCCAGATGGTCAGGAGCTCAGCTTCCCTTACTTCCCTGGAAATGTAGGGCTACAAAGCAATCAGCAGCGTATCACGACGGAGCTCAAGGGAGTCTTCGCACTTCCCTTCGATCAGCGACTCAGCGCTGGTGTAGACCTGCATCACAACTGGCTCATAGCACCACGCCGACTGGACGAGGATCGAGTTAATGACTTTCAGGCAGGCTTCTATCTACAGGATGAGTGGACACCCACGAGGAACTTCAACCTGACCGCAGGAGCTCGGCTAACCTATCATCCAGCTTTTGGAGCAAAGTTTACACCTAAGGTTTCCCTCCTCTACAAGCTAGGACCAGTCAATCTGCGTGCTACTTACTCCGAAGGCTTTAAGACCCCTACGATCAAGGAGCTACACTATCGATACGTTCGTCAGATGGCGATGGTCATACTCCATCTAGGTAATCCCAACCTCAAGGCGCAGACTAGTCGCTATGTCTCAGCTAGCGTTGAGTACCACAACCCGCTAGTCAACGTGAGTGCTACGGGCTATGCCAACTTCCTCGACAATATGATCACCCTCGTGACGATCCCGAGTCGAGAAGCCCCTGGTGATCTCATCGCATCCTACAGACCAGCTCGCGTGCGTCAGTACAAGAATATGGACAGCGCCAAGACTTATGGCGCAGATGTCACCGCTAAGTGGCGCATCTATAAGCAGTGGACGCTAACCACCAGCTATAGTTACCTTGACACAGAGGCACTCCTACACGATGATGATAAGGATGTGATGCGCCAAGTTACAATTGATGGTATGGCACACCACCGTGCCACCGTGGGACTGTCATGGAGCGAAGCTTTCCTCCACCAGCGCTACAAGCTGGCCGTAGGACTATACGGACGTATGCAGAGTACCCGCTACTATCAGGATGATGGCAACGGCAAGCCCTATCACCTATGGCGCCTTAACACGCAGCAGACGATCATACCCAATGAGAATTGGTCTCTTGACCTCAACATTGGCGTGGACAATCTGCTCAACTACTACGAGACCACACCTCACGGTCTGCACTACGGTACCTCTACGCCAGGGCGCACGCTCTACATGACCATGAGCGTTCACTTCGGCCGAGCCAAGCAGATCACACCGACCAAGCGCTCCTCTCGTCGCTCGCAAGCTCAGGAGGATGAGGAGGATTAGAAAAATCATCGTTCCCCACACCGTAACGTACACTACACTTTATCAAGCCAACACACACACAAATATAAAATCACTTATAACCCTATCAACAATGAAGAAGCTATTAACAATCTTATCACTCTGCGCTCTAGGACTAACCCTCCTGACCTGCGTAGGCTGCCAGGAGGACGACAACCTAGCTCTCTCAAATCACGACAAGAAGCTACAGGCTGTTACCAAGGAGGTGAAGGCAAAGAAGACCACAGACAAGGCTCTACTCCTCGTCTCTTTCGGCAGTACCTGGGATAAGCCTCAGCAGACCTTTAAGAAGGTACAGGAGGCCTTTAAGAAGAAGTTCCCTGACAGAGACCTCTACTTCGCTTTTACCTCTGAGATCTGCATGACACGTTGTGCTCAGAAGGGGTGGAACTACTACGCACCCAAGTTCTATCTAGAGGCTCTTGGAGTTGCTGGATACAAGGACATCGCAGTACAGTCACTACACATCGTACCTGGTGAGGAGTTCCTACGTATCCAGAACTGCATCAAGGACTTCCGCAACGATGGTGAGCACCCTGAGTTCGCCAAGACGACCGTTTATCTTGCTGGTCCACTACTAGAGGGCGATGATGACTGCAAGACCGTTGCTGCTGAGCTACACAAGATCTATGGCAAGGCTGTTGCTGAGAACAAGCTCGTTAGCTTCATGGGACACGGTAACCCCGAGAACATGAACTACGGACGCGGTAACGCACGCTACCACAAGATTGAGGAGGAGCTACAGAAGCTCAGCCCCAACTACTTCGTCGCTACCGTCGACATGGAGGGCAACCTGGTAGACGACCTGATCGCTCGCGCTAAGAAGGCAGGCAAGACCGAAGGCACGATGCTCCTACACCCGCTTATGTCTATCGCTGGTGACCACGCTAACAATGACCTCAAGGGTGGTGTCGATCCTCAGAATCCTGAGGAGGGAAGCTGGCGCTATGAGATGAACAAGGCTGGCTATAAGTGCACCCTAGATGACTGCACGATGAACGGACTAGCTGACTATCCCGCTATCGTCAACGTCTGGATAAGCCACATGGAGAAGGCGCTCGCTGGCGAGCCTCTCTACACTCCCGAAGAGGACGAGAAGTAATCTCAAGCACATCACTAAGTGACTGTGGAGGCTCTCCACATGCTCACGGTGGCATCATGTAATCAGTCCCCCATATACACTGTTCGTATATGGGGGACTGTGCTATTTAGACAAACTTGCTACACACCCTCCGTATGTGACCGAAGCCGAGTCCCGAAAGCAACACAGCGATTCACCTTTATGCAACAGTCTCCTCTTGAAGAAGCCTCCGCACTGCTCGCACAGCTGGAGCAGCGTCGTGAGCCAGCCTATGCCGACTTTATGGCACTACGCACCAAAGTCTCCTCACGACCCGAGAGCGTCCTCGGCATTCGTATGAAGTGGCTCCGACAGGCCGTAAAGCAACTCAGTTGCTTGCTCACACTCGACGAAGCCATCGCGCTACTTCACGAGAGAGCCTTCGCATGGTATGAGTACAAAATCATCTTCGGCGGGGTTATTGGTCGCTTAGCTACTCCTAATGAGGGGCTACTGCTCCTCTATCCCCTCTGCGATGGCTGGGCGGTGCCTGACTACTACAAGGAACTCCTCGCAGGCTGGGCGAGTAGGGGAGAGGTAGAGCGCCAGATACTCCTCCGCTCGCTAGCTGAGCATGCTCACGATGCCAATCCCTACGCACGTCGGCTCACCATCGTTGTTTGGCTTGATCTCATACGTCACGGCTTAGCCACCCCTAGAGCAGCACTAGACCATGTCGCACCGTTGCAACACGACGAGGCTTACTACGTTCAGATGGCTATAGCGTGGCTCCTTGCCGAGATGACGCTCACAGGTGAGCCCTTCCTCACGGAAGCCATCCGCACGGAGATCACCGACGCCACCGTGCTACGCATGTACCAGCAGAAGCTCCGCGACTCCCTCCGCAGTAACGCTTAGCCACGTGCCCGCCCCCCTCCCGCTAGCCACTCCCGAGCGCTCCCACACAGGGCTACTCATCTGATCGCTCCGATTCCCACCCCTCTAACCTCTAATATTGCTGTCCGATAAAAGTTTTTCAGTGGAAGAAGAGTCTTTTATTTCATCGGACAGCCGATTTACTCATTGAAGGACGCTTGTTTGGAAAACGGCTCTGTTGAAAGACCAGTAATATTTGGAGTTCAAGAAGGCGTTTTGCTCAAAAGGGGGGCTTGGAAATCAAAACTAGAAAGTCCAACCGCTTCAATTCAGCGGTTGAGCCCCCTCGGTATGCCCTTTTTGACTTTTATCGGACAGCAATATAATACATCAGTACAATCCTCACCATAGTCGCCAGGTCGGATAAGCTCCACGAACGCGTCAGCCCCCTCTTCATGATCATAAGTAAGAGATTGGCTATCAAAGTGACCCAGATCTGCAACTTGATAGCATTAGCACTCTCTCCATAGAAGTACTTTAAGGGGAAGTTCTGCTTGATCTGCTTGAAGAGAGGCTCTATGTCCCATAGCCTGTGATAGATCTCTATAATCTCTTCGCAGGGAAGCTCCATATCGTTGGTTAAAAGCGAAATGGGGCGATTCTTGTGGCCAATATAAGTGATGATGCGAGCTTGATGCTTGATCTCTTTTCGTACCTTGGTCTTGTGCTTAGTAAAGGTCACATATTGCTCGCGCACTAGGACGACTCCTTCGGGCGACTGGCAGATCACGTCCTTAGAGATCGTGTAGACTAGATTCTTCTTCATCTTAGTGACGTAGATCACCCCTCGCTGAGTCAGCTCCTCAAACTTCTCATAGCTGATGTAGGCGCGATCCATCGCTATGATATCCCCTTCGCTGAAGTTAGCGGGCTGTAGCATAAAGCTATCATTTGTGGCAGCCGATGTAAAGCGAACATCTGAAGGGACACCTTCGTTGGCATGAATCACAGTGTGTACCTTGACACTCCCCTTCTTTTTGCCAATTTTGGGGTGTCTTCCGACTCCTTTGAAGATGAGATTTGAGAAAAGGGAGATCGTAGTAGAGTCTATAATCTGAAGATGCTTCATCCAAGCAGAATTCCTGCCATGGTGGTTCCGGCTGTCCGAGGAAAGGTAGCTCTAGGATTTGGCGTACAAACCTCTGTAAATAGCCTCAAATATCGCCTCCGAGCGCCTTTTATTGGCGTCTGCTAGAGTGCTTTTAGTGGGCATCGTCTTGACTCCCAGGTGATTTAACTTATGCGTCTCAGACTGTAGGGAGGTGGTTATCTCGCGCAGTGAATCAAAGCGCTTAATCACTGCATAGAGCATCACAATCAGGTGAGTCCAAGCGTCAAACCGCTTGACATAGCGCTCTCCGCCTAGAGACTGACTGATACGAAGGACTTCTGCCTTGTCGATGAGCTGTACGATCTGAGCATAGAGTGGCAGTCCGATAAAATGCGTACTTCTGGGCATGGTTACGATGTAGTTTGTTTTTATCGCAAAAGTAACCATAAAGGGCTGATTCCTCTTATTTGGAGTCGGCCCTTTTTTTAGTCCCTATCTACCCCCCTCAAAAAACTTTTATCGGACAGCAATAATTTCCTTGGAAGAAATTGAAATCAGAGGAGATCTTGCAGTAGCTACAAGGTGAGGTTATAGTGCTACAGAGCGAGGTTTTAGCCATATTGCGCTCCTAGAGGAGAGGATTATAATGCGTCAGCCCTGACCACTTAACCTAGTCGCAAGAGCTGTATCAATCTTTTTCTGTAGCTTTGCTGTATAGAAAATCAAATACACTAGCACTATGGAAGAAAACATGATCGCCTACATCGGCACCAACGCAGGGCTCATCTGGAATGCACTCGACAAGCTCGGCAAGATGGACGTCAAGCAGCTTAAGAAAGCGACCAAGATACGTACCGAAAAGGATGTCTACGCGGCGCTCGGCTGGCTCGCCAAGGAGGAGAAGCTCACCTTCGTCTACGAAGACGGCACGCTGCTCGTCTCACTGCGCTAATATCTGCCTAGGTAGCTGACTAGTAGACTAGCCTAGATGTCGCAAATAGGGTAGCCCTACAAATCGTTATTCGTGAGACTGGCAAAATTAAAGTCATCCGAACGCTTGCTAATTCAAAGATTATTCTTACCTTTGCAGACGCAAACCTCGCTGCGGTCGTGGCGGAATTGGTAGACGCGTTAGACTTAGGATCTAATGCCGCGAGGTGTGTGGGTTCGAGTCCCACCGACCGTACAACGATAGAGAGACCTATCTGACACCCCTCATGGGAGCAGATAGGTCTCTCTCGTTTTATCGCTGACTATATAAGACTAGAAGCTTCTCTTGTCTAGAAAACGGGGATTTGGTTGAGTGAAGGGGGAGCTGAGCTATTCGTTGCGCAGGTGCTCACGGAGGAGTTGCTGGCGGCTTTTGCTACGGGTCACCATGAAGACTCCGAGCAGGATGAGGACCGCAGAGGCGACTTTGGTGAGTGTGAGTTGGTCTTGCCCCATCATGACGGCCAGCATGGAGGCAATGACGGGGATGCCATAGTTGTAGATGCTGACGACGGTGGGACGCAAACCTCTCTGTGCGAAGAGCAACAAGAGGTAGGCGACAAAGGTGGCGCCCACGACAACGAAGGCTAGTTGCCCGTAGAAGGTAGCATCGAAGCTACTCCACTCAGTGCGCATCATGTCGCGTATGCCCAACGGAGCGGAGCCGAGGAGGGAGATGACGAAGAGCCACTTCATCAAGGTGACAGGGTGGTACTTCTGTATGAGAGCCTTGAAGGAGGTGAGGTAGATGGCATAGGAGATGGTTGCTATGGCGCAAATCAGGTCTCCGAGCGTAGAACCAGCGGTGGAGGAGCCATTGGTGGATATGAGGAGCAGAGCGCCTGACGCTCCGACGAAGACGCCGATCCCCTTGAGCCGTGTGATCGGCTCCTTGAGCACGACGGCTGCGAGGAGCATGGTGACGATAGGTCCCAGTGTGGCGACGAGCGACTGATTGACAGGTGAGGTCATCGACATGCCAATGGCAAAGAGTCCTTGGTTGAAAAAAATACCAGTCAGAGAGGCTAAGGCCATTTTCCCCCAATCCTTGAGGTTGATGCGCTCTCGTGGCACCCAGATCGAAGCGATCCAAAAGAGTATCGTGGCGCCTAGGAAGCGGCAGAACATGTGCGTATATGGAGTGAGCCCCCCACCAAGGAGTGCCTTGGTGAAGGGCCCATTGATTCCAAAGATAATGGTGACGCATAGCATCACGAGGTGTAGTCTCCAGCGAGATCTCATTGCTATAGTTATAGAGCGTGCTTAGAAGATTAGCTTACCACACTGGCTACAGTGCGTCGGCTCGTTGCCCAGGAGACGATTGCGTACGATGCTCTCAATACGATCCCGCAGATCCTCTAGAGGCATGAGCGCAATAACGTCTCCGACGAAGGCTACGCTCAGCATGACTCGTGCCTCGTGCTCAGGGATGCCTCGCTGCATCATATAGAAGAGTGCCTCCTCGTCTAGGTGTCCCGTAGCCATACCGTGCGAACACTGGACATCGTCGGCGTATATCTCTAGCTGAGGCTTGCTGTACATGCGAGCCTCGGGAGAGAGGAGCATATTGCGATTGCTCTGGTAAGCTTCGGTCTGCTGAGCCGACTGAGCTACGAAGATGCGCCCCGAGAAGGCTCCCGTGGATTGCTCCTCGAGGAGGTTCTTGAAGAGCTGCGTGCTATGACACTTTGGCTTGATATGCTCGACACGGGTGAAGGTATCGACGTGCTGTGTGCCATTGGTTACAGCGACTCCACCTAGTATCTGCTCGGCACGCTCTCCGAGGAAGCGCGTCCGAAAGCTATTACGTGTGATCCCATTATTGAGCGTATAGGTAGCGAGGGTCACTTGGCTCTCTGCTCCTTGGCGTAGGAAGTAGGTGCAGGTGCGGTGCGTCTGGTGGCTATTCTCCTCCATATCGAAGAGCTTGAGCTGAGCACCATCGCCAACGTAGATCTCGGCCACTTGGTTGATGAGGAAGCTGGTTCGATCTATCGTGTGGTCGCAGACGAGGATAGAAGCCTCGGCACGATCACCGAGGATGATGAGCCAGCGACGAATGCAGAGGAGTGGCTCCTGAGCGTGGAGCAACTGCACAAGCTGCACGGGCTGCTCGAGCTGCATGCCATCGGGTACGTAGAGGACGAAGGCGTCCTGCACGAAGAGCGTGTTGAGCGCAATGGTGCCGTCGGTATCGACCTCGGCTATCTGCCCATAGTAACGCTCTGCTAGGTCGGGGTACTCCTTGACAAACTCTTTGATGGAGCCGACGAAGACTCCTTCGGGGAGCTTGCGCTTCTGATTGGCGTAGTGAGTGTAGAGGTAATTGCTGTTGAGAGCGCTCGCCTTGATGGTGAGGGCATTGACCGATAGATCACAGTTATACTGCGGAAGTTGCTTATGACCTGCTGGGGCTAGGTCTAGCTCCTGTAGATTGATCCCATAGTCGGGAGCGTAGAGTGACTCAATGTCTATACGCTGCCAATCCTCCATCCCTCGCTGGGGCAAGGCGTACTCGCTCAGAGCCTCCAGTGCGAAGTCTCTCTGCGCTTGTAGTACGGGTAAACTGTGCTGATCTATGTAATCCTGCTGAGACTGGTAAAGGTCTAGATACTGCAGGTGTGCGGTGGGTGGTTGCTTACGTGGACTCATTGCTTCTCCTCTTTAGCTACCTCTTCCTTGATCCAGTCGTACCCTTCGTCCTCTAGTCTGAGGGCTAGCTCGGGTCCGCCCGATGTGACGATCCGACCTTTGTATAGGATATGGACAAACTGTGGCTTGATGTAGTCCAGCAGTCGCTGGTAGTGGGTGATGACGACGCAAGCGCTGTCGGGACGCTGGAGCGTGTTGACTCCGTGAGCGACAGCTCGTAGAGCGTCAATGTCTAGTCCGCTGTCGGTCTCATCAAGTATCGAGAGACGTGGCTCAAGGACTGCCATCTGGAAGATCTCGTTGCGCTTCTTCTCACCACCGGAGAAGCCCTCATTGACCGAACGCTTGAGAAGACGATCGTCGAGACCGACCACCTCGCGCTTCTCTTTTAGCATCTTGAGGAATTCGCCTGCGGGCATTGGCTTTTCGCCCTGAGTCTTGCGACGCTCGTTGACAGCCGAGCGCATGAAGTTGACCATGCTCACGCCTGGTATCTCTACGGGATACTGGAAGCTGAGGAAGAGCCCAGCGTGTGCTCGCTCTACCGCATCCATAGCCAGCAGATCCTGACCAAGATAAGTCACTTCGCCAGAGGTTACGGTAAAGGCTGGGTGTCCTACGAGGACGGACGAGAGGGTGCTCTTGCCACTTCCGTTGGGTCCCATGATAGCATGCGTCTCACCCTCACGGATGGTGAGGTTGATCCCTTTGAGTATTTCCTTGTCGCCTATGTTGGCGTGGAGATTCTTTATATCGATTATTACGTTGCTCATAGTAGTGTGTAATCTGTATCTGTATAATGTGTAGCGGGGGCCGTGCTAGCCGACACTCCCCTCGAGGGTTACAGAGAGGAGCTTCTGCGCCTCAACGGCAAACTCCATCGGGAGCTTGCTCATCACCTCACGGGCGTAACCATTGACGATCAGGCCGACCGCCTCCTCGGTGGTGATGCCACGCTGGTTGCAGTAGAAGAGCTGATCCTCATTGATCTTCGAGGTCGTTGCCTCATGCTCCACAACCGCAGAGTCATTACGTATGTCTGCGTAAGGATAAGTGTGCGCCCCGCAATGGTTGCTCAGGAGAAGGCTGTCGCACTGTGAGTGGTTGCGCGCATTCTCGGCTGAGGCCGCAATGGAGACCAATCCACGGTAGCTGTTTTGGCTACTACCGGCCGAGATACCCTTGGAGACGATGGTGCTACGGGTATTGCGCCCGAGATGGATCATCTTCGTGCCAGTGTCTGCCTGCTGGTAGTTGTTGGTCACAGCGACAGAGTAAAACTCTCCCACTGAGTCGTCGCCACGCAGGATGCAGCTTGGATATTTCCACGTGATAGCCGAGCCCGTCTCAACCTGTGTCCACGAGATCTTACTTCGGTCGCCACGGCATAGTCCACGCTTAGTCACGAAGTTATAGATACCGCCTCGTCCGTCCTTGTCGCCTGGGTACCAGTTCTGGACGGTCGAGTACTTGACCTCAGCGTCGGTCTCAGCGATGATCTCAACGATGGCTGCGTGGAGCTGGTTCTCGTCACGCATCGGAGCCGTGCAACCCTCCAGGTAACTCACGTAAGCCCCCTCGTCTGCCACGATGAGCGTACGCTCAAACTGTCCCGTATTGGCCGCATTGATGCGGAAGTAGGTCGAGAGCTCCATGGGACAGCGCACGCCCTTGGGGATATAGACAAAAGAACCGTCACTAAAGACAGCCGAGTTCAGCGCTGCGAAGTAGTTGTCGTGCGACGAAACCACCTTGCCTAGGTACTTACGGACAAGGTCTGGATGCTCACGCACCGCTTCGTTGAAAGAGCAGAAGACGATGCCCAGCTCCTGAAGTTTCGTGCGGAAGGTGGTCTTCACCGAGACACTATCCATGACCGCATCGACCGCCATATTGCCCGAGAGCATCGCCCGCTCGTGGAGCGGTATGCCGAGCTTGTCAAAGGTCTTCTCAATCTCTGGATCTATCGTGTCATCTCCTTCGTTTTTGTGACGAGGAGCCGCATAGTATATAATGTCTTGATAGTCTATCTCGGGGATCGAGAGATGCGCCCAGTCAGGACGCTCTAGGGTGAGCCAGTGACGGTAAGCCTTGAGGCGGAACTCTAAAAGCCACTCGGGCTCCTCTTTCTTTGCCGAGATGAGACGTACCACCTCCTCGTTGAGACCCTTGGGGATAGTCTCCGTATGGACGTCAGTCACGAAGCCATACTTGTAGTCCCCCTGGGTGATGTCGTCAAGGATATCCTCACCCGTCGGTGTCACCGCACGTACCTCTGGTTCGGCAGCTGTAGGGACTATTTGCTTAGGATTATGTTCGTTATTCACTTGATTGTTGCTTTAATTGTTTATCCTGCCAAGAGGTCAGGTCGCCTAGTGCAGCCCACGGGATCAAACCTCGGACTGGGTCGTATAGTCTAGACTTGTCTCGCTGATCCTGTGGAGGCTCAGTCGGCTTTCCCTCTTCTGTCGGAATGGTAGGCAACTGCGCTAGCACCCCTCGTGGCAGTATGAAGTCGGTTAGATTAAAGATAAGGCTAAAGAATATGATGACGAAGGCTCCCGTGAAGAGAGCTCCCATAAGTTTATTGACAACTGAGAGTGACGAACGCTTAATCGCCCTCACCGTAGGCCGTGCGAGGAAGGCTATGCCCCAGCATGAGAGCGAAAAGGTCGCTACATAAGCACCCACCACCGCCACCCCGTGGGGTAGTCCGAAGGTGCGAGAGATCCAAAGCGCTACGGGTACGCCTATCCAGCGAACCAGTACATAGCCGACGGTGATGCCCAGCACACCAATCAGAGCTGATACGACACCCCGCTTGAAGCCCTTGAAGAGCGCCCAAGCCATACAGCCCATGACCATAAAGTCTATCCAATTGAGCGTATCACCTTCCATACTCCTCGTCAGCTACTTCTGTCTCTCTCCTAGTAATGTGATAAAGCGCTCTAGTGTCTCTCGCGTGGCACTCGGTGCGAAGCTCCTGAGCAGGTCGATCGCCTCTCGGAGTATCTGCTGGATCTGTCTCTCTGTGTAGTCAATGCCACCACGCTCACGAGCTATGCGGAGGAGGTAGTCTATTGAGTCCGCCTCGATAGGTTGTTGTAGATAGGAGATAATCTCGTCTCGCTCCGTGGGGGTCGCATGGTTGAGGACATAAAGCAGAGGGAGAGAGACCTTGCCCTCAATAAGATCGTGACCCGTAGGCTTGCCCACGTCCTGGAGCTTGTCATAGTCAAAGAGATCGTCCTGTAGCTGGAAGGCACGCCCCATTAGTTGCCCGAGACGTGCACAGCGCTCCACCTCTTCGTCGGTAGCGTTCACGCTCAGAGCTCCCAGCTTAGCGCTCGCCTCAAAGAGCGTTCCCGTCTTGCGATCCACCACAGCGTAGTAGTCCTCCTCACGATAGGTGTGCGCCTTCGAGAGAGAGAGCTGCATCAGCTCCCCAATAGAGAGGTTGCGTCCAGCCTGGGCAACGACACGTAGCATCTCCTGGTTGTGCTCTCGAGAGACTATCTCTAGGAAGGCGGTCGAGAGTACATAGTCTCCCATCAAGACCGCCTGATGATTGCTATAGAGCGCATTGAGCGTAGGCTGTCCACGCCGTGTGTCCGACCAGTCGATGACGTCATCGTGGATGAGCGAGGCGGTGTGTAGGAGCTCTATGACGAGTGCAGCAGCGAGCGTCCGCTCATTAGTCTGACCAGCGCATAGCTGAGCGCATAGCCCCACGATGATCGGACGAACGTGCTTGCCCGAGGAGTGCTGCAGATGCTCTAGAGCGTGTGACAGTACCGATGCATCACTCTGTAGTGACCGCTTGAAGACCTGCTCGAACTCTTTGATAAAGTCCGCTATCGGGATCAACAGCCGTGTTCGCTCCTCTTGACTCATCATCGCTCGCGTCTCTATGCCTCTAGGTTCTCCACCTCTTGGAGCCACATACTGCTCACCGCATCGCTCGGCATGCGCCACTCCCCACGTGAGGAGAGCGATACACTCAGCACCTTAGGCCCATCGGGCATCGCATTGCGCTTGAACTGCTGAGAGAAGAACCGCTTGAAGAAGACTCCCATCCAGTGCTTGATCTCTTGGGGCGTGTAGGCTCCCTCGAAAGCAACCTTGGCGAGGTAAAAGATCTTCTTTGGCTCAAAGCCATCCAGTAGGAAGTGATAGATGAAGAAGTCGTGTAGTTCGTACGGCCCCACGAGGTTCTGTGTCTGCTGCTCGTTACCTGTTTTGGTATCTTTGATCGGCAGTAGCTCAGGACTAATAGGCGTAGCGACGATGTCTTGTAGCGTCGTGGCCAGTGGCGTGTCTCCAGCCTTGTGCGTAGCATACCACCCGACGATCAGCTGTACGCTCGTCTTCGTGATTCCACTATTGACCGCATACATAGACATGTGATCCCCGTTGAAGGTGCACCACCCCAAGGCTATCTCAGAGAGGTCTCCCGTTCCGATCACTGGCGCGTGGTACATATTAGCGAGGTCCATCAATATCTGCGTACGCTCACGTGCCTGCGCATTCTCAAAGGTCGCATCCTCCCGATTGCCCTTATAGTCGATGGCCGAGAGATGCTGCTCCGTCGCCTCCTTGATATCTATCTCACGGATCGTCACGCCCAGCGCCTGCATCATAGCATAGCCGTTGCGATAGGTGCGCTCGGAGGTGCCAAAGCCAGGCATCGTCACCGCAATGATCTGCTTGCGATCCAAGCCCAAAAGGTCAAAAGCCTCTGCCGTCACCAGTAGCGCTAGTGCCGAGTCCAGCCCGCCCGAAATGCCGATCACTGCATGCTCCGCACGCATATGCTTGAGGCGCTGTATCAGCCCGCACACCTGTATCTGAAACATCTCGTGACAACGCTCCTCAGGGTTCGCCCCCTCAGGCATAAAGGGATTGCGATCTATGACACGATCCATAGGCTGTGACTTCGCCTCAGAGCGTAGTGTGAAGGGGATGCTCTCCAGCTCCTCCTCATCGGTAAAATGATTGACCGCACTCTTGAAGCTACTATTGATCAGGCGCTCACCATGGATACGAGACACATCGATGTCGCTCACGATCATACGCTCCTTGTACTCAAAGCGGCGCATCTCCTTGACGATCTTGCCCACCTCAGCGATAAACGCTTTACCCGTGTAGACCAGATCGGTCGAGCTCTCGCCATAGCCACTAGAGGCGTAGACGTATCCACAGATAGACTGCGACGTGGCGCCACTGATTAGTGAGCGCAGGTAGTCATGCTTGCCCGCATTCTCATTGCTCGCTGAGAGGTTGAAGATGATATGCGCACCATAAAGGCTCAGGCGTGTACCTGGCGTAAAGGGAGTCCACATATCCTCGCAGATCTCGATACCGATGCCCACCTGTCCACACTTGAAGATGATGTTGCGCCCGATAGGCACCGTATGCGATCCCATCTGCACCGTCTTATATTGTAGCGAATCACTGGGAGAGAACCAGCGCTTCTCCTGAAACTCTCGGTAGTTCGGCAGATAAGTCTTAGGGATCGCCCCTAGGATCTTACCGTGCTGGAAGGCGACCGCCCCGTTGAAGAGCTTCTCCTCCACCTTCACCGGCATACCGACGATCACCATCACGTCAGTCTCAGCCGTCTCCTCGACCAACTGGCAGAGCGCCTTCTGCGCTTGATCCAGAAGGAACGACTGGTGAAAGAGGTCCCCACACGTATATCCCGTGATAGAGAGCTCAGGGGTCGTAAGTATCTCTACTCCCAGCTCCTCCGCCTGAAAGATCATCTCCTTGATGCGGCTCGTATTGTAGTAGCAGTCAGCCACTCTGACGTAGGGCACAGCGGCCGCTACCTTGACATATCCATAGTTCATACCTTCGGCTATAGTCTCTTATAGTGCATTACGCTACAAAGATACAAAATCATTGCCGTCTATCCTCATGCACCCACTTCGTAGCAAGGGGAGATACTCTATAATCCGCCTCTCTAGGAGTGCAATATGGCTAAAACATCGCTACGTAGCGCTATAGACTCACTTTATAGTTGTTTCTAGATCTCCTCTGATGTCAATTTCTCCCGAGGAAATCGCAGATCTCCAGGGAGCAAACGAAAATTCTCCACGGAACCGGGAAATAAAAGTTCGGAAGAATGAAATGAAACTTCGGAAGAAGCAAATCAAAGTTCCGAAGAATTTTTTCGTATCTCCGTGGAGGATCAAAAAGCTCTACCGAGGAATCCTTCGATTTCCTTGATAGTGCCGTCGGTGAAGTCATCTACTAGGATGCCTTAGCCTTGGGTTAAGCGATGGTGCCGTTCTAGGTAAGGGGTGCAGAGATCGTAGATGGCTATGCCCGTGGCGACGCTCACATTGAGCGAGTGCTTGGTACCGTACTGAGGAATCTCGAGGCAGTAGTCAGCATACTGGATCACCTCGTCAGAGACGCCGTGCACCTCATTGCCCACGATCAGCACGGCACCACGGTCGTCTAGTGCTGGTTGACTGCCGAGGGTGATGCTCTGGTGTGTCTGCTCGAGGGCGAGGATGGTACGTCCCTCCTGTCGGTACTGCTCTAGTGCCTCGATGGCGGAGTCTAG
The DNA here is from genome assembly GCF_000174775.1 of Porphyromonas uenonis 60-3. GTDB lineage: Bacteria > Bacteroidota > Bacteroidia > Bacteroidales > Porphyromonadaceae > Porphyromonas > Porphyromonas uenonis_A. The sequence continues at coordinate 148,116 of NZ_ACLR01000182.1, forward strand.
GTGTCGCCAAGGGACCGCCTCCTCGGCTCCGATGGCGGTCTTGTGGAGGAGCGGGTGGGGCGGACAGCCTGTGATGCCAACGAGGAGGAGCTCCTCTATGCGGAAGGCGTCTGCCGTGCGAAAGATGGAGCCGACATTGTGCATGCTGCGTACGTTGTCGAGGAGTATGGTGAGAGGTACCTTGGAAGCGGTGTGGTACTCCTCGGTGGTGAGGCGCTGCATCTCTAGGATAGAGGTTTTCTCTATAGGCATAGCGGGGTGGGGGCTTTTTTACTTGGTGTCTTTGTACCCTTTGGACTGGAGGAGCTTGATGAGCTTCTCCTTATTGTTTTGCTGGATCAGTATCTCGCCATCACGTGTGGAACCACCGCAACCGAGCGACTGCTTGAGCTGGCGGGCGAGGTCTGCGAGGTCGCTGTCGGAGCCGACGAAGCCTCTGATGATGAGCGCCTCCTTGCCCGCACGTCCGGCGCGTGAGTACTCAATGCGTAGTCGCTGCTGAGTGGCGGGCAGGGTATCTACCTCAAGGCTCTCGGCTTGTGGCGTCCAGTCGGGATCGGTGCTGTAGACGATACCGCCCGTGGCGGGGGCTTTGCCCTTTTTCTTGCTCATAGCTGTGGGGTTAATAGTGAAATGAACTACCTCCGATGAATTCACGGAGGAGGGAGGTCGAAGGCACCACGTCAAAGGGGGCGGGGCGCACATGCTCTAGAAAGCGCAGCAGGCGGCGAGCCTCGCTGTACTCTTGGACACAGGCGGGAACCTGGTAAAGGATGCGCTCGGCAAGCGTCTTGAGGACGGCAACTTCGTACATGAGGGCACTGTTGAAGAGGACATTGGCTCTCTGCTGATAGGGGAAGATCCATCGCTCCTCACCAGCCCGCACGCTGTGCCAGCGACTGATGGTGTCAATGGCTGAGTAACCTCTATACTTGTGGTCTCGCACCATGCGCCTCAGGAGACGTATATCGGTGCTAGGAATACGGTTGTGCGCATCCAGTCCGATGGCTGTGAGGGCGCTGATATAGATATTGTAGGTCAGAGGCTGTAGGTCCTCGGGGATAAGTCTTGGGTTGAGCGCATGGATGCCCTCGATGAGGAGCAGGTCGCCCTCACCGAGCTGTAGGAGCTCCTTCTGATAGACTCTAGCACCTTGGTTAAAGTCGAAGATTGGCATGTCAACCAGTTCGCCTGCTAAGAGACGACGCAGATCACTCGCAAAGAGCTCTAGGTCTAGTGCCTCAATGTGCTCATAGTCGTACTCGCCCTTGTCATCTAGTGGGGTGAACTCACGTGCGACGAAGTAGTTGTCGAGCGAGAGCTGATGGGGACGAAGGTAGTTCGCCATGAGTTGCAGACGTAGTCGCTTGGTAAAGGTGGTCTTGCCCGACGAAGAGGGGCCCGCCACGAGTACGATGCGTACGCCCCTCTCGTAAGCTTCGGCTATCTCAGTGGCTATGGCGGCAATCTCTTTCTCCTGAGCTGCTTCGGCGACCTGTACGATCTCGGAGAAGTGACCCGTGGCGATCGCTTTGTTTAGGCTCCCCACATAGCTAACGTCAAGGAGGTTGAGTAGGCGAGACTGCTTGTCAAAGACTTCGCGCATCGGCTGCTGAGGCTCGAAGGGTGTTAGCTCTGTAGGTTTCTCTAGAGCAGGTACGCGTATGAGTACGCCTCCGAGGTAGGGGACGAGGTCGTAGAGCTGGACTTGTCCTGTGGAGAGGAGTAGGGAGCCGTAGTAGTTGTCGGGATAGCCATCGAGATAGTGGTAAGTGACGTAGGGCTGTCCGCTGGAGGTGATGAGGTCTACCTTGTCCATCTCTCCCATGGCGGTAAAGATCTGCACGGCCTCCTCGGCAGGCACGGTGCGACGCTCGAAGGGCAGGTCTGCCGCAATGAGATGGTCAATGCGTCGCTTGACGAGGGCTAGCTGCTCCTCGGTAATCCCCTTATCACCACACTTGACTACGCTAAAGTAGCCCCCCGAGAGGGAGTGGCGTACGCTCAGATGGTAGTGGGGTAGCTCGTCGTGGAGCGCCTTGGCAAAGAGAAGGCAGAGAGAGCGCAGATAAGTGTGCCGACCGCTCTCCTCGGTGAGGCCGACGAACTCAACCTGACAGGACTCGCGGAGCCTCCAGTCGAGTGCTACGGTAAGGTTGTTGACTCGTGCATTGACAGGCTCGAAGCCGAGCGTCGTGCGGTAGCTCTGAGCTATCTGATAGAGCGTGGCTCCAGGGGGAACGCTCAGGTATTCGTCGAGATTGGTGCAGTATATAGATAGATTCTCCATAAGAATGTGGGAATTTGAACCAAAAGGTTAGGTTAGGCAGTCTAAAATCGCTACCTTTGCGTTGCGAAGTTACAAAATAGCTATCACCGAGCGACCATCATGAGTGGCACGAGATGGCTTAGTCGCATAGGAATGCGGTATGACTATGCGCCTTTAGCCTGAGCAATAGCTTGGGTGTGGGGGGGCTTTCGCTCGATAATGATATACAAACAACGATATACTCATGACGTTTACTCTGTTTGACTTTATCTATCTGCTGGGCTCGCTAGGACTCTTCCTCTTTGGTATGAAGATCATGAGCGAAGGCATCCAAAAGGCTGCGGGCGATAGGATGCGTCAGATCCTCTCAGCGATGACCTCTTGGCGAGTTTTAGGGCTCCTCACGGGTGTCTTGGTGACAGCCTTGGTACAGTCGTCTAGCGCTACGACACTGATGGTCGTTAGCTTTGTCAATGCGGGACTCCTCCAGCTAGGACAGGCGATCTCGGTCATTATGGGTGCCAACATTGGTACGACCGTCACAGCGTGGGTCATCACGCTCTTTGGCTTTAAGATAGATATATCGACCTTTGCGATACCGCTCTTTGCCGTCTCTATACCGCTTATCTATATGAAGCGAGAGCAACTTAACTCGCTCGGTGAGTTTCTCATCGGCTTCTCGCTCCTCTTCCTCGGCTTGCAGTTTCTCAAAGACTCTATGCCCGACCTGCAGAGCCATCCCGAGGCGCTCGCCTTCCTGCAGGGCTACACCGATATGGGCTTTGGGTCTATCCTGCTCTTCCTCTTGATTGGTTCGGTTATGACGCTGGTGGTGCAGTCGTCCAGTGCCACAGTGGCGATCACACTCATTATGTGTTCGAAGGGCTGGATCCCCTTTGAGATCGCTACGGCGATGATCCTAGGCGAAAACATCGGTACTACCATCACGGCCAATCTGGCAGCCCTCGGAGCTAATGTCAATGCGAAGCGTGCTGCACTCTCTCACCTGCTCTTCAATGTCTTTGGCGTGCTACTCGTCTTGATCTTCTTCTACCCCTTTACCAATATGATCGCCAACTGGCTCGTCAATATGGGCGTAGGAGATCCACGTGAGCTATATGCCTACACCACTCAGCTCAGTCAGGTCTATGACCCTGCGAGCATGAGTGCCATCGCCTCGACAGACACCTTAGCCGATCCAGCTCTAGCTGCAGTACAGGCGCAGATCATGAGCCTGGCTACGACGGTCTCGATAGGTCTGTCACTATTCCACACTACCTTCAACTTGCTGAACGCCTTCGTCATGATTTGGTTCGTGCCAATCTACGTCAAGATCTGCCAGCGCGCTATCCCTGTGAAGAAGTCTAAGAAGGGGGCTACAGAGCAAACGCACCTACGATACATCCGTGCTGGTATCCTCCCGACGGGTGAGATCGGGCTACTACAGGTGCAACAAGAATTGGCTGAGTACGCTAGTCGAGTCACGCATATGATGTCGTACTGTGAGGGTATGCTCAAGACGGACAACCCCATAGACCTCAAGAAGCTCTACAACAAGTGCGAGCAAGAGGAAGATATATCTGATGCTGTCGAGGTCGAGATAGCGGACTACCTCAATAAGATCTCTCACACGGAGCTGGGTAGGGAGTCGCAGAGCGACATCCTCGTCTACTATCGTGTGGCGACCGAGATAGAGAGTGTAGCTGATGCGGCTGTGGGTATAGCGCGTGAGATCAATCGCTACCACCAGCTCGGTAAGAGCTACACCGATATGGTACGAAACAACCTCCTCCAGATCCATGTGATTGCTACGAAGACGGCTCTCAAGATGTCTGAGCTACTCCGTCGTGACAAGCTCTCGGAGGCGGACGCTCGTGAGAGCTATACACTGGAGAAGCAACTCAACGACCTGCGCACCTTGCTGAAAGCGCAAAACATGGACAACGTCCGTACGCAGAAGTACGACTACCCCGAGTCCGTAAGCTATATGGATCTCGTAGGCTACTACGAGCAGCTGGGTGACTACGTGCTCAACGTCGTCCAGGCCGCTACCAAGGGATAGGAGAGACGTCTATTCGCAGACCCCTCTGCCTAGCTTCTAATACAAATAGCGATACCTACTGACGCAAACCGTCAGGACGCAGCATCCGTGCGTTCTGACGGTTTGTGTATGTGCAAAGGACTACTCGTGAGACTTGCTGTGTGTACATCCCCCTAAAAAACGCCTGAGACATTGGTTCCAACAGGTTGAAACTAAAGTTCCAACCCCCTCTGGAACAAAAGTTTCACCTAGGTGAAACTCCAGTTTCACCCGTATGAAACTCTAGTTTCTT
>NZ_ACLR01000181.1 GCF_000174775.1 Porphyromonas uenonis 60-3
CCCGCTGACCGCAGCAAACCTCGAGTTAGGAGCTACTCCTACGAGTCAAAAAGTGGCTCGACCATCGAGCTGATTTCTTACCTCTTCACACAAGAGTGGATGAAAGCCAATATACCAGGGACGGATCCCCTCATTAAGGACTTCATGACGAAGAATGGCTTCACCTACCAAGGAATGGAAAAGGTAAGTATATACGATATAGAAGCAGACTTATATCAGTACTACAATGACCAGCTGAAGGTCTACTTTGAGTACAGCCTAGTCGGTGGAGCATTTCCTACGGCAATGGGTGTATACACCAAGACACCTACAGTAGAGTTCTAGTACTACAGAGGGCTTTCATACACAGAGCCAGCTCCTCGACCCATGCGCGTCGGAGAGCTGGCTCGCTCTTTTAATCCAGCCAAAGGAGCCATCCTTTTGAGAAAGATCAAGTAGGTAGTTCTGAAGGAATGAGCTATCTATCAGTACCACTTGGGTGAAACCAGAGTTTCATACGGAAGAAACCAGAGTTTCATACGGAGGAAACCAGAGTTTCATACGGAGGAAACTGTAAATTGGTCGCAATCAAGTAGTCGGGAAGTATGCTGTCCGATACAAGTATTTCGGCGGAAGAAGAGTCCTTTTGGGATCGCAAAAGGGTCCCTACATTTCAGGAGATTATTGATGCCGTTTGATGAGATGTGTAGTCCAATTTTCGGGTTCAATTAGCACTTGTATGTTT
>NZ_ACLR01000180.1 GCF_000174775.1 Porphyromonas uenonis 60-3
GGCCTGTTCAAGCTGTCTCACGGCTACAAATCGGTCTTTTTTTTTAGATCAATGTGGTAGCGATTCAAGACCACTTCGAGTAGTGTTTTGTTGACCAAGGCCTTGCTCTCAGCCTGGAAGAGGGCTGCTTTGAGGCGAGCGTTTTCACGCTTGAGTTCTGCGTACTCTGGATCTACGTCTTTGTTCTTGTTTGTCTTGCTCATAGTGCTTTGGTTGGGTAACTCTACACCAAAGGTACGCAACCAATTTCGAATGGTGCGTGTGGTGATGCCGTAGCGCTGGCTGGTGGTGGCGATGCTCTCGCCTGTGGCTAGGAGGTCATCGATGACTCTCCACTTGAAATCTAGGGGATATCCCTTTCGTCCTCGGTTACTTTTTTCTTGTTTCATTGTTGTTGGGGTTGGCTTCCCGACTGTGTACTATTTCAGGAGAGGACAGACGAAAAAAAAGAGGAGATGCCGATGAAGACATCTCCTCTCTTGTGGAATTTAGTGGGGAGGCGCGATGCTCCTCACTGAGTATGTTAGCCTTTAGGACACGGTCAACGAACCTTTACTGTCCAGTTAATTGGCTTTTATCGCTTAGGGAAGGTGGGCTGTGGATGAGCTTTTACCTCCTCAAGGAGTACGCGTACAGCAGCTTCTAGCTGGCTGTCGTGTCCGTCGAGGACGCGACTGTAGTCGAGCGGTACCTGCACATCGGGCTCGAGTTGCTTATTCTCGAGGAAGTCTCCTTGCTGGGTGCGATAACCTACGGCGGGGATGCCGAAGAAGAGTAGCGGGTTCTGCATCGTGACCCAGTTGACCGAGGTCATAGTGCCTGGTACTGGCATACCGACGACCTTGCCCATTCCGAGGGTTTGGTAGACCCAAGGAGATCCGTGCGCATTGGAGTAGTCAGCTTCGCAGACGAGCATGACTGAGGGCTTGGTCCAGCGCCTGCTAGGCATCGTGCAGTAGTTCTGTCCACGCACCTCTTGCTGTAGATAAGCCTTGCCACTGAAGAAGGTCTCAAGGTCTTCGTGCAGACGACCACCACCGTTGTAGCGGATGTCGATGATGATACCATCGCACTGGTAGTACTTGCCCATCACCTCGCTGTAGACGGTGCGGAACGCATCATCGCCCATGCTCGGGATGTGTACATAGCCGAGGCGACCATTCGAGAGACGCTGTACCTCAGCTTCGCGAGCCTTGACCCAGCGCTTGTAGAGTAGTCCCGAGAGTCGGCCAGATGAGATCGGACGGACAGCCTCGGTGATTTCCTTTTGCTCCTTATTACTATAGAAGGTGACAGCCGTGAGCGTGCCTGTAGCACCTGCGAGGAGGTTACGCCAGTCGGTGTGGTGGTCGATGCGTGTACCGTTGATCGCCACGATGCGGTCGCCAGGCTGTAACTTGGTCAGGTAGGTGTCAAAAGGACCGCCTGGCACAATCTCGTCAACGATAATCCCTTCGAGGGGTAGGGCATACCAATTATACAGCAGACCCAGATGAGCCGTAGGTGGCTCGCTAGAGCTTTGCCTATAGCCAGAGCCTGTGTGCGATACATTGAGCTCGCCAAGGATTTCGCTGAGCATCTCGGAGAAGTCCTCGCTCGTCGCAATGTGGGGCAAGAACTGGCGGTAGTGGTCGGTCAGACCCTTCCAGTCTACACCGTGCATGTCTGCTCGGTAGAAGCGTAGCCCCTCCTCGCGAACCATAAAGTCGTACATCGCCTCACGCTCGGCGTAGCTGTCTAGCTCGACACGAGCACGGTAGTTGACTGACTCAAACTTCTTAGAGGCAGGCGTAAAGCACTGTACTCGGCCAGAGGATACGACGAAGATCTTATCTCCCTTGGGTGTGGGGCGCATGTAGGCACTGCCCGAGAGTTCTAGCTGGCGGAGCATGGAGGTATTGCCCTTGCGCAGATCTGTATGCCATAGGTTGTAACCGCCCTCAAAGGCTGAGAGGTAATAGAGGTTCTTGCCATCGGCATCGACATAAGCGTCTGCTAGGTCACTCGAATTGGGCGTGAGCCGTACGATGCGGTCTTCGAGACCCTTGACCTCGACGATGATCGGCTTGGTCTCATCCTTTTTCTTCTTGGCATTCTCGGCAGGAACGGGATCGGAGCCGTACTGCAAGGTGTCTAGTCCCGCGCGGTCGTAGAGGTCGCGCTCCTCGGGTGTCATGTTAAACTTCTCGTACGCCTTGCGATTGAGGAAGACGAGGAAAGCGTCGCTCATAGAGCCCCACGAAGCGTGGTTGCGCATACCGTATCGGTCTGAGGTGAAGAGGATAGCATTGCCACCCATGACCCAGCCCGTGAGGTTGCTGAAGTAACCCGTGTTGGTTAGGTTGATCACCTCGCCACCAGTAGCTCGTACCAAGCCCACATCTCCAAAGGGTGCATGTCTATTGGGTGTATATTCGAAAGCTATCCAGCGACTGTCAGGACTCCACTCGAAGCTGATGTAGCCGTGCATCTCGGGTTGATCCTTGCCACTGGTGACCTGCGTGAGCTTTTTGCTTGCTATGTCATAAGTATAGATGCACTTGCGATCTCCGACGAAGGCAATCTGCTTGCCATCGGGTGAGTACTGGGGGAGGGCTTGCTCCATCTTGCACTCGGGCATGAGGGGCTCCTCCTTGATAATGGTTGCGGAGGCGAAGTCTAGCTCTTTGTCCGAAGCGATGGTCGCCTTGTAGAGGATATGCTTGCCGTCACGCCGTGAGTCATAGACGAGCGTCTTGCTGTCGGGACTCCAGGTGACACTCTCCTCGGCGCCAGAGCTCTGGGTGATGCGCTTCGTAGTGCCATGCTCGACAGAGGTGACGTAGACATCACCACGCATGATGAAGGCTAGCTGCTTGCCGTCACTGCTTGGCGTGAAGGAGCTACCACCACTGCTGGCTGTGCGACGGTACACTTTGTCCTTAGGTCCCTCGGAGCGCAGGGTGATCTGTACCTTCTGCGGGGAGCGTCCCTCGGTCATGGTGTAGAGGTCGCCATCATAGGCGAAGCAGAGCCGTCCAGAGCGTGAGATGCTGAGGAAGCGAACGGGGTGATTGCGGAAGCTGGTCACCTGCTGAGCGGTCTGCTCACCGATGCGCTGCTTCCAGACGTTGAGCGAATTGCTCTTGCCACGCTCGCTGAGGAAGTAGACGGTCTGGTCATCGGGCCCGAAGACGGGGGAGAGGTCTTCGCCTGGCTCTAGTGTGCAGGCGGTCGTGACTCCACTTTTGGGGTCTACTATATAAATGTCTCGTGTGACGGAGCTGGTGTGGTGCTTGCGCCACTTATTCTCAAAGCCCTTGATGTCCTGCGCTACGTAGCGGTCGCCACGATGGCTGAAGGTGACAGCCTCCAGTGGACGAGCGTTGTAGAGCATAGGCGTGCCACCATCGACAGGTATCATGTAGAGCTGTGAGAGGATGCCCGAAGGATTGAGCGCACTGGTGGCAGGCTGCTGGAGTGCCTCGGACATAATGATAAAACGACCGTCGGGTGTGTAGCACTCGACGGTATGGCTATTGCCCGAGTGGTGAGTGATGCGCTTGACATCTCCACCGAGGGCTGACATAGTATAGATGGAGCGGTGCCCATCACGATTGCTCATGAAAGCGATACGCTTGCCATCGGGACTCCATGTGGGGTGTGACTCGTACCCATCGGAGCCAGTCAGGAGACGCGCCTCGCCACCGATAGCGTCGACAATGTAGATGTCGCCTTGGTAGCAAAAGGCTATCTGATTACCATCTGGTGAGATCTGGGCATAGCGTAGCCAGCGGGGTGTCTCCTGCGCTACAGCCCCCACGAGCCAGGTGGCTGAGAGGGCTAGTAGGAGTAGGAGACGCTTGCAAAGGGAAGTGTTCCTCTTCATAAAACGGGTATTCTTAGGGGTATTTACTTAGACGAAAGAAGTTCGGTGGTGCGCTTGATGAACTCTTGTAGGGCAACGCCTCGTAGTTCACCAGCTGAGAGTAAAGCCAACTCAACGATGTGACGTATCATAGGCTGCTTCTCGGCATACTGGTCGAAGGAGCTTTGCATCTCGCCGTGTAGCTCTTCTTGCTGCTTGTGGAGAGCCTCCTTCTTATCTTGTAGCTCTTTCTTTTGCTCCTCGGTAGGCTCGGTCTGCTCCTTGGCCTCCTTATCTAGCTCTGTGACTTGCTCTTGGAGCGTGGCGAGCTGAGAGCGTAGGGTGGCGAGCTGTGGCTCAAGCTCTTTGCCCTCACCCTCTAGCAAGCTCTTGATGAGCGGGTGGTCAGCGTTGAGTACGAGCGAATAGCTGTCGGGGAGTGAGTTGTAGAAGGAAGCTCCAGGCTGATACTGCGACATCTCCTTCATACGGCGCATCCACTCCATACGGGTGATTACTGCCGGCTGAGCCTCCTGACCCATGTTGCGTAGGAAAACCTGATAGTTGACTTCGCCCGTCGGGAGTGCCTTGGCAAAGAGACTGCGCATGATCTCAGTCTCATGTGCGGAAGCGTCGGTCGTCGTGTCGTCACGCTGGATCAATTGGTCAACTGTGTCGCTGTCTACACGTACGAAGTGCGTGTTCTCCCACTTTTGCTCTAGATGATTGAGTAGGGGCGTGTCGAGCATGCCGTGCATGTGAAGTACGTTGTACCCCTTAGCTTCGGCAGCCTGAATGTAGCTGTACTGCGCTTCAGGATCGGTAGCGTAGAGGTAGACGAGCTTGCCGTCCTTGTCGGTCTGATTGCTCTTGACCAGCTCACGATACTCCTCAGGCGTGTAGAACTTCCCAGCGACGTCCTCCAGTAGGAGCAGCGACTTAAGCGCACGCTCCTCCATCTTCTCATCGGTGAGGATACCATAATGTATGAAGACGGAGAGATCGGGCCACTTAGCCTCGTAGGTGGGGCGGTCATTCTTCATGATCTCCTCCAGCTTGTCGGCTACCTTCTTGGTGATGTAGCTACTGATCTTCTTGACATTGCTGTCGGACTGTAGGTAAGAGCGCGACACATTGAGCGGGATGTCTGGCGAGTCGATCACACCGTGGAGCAAAGTCAAGTACATAGGCACGATGTTCTCCACTTCGTCAGTCACAAAGACCTGATTGCAGTAGAGCTTGATTTTGTTGCTCTGCAGATCCACCTTGTTGCTCACCTTGGGGAAGTAGAGTACGCCAGTCAAGGTGAAGGGGTAGTCCACATTAAGGTGTATCCAAAAGAGTGGCTCGTCAGCGCCTGGGTAGAGCTTGCGGTAGAACTCACGATAGTCCTCGTCCGTAAGGTCTTGTGGCTTGCGGAGCCAGAGCGGGTTGGTATCGTTGATCACATTGTCCTCATCGGTGTCCTGCATCTTGCCGTCCTTCCACTCTTGCTTCTTGCCAAAGATGATGGGGATCGGGAGGAAGCGACAATACTTCGTCAGTAGCTCCTCGATGCGTGCCTGCTCGAGGAACTCGCTGCTCTCTTCGTCCAGATGCATAATAATGTCGGTGCCACGCTCGGTACGGCTGCCCGTACTCATCTCGTAAGCGGGCGAACCGTCACAGCTCCAGTGGACAGGTTGCGCATCTGGCTGGTAGGAGAGAGTGTCTATCTCGACACGCTCGGAGACCATAAAGGCTGAGTAAAAGCCTAGTCCGAAGTGCCCGATGATATTACCTGAAGCATCTTTGTACTTCTCCAGAAAGTCCTCTGCTCCAGAGAAGGCTATCTGATTGATGTAGCGCTCCACCTCGTCGGCGGTCATGCCGATGCCGTAGTCTCGTACGGTGAGTGTGCGCGCCTCCTTATCTAGTAGGACCTCTACACGGAGATCCTCAGTGCTGCCCACCTCCGTGCCACGAGCTATCAGAGTGCGTAGCTTGGTCGTCGCATCAACTGCGTTGGATACGATCTCACGAAGGAATATATCATGCTCACTATAGAGAAACTTCTTGATGACGGGGAATATGTTTTCACTCGTAACCCCGATTTGTCCTTTATTACTATTCATAAGCTTGTATTGTTTGTCTAGTTTGATGGCTTATCGCTCACCACCCTTCTGACTCGTTGAGGTGAAAGAGGGTAGTGCGAAGCCTAGTGTTGCTTCATCGCTCTTTGCTTTCGACTCCTTTTGCGGCAGACGCTTGTCCACCTCCATGAGGAGTTCGCCCTCAGAGACACGCAGGCGCACCGTGTCGCCCACATTCGCCTCACCATCGAGGATGAGATCCGTCAGCTTGTCCTCGATCCAGTGACGCAAGGCACGTCTGAGCGGTCTAGCGCCGTACTCTAGGTCAAAGCCCACATCGGCGAGCTTGTCCTTTGCAGAGGGAGTGACCACGAGGTTGTAGCCCTGCTCGGTGATACGTGCCATGATAGGACGTAGCTCCACATCTACGATCTTGCGAATGTCCTCCTTCTCCAGGCTGGCGAAGTAGATCGTATCATCAAGACGGTTGAGGAACTCAGGGCTAAAGTGCTTCTTGAGTTGCTTGCTCAGCAAAGCCTCTTGCTCCGTCTGACTAAGCTGCACCTCCTGACGGAAGCCAACGCCAGCGCCAAAGTCCTTGAGCTGGCGCGTACCAATGTTGCTCGTCAGTATGATGACCGTATTCTTGAAGCTCACATGCGTTCCATCGGCAGCGGTGATAAAGCCATCGTCGAGGATCTGCAGGAGTATATTGTAAACGTCTGGGTGCGCCTTCTCCAGCTCGTCAAAGAGTACGACCGAGTAAGGCTTGCGTCTCACCTGCTCCGTGAGCTGTCCGCCCTCATCGTAGCCAACGTAGCCAGGGGCTGCACCCACGAGACGAGAGACGTTGAACGACTCCATATACTCACTCATATCAATACGTATGAGTGCGTCCTCATCGTCAAAGAGTAGCTCGGCAAGCTTCTTTGCTAGATAGGTCTTGCCGACACCCGTCGGTCCGAGGAAGAGGAAGCTTCCGATGGGTCGCTTGTCGCTACCCAAGCCGAGGCGGTTACGCTGTATCGCTTTGACCACCTTATTGATCGCATCGTCCTGACCGATCACTATATCCTTGAGCGTCTGGCGCATCTGGCGTAGCTTAGCGTGCTCCTCCTGACTAATGTTAGAGATAGGCACACCGCTCATCATGGAGACCGTCTTGGCGACCGCCTCCTCATCTACTGGTAGATAGGTGCCCGCCTCCTCGGCATGCGCCTTCTCTAGCTCCTCGTCCACCTCTTTCTGGACTAATTCTTCCTGCACTTTGAGCGTCATGGCAGTGTCGTAGTTGCTCTCGCGTACTGCTTTGTCACGAGACGCACGATAGGTACGTAGCTGCTGTCTGAGCGAAGCGACCTTGTCGCTCTCACCCAGCTTGCCCTTGAGGTGCATACTCGCTCCCACCTCGTCTAGGACGTCAATAGCCTTGTCGGGGAAGTAGCGATCGTAGATATATCTATTGGTCAGGCGCACCATAGCGATCAAAGCCTCGTCGCTGTAGTGTACGTGGTGAAACTCTTCATACCGTCCTCGTAGCTGACGCAATATCTCGAGCGTCTCCTCGGGCGTGTTTGGCTCGATCATCACCTTCTGAAAGCGACGCGCCAAGGCTCCATTCTTCTCAATGGTCCTGCGATACTCATCCAGTGTGGTCGCTCCGATCACCTGTATCGTACCACGCGCTAGGGCGGGCTTGAGCATATTGGAGGCATCCATACTGCCCTCTGTCGAGCCTGCACCCATCAGCGTGTGGATCTCGTCAAAGAGTAGGATCGTATTGCCCAGCATCTCAGCCTCCTTGAGCAGCGCCTTAAATCGCTCCTCAAAGTCTCCTCTGTAGCGTGTGCCAGCTAGCATCTGTGCCAAGTCTACGCTGTAAAGCACCTTGCCACGAAGCTTGTAGCTCACCTCATCGCGAGCTAAGAGCTGTGCCAAGCCCTCGGCAACGGCTGTCTTACCGACACCCGCCTCGCCAATCAGTACGGGATTGTTCTTCTGTCGGCGACAGAGGATGTGCGTGATACGCTCTAGCTCCTTAGCACGTCCGATCATGGGATCTAGCTTACCATCCTTAGCAAGCTGGTTAAGGTTGGTCGCAAAGGCATCTAGCGCAGGTGTCTTAGAGCGCTTGCTAGACTTCTTAGAAGCCTTTTCCTCTTTGCCACTCTCGCCCTCGGCAGATAGGTCAAAGGGATTGCTCCCTGAGTTTTGCGTTACCTTGCTCTGCTCGTGACGTATGATCGCCTTGATATGCTCTTGTATCTCTTCGGGTAGCTCCTCTAGAGGCACAGCACGCATAGAGTTTTTGTCGGGCTCGCCGTTGGGATTGTTTTGAGAGACGAAGACCTCTACTTGCTTTACAATGCCATTAGGCTCAAAGTCGCTAGCAGGCTCCTTCGCCTGGGTATCGTCTGATGCGGACAGGTCCGAAAAAGTTCTCTCAAAAGACTCTTGCCACGAGGCGATATTTAGCTCCTGGCGCATCTCCTCTGACAATGCGTCAGGCATCCCCATCATAGCTGTGGAGAGGATCGTCTGGAGCATCTGCTCCTCCGCCTCGGCACTGGCTATCGCCTGCACCTCTACAGAGGTCGCTTTAGCACTATGCTCTAGGCTATTCTGCACATAGCTAGCTAGGATATCTTCCTTAGCTGGACGAGAGGTTATGTATGGCCATGGATAAATGTCTGGTTGCCCCTCGTGTAGCATGTAGGCTACGATACGCGGTGCGTCAATCACGGGGAAGTCATCATGATTAGGGAAAATCTCCCACGCCCCCTCTAGTATGGACTTCAGCTGATCATGGTAGTAGCGTACAAGCTCTGCACTGGGCATCGTGTACTGACTCTGATCGATGATGCTCTGGATTTGCTTGTAGTACCCAGTCATCGTTGGCTCCTCACAGAGCGTGTATTGTAGTTGAGAGAGCGGTATATTCAGAGCATGCAAGATGAGGACACTTGGGAAGGTGTCTTTACTACGAGCTAAGTCGATAAAGAGTGGCTTAGAGAGATCTAATTGCTTCCCCGAACGTAGTCCGATAGCGCAAGCTCTAGCAAAAGCTCTGACCACTTGGTTACTTATTTGGTATGGCGTGAAGTTCATTCGTATATATTATCTCTTGAGAGTGAATTATGTAGTGCCTTGTACCGCTTAGACGGCTCTAGCACTGGGCAATACATGCAGAGGAATAGCACAGCTAGGCACCCTCGTGCAATAGTCTCACCGTGTAAAGGTACTCAAAAACTATACCACGGCAAGGGATACGACTTATCATCAGTCGTCTCTATGCCTTAGATAGACGAAATAGACAGACGATATGGAGGATAGGACAAATTGACCCAACGGTGGGTGTTGCAAAAGTCAACAGGCTTCAACGGTGTAGGCTGAGGTAGGGTAGTGCAAAAAGAGAGAGACCTACTGAAGCCTCATCTATGTAAGGTCATCCAATAGGTCTCTCTCGTAGTACGCAGGATGAGAGTCGAACTCACACACCATTGCTGGCACTACCCCCTCAAAGTAGCGTGTCTACCAATTCCACCACCTGCGCATACATTATATTATATAGTCTCCCTTACAGCAACTACTACGCTTGTAGCAACTCTAGGTGCCCAAGACAGGAATCGAACCTGCACAAACTTGCGTTTACTAGTACCTGAAACTAGCGCGTCTACCAGTTCCGCCACTTGGGCTTGTAGCAGTGACTACCTGTGTATGTACAAAAGACTCGCCATAATAGTAATGGGGAGTCTAAAAAATGCTGTAATCAGGAGATCGCTATCTCCTTAAGACTAAGAAACCTCTTACTCCGTCATGCTTACTGACCATCTTGTCTAGAAAGCTGTGACCTCGTATGAGGAATCAGAGCGGTGCGGACGGGACTCGAACCCGTGACCCCCTGCGTGACAGGCAGGTATTCTAACCAGCTGAACTACCGCACCTCGGTTGTTTTGCTCTGCAAAGGTACAAAAACTTATCAACACTGCAATAGCTAGAGGTGATTTTTTTTTGCGAAGCTCCGAATGAAACCCTTCAGATAGGCTCACCAGCCTATGATTTGAGGATGAAAGCAACGTTCCTTTGCTCCTTAGCGGTGACAAAGGTACGACAAATTTTGAAACTAACAACTGTTTCCTCGTCAATTTCTACTCTGTATGGCTCAAATGCGACAAGATGACGCTCCTATAGCGAGGCTTAGACACCTGTTGCATAGCTATTTGCGACATCTCTCAATCAGAAAAGAAACTTTTGAATTGGAGGAATGTCCGTCCCCGTCAAAACATGGATGCCGCACCCTTAGACACTACGGATGCCTTCCCTAGACACTCTCGTGCGTCCCCACATGGGCTTCTTCGTCTGATTCCTCCGACTCCCTCTAATCTCTAACCTCTAACTTCTAATCTCTAACCTCTAACTTCTAATCTCTAACCTCTAATCTCTAATCTCTAATCTCTACCTTCTAATCTCTTACTCGCTCCGATGCACTACGAGACCTTTCGATGATACCGACAGCACACCTCCGAGGAAATCGCAAATGCCTCGGTAGAAAATAGGAATCCTCCACCGAGCAATCAAAAAATTCATCGGAACTTCGAAATCTTTCTTCCGAAGTTTCATTTCATTCTTCCGAACTTTTATTTCGGCCCTCCGTGAAGAATTTTCGTTTCTTCGTGAGCTATTGGCGATTTCCTCGGTAGAGATTAGAATCACCCGAGAGGTGGAACGAGCCGTGCACCCCTATAGGTCAGCGTGTTGAACTAGCGTATCTGGAGATTTGCAAAATCTTGGGCTCTCTCAGGGTGAGGTGTAGTGGTCACTATTTAGTACCTTTGCACAGACTTAAGTTTTAATGGAGTGTGGTACCTCTAATTATATAGCACTGTTATGACCGATACACGATACATCTTTGTGACGGGAGGCGTGGTCTCCTCACTTGGTAAGGGCATTGTAGCCGCCAGTCTTGGCAAACTGCTTCAAGCTCGTGGATACAAGGTTACGATCCAGAAGTTTGACCCTTATATAAACATCGACCCAGGGACGCTCAATCCCTACGAGCATGGCGAGTGCTATGTGACAGAGGATGGTCACGAAGCGGATCTAGACTTGGGTCACTATGAGCGCTTCCTCAATATCCGCACCTCTCGGGAGAACAACATCACCACGGGACGTATCTATCAGAGCGTGATCAATAAGGAGCGCCACGGGGACTACCTCGGTAAGACGGTGCAGGTGATCCCGCATATCACGGATGAGATCAAGCGGAGCGTACGTCGTCTGGGCATGAAGCATCACTACGACTTTGTCATCACGGAGATAGGTGGTGTGGTCGGAGATATCGAGTCGCTGCCCTTCCTAGAGAGTGTACGTCAGCTCAAGTGGGAGCTCAAGAACCACTGCGTCTGTGTCCATCTGACTTATGTGCCCTTTATCGCAGCAGCTAAGGAGTACAAGACGAAGCCTACGCAGCACTCGGTGAAGCAGCTTCAGGAGGAGGGTATTCAGCCCGATATCTTAGTGCTTCGTACGGAGCATAAGCTGAGCAATGAGATACTAGATAAGGTGGCACTCTTCTGTAATGTCTCTAAGGAGAGTGTCTTCCAGAGTATTGATATGCCGTCGATCTATGAGATACCGCTACTCCTGCAGGAGCAGGGACTGGATCGACAGGTGATCCAGCAAGCTGGTCTAGAGGTGGGCGAGACGCCTAAGCTAGAGGATTGGCGCGACTTCGTTCATCGGATGAAGTCGGCTACCAAGGAGCTACACATCGCACTCGTGGGTAAGTATGTAGAGCTACAGGATGCCTACAAGTCTATCGACGAGGCACTGCTCCAGAGCTGTGTATACCATGACCGTAAGCTCAAGCTAACCTCGATACATAGCGAGAGTATCACCAAGGACAATGTGGAGAAGCTCCTGAGTGGTTACGATGGGGTAGTGGTGGCTCCTGGCTTTGGCTCTAGAGGCGTAGAGGGTAAGTTGATTGCTCTGGAGTATACCCGTACGCATCAGATCCCGACGCTCGGCATTTGCCTAGGTATGCAGTGTATGGCTATTGAGTTTGCGCAAAATGTGCTGGGTCTAGAGGATTGTAACACGACCGAGATCAAGCCTACAGCGACTAATAAGATTATTGACCTGATGGACGAGCAGAAGGCGGTCTCAGACCTGGGTGCCTCCATGCGACTAGGTGCTTATGAATGCGAACTGAAGGAGGGCTCTAAGCTGGCAGAAGCTTATGGCAAGCTCTTGATCTCAGAGAGACATAGACACCGCTATGAGTTCAACAGTCAGTACCGTACCGCCTTTGAAGAGGCTGGCTTTAAGTGCGTAGGCACCAATCCCGAGACGGGTCTCGTCGAGGCACTCGAGCTAGAGGGACATCCTTGGTACATCGGTGTGCAGTACCACCCCGAGTACAGCAGCACGGTCTTGCAGCCTAGCCCGATCTTTATGGCCTTTATCTCAGCAATTAGCAATCGATAGGGGCGCACATCTCGAGCAGTTTCTTTTATACACGACATACTCTATACTTTAGATGAATAAATCAAACCTCATAGGTATCGTTTTGATTGGTGTGGTCATCGTTGTCTACTCAGTCTTCCTACTTCCTAAGCAGAAGCCTGCATCCACGCCTACACCTGCGACTGATACCACTCAGGTCGCAACGAATGCCGCTACAGCCCCTGCAGAGGAGGGTCAAACGACTTCAGATGCAGCAAAGCCTGCTCCTGTAGACTCGCTCTACGCTTTTAGCCAGTTGATGGCTCAGTCTGCTAAGGAGTACACGATGTCCAATGATAAGCTTAGCGTTACCTTTACCACACAGGGGGCTATGCCAGTATCGGCTGAGCTAGCGGACTACAAGAGTTACGATAGTACGCAGGTGCGACTCTTTGCTCCTGGGGACTTTGTGCTCAATCTGCCTATACGGACGAATCAAAACCAAATCCTAGAGACGAAAGATCTGATCTGGCAGGCAAGCCAGCCCAACGACTCAACGCTCCAGATGACGCTCCCGATAGACTCGTCAAGCTACCTCCGCATCATCTACACGATGCCTCACGAGGGGTATATGCTCGGTATGGCTATTGAGGCGCAAGGCTTAGGATCGCTCCTACATAGTAACAATGCGATGCAAGACCTAGAGATGAGCCTGCGCATACCGCGTCAGGAGCTCTCCTGGAAGTTTGAGAATCAGTACTCTACTATATATTATAAGTATCCGGGCGATGATGTAGAGAAGCTCAAGGAGACCAAAATGACGCAGGAGAAGGATGTCCGTGAGAAGATCCAGTGGGTGGCGATGAAGGATAAGTTCTTTAGCACCGTCCTCATCGGTCTAGGAGATACGCGCCTAGAGGAGAACAAGATGTCCTTCACGACTGAGCCTAAGGAGACAAACTATATCAAGGACTGCAAGTATCAAGGGGCTTTCGCAATGGATATACGTGATGGGCGCAAGGCGAACTTTGCACTCTTCATGGGACCTCTAGACTACAACATGCTCAAGAGCATAGACGCTGGCGTGGACAAGGCGCAGCGACTAGACCTCAAGCGGATGATCTATGTGGGTGGCTCGCTCTTTAGATGGATCAATGTCACTCTGATTCGTCCGCTGATAAACTTCCTCCAGGGCTTTATCTCTAACTGGGGTATCATCATCCTCTTGCTGACGATCATTATCAAGCTGGTGCTCTCACCGCTAACCTTCAAGAGCTATCTGTCGCAAGCTAAGATGCGTGTCTTAAAGCCACAGGTAGAGGCGATCAATGCTAAGTATGCGGGCGATGATCAGCAGATGATGATGAAGCGTAGCCAAGCGACGATGCAACTATACCGCAATGCGGGAGCTAGCCCGATGAGTGGCTGCTTGCCGATGTTGCTGCAGATGCCTTTCTTGATAGCGCTCTATATGTTCTTCCCGACGGCTATAGACCTTCGTGGGGAGAGCTTCCTCTGGGTCAAGGACCTCTCGACCTACGACCCAATCATTTCGTGGAGCACGGACATACCTTTCATCACGGGACTACTGGGTGGTAACCATATCAGTCTCTTCTGCTTGCTATGGGCTGTTACCAATATCATTTACTCTCGCTATACGATGAGTATGTCAGGCGGAGCTAGTGGTTCGCAGATGAAGATGATGCGCTTTATGCCTTACATGATGACGATCATGTTCTTCATCTTCTTCAATAGCAATGCGGCTGGTCTGACCTACTACTACTTTATCTCTACGCTGATCACGATCCTGCAGTTCCTCGCTAGCCGACTACTGATCAATGAGGATAAGGTGCTGGCACGTCTTCAGGAGAACCAGAAGAAGCCCAAGAAGAAGAAAGGCTTTATGGCGCGTCTCGAGCAGATGCAGAAGGAGCAAGAGAAGCTCATGCGTGAGCAAAACAAGAAGCGTCGCTAACTAAGATATAACCCTCGGCGAATCAATGGAACCTCTCAAGCACGAGTGCGGGATAGCACTCATACGACTACGCAAACCTCTAGAGTACTACGCAGAGCACTACGGTACGACCCTCTACGGGCTGAACAAGCTCTACCTCCTTATGGAGAAGCAGCACAACCGTGGGCAGGATGGCGCTGGACTGGCTGTGGTTAAGACACAAGCCCCTCCAGGTGACGAGTATATCTATCGAGAGAGAGCTCTCGGTAGTAACGCTATTACGGAGATATTCAAGAAGGTACATGAGACCATAGCCAAGGCACACGATGGTACGACGCCTACCGTAGAGGAAGCGACGCAAGCTGAGCGCTATACGCCTTTCCTAGGCGATTGCTACATGGGCCATCTACGCTACAGCACGACAGACTTGGCGGGCTTGACATTCGTACATCCGATGATACGCCGTAGCAACTGGAGAGCGAAGTCTCTGGCGGTGTGTGGTAACTTTAACCTGACCAATGTGTCGGGCATCTTTGACGAAATCACCGCCATCGGGCAGCATCCTCGTACCTCTAGCGACACACATATTATATTAGACCAAGTAGGTCACCGTCTAGACCGAGAGGTGGAGCGTCTCTACAAGATCGCTCACGAGGAGCAAGGGCTAGAGGGGATGGATATAACGCACTTCATCGAGGATCATCTGGATCTGACCAATGTACTCCGTCGTACCAGTCCTATCTGGGATGGAGGCTTTGTGATGTGCGGTATGACGGGATCGGGAGATTCTTTCGTCCTGAGAGATCGTAATGGCATCCGCCCCGCATTCTACTACATTGATGACGAGATCATCGTCGTTGCTAGTGAGCGTCCCGTGATTCAGACGGTGATGAATGTGACCTACGACAAGGTCCTCGAGCTAAACCCTGGCGAGGCGCTTACCATAGACAACAAAGCTAATCCGAGTATCACGCAGATCCTGGAGCCTGGCGAGTTGAAAGCTTGCTCCTTCGAGCGTATCTACTTCTCTCGTGGTAGTGATCGAGACATCTATCGTGAGCGTAAGATGCTGGGACAGCTCCTCACGCCAGCTATCCTCAGAGAGATAGACGGAGACTTGACCCACTCGGTCTTCTCCTTTATCCCAAACACCGCCGAGGTCGCTTACTTCGGTATGCTGGAGGGACTAAACCTCGAACTTAACAAGCGCAAGGCGGAGCAGATCGAGCAAGCGTTGGGAGCTCCCGACTTTGACGAGCAACTAAAGCATATTCTCTCGCAGCGCATACGTAGTGAGAAGGTCGCCATCAAGGATATCAAGCTACGCACCTTCATCTCCGAAGGCAATACGCGCAACGATCTAGCGACGCACGTCTACGACGTCACCTACGGCTCCATCGAGCGTGGCGTGGACAATCTCGTGGTCATCGACGATAGTATCGTACGAGGCACGACGATACGCCAGAGCATCCTCACGATCCTAGATCGCTTAGGGCCGCGCAAGATAGTCTTCGTCTCCAGTGCTCCACAGATCCGCTATCCCGACTACTACGGCATAGATATGCGTCACGTGGACGAGTTCATAGCCTTTAGAGCTATGATCGCACTTCTTCAGGAGCGTGGCCAGCAGCGTATGCTTGACGAGGCATACCGTGAGGCAATGGCTCTCAGAGAGCACCCGCTCACGGAGTACGTCCCCAACGTGATCAAGACCCTTTACGCTCCCTTTACCGAAGAGGAGATCTCAGCTAAGATTGCTGAGCTCGTCAAGTCTGACGGGATCAAGGCAGAGGTTAGCATTGTCTACCAAACAGTAGAGGCTCTACACGAAGCTATTCCTCATCATCCAGGCGACTGGTACTTTACGGGCGACTATCCTACGCCTGGCGGGTCCCATCTCGTCAACGATGCTTTCATCGTTTACTACGAGCAGCAGTACAATCGCAAATAGACATAGACGCTCTTTTCACCCAATAATCATGCAAACATCCACACAGCGCAAAGCTACGCTCACGCTACAAGACGGATCTACCTACACGGGCTGGCACTTCGGTGCGACTAGACAGTTGGCCGGTGAGGTAGTCTTTAATACAGCCATGAATGGTTACACCGAGTCGCTCACCGACCCCAGCTATATGGGGCAGATCTTGGTGATGACCTATCCGATGGTGGGCAACTACGGTGTCCCCGCTGCTACCCGAGATGAGTACGACATCCCCAGATACTACGAGAGTGACGGCTGTCTCATGCGTGCTCTGATAGTCAATAGCTACTCGCCAGAGTACTCACACTGGAATGCGGAGCAGTCCTTAGGAGACTTCATGGCAGAGCAGGGCGTTGTGGGGATTACAGGCATCGATACACGAGCTCTGACGAAGCATCTGCGTGACCACGGTATCCAGGTCGGCACGATAACCATCGAGGGCGAGACCTCTCCCATAGAGCCCGCCATCGGGGACCAAAACTTAGTCGCTCAAGCCTCTTGCCACGAGCCTCGCATCTACGGTTCGGGCGACTGTCATATAGCTTTGATCGACTGTGGACTCAAGGACAACATCCTGCGCTCGCTCATTGACGAGCGCTTCACGCTCCACCGTGTCCCTTGGGACTATCCTTTGGAGCAGATAGAGGGACTGCGAGGCGTCTTCATCAGTAATGGCCCTGGCTCCCCAACTTGCTGCAAGGAGACGATCAGACAGATACAGTATGCCTTCGAGCGTCAGCTCCCCACTTACGGCATCTGCATGGGCAATCAATTGATGGCGCTTGCCTCTGGTGCCAAGATCTATAAGATGAAGTACGGCAATCACGGACACAACCAACCTGTCCGACGGGTTAATTCGACTCAGTGCCTCATTACTAGCCAGAACCATAGCTACGCTGTCAATTCAGCGACACTCCCTCAGGGATGGGAAGAGTGGTACACCAACCTCAACGATGGCACTAATGAGGGGTTAATGCACACCGACCTTCCATTTCGCTCGGTACAGTTCCACCCAGAGGCAAAGGGCGGTCCGCTAGATGCGCTCAACTTCTTCTCAGACTTCCAGGACACCGTCCTGAACTACCCACAATTGTCGAAATAACCCATCAAGCTCGACCAAACCATGACTCAGCGTAAGCAATACAATAAGATACTCCTACTCGGATCTGGTGCACTCAAGATCGGAGAGGCAGGCGAATTTGACTATTCAGGCTCACAAGCTCTCAAAGCTGTCAAAGCGGAGGGTATCAAGACCGTCCTCATCAACCCCAATATCGCTACGGTTCAGACCAGCGAAGGCGTTGCTGATGCGGTCTACTTCCTACCCGTCACCCCTTACTTCGTAGAGCGTGTCATAGAGCGTGAGCGTCCCGACGGCATCATGCTAGCCTTCGGAGGGCAGACCGCACTCAACTGTGGGGTTCAGCTCTTCCAGTCTGGTGTCTTGGAGCGTTACGGCATCGATGTCCTCGGTACACCCGTCGAGACCATTATGGCGACCGAAGACCGCGAACTCTTTGTCGAGAAGCTTGACGAGATAGAGGTTAAGACGATCCAGAGCCACGCTGTCACCACGATGGAGGACGCTCTCGTCGCTGCCAACCAACTAGGCTACCCCGTCATCGTACGAGCTGCCTACGCCTTGGGAGGCTTGGGTAGTGGATTCTGCGACAATGATGAGGAGCTCCGAGTCCTTGCTGAGAAAGCCTTCGCCTTCTCCCCACAGCTCCTGATCGAGAAGAGCTTGCGTGGCTGGAAAGAGATCGAGTACGAAGTGGTGCGAGACGCTTACGACAACTGCATCACCGTCTGTAATATGGAGAACTTTGACCCGCTCGGCATCCACACCGGCGAGAGTATCGTCATCGCTCCCTCACAGACCCTCTCCAACGACGAGTATCACAAGCTCCGCACGATAGCTATCAAGATTATTCGTCACCTCGGAGTCGTAGGCGAGTGCAATGTGCAGTACGCCCTCGACCTTTACAGTGAGGACTACCGCGTTATCGAGGTCAATGCGCGTCTCTCTCGCTCCTCAGCTCTAGCGAGCAAAGCTACCGGCTATCCCCTCGCACACGTTGCTGCGAAGCTTGGACTAGGCTATGGACTCTTTGAGGTGCAGAATGCGGTGACAGGTTCAACGCCAGCCTTCTTCGAGCCAGCGCTAGACTACTGCGTCTGCAAGATACCACGCTGGGACTTAGGTAAGTTCCACGGTGTATCTCGTCAGCTCGGCAGTAGCATGAAGTCTGTTGGCGAAGTGATGGCTATCGGTCGCACCTTTGAGGAAGCAATCCAAAAGGGACTCCGCATGATAGGGCAGGGCATGCACGGCTTCTGCGAAAACAAAGAGCTCGTCATCCCCGACATCGACACAGCCCTACGGGAGCCAACGGATACCCGCATCTTCGTCATCAGCAAAGCGTTCCGTCAGGGATACAGTGTAGAGCAGATCCACGAGCTTACGAAGATAGACCGCTGGTTCCTCTATCGCCTCCAAGGCATCCTAGAGACCGCCGAGACACTAGGTACTTGTGAATCCATCGAGAGTCTCCCTGCCGAGCTACTACGACAAGCTAAGGAGCAAGGCTTCACCGACTTCCAGATCGCCCGTGCCGTTACCAAGGAGTACAAGAAGCCCCTACACAAAGAGGCTGACCAAGTACGCCAGCACCGCAAGAGCCTTGGCATACTACCTTATGTCAAGCAGATCGACACGCTAGCCGCCGAGGTACCAGCCGAGAGCAACTACCTCTACCTCACTTATCATGGTGAGGAACACGACATAGCCACAGAGCAGGACGGCAAGTCGGTCATCGTGCTAGGCTCGGGAGCTTATCGTATCGGTAGCTCCGTCGAGTTCGACTGGTGCGGTGTCAATGCGCTACACACCATTCGCAAGGCGGGTCTGCGCTCTATCATGATCAACTACAATCCAGAGACCGTCAGTACAGACTTCGATATGTCAGACCGTCTCTACTTTGACGAGCTCACCTTCGAGCGCGTCATGGATATCATAGACCTAGAGGCTCCCAAGGGTGTCATCCTAGCTACGGGTGGTCAGATCCCGAACAACCTAGCACTACGTCTTGCCGCCAATGGGGTCACCATCCTAGGCACGCAAGCCGAAGATATAGACCATGCGGAGGATCGACACAAGTTCTCCGCCATGCTAGACGAGCTAGGCATCGACCAGCCCGAGTGGAGCGAGCTCACCACCATTGAGGACATTGACCGCTTCGTGGATCGTGTAGGCTACCCCGTCTTGGTGCGTCCTAGCTACGTCCTCTCAGGAGCTGCGATGAATGTCTGCTCCAATCAGGAGGAGCTACTCCGCTTCTTGCAGCTCGCAGCCAACGTGTCC
Organism: Porphyromonas uenonis 60-3; assembly: GCF_000174775.1. GTDB lineage: Bacteria > Bacteroidota > Bacteroidia > Bacteroidales > Porphyromonadaceae > Porphyromonas > Porphyromonas uenonis_A. Next base: position 19,669 of record NZ_ACLR01000180.1, read on the forward strand.
CAAGACCACCCCGTGGTCGTGTCTCAGTTTGTCGAGCATGCCAAGGAGATCGAGATGGATGCCGTCGCCGATCATGGCGAGATCATCGCCTATGCGATCAGCGAGCATATCGAGTTCGCTGGCGTCCACAGTGGCGATGCGACCATCCAGTTCCCCGCTCAGAAGCTTTACGTTGAGACCGTACGACGCATCAAGCGCATATCGCGTCAGATAGCCGAGGCGCTACACATCTCAGGTCCGTTCAACATCCAGTTCCTCGCACGAGGCAACGAAATCAAAGTGATTGAGTGCAACCTCCGCGCTTCGCGTAGCTTCCCCTTCGTGAGCAAGGTGCTGCGACTCAACTTCATTGATCTAGCCACCAAGATTATGCTAGGGCTGCCCTATGAGCACCCGACGAAGGATGCCTTCTCGCTAGACTATGTGGGGATCAAAGCTTCGCAGTTCTCCTTCTCTCGCTTGCAAAAGGCTGACCCCGTGCTAGGTGTTGATATGGTTTCCACGGGCGAAGTGGGCTGTATCGGCGAGGACACCGAGGAGGCTATCCTCAAGGCGATGCTCTCCGTGGGGCATCACATCCCAGAGCGTGGCATCCTCCTCTCGACGGGTGGCGCTAAGCAAAAGGCCGACCTCCTCGAGGCATCGCAGCTCCTCCACAAGAAAGGCTACAAGCTCTACGCTACGGCAGGTACGCAGCACTTCCTAGAGGAGAACGGAGTCCCCGCCACACTCGTTCACTGGCCCGACAGCACCGAGCAGCCACAAGCACTCGATCTGTTGCACCAGCATGAGGTAGACCTCGTGGTCAACATCAATAAGAACCTCTCTACGGGTGAGTTGACCAATGGCTACAAGCTACGCCGTGCTGCAATCGATCTCAACATCCCTCTGATCACCAATGCACGCCTCGCAGCCACCTATATCAAGGCATTCTGCACGCTCTCACTAGAAGAGCTAGAGATCAAGAGCTGGCAAGAGTACTAACAGCCAACAGCCAAATAAAACTATGGACAAGCCCTTCTGCATGCGACACTACGCTCTCATGCAGGGGGCTTGTGCTATGCGTATCTCTACCGATGCACTCTTCCTCGGAGCGTGGGCTAGGACGGCTCACACAGCTGGTCAAGTCCTAGATGTGGGAACAGGGACAGGCATCCTCTCGCTGATGCTCGCGCAGACCTATCCCAGTGCCATGGTCACCGCCATCGATATCGATGACGAAGCGGTTCGTACCGCCCAGGACAACTTCTCCCGCTCTCCCTATAGCAATCGGCTCACGGCACTGTCGTGTGACATTACCGCACCAGAGCTAGCTTTACCCCTCCGTCACTACGACCTTATCGTCTCCAATCCTCCTTACTACGACGGTCTCCAGCCCGCTACGGCATCGCTTCGTCAGGCACGCCACACGGAGGAGGGCTTTGCGCCACATCTACTCTTTCGTTATCTAGAGCCACTCGTTGCCCCTGAGCCAACGCTCTGTCTCGTCACACCCGTCGAGGCATTGCCCCTCCTGCGACGGGAGGCGGTGCTGCACCGCTACAATCTCAAACGGCTTTGCGGGCTATACCACCACGTAGGGCAACCCGCTATACGACTTCTGACACAGTGGCACCGCTCGGATACACCGTCTGCGCCTTGTCTCTCGGAGCGTCTAGCGATACGCACCGCGCAGCAACGTTACACCGACGAGGCGCGCGACCTCCTGCGCCCATATCTACTAGACGAGTACCTCGACTGAGGTTTCCCGCCTTGTCTGTGAAAAGTCGTCTTTGACGGTTTCGATAACTTTCCATTTTATCCCAAATAGGTAATCTCCACGGAGCAATTGACAGATAGCTCCGTGGAAAACGCTCATTTCCTCCGAAGTTTGAAATAAAAGTTCGGAAGAATGAAATGAAACTTCGGAAGAAAGATTTCAAAGTTCGGAGGAATTTGCCATTTGCTCTCTGGAGAATCTCAATTTCCTCGGTAGAAAGCCCGTTTCTTCGGGAAGTTGCCGAACTAGGTCCAGGAGAGCTCACCACCGCAAATACGAGGAAATGTAATTCCCATCGGATGAAAATCCATTTTCACCTAGGAGGAAAATCCATTTTCATTCGGGAGAAAATCCATTTTCATACGGGAGAAAATCCATTTTCATACGGGAGAAAATCTATTTTCATGGGGAGGAAAATCCATCGCTCGCAACAACCGTCAGGCTGAAGCCCTAGAGAAAGGGGCGCTAAGTAGCTATTTAGGACGATAGAAGGAGCAGACAAAAGAGCCCTTGGACCATAAGCAGAGAGAAGGCTCAACCGATTATGACGATTGAGCCTTCTGAGATGGGGCGCTTACCGCAAACTTTTGAGGGGAGGGGACTAGCTGAAGGCGTTCCACCCCTGAGCTTTGAGCTCATGCTCGGCTCGATCGGTCGAGACCCAGCGACAGCCCTCAGAGGCGTCCGTGACATGTCCTATGATGGAGACACCCTCGATGTCAGATACTTGACCAACCTGGGCTAGTGGCACGGTGAAGAGCAGCTCGTAATCCTCGCCACCATTGAAGGCTGCCGTGATGGGTGACATATTCATCTCTTCGCATAGCGCTAGCGTCTCGCGATCTAGAGGTAGTCGATCCTCAAAGATCCGCACGCCTACCTGCGACCGCTCCGCTATGTGTAGTAGCTCGGAGCTTAGTCCATCGCTGATGTCTATCATCGCTGTCGGGGTGACTCCCTGCTCGGCCAATTTGCCACGCAACCAGCGCTGCGCTGAGGGCATGAGCTGACGCTCGATCAGGTATTCGTATCCCTCAAAGTGTGGCTCAAACTCCTCCGTCGGAGCGCTTAGGAAGGTGCGGTGCTCACGCTCTAAGAGCTGGAAGCCCATGTAGGCTGCACCTAGATTGCCCGTGACGCAGATGAGATCGTTGGGTTGAGCACCCGAGCGCAGAACAGCCTCGCCCTTAGTGACGGAGCCGAGGCATGTGATGCTGATGGCGAGTCCGTTTTGCGAGGCACATGTATCCCCGCCGACGAGGTCTACCTGGTAGTGCTGGCAGGCTAGCTCGATACCTTTATATAGCTCTTCGATCATCTCGGCCGTATACCTAGCCGAGATACCTAGAGAGACGGTGATTTGCTGGGGGATGCCATTCATGGCGCAGATATCGGAGACGTTGACCACGACCGCCTTGTAGCCTAGATGCTTGAGCGGCATGTAGGTCATGTCAAAGTGTACGCCCTCGAGGAGCATATCGGTCGTGACCAATAGCTCTTCGTCGGGCTTCATCTGCAAAATGGCGGCATCGTCACCGACGGCCATGCGGACACGGTCGGGCGATATGATGGCAAACTGCTCAGTGAGCTTTCGGATCAGTCCGAACTCTCCTAAGTCAGAGATAGGTGTATTCATAGATTATTCCTTTTCCTCTTCCTCCTTGTGCTCCTCTTCTTGAGCCTGTGTACGTGTAAACTGCGCGATATGCTCCAAGACAAGCTTGCGCAGATCCTCCTCGCCGTGAGACTTGAAGCGCACCTGTATAGGCAGGCGGAGGAAGCGCTCACGTAGCTCACTGCTCATGTAGGACTCCAGCTCGTAGATCTTGACCGCATCCTTGTCGGTACAGAGGAAGACCACCTCCACACCGCGCGCCAGATAGTCTGTCAGGATGTTTTCCCAAGTAGTCACATTGCGTCTGGAGTAGTGGTGATGATCTGCATAGGGTAGGGTCACCACACGGGAGAATCCTCGCTCTACATAGGCGAAGAACTCCTCTGGGTGTGAGATACCCGACAGGGCAATGACGACGGCATTGGTGTCAATCTTTGTGGCTCCGGCATTTCTGCGGAAGATGGGCACGGGGTCTTCATACTTGACCTCGCTAAAGAGTAGCCGCTGATGCGGATAGAGATCTAACCGGCGCTCCGTAAAGGTGCAGTCTATCGGCTTGAGTAGGGTAGGACACTTGGTCACGACTACTACATCGGCACGATAGCGCCCACGAGCTGATTCACGAAGGCGACCCGCAGGGAGTAGCGCATCCTCAGTCATGAGTCTATTGTAACTGGACAAAAGGATGGAGAACGAGGGCTGCACGGAGCGATGCTGGAAGCCATCGTCCATCAGGATCACATCGGGTCGCTGCGAGTAGGGCTGATTGACTAGATAGTTAATGGCACGCACCCTATTGCCATCCACGATGATCTGTATCTTGTCACCAAACTTGCGCAGGATCTGAGCTGGCTCGTCGCCTATGCGACTGGCGCTATCGCCTAGCTCGGCTACCTTTAGCCCCATGGACTTACGCCTATAGCCTCGTGACACGATAGCGATCCGCAGATCCCCCATGAGCATACGGACGAGGTGCTCTATCATGGGAGTTTTGCCCGTACCACCTACGGCAAGGTTTCCGACACAGATGATGGGGATGGGAAACGAATGACTCTTCAGACGCCCCATATTGTAAAGGCTATTGCGTAGCGACACGCCCACTCCGTAAAGAGCGGAGAGTGGTAATAGCCATCTATTGATCTTGGGTGTCTGATCCATACTGTGAGAGAGTCAAGAGGGGAAAGTCTGTATTGCTCGGAGAGATTAGATATCTACTACCATAGGCAGACGAGCCTGAAGCCCTGACATGGCTCGTAGCTCACGAAGCTGGTCGATGTAGCGGATCTCCTCCTCGGTAAACCATGAGTTCATCAGCTTCATGCGTACGGTCTGTGTCGATCTATTGAATAGCTCTTGGAGTACATTGACCTCACGTCTTGCGTAAGTCACATGATAGCTGTCGTAACCAGCCTGTGTAGCGGCATAAGCGATAGCATCCTGTAGACCGCCCAGTTCATCGACGAGTCCTAGTCCCAGTGCCTGAGCGCCAGTCCATACACGTCCCTGAGCTATTGAGTCTACCTGGTCTCTTGTCATACCACGACCCTCGGAGACACGCTTGAGGAAGAGTTCGTAGCCACGATTGACATACTGCTGGAAGAGTCCTCGCTCCTCCTCCGTCCATGGACGATCGAGGGCGCCTAGGTCAGCATAGCGAGCTGTCTTGACCACATCCTGATGTACTCCGATCTTGTTAGCCAGCTTGGTCGCATTAGGTACGACGCCAAAGATGCCGATAGAACCCGTAATGGTCGAGGGCTCGGCAAATATGTAGCTAGCGCCCGAAGACATATAGTATCCGCCAGAAGCGGCGTAGTCTCCCATAGAGATGACGACAGGTTTGTTTTGGCTAGCCTTATGGACGGCATACCAGAGCTGCTCAGAGATGTAGCTACTACCGCCTGGCGAATTGACACGTACTACGAGTGCATCGTAGTCGTCGTCTTCGCCCATCTCTAGGATACGATCGGCGAGTTGGTCAGTGACTACTTTCTTGGTATTAAAAGGCGAGTCAGTCTCCTCAACATTGATCTCGCCCTCAGCAAAGAGGACGCCTATATTAGCCTCTCCGCTACGAGCAGAGCTACGTGTGGCATACACATCACGTAGCGAGACGAAGTAAAGGTCGTCTGGCCCATCTACGTCCACGAGCGAGCAGAGCTGCTCTAGAGCTTGATCCTGATAGAGCGCACCATCGATGAGTTTGTTGGCTAGGTAAGAGTCGGTCGTCTGGACAGACTGCATACTATCCGCTAGAGCCTGCAGACGCACACTGTCTAGTCCACGGCTGGTGCCCACTTCGCCTAGGATGCGACCCCATATGTCGCCAAGGTAAGAGGAGATCTGGGTGCGATTTGCCTCGCTCATACTGTTGAGCATGTAAGGCTCCACAGCACTCTTGAAGGTACCCACCTTAAAGACCATCATCTCCACGCCGATCTTGTCTAGCAAGTCCTTGAAGAAGACCGCCCCGCCAGCCAAGCCATCGAAAGCGATAGAGCCCTCCTTATTGACATAGAGCTGGTCAGCCACGGAGGCGAGGTAGTATCCCTTGAGCGAGTAGAAGTCTGAGTAGGAGACGATAAACTTGCCCGTCTGCTTGAAGTCCTCCAGTGCTCCTCTGAGCGCTTCGGCCGAAGCAAAGCCACATCCAGGATCCATCATGTTGAGATAGATGCCCTTGATGCGGTCATCATTCTTAGCCTCGTCAATAGCCTCGATTACATACGAGAGAGGCAGGTCTTGACACCTGTCGCCCTTGTCAAAGCCCAGCTCGGCCCAAGGATTGGAGACGTACGTATCGGATATATTAGTAAGGTTGATCTTGAGGATGCTCCCATCCTTGATCTTCTGGGTCTCGTTGTTGGCACCAACGCTCAGTCCTGCGAAAATACCAATAAGAGCAATGATAGATAAAGAGACGAAGATGACACCACTAACAACAATCGCCAGCAGTGTCGCAAAGAAGGTCTTCCAAAATGAATTCATACGGGGTCTATATAATATGTCTATTTAGCAAGTATAGCACCGCAAAGGTAACAAATAGATATTGAATAAGCTACAAATATCGTTGCCTTCGAGGAGAAACTTTGGCGAATTGCCGTTTTGCGATGACTTTTCTTCCCGCCTCACCCATCCCCAAAAGGTGCCTGTGGACTGGAGTAATCTAGGCAGTAATGCTTGATTCCATTAGATTTTCGTAAGTTTGCACCGTAAATATCTCTTGCCAGTCAAGAGTACAGTCTTAACTACAATGGCTCAACTGACGGTCGTCCCGACCCCTATAGGCAATCTTGGAGATATCACCCTACGTGGACTAGAGGCGCTACGTGAGGCTGATCTGATCCTAGCTGAGGACACTCGCACCTCCTCCGTATTGCTACGGCACTACGAGATAGCGAAGCCTATGGAGAGCCACCATAAGTTCAACGAGTACAAGACCTCCGAGCGCCTAGCGCAGCGCATTGCCGAGGGGACCTCCGTGGTCCTCATTAGCGATGCGGGTACGCCTGGCATCAACGATCCAGGAGCCATGCTCATACGAGCTTGCATCGATGCTGGCGTGACCGTCACCTGCCTACCAGGAGCTACCGCCTTCGTCCCAGCCTTAGTCGCTAGTGGACTAGACACGTCACGCTTTTGCTACGAGGGCTTTCTCCCAGTCAAAAAAGGGCGACAGACACTCCTCACGGCGCTAGCCACGGAGACCCGCACCATTATTATATATGAGTCGCCATACCGAGTCTGTCGTACGCTTGCTGACCTGATTACATACTTCGGCGCTGAGCGACAGGCTGCTACTTGCCGTGAGTTGTCGAAGCTACACGAAGAGGTGCGACGTGGCACTCTCCAGGAGCTGAGCGACCACTTTGCCGAGACAGCACCCCGCGGGGAGTTTGTCATAGTCATCGCTGGTGCCACGCCTACCAAGCCTTCCAAGAAAATCAATAGACACACAACAGAAGATACAACTAAACAATTATGAAACAGTCACTATCTCTCACTTTCTCAGCATTGGTGCTCTCGCTACTGATGCTCACCGCATGTAACAAGAACAATCAAGAAGACCAAGAGCACCAAGACGAGCTCACCGAGCTTCAGTCCCTACGGACGCAGGTAGCTGAGCAGGATTCACTGATCAATATGGTGATCCAAAACTTCGCTCAGATACAGCAACTAGAGGGTATGATATCTCTCAATGGCAATGACGAGCTACCTCAGTCCCAGCGCGCTAAGATCGAAGACAATCTGCGCTTAATCAATGAGAAGATGGAGTCTAACCGTCAGACGATAGCGCTCCTAAACAAGAAGCTCGCTCAGTCTGGCAACAAAAACACCTCTCTACAGCGCACCATCGGCACGCTCCAAGAGCAGCTCAACGCTAAGAACGCTGAGATCCTAGACCTCACCGAGGAGCTCAAGCGCAAGAACTACGCTATCGGTGTCCTCGACTCTATGGTCACAGGTCTGAGTAACAACGTGGAGAATCTAAGCAAGACCTCCGCTGCCCAGCAAGCTGAGCTAGAGCGTCAGGATGCTGCGCTCAACACGGTCCGCTACTGTATCGGTACCTCTCGTGACCTCAAGGATATGAACATAATCCGCAATGGTGAGGTAGTCACCGAGGGTTATCAGTCAGACTACTTCACGCAGATAGACCTGCGTCGAGTTACCTCGATACCTGTCTATGCTAAGAAGGCTGAGCTCAAGACCAAGCACCCGAAGTCTAGCTACAGACTTGTCAAGGGCGAGGACAAGATGCTCACACTAGAGATTACCAATCCTCAGGAGTTCTGGAGTCTCTCCAAGATACTAGTCGTACAGATCTACTAATCGGTCTCTCGACACACTACATCTAGCAAAAGGGGAGGTGCCTGAGACACCTCCCCTTTGAAGTTTATAAGACTGACCTCTACCTTGCCAGCAAAAACAATGAAGTACAAAGCACTACTCTTCGACCTCGATGACACGCTCTGGGCCACCTTTGACAATAATAAGGCGAGCCTACACAGACTCTACAATGAGGAGGGGTGGGGAGCTTACTACGATACCTTCGAAGACTACTTCGCCGTCTACTTTCCCCATCAGGAGCAGCTTTGGGACGACTATCGCAAGGGGTATATTAGCAAGGAGCAGCTCCTCCTAGACCGTCTGCGCTATCCACTACGGGGGCTCGTCTCGTGGAGCGACCAGCAGGTCATGGAGCTCAACCAGCGTTTCATCAACTACGTGCAGCAGCAGACGGCACTTATACCGCATGCCCTAGAGGTGCTCGCAGAGCTACACCGTAGCTACACGATTGTCATCGTGAGCAATGGATTTGAAGAGACGCAGTACGGCAAGATCAACGGCTCTGGTTTGGCGCCCTACATCGATAAAGTGGTCTTGGTCGACCATGTCGGTGTGCCTAAGCCTGCGACTGAGTTTCTAGACTACGCCTTGAAGGCCGTAGGGTGTAGTCGTCAGGAAGCGCTCGTCATCGGTGACAGTTGGCCGAGCGACATCCTCTGTGCGCTCAATAGTGGCATTGACTCCGTCTGGTACAACCTATGGCAAGTCCCGATGCCCACTTATGACCAGCAGCACCACTCAGTCATTGAGATCAGAGACCTGCGGGAGCTACTGCCCCTGCTCACACCGAGTACCGCGCCACGCCTATGATTACCACGGTAGAGGGGGTCGTGCTACGTGTCATCCCATACTCAGACCGCTCACTCATAGCTACGCTCTACACAGACCTGTGGGGGGCTGCAGCCTTCTCCGTGCCTATCGGTGGCAGGAGCAGAGCAACAAGCAATCTCTTCCAACCGCTACGAGGTCTGCAGCTTACGACCCCTTCACCCGCCAGTCAGCCCGTCAAGCTCATCCGTCAGGTACAGCTCGTCCGTGGCGCACTTCCCTTAGCCCAGCGCCCAGCCGCCAGCGGTTACTTCCTCTATCTCGCTCAGCTCCTCCGAGAGTTACTCGCTCAGGAGCCAGAGGATCTACGTCTATATAATATAATAGTGCAAGCCCTAGACCAGCTAGACCGCATCGAGAGCCTTGAGGAGTTACAAGGCTTTGACCTAGCCCTGCTTGTCTCCATACTGCGTGCCAAAGGGTATCTCCCCGAGGGGCTAGAGATGCGAAGCCTGGACTCTGAAAGCTACAGGACACACTGGCTAGACCTCGAGCAATGGACGATACTCCCGCTCCGAACCGACTACGCTGTACCGCTAACGCCAGAGCTCCAGAGCGCTTTGCCGAGACTCCTACGATATGATCTAGAGCACTTTGCACCGAATAGCTTTACAACCGCAGAGTACGAGACGCTGCGCAGACTACTGCTCCACTTCACCGAGCTGCACTCGCCCTCCTTCCGTATCAAGCACATCACGCCACTCCCCTAAGCTGTGGAAGAGGGGGCGAGTTGCCCTTAACTTATCTCATATGCCTGTCCACTAGAGTCTCTACAAGCAAGCTAAGGCTTTTCAACCCAATAGTTATAGTAGGGCAAATTTCCTATTCCTCTTTATGGCTCAAACGAGACATACACTTAATGTCGTAGTCAAGCTCCTTGATACTCTCCAGATGCTCCATCTCTCGCTGGTGGGCATTGTATGCTTGTAGCTCTTTGGAAGCTTTTCGTACGGCCATCTCATGAGATATGGCTCCAGCGTGTTCTAGTATGTTTTTGTCATTCATCGTCAGCACGAGGCGTAGCTTCTGTATCCAGTCTCGCATATACATCGGTTTTTCAGCCTGTGCTTGCGCCTCGGCATAGGCGAGGAATTGCTCTACGATAAGCTTCAGTTGCTTGATCTCTTGCTCATTGAGGTAGTTCTTACCTATTGTGATGTCTCTCTTTCTGACTTTACCCTCTAGCTCCGTAGAGGTGAGCCCCATCATAGGTAGTGCAGCATTGGATCGATAGTAGATTAGTTCGGCAGCTGTCTTACCACTGACAGCCCAAAGTAGCTTGTTCTGCACCTCTTTGTAAAAAGCGATAGTCATCTCATCTGAGGGATTGTAATCTATGCTGGTTGCGTAGATATCCTTGATTTGCTGATAGAAGAGCCTTTCAGACAGACGTATCTCACGAATCCTGTCGAGTAGCTCTTTGAAGTAGTTGTATGCAGAGCCCCTCTTCAGTCGCTCATCATCGAGAGCAAAGCCCTTGGTTAGGTACTCTCTCAGCTGTTGAGTCGCCCAGATACGGAACTGCGTACCCTGTAGTGACTTCACTCGGTATCCTACCGATATGATGACGTCAAGATTGTAGTAGTCAATCTGATATTCTTTTCCATCAGAAGCAGTTGTTGCAAATTTTGCAACAACTGAATTACTAGACAGCTCGCCCTCCTCAAAGATGTTTTTGATATGTCGAGAGATGGTAGACTTATTTCGTCCGAAGAGGGTAGCCATCTGGTCTAGAGACAGCCATACAGTGTCTTGATTAAATTGTACATCAACCTTTATCTTGCCATCTATCGACTGATAGATGAGCATTTGATCTGCTTTGCTTTTGCTCATAGCTCTTGCTGGGTCATAGTTGCATTCATGTGCCACTGCTGGAAGAAGGCTTGTAGCCTCAAAACCTCCTGCACAAAGCTACGCAAATCAGCCCACATATCCGCCACGCCCACGCTCATCTTAGTTTTGAGAAATCCGTGCATCGCGAAGGCGGAGTAGTCGTTGGCGCTGTTCGTATCGTGCTGATTACTTAGCATATACGAGTTCCAAAAGTAGTTCCCCTTTTAGAACTTTTTAGTTCCAAGGGAGGAACTCTTCGGTTCCAACGCTGGGAAGTTTTTGGAAAGTTGTAAGATTGATTCGTCGCACGGCTGGTTGCGAGGTGCCAGGGGTGGCGCATTATATATAGTTATTGCTGTCCAGTGAAAGCTTTTTGAGGGGGCATCGGGTAGATCGTTCTGCAGAAATGAGCTAACTATCAGTACCACTTGGGTGAAACAAAAGTTTCCTAGGTATGAAACTAGAGTTTCCTAGGCATGAAACTAGAGTTTCCTAGGCATGAAACTAGAGTTCCCTATGAAGAAAACTGTAGATTGGTCGAAGTCGAGTAGTCGGACAGCAATACTATATAACGAATTCATCCAAGTCTCGCTTGTCGCTAATGTGTAGCTCCTAACGGAGCAATTATAATGCGTCAGCCCTGTGCGAGGTGCTTTGACCTCAAAGTGGTACCTTTGCACTGTAATAACTGACAAGCTATGATACACAGCAAAGATGAACGGCTGGAGGCTTTCTCCCGTCTACTGGATGTCCTCGACAATCTGCGTACCCATTGTCCCTGGGATCGCAAGCAGACGAATGAGTCGCTACGGGCTAACACGATCGAGGAGGTCTACGAGCTCAGCGATGCGCTACAGCAGGGTGATACGAATGCGGTGTGCAAGGAGCTGGGCGATGTGCTCCTGCATGTCCTCTTCTATGCTCGCATAGGGGATGAGCAGGGGAACTTTGACATTGTAGATGTGTGCAACAAGCTGTGCAACAAGCTGATCTTTCGCCACCCACATATCTATGCGACTGAGCAGGTCGAGGATGCGGGTCAGGTGGTGCAGCTATGGGAGCAGGTGAAGCAAAAGGAGAAGGACGGCAATAAGTCGGTCCTCTCGGGCGTGCCGTCGGCTCTACCAGCACTGATCAAGGCGTACCGCATACAGGACAAGGCGCGTGCCGTCGGCTTCGACTGGCAGGAGCGTGAGGAGGTCTGGGCGAAGGTGCGTGAAGAGCTGCAGGAGGTCGAGCAGGAGATGACTGCGGGGAGTGCCGATGATCTAGAAGCTGAGGTAGGGGACTTGCTCTTTAGCATTGTCAATGCGGCTCGTCTCTATGGGGTCAACCCAGACAATGCACTGGAGCGGACGAATCGTAAGTTTATCGAGCGCTTTGGGTACATTGAGCGGACCGCTAAGGAGCATGGCAAAAGTATCACCGACCTCTCGCTAGAGGAGATGGAGACGCTATGGCAAGAAGCAAAGAAGGGTGTCAACCAATAGTCCTTTCGCTATGATCGCATGTAGTCTCTCTAAGCAAACTTGCCCGCATTGCCACAATAGCAGCTACACCGAGCTGTGGGAGTGTGAGGATCATCTGGTCTCGCATGAGCATTATGCGATAGGGCGCTGCAACCAGTGCGGACTGCTACAGACCTTGACGCCACCTCCCGCAGAGGAGCTAGGACACTACTACGACAGCTCTGATTATCTGAGCCATCAGACTGAGGGGCGGGGCGGTATGGCGCGCATCTATCGTGCGGTGAAGCGCTACCGCATAGGACGGCGTGTACGGACCGCTCGCAAGCTCTGTGCGACAGCTCCGCAGATGATGCTAGAGGTCGGAGCGGGTGTCGGAGCTTTTGCCAATGCTATGCAGGAGCGAGGGTGCAAGGCTTATGTCGTGGAACAGAGCAAAGCGGCACGAGAGCTGTGCGCTCAGAAGATTCCCAGCGAACAACTCTTCGCTACGACACAAGAGCTGGTGGCTCACACCGATCTATCTGGTCAGCTAGACTTGATCTGTCTGTGGCATAGTTTGGAGCATTTACCAGATTTGGCCGATCAGCTGGAGATTTACGATAAACTTCTCAAGCCTGGGGGGGCGCTTTGCATCGCTGTGCCTAATGCGCAGAGCTTTGACGCTAGCTATTATCGAGAGCTATGGGCTGCCTACGATGTGCCGCGTCATCTGTGGCACTTTACGCCATACTCGATGCGGCAGACGGTTGAGGCGCACCACTTTTCCCTACAGAAGATTCGTCCGCAGCGACTAGATGTCTACTACATTGCGCTACTGAGCGAAAGCTACAAGCAGGGTGGACGTACGAACTGGGTCACTTGGCTCAAAGCTTTTGGCGTGGGCTTCTCTTACCACGTACGCTCTCTCTTTACACCGATGAGAGCGAGCGCATTGCTCTACCACTTCGTTCGTCAAGCATGATGAAGGCGAGACAGCTACTGGGGGCGATCCTACTAGTGCTAGCCCCGTTCTCCGTACTCAGCGCTAACAACGTTGCGGAACTGGGCGTGGACTCGGTGCATCTGCGCATGGGGGTAGACGCGGTGACCTTCTTTCGCAATAATGAGTACCACTCAGACTATCAGCTCGGCTATACGCTCCCTGGGTGGCAGCTGAGCCCCACTGTGGCGCTGGAGCATGGCAAGGTGCGTCTCGTTGGCGGGGTTTACAGCCTCACTTTACTAGGAGCACAGCGCTATCCACGAGGTGGCTGGTACGACCACATGCCACACTGGGGGGAAAAGCCTGAGAAGCAGGGGAGTGGCGTGCATCTGCGTCCTATCCTCTCCTTACAATACAGACCGAATGACCATATCAACGTCTCGATGGGGACGCTCCTCGGGGCTAAGACGCTAGCGCTACGAGGTGTCGCCTCGTCTATCGTCGATCAAGGCGGAGCACTCTCGCTCGTCTCTCCACTATACGACCCTGAGTACAGCTTCACACGGGACCCCGCGCAGGGGGCGATGATCCAGCTAAGCTATCCACGCTTTGACCTAGAGGCACTTGTGGATTGGCAAGGGTTCATCTTCCCTGGCGAGACTCATCAAGAGGCTTTTTCAGCCCTACTATCCACAGCTTATCAGCTCCACAGCAGCGACAGTTGGAAAACGCAACTAGAGTTGCAAGCTACGGCTCACCATCGGGCAGGAGAGATACAGCAGATGTCGCCTCCAGACACGCTACACACCTACTTAGCGGGTGCCACTGGGGTGACTACACAATATAAATATGCCTCGCAGGGGACGGTCGAAGGGTCGCTGCACTTCTTGGACTCCTCGCTACGTGACGGCAAGCCTGAGCCACCTCTTGGATATGGCTTCTATGGTCGCTTGGCTTGGCGACATAAGCTCCTTCGCCTAGTGGTTGATGCTACTTACGGATACAATTACTATGCTCCATATGGAGGACCGCTCCTTTCGTCTGCTCGTACAGCAGGCGACCAATGGCGACTGGGCATTTATCCCGCACTAGATGTGCCTCTCTCGGGCTTTGGTGACTTGCGCCTGGAGGGTGCCCTCTGGTGGAACCGTCGTACCGCTACGCCGAGCCGTCTGAGCCATATGCTCTCTCTGACGCTCACCTTCCACTACGACAAAGTATTTCGCTAAAGGGGGGCGGGCAGCGCTTCTTTTAGATGAAAGGAATGTTGTGCTTCCTTTCTAGATACACCCGTTTAGGCTGTCTGCTTTTGATCAAGTAGGTAGCCTTTACTTGTGACTGTACGAGGCAACTTTTACTTCCTATTGCTCTGAGGAACGAATATCTCGTAGCTCCCGTCACTATAAAAGATGCGTATCTCGTGAACTTCACGCTCTGGAGCATCTGGCTGGTGAAGCATCTGACGTATCTGCTCAACCTCCTCTCGGGTAAATGGAAAGGGCGCTCCCTGACTTGGTGAAGTGTGCTCAGACGTGAGCTCTCGCTGCTCAGGCTGTGTTGGCTGAAGAGATGATGCGCCAGCTCCCTCATAACTGCCAAAGAGCGTGCCCTCTAAAGAGGTCGTGACGCTCTTCTCCTCTTCGCGCTTAGGTGCTCCCTTGCCAAAGAGTAACCACTCATAGCTCCACGATGGATAGGCGGTAATGATATTATTCAGCGTCTCTATCGTGGGACGATTGCGCCCGTTGAGCATATGACTGATGACAGACGGCGTGATACCTGCCTCTGTCGCAAAAGCTGTAGCGTTTAGCTCCATGGACTCCATCATGTAGCGTACACGCTCTATAATTCCCTCTGATTCGATCAACATAGTCTCTCTCCTTATCACATATTCATTTGTAACGAACGAAAATACGGCCAATAGAAATGTATTGCCATACAAATGTAGCGAATACAATTGAGATGACAAGCAATTCTGTGATAGAGATACGTTCTTTGTAGTAGATATATCAGATAGTACATGGTTTTCCACCTACATCTTATCTACACATATCGGAATCTATAAACTGGACAATAGGTAGTTACAGCTACTTATTAGCTTAGTAGCGTAGAGGAGAGTTACGACCTATCAGTATACAGCCAAATATTAGTGGGCAGTAGCTTGCCGAATCGTTTGTAACTAGCTCATAATTAGTGAAGAATGTGTAATTATATAATAGTTATAATATCGTGAAACGTTAGATATCACAAGTGAATCTTCCATTGTTTGTTTGTAGTAGAAATGACTGCTATAGTGACGTGAAGTCTCTCTTGATACGGTTGTGATGTGTTTGAATTGTATTGCAGTCTGATTTATTTCATTTGTGTATCCTATTTTCATTCAATTGTGATTGCATTGTCTCGTCTTTTGCCTTCTATTTTTGCTTTGTCAATAGTCGGTGGATGTTGGGGGGCTTGGAGGGTTCTTCCCTTTTGCTTAACTTCGCACTATAAAGTAAAGAATCCTGTCGCTTAAAGCTTAAATCTATGAAGCTACAAACACCCATGAGCCTTCAGCAGAATGCTGATACTAGCTCACGAAGGCAAAAGAGCCTTGCAACTTCTAAACTTATCTCACTAATACTGTGCATGAGCGTACTGCTATTAGGAGCGTGTCGTAAATCACCTAAAGCTCCCGAGCCGACCAATACAGAAGGCAACTTGAGCATACAGCTGAACTGTCTAGGGGTGGATCTGAGAGCTGGCGATGACGATCCTCTATCTGCTGTAGAGAAGCTAGATCTATACTTTTTCTCCAGTGAGTCTGAGACGACAAAGCGCACGATGGTGGCACATCGCTCCTTTGGTAAAGCGGAGTTAACAACCAATGCTCCCATATCAATGTCACTGCCTGCTACTTCCTATTATCTAGTCGCAGTACTCAATGCTACGCCTGCAGTGCAAAACACGTTTGGTCAGGGAGGAGCTTGGAGCAATCTTTATGAGTCAACTTATAGACTTAAATCGCTATACAGTGAGTCTGAGAAAAAAGTAACTTCTGTGGTATGGAGTAATGACCAAGGACCCATAAAAATTGAGAAGAGCGCCTTTGACAAAGGAGCATCTCCAGTACAAGTGCCACTGACACGGACTGTCGCTCGTGTCAGACTGTTTGGTGACCCTAAAGTGCCTCAGTATATGTCGTTAGACTTGACCAATGGAGGTACATTCTCAGTAGGCTGTCGAGCTGTTGAAACCTTATTGATGCGTGAGTTAGCGCCACTCATCGGAGTCGCAGAAAATAAAATGGAACAGCCTGGAGATGGGTCCAGCTTTGCTAGTCGATATGCTTATTGTCCAGGCTATAAAGAGATTGCTAACGATAATCAGAGTGACTACAAGGATCTTCTTTGGACATACAGACACTTTAATGAATCTAAGACGAATTGCAATCTAGAGTCTCTCAAGCTAATTCCCAAGACGGTCGATGAGTGTGATCTGACACAGGAAATGTACTACGTATCTGAGACGACAGTTGACCCCCATCACTTCACTTACGCCTTCCTCCCTTCTTTACTGGTGGGTTACAAAGTTTATCCTACGAGCTTAAATGAGCTGAGTGACTTCAAGTCAGACGAAGGATGGGTTAGCTTCAATGGACACTACTATCGTGGACATGACTTTACCACTTATATGAAAGCAATCCTCAAGCGCAACAAGTCAACGAGCGAAACGAAGCCTGTTGTAACTATACCAACGGGCTATCCCCAAGACTTACAAGTGGTCTGCGAAGAGTATGTAAAGACGTGTGGTGATAAAATGCTCCTAAAAGCTACTGGGTATCAAGGTGAGCTCTATCCAATAGACTTCAAGGGCTTGCGCTACTACCTGCGGAGCTACAATTATTATTACCTGCCCATCCAACACGCTCCAGATCAAGAGGGGTATGGACGCTATGGCATTATTCGAAACAACGACTATCGTATTGAGATCAAGAGTATATCTGACTTTGGATCTCCTGTCATGATGAATATAAAGCTACACCCTGAGGAGTATGCGCCTAAGCAAGCAATCTCCTCTACACTGACTCTCACGCCACTCGAAGAGCACAATAGTACCGCCAATCTGTAGCAGGTCTAAATAAGATTAATACAACGACCACGAAGGAACACTCGGCTCCCTCGTGGTCGTTTCTTATACAGATAGGTGTCATGCCTCCCAGTATGGAGACCGTAGAGTGGCAGAATAGATATCTTTCGTATATTTGCGAACGTATTATTTCCCTTCTCTATGAGATCTGAGATAGTTGTCGTAGCTCTTTGGGAGCTTTCGTTAGATCACCTTATTCATTAGTAATCACCTTATGATTTTATCTACTGAGACCTTTCTCATTATTGGATCTGTTCTAATCTTTGTCGCTATCCTTCTTGGTAAGGTGGGAGCGCGCTTTGGAGTACCTGCCCTGCTACTCTTCCTGCTGACAGGTATGCTCTTTGGCGTGGATGGCATCGGTATACATTTTAGCAATATGAGAGGGGTGCAGTCCATAGGGATCGTGGCTCTATCGATCATCCTCTTTTCGGGTGGTATGGGGACCAAGCTCTCGCAGATACGCCCTGTGCTAGGCGAAGGTATTGCTTTGAGTACTATCGGAGTCTTGCTTACGACACTCTTTACGGGTCTACTTATCTTTGGTGTGACCCACTACCTCTTTGCTTCGCTCACCTTCTCACTACCTATCGCCATCTTGCTGGCTGCGACGATGTCCAGTACCGACTCCGCCTCAGTCTTTGCTATTCTACGTTCGCAGCGTGTGCATCTTAAAGAAAATCTAAAGCCTCTCCTAGAGTTAGAGAGTGGTAGTAACGACCCGATGGCTTACATGATTACTGTCGCTCTGATCGGCTTCGTCATGGGAGGCGAAACCTCTCTATGGGGAGTGGCTGGGAGCCTCGTACTACAGTTTTTCTTTGGAATCATAGGAGGCTTCTTCTTTGGATGGCTATGCGTCAAGATGCTCAATAATCTGAACATTCAGAACGAAGTCCTCTATCCCATCGCTCTGCTCTGCTTGGTCATGATCACCTACGTGAGTACGTGGTACATTGGGGGCAATGGTTACCTCGCAGTCTATATAGCTGGTATCTACCTTGGAAATAGCAAAATCACAGCCCGAAAGTCGGTCTACGGCTTCTTCGATGGTATCACCTGGCTCGTACAGATTATACTCTTTATCATGCTAGGACTCTTGGTCAATCCGAGCGACATGCTCCCTGTGTTGATCCCAACGCTACTCATTGCCGTGCTGATGATGTTTGTAGCCCGTCCGCTAGCTTGTTTCGTGACGCTACTGCCATTCCGCAACCTATCCTTCAAAGCTCGTCTCTTCACCTCTTGGGTCGGTCTACGTGGAGCCGCACCGATACTCTTTGCCACCTATCCCGTACTGGCCGAGGTGCCACAGTCTAATCACATATTTACTATAGTCTTCGTCATTACGCTAGTATCGCTCATCTGTCAGGGTATGACGATCACACCTGTCGCTCGTGCGCTACACCTAGCGGAGCCCGCACCTCCCGAAGGTTACTTCATGGGGGTTGAGATTCCTGAAGAGACTAATACAAATATGGAGGAGCGTGTGGTCGTAGAGGAGATGCTGACCGAGGGACATCTACTCAAGGATCTTGCGCTCAACCCCGAAGAGTTGGTCATACTCGTACGTCGCCACGATCGCTATATAGTGCCAAAGGGAGGACTACACCTGCATCCAGATGATATCCTGCTCATCGTCTCTGAGCGTCGTGAAGCTGAGACGATCAAAGCAGAGCTTCCTACGACAGATCTCTTCTCTCGCTTGCGGAAGACGCTCGGACAGGTTACTAGCCGCAAGGCTAAGTAAAGGCTCTAGGCACTTGAGACTGGTGCTAAAGCATGATACAGGATGACTTCATCTATGGCACTATCAAGGAAATTGAAAGATTCCTCGGTGGAGATTCTAAATTATCCAGCGAGGAACGAAGAAATTCTTCGGAACTTTGATTTGATTCTTCCGAAGTTTCATTTCATTCTTCCGAACTTTTATTTCCCGGTTCCGTGGAGAATAGTTGTTTTTCAGTGAGCTATTTGCAAATTCCTCCGAAGAAATGGCTGTGATCGGGAAAAGGTCGGGAGATTGGTCGGAGGGCAGGGCTGATGCATTATAATTGCTCCGTTAGGAGCTACACATTAGCGACAAGCGAGACTTGGATGAATTCATTATATAGTATTGCTGTCCGACTACTCGACTTCGACCAATCTACAGTTTTGTCCTCTCCTGAAATAGTACACAGTCGGGAAGCCAACCCCAACAACAATGAAACAAGAAAAAAGTAACCGAGGACGAAAGGGATATCCCCTAGATTTCAAGTGGAGAGTCATCGATGACCTCCTAGCCACAGGCGAGAGCATCGCCACCACCAGCCAGCGCTACGGCATCACCACACGCACCATTCGAAATTGGTTGCGTACCTTTGGTGTAGAGTTACCCAACCAAAGCACTATGAGCAAGACAAACAAGAACAAAGACGTAGATCCAGAGTACGCAGAACTCAAGCGTGAAAACGCTCGCCTCAAAGCAGCCCTCTTCCAGGCTGAGAGCAAGGCCTTGGTCAACAAAACACTACTCGAAGTGGTCTTGAATCGCTACCACATTGATCTAAAAAAAAAGACCGATTTGTAGCCGTGAGACAGCTTGAACAGGCCAAAGTGAGAGATCAAAAGCTCTCCATAACCTACCTTTGTCAGCAG
>NZ_ACLR01000179.1 GCF_000174775.1 Porphyromonas uenonis 60-3
AACCCTCAAAGCTACCTGCCGTACATCTCTCCAGAAACCGTGTCAGACACTTCCGACCAGTCGGATCGCCAAGCTTGCTCGGGGACCCCTCTCTTTTGAGTTGCGAATGCAAAGGTACAACAACTTTTCGAATCCACCAAATATTCGGAGAAGTTTTTTTCGAGAGCCTCGCCCGTGCGTCTTACACTTATTATATATAGGAGTGCCTAAATCGCAGCGCCTATTATATTATGATGTCATATCCGCCAGTATCTAAAACCTCAACGAAAGAGGCTACCGAACAACGCTCTATCCATCAAAACTTGCTCACCACTCAAGGATCTCCAAACACCTCCGAAGACCCGTTCTTTTGAGTTGCGAGTGCAAAGGTACAACGACTTTTTGAAACCACCAAATTTTCAGCAAACTTTTTTCGCCGAAAGCCACTCCTCGCAAACACGGCATACGAAAACAAGAAGGCTAACACACTATAGAACAAGACGTAAAGAGAGCAGCAGGTCAGAGGGTGCGGAGGTAGGCGAGGTGGGAGGCGGTGGAGAGGTCGGTGTCTAGGTTGGTGGAGGTGAGCGGGAGGAGGCCTGAGCGCAGGCGACCTGTAGCGTCTAGTGTAGGTGCTGCGGCAGTGGCGAGGAGGGCTTTGGCACGTGGTGCGGAGAGGATGCCGAAGCGATATTGGTTGGGGCTTCCCTGAGGGGTGCGCTCACGGTAGAGGTCTAGGGCGTAGTGCCCCATGGTGTAGCGCAGATTGATCTCGACCCACGGGTGCAGGGCGAGGCTAGGGCTGAGTGTGTCGGGACGGTAGGTGAGCAGGTCGATGCCGACGGGGCCTTGGTAGTAGGGCGCTACCTCACGGGAGAGGTAGGTGCGGTGCTGCTCCAGAGCTTGTTGCAGTTCGTCGGGATCGTTGAGGCTGTCGGCGAGTTGTCGGAGCGTCTCCTCGGGATCTTGGCAGAGGCTCTCCAGATAGCGCCCTTGGTCGTCCGTCTCAAAGGCACATAGGCCGACGAACTGCACCTCGCCCTCCTTATTTATATAGTACTCGGCACCGTAGTCCTGCTGCTTGTTGAGCAGAGGCTCAACGAGGAGGGTGCGGTGCCTTTGCAAAAGCTTGCGAAGCGTCTCCTCGAGTTGGTTGTCCAACTGGTTGATGCGCCAGAGCCCTCTCCCCGAGCTGCTAAAGGGGAGCTTGACGAGACAGGAACCATGGGTCAAAAGCTCCGCCAAGGCGCCTATCTCAGTGATCATCGCGACACGACTGCGCCACGACACGCTACTGTAGTTCTCAAAGAAACGTACGCTTGCGACTCTAGTCCAGCAAGGCATCAGCTCCTGCGGAAGCTCGCTACACGCCTCTCCAGCGCTTATTCCATAGAGCTTCGCCAGGCTGTGCGCCAAGCCTCGCTCGTGTCCCCAGAGTGTGATTTCGGCATCCCCTACCCCATCTTTCGCTATATGGCTCAGCTCTCGGTCAGTGAGATAGGGTGAGAGGCTTTTGCCAAAGGGGTGCACCCACCACGTTGTGTCCTCAAGCCACGAAGGCGTTGCCCAGAGGGGAAGGCTCCAGAGTGCGGAGCGCATCTGACGAATGATCCGTGGCGGGGTGTAGTGAAGCGGGTCGCCAGCCTCCAGTGCGACCTCGTGGCCGATGTTGCAGACGAAGAGTGGCGTGCGCATAAGCGTCGGCTACTTACGGCCGAAGTCTGCGGGGATCTCGCCCCAAGCGACCGTGTCCCACTTCAGTAGTGGCACCCGAAAGGTGTGCGTCTTCAACCAATGTGTGGCTCGGGCGATCAATTCGTAGGTCTTAGCACTACGTGGGTCGGTCGAGTCCAGGCGCGTGCGACAGCGAGCCTGCGCCACCCAGCCGAGCGCCACCTTACTATCGGAGTAGATGGGCAGTGGCGGGAGTTTGCCCTGCTCCATCAGCGCCAAGGCGTGAACGATGGCTAGGTACTCGCCAATGTTGTTGGTGCCCCACGGGATGACCGCCCGAAAGAGCTCCGCATGGCTAAAGGTGTAGACGCCACGATACTCCGTCACACCCGGATTGGACGAGCAGGCTCCATCAACAGCGATTGAATGGTTGATGAAACCCGCAGGCGCTATCTTGTCACCGATCAACTGATCGGGCGCTTGCTCCACGCTGTGCTGTACCTGCAGATGGTTGCTCTCGGGCTTGGCGACACGCTGCTGTTGTCCCAGCTGGCGCCCCTCTTGGTAGCCCAGTTCAAACGCTTCCTGCGCTTGCTCTGAGGTTGGGTAGGACTTGAACTTCGCTCCTTGGTAGCCTACGACCTGTAGCTGACAGTCCCGCCAGTTGTCGTAGACACCTGGGCGATAGCCCTCCCATACGACATACCACTTGCGTTGCTTGGTTGACATCGAGGCTTTTCCCTTTTAGTAAAAGCCTCCAGCGTATAGACCAGCGAAGTTGACCTCGCCCGTCTTCGTCTCAGCATCCTCGGGAAGCTCTGCGAGCATCTGCTGCACGCCCTTGTACTGCTCCGTGCGGTCGCACTCCTTATATAATAGAGCAGCATAGTCTAGGAGCGCACGGGTCGGCTGGGGAATCATCTCCAGAGCCTGCTCCATCTCATCGGCAGCCGCCTCCTTGCCACGCAGCTCCTCTACGAGATGCGTCAGGTGCATGTAGCCCTCCACGTTGAAGGGATCCGTCTCCACCACCTGTCGGAAGGCACGCTCAGCGCGCTCCTTGTCGCCCTCGTGGTAAGTGATCAAACCCTCGTAAAGGTAAGCTCGCTCCTCCTCGGGAAACTTCTCGGCCGTCTCCAGAGCAACCGCCAAAGCTTCCTCCCAGCGCTCCAAAGCGATCAGCACTTTCACCTTGATGAGCCAGTAGAGTGGCACTTCGTCGGTCAACTGTAATGCTTGGTCGATGGTAGCGAGTGCTTGCTCAGACTCACCTAGAGCCAGCTGCGCCTGAGCTTTCATACGATATAGCTCAGCTTGCTCTACCGTCTCTAGCTCGGTCGCCAAGGCACGCTCAGCGTAGGCAATCGTCTCACTGTGCTGGTCCAGCCCATTGGCAACCTTCGTTGCCTCGTAGAGCGCCATCGGATAGTCCGGATAAGCCTCTAGTATGGTCGTCAGCTCAGCCATTGAACCCGCTAGATCGGGCTTGCGCTGCAAAGCCTGCGCTAGGTAAAGGCGACACTCAGGATCGTCGATTTCCTCCAGCGAAGTGTGCAGAGCACGTATCGCAAAGTCCACCTCGCCGATCTTGAGCGCACGGAGCGCGTCAAACTTAAGCGTGTTCGCCTTGAGCGTATCTGCCCTAGACGCAGACACCTGCTCGGTTGATTGCTCCGCTACCTCTTGCGAGGCATCTATCGTCTCCTGCTCGACCACTTCGGTTGAGTCAGGAGACTTTTTGCTTGATTTCTTGAAGCGTGAGAATAGTCCCATAGCTTTGTGTCCTATCGGCAAAGCTCCTCGATACGCTGTGCCACCGCCTCAGCCGTGAAGCCGAGCTTCTCGTCCAGCACCGTGTAAGGAGCGGAGAAGCCGAAGCTCTCCAACCCATGGATATGCTCCATATCTCCAACCAAGCGGAGGAGCGTCACAGGCAGACCAGCGGTCAGACCGAAGCGTGCGCCCTTAGCGGGGATCACGCTCTCACGATACGTCGCAGGCTGATCAAAGAAGAGCCCTTCGCTCGGTACCGAGACGATGCGTAGCTTGTGACCCTTGCCCTTAAGTAGCTCGGCAGCCTGTACTAGCGTGCTCACCTCACTACCCGAAGCGATGAGCGTCAGGTCGGGCGTCTCGCCCGCAGGCGTCGTATCAGAGACCACGTAAGCGCCATGCTTCAACTGGCAAGCACGCTCGTAAGTAGGATTAGGTAAGTCTTGGATGTTTTGGCGAGAGAGGATGAGAGCTGTCGGCGTGTGGAGGTTTTCCATCGCCATCTGCCAGGCGACCGTAGCCTCATGCACATCGGCTGGGCGTAGCACCTGTAGGGCACGACGACCCGAGTGATTGTGCAGATGCTCGAGGAGACGTATCTGCGCCTCCTGCTCGACCGGCTCATGTGTCGGTCCGTCCTCACCAACTCTAAAGGAGTCGTGCGACCAGATGAAGATGACCGGCTGCTCCATCAGCCCAGCCATACGGACGACCGGCTTCATATAGTCTGAGAAGACAAAGAAGGTACCGCACGCTGCACGCATACCGCCATGCAGGGTGATACCCACGCAGATTGCTGCCATCGTAAGCTCCGAGACACCCGCCTGGAGGAACTTGCCTGAGAAGTCGTCCGCCTCCAGAGCCTTCGTGCCCTTGAGATAGCCGTCCGTCTTGTCCGAGTTCGAGAGATCGGCCGAGGCAACGATCATATTGTCCACCCGCTTAGCCAGTTCGCCAAGCACCGTTGCCGAGGCGGCACGCGTTGCCTGATTAGCCTTCTGAGCTATCTCCTGCCAAGCCACATCGTAGGTAGGCTCTGCAGCAAACCAACGGTCATAGAGCTTCGCCTGATCAGGGTGCGCCTTCTTGTACTCCTCCTGGACCTTGTACTGACCATCCCAGTAGGCGATGAGCTCCTCACGACGCTCAGCGTAGAAGGCTGCTACATCTTTATATATGGTAAAAGGATTGTCCGGGTCAGCCCCCAGCGCCTCCATCGTCTTAGCATACGAAGCACCCGCCTTAGAAATCGGCTGTCCGTGCGTTGCGATCAAGTTTGCGAGCGGATTACCCTCCTCGTCGACCGCCTTGTAAGCCATATTGGTGTAGCCAATGATAAGCGTCGGTGCGCCCGTTTCTTCGGAAGTCTCGATAGCGTCACGGAGCACCTGGCTCAGAGCCGCTGGATCGTTGCCCGGCACCTCAAAGACGTTCCAGCCCCACGCATCATACTTAGCCGCAACGTCCTCAGCCGTGATATCCTCGACACGCGTCGAGAGCTGTATGTCGTTGCAGTCGTAGTACATGATCAGATTGTCCAGCCCTAGGTCGCCAGCGATGCGCCCCGCGCCCTGACTGATCTCCTCTTGGATACCGCCATCAGAGATAAAAGCGAAGATGCGCTGTGGCATCAGCTTGTCCCCAAGACGGTGCTGGAGGAACTTCGCTGCAATGGCAGCACCCACAGCGTAGGTGTGTCCCTGTCCCAGCGGACCACTGGTGTTCTCGATCATACGGCTACGACAAAGCTCTGGGTGTCCAGGCGTAGGACTGCCCCACGAGCGGAAGGCTACCAGCTCGTCCATCGTAAAGAATCCCGCCAGTGCGAGCTGTGCGTAGAGCATCGGCGACATGTGTCCAGGATCCATAAAGAAGCGATCCCGTGCGGGGTGCTCCGGATGGCGCGGGTCATAGCGCAGTTGCTCGGAGAAGAGGACCTGTATAAAGTCCGCTCCGCCCATAGCCCCGCCTGGGTGGCCACTCTTAGCGCGCTCGACCATCGAGATGGCGAGGGCGCGGATATTGTCGGCAGCACGCTCAGCGATGCTCATAGGATGCTCTTGGGTTGATAAAGTCTGATCAGTCATTTCGTTGCTCATAATGCGATAGAGGTTCTTTACTTTAAAAGGTGAGACCTACGGCTCACGGGTAAAACTTGCGACTTCAAAGGTACGAAAATTAAAGATTAGAGGTTAGGGAGGATAAATGATTAGTAGCACTAGTGCTTCTAGAATCTAATCTCTAGCCTTTAATCTCTAACATCTAAATCCCTCCGATCACTCTGATAAGAAAGGACCTCGCAGAGGTCCGACGTATCGTAGCCGTCGGTCGGAGGGGCTACGGCCCCGAACGACCGATGGATAGGCGAACGTGGTAGATAATCGACCCCTTGTGGGTCGGACTAGACGAAGCTTACAGTCCCAATCAGAACGCTCTTATGGTGCAACTTCCCAGTTTTTCCTCCTTACAGTAGTTACATCAGCAGCGCTGCACCTGTTTTTATCCCTTTTCTTAGAGGAGCGATCTACTAGAGAAATACGACCACTACTCTTTCTCCTTCGATTGGGAAGACTATTCACTAGCTTGGTCATAGCCTTGCCATTGATATAATTACTGGAGCAATCAAGGTCCCTCAAACTAATACACCCAGACACGTTCAAGTTAGTTAGTTGATTTTCGTAGCAGTAAAGCGCTGTCAAGGCGGTGTTCTTTGACACGTTCAAACTGGTCAGTTGATTGGCGAGGCAGGCCAGCTCTGTCAAGGCGGGATTCTTTGACACGTTCAAGCTGGTCAGCTGATTGTAGGAGCAGTAAAGCGTTGTCAAGGCGGGATTCTTTGGCAAGTCCAAGCTCTTCAGTTGATTGTTGTTGCATTTAAGATCTGTCAAGGCTCTATTCTTTGACACGTTCAAGCTGGTCAGCTGATTGTTGGAGCAGTCAAGATCTGTCAAGGCGGTGTTCTGTGACACATCCAAGCTGGTCAGTTGATTGTAGGAGCAGTCAAGAACCTCCAAGGCGGTATTCTTTGACACGTTCAAACTGATCAGTTGATTGCTGAAGCAGTCAAGCATTGTCAAGGCGGTGTTCTTTGACACGTCCAATCGGGTCAGTTGATTGTCGATGCAGGCCAGTTCTGTCAAGGCGGTGTTCTTTGAGACGTCCAAGCTGATCAGTTCATTGGTAGAGCAGTCAAGCTCTGTTACATCGCCACGGATGGAGATCGTTTGGTTAGTGAGCCTGTAGGACTTGAGATTGAGATAGCCTGTTTCCCCAGTATATTGAGCTCCTTCAATAGTGACGTTGCCATTGGCCTCAATCCTCAGTTCAATTGTTTCTCCGACAGCTTTTGAGGTGGTCATCGTGATGACACCTTCGGCGGGGAGGGTTGTGGAGGTGAGTAGCGTGCTGAGGAGGACGAAGAGCCAGATGCGTAGATGTTTGCTCATAATGTAGCTAGAGATTAGAAGTTAGAGACTAGAGGTTAGAATTAGGGGGAGCTGTGAGGGCTCGGCCGTGTGAATGATGTCTCCAGCGAAGTTATACCTTTATTTTGAATTGCGCAAGAGGGGGAGAGGGGTTAGAAATTAGAGGTTAGAGATTAGAAGTTAGGGGGGAGATCGGAGCTATCGGAGGTGTCAGAGCTATCAGAGCTATCGGACGGGTAACGACTTGTCGGGACGCACGATCTGTGCGTCCGTCCCCGTTAAAACCAACGGCTGCTGTAACCTTT
This sequence comes from Porphyromonas uenonis 60-3, assembly GCF_000174775.1. Classification (GTDB taxonomy): domain Bacteria; phylum Bacteroidota; class Bacteroidia; order Bacteroidales; family Porphyromonadaceae; genus Porphyromonas; species Porphyromonas uenonis_A. Next base: position 7,157 of record NZ_ACLR01000179.1, read on the forward strand.
GACACAACGGACGCACAGATCGTGCGTCCCTACAAGGGTTACTCGTCCCGTGCGTTCGTACACTGGTTACACGTCTCGGGAGGAAATCGGGAAGCGTCAGGGAGGGAACGAAATTTCCCCACGGAACCGGGAAATAAAAGTTCGGAAGAATGAAATGAAACTTCGGAAGAAAGATTTCGAAGTTCCGAAGATTTTTTTTATTCCTCGGTGGAGGATTCCCGTTGTCCACCAAGGAAATGGATGATTTCCTCAACAGTACCTTCGATGAAGCCATCTTGCATCATGCGTCAACCCCTGCCTAGCGGCCCGAGCGGATCGGGGCGCTACCCCAGCAGAGCTGGCGCTGAGGATCGTAGATGGTGGCAAACTGCCCGGCCGCAATGCCCTGTATCGGCACGCTACTGACCAGCTGATAGCCGCCTGAGGGGAGATGCTCGAGGCGTCCAGCGGTGAAGTCGGGCGTGTGCCTTATCTTGAAGGTGACCTCCAGCGGACTGTCTGACGGAGTCTTCGTCCAGAGCCACGGATCGGTCGTGAGCCAGTGCATCTCCTCGGTCTCGATGATCGTGCCGTACTGCGTCTTGGGATCGTAGCCTCGTGAGGCGTAGAGGACATTGTGCTCCACATCCTTTGCTACGACATACCACGGGCCGCCCGAGAGCCCGAGCCCTTTGCGCTGGCCGATGGTGTGAAACCAGTAACCACGATGCTCGCCGATCTTCTCGCCTGTCTCATGGTCGATGATGTCGCCCGTCTGCGTACCTAAGTAGCGCTCGATGAAGTCGTTGTAGTCGATTTGTCCTAAGAAGCAGATGCCCTGACTGTCTTTGCGCTGCGCATTGACCAGATGCGCCTCGAGGGCGATGCGACGTACCTCCTCTTTTGGCAAATGCCCGATGGGAAAGAGGAGACGCTCCATCTGCCGAAAGCCGATCTGCGCCAAGAAGTCTGTCTGATCCTTCACGGGGTCAGGAGAAGTGCCGAGGAAGGTCAAGCCATCCTCCGTCTGTCGTATCGTGGCGTAGTGGCCCGTAGCTATGTAGTCGTACGAGGCGCCGCACCTTTCCTCAAAAGCTCCGAACTTGATCAACTTATTGCACATCACATCGGGATTGGGCGTGAGCCCCCGCCTGACGGCATCCATCGTATAGGCGACCACACGATCCCAATAGACTTGGTGCAGGTCGACGATCTCTAGGTGCAGGTCGTAGCGACGAGCCAGGAGCGTCACCAGCTCGATGTCCTCCTCGGCAGGACAGTCGAGGAAACTGCCATCCTCGTCCTGCATGCCGATGCGTATGTAGTAAAGGTCTGGGCGAAAGCCCGCCTCAACGAGCAGGTGCATCGCCACACTGCTATCCACGCCGCCCGAAGCGAGCAGTGCGATGCGACTATCCCGTGGTAGTGCTGTGTAGAGAGTGGTCTCCATACACCTTGTGTATCAAGCCCTCAGAGCGAACTACATGCGCTCGGGCAGTGCGATGCCGAGGAGCCCCATGGCACTATGTATCGTCTCGGCAACGGTCTGGCTGAGCTGCAGGCGCATACTACGCAGCGCCTCGTCCTCCTCACGCAGTACGGAGCACTCGTGGTAGAACTGGTTATACCCCTTGACCAAGTCATAGGTATAGTTGGCTATGCGGGCTGGCGAATAGCTCTCGGCAGCTTCCTGCACGACGGTCGGATAGTCGAGTAGCTGCTGGACGAGTGCCGTCTCATACGACGAGAGTGCTAGCTCACCGCCCTCGGGGAGCTGATGCTTGTAGCCCATCTCGTCAGCCTTCTGCAGGAGCGAACAAATACGCGCGTAGGTGTACTGGATGAAGGGACCCGTGTTGCCGTTGAAGTCGATAGACTCCTCGGGGTTGAACATCATATTCTTCCTCGGGTCCACCTTGAGGATAAAGTACTTGAGCGCGCCCAGCCCGACCATCTCGGCGGTGCGTAGCTCCTCGGCTGTCGGCTTGTCGGCTAGCGCTACGCCCTTAGCTTGCTGGGCTGTCCGTGCAACCTCTAGAGCGGTGTCGCGCATAGCGTCCATCAGATCGTCCGCATCGACGACCGTTCCCTCGCGACTCTTCATCTTGCCGTGAGGTAGCTCCACCATGCCGTAGCTAAAGTGTGTCAAGCTCTTGCCCCACTTATAGCCTAGGCGGTCTAAGAGTAGCGATAGCACCTGAAAGTGGTACTCCTGCTCGTTGCCCACGACGTAGATCATCTGGTCTATCGGGAAGTCCTGATAGCGAAGTTTGGCAGTGCCAATGTCTTGGGTGATGTAGACCGAGGTGCCGTCACTGCGAAGGAGGATCTTCTTGTCCAGACCCTCAGCCTCAAAGTCGGCCCAAACGGAGCCATCCTCGTGCTGCTCGAAGAGTCCCTCCTTCAGACCGCGCAAGACTTCTTCACGGCCAACGAGGTAAGTGTCGCTCTCGTAGTAGATCTTGTCAAAGGAGACACCCATACGCTTGTAAGTCTCGTCAAAGCCTTTGTAGACCCACTCATTCATCTTTCGCCATAGTGCACGTACCTCTGGGTCGCCCTGCTCCCACTGACGGAGCATTTGTCGTGCATCAGCCATCAGTTGAGACTTAGCCTCTACCTCTTCGTCGCTCCAGTCGGGATGCTCAGCACGTATCTGCGCCAGCTCGGCACGATACTCCTTGTCAAAGCGCACATAGTAGTCGCCGATGAGGTGGTCGCCCTTCTTGCCCGAAGACTCAGGCGTCTCGCCATTGCCCCAGCGTAGCCATGCCAGCATCGACTTGCAGATATGCACGCCACGATCGTTGACGATATTCGTCTTGACCACACGATGCCCGCTCGCCTCTAGTATCTGAGCGAGGCTGTAGCCGAGTAGGTTGTTGCGAACGTGTCCCAGGTGCAGGGGCTTATTGGTGTTTGGTGAGGAGTACTCGATCATCACAAGAGGCGACTGCTCTGTCGGTGTGATGTGCCCGTAGTGCGGTGTCTCGGCAATCTCTCGCAGTGCTGCGAGCCACGCCGAGTCGGTCAGCGTAAGGTTGAGGAAGCCCTTGACCACGCCATAGGAAGCTATGAGATCTGTCTGCTCCTGTAGCTTGGCACCGATCGTCTCAGCGGTCTCTTGTGGAGACTTGCGCGAAGCTTTGAGATAGGGGAAGACGACGAATGTCACATGCCCCTCAAACTCAGGTCGTGTGGCGGTCAGCGTGATCTCGTCAGCGGTCGTGGTGAGATCGTAGAGTGTATGTAGTGTTGAGGCGATCGCCTCGCTAAGATGTCTGTAAAGGCTCATAGTAATAGTATAACGTATTAGAGGACTTTCATGCGCCAGGTGACTCCCACATTAACCAGCGTGCGCTGATTATGTAGCACAGCCTGCGGGTTCGTATTCGTACCAAAGGCATAGTCAGCATGTGCATGCAGGCGCACCTCGGGGATCGGTGAGTACTCGACCCCGCCACCGAGACAAGCTATCTGCGTACCATCGGTGACACCGTAATCTGCGTGAAAACCACTCGTATTATGATCGTAGCTCCCCTTGAGGTAAAGCTTCGTTTGCTCGGTCGGATGGTAGGCTAGTTGCCCATAGATAGAATAGTCGGCAAAGAGCTTCTTGCCATCCCCATCAAGTGGTGTGCGGTGCATCAGGTCTAGGTCCACGAAAGTGCGAGGCGTCAGCTGGAAGCGGTTGCCCAGCGAAATATAGTTCATGAAGCGCCTAGGCGCATACTCCATAAAGTTGACACTCCACATCGGCACAAACCAATCGTGGTGCGCTGTCCAGACCAAGTTGTAGGCATACATATCGGCAGGCTCGCCACTTCTCACCTCATAGTCCTTGCGGTAGGGGCTCTGGATCACCTGCATATGGAGATTGTCCTGTCCATCAGGCAAGGTGTAGCTCACCGTAGCGCCCCACTGATAGGATGGCATGTGATAGCAAAACTCTCCCACCTGGAAGACGTCTATCGGTGCTGGTTCAAACTCCCATCCACCAACGAAAACAATCCACTTGCCGAGTCGTACACTCAGCTGCTCGATCGGATTGTACTGTAGGTAGAGGAAGTCGATTGACTCAAAGAAGGAGCGATCTAGATTGATCGAGCTAAGTCGCTGTCGGTAGAGGTAGCTAAACTTTGGCGAGAGGGTACCACTGAGTATGATGTTAGCAATATTTCCCTTAAAGCCTGAGCCCGCTTGATCTGCGTGGCTACCTAGATAGATGCGTTGATAGTCACCACGCGCCTCTAGCGAGAGAGATACCTTTTTATCATGAGGTGCCTCCAGCTCAGCTTCGGGGATAGGCTCCTGAGCCATGAGTGAGCCGAGAGCGAGTGTCAGCAATAGTATGAGAGCCGAGAGCGACTTCGTAAGATGTGGCATAGTCTAGAGGGTCTATCAGGTGATACTAAAAGGTGCTCTCATCAGGCGTATCCGTCTCGACCGGTAGCTCCTCAAGCTGGCTCTTCTTGCGCCATAGCCCGTACACCTCGCTGACTGGGTCGGAGGTGATAAAGGGATCCATACGCTCAGCACGCAGATGGTCTAGTAGCTTGCCAAACTCATCCCTCGTCAAGATACACTCCAGCTGCTTGTGCTCCTCGCCTGAGTAGCCACCCGTCACGGGGTGGATGGTTACTCCACGATTGAGCTTGTGAATGACATAGTCACGGATATGCTCCCAGTCCTTGGAGATGACGTAGACACGTGTCCGTGAACTCATGCGGGTCATAAAGTAGTCGAGGATCAAGCCATTGAGCCACGTCCCCACGAGTCCCATGATCACGAGCCCCGTAGGACTGGTCAGGAAGGCGGAGCAGCAGATCAAGCCTCCAGCGATCGTCACCGACACGCCTAGTGGCACATGGAGGAACTTATTGAAGATCTTTGCCAAGATGTCTAGTCCTCCCGTTGAAGCGTTGATGCTAAAGAGAATCGCCTGCGCTGCACTCATCACCAAGATGAAGCAAAGCAGGTCAAACCACGGGTTCGCCACCATCACGCCGTGCACATTCTGAGCAAACATAGACCCACTGACAGGATCGATCCACTCCATCAAGTCTACAAACGGACCTAAGATCAGTGCCGTGTAGCAGGTCTTAGCACCAAACTCGTTGCCGATCAGGATGAATGAGAGGAGTAGCAGGATCGCATTGATGAGAAACATATAGGACCCCAGCGACATCACTGGGAGCAACCGCTCCAGCACGATGCCTAGTCCCGTCACCGAGCCAACGATCAGACCACTAGGAGCGAGGAAGTAGTGTACCGCCATAGCGCCGATAAACATAGCGACAGTCATCAAGACCAATTCGTACCAAAACTTACGACTAGTGAGTAGGTCAGTAGCCTGGCCAGGCAGAGCTGCAAGGCGGGCACGAAGTTCATCCTTACTGGGGAGCTTGTATTTCATTAGAAGCGTATTACTGTAGTGAGAGATCCTTCGCGAGGCCACCACACAGGGGCAGTGACGCTCTCCGATAGTTATCTGCGTGCAAAGATACAAAATAGCACATACCCGCCAGCCTAATTGGCGCTAATACATTCCATCTTCGGACAATTTCTGTCGTGAGACGATGAGAGGGTGCGACTAGAACTGTCACGTAGTGCTTGTAAAAACCGTCCCCCACGGAGGAAATGAGGGATCTCCTGGGAGCAAACGAAAATTCCCCACGGAACCGGGAAATAAAAGTTCGGAAGAATGAAATGAAAGTTCGGAAGAAAGAAATCAAAGTTCCGAAGAATTTTTCGATTCCTCCGTGACGGATTTTCATTTCCTCCTGAGAAAACACGCTAAATCGGGAATTTTGTCAAGAACGTCGACGACCTCTCGCCATCATAGCCGAGCACCTCTAGAGGGAGCAGATGATGTGTACTCTTGCTACGAGAGAAGGGTGCCGCAACAGCGCATATATTAGTCGTGTGAGAGGTCAGTTGCCGAGGGAGGCTAGGTAGCGTGCGATGCCTCGGCGGATGGATATCAGTCCGAAGCGCGACGGGTCAATCTCTGCGGGTGCGAGCCAGTGGAGTTGCGCCACGTCGTCCATAGCTCGTACGGCAGGCATCTCGATCGGTAGCTGAACCGTGTAAAAGAGATCCAGCGTCGGCACGAGGAAGTCGCTGTAGAGGTAACTATTAGGCAGAGAAAAGGCGTAGACAAAGTGCTCTGTCGAGAGTCGCAGACCACTCTCCTCGTGTAGCTCTCGTTGTGCAGCCTCTTCGCCGGTCTCGCCTTTGTCCACAAAGCCTCCGGGGAGGTCCAGCGTCCCCTTGGCGGGCTCTTTGCCTCGCGTCGCCACCAGTAGTCGCCCCTGCAGGTCACGCACGAGTAGTGCCACGGCAGCGCTCGGGTTGTGGTAGTAGGTGAAGCCACAGCTCTGGCAGTGCTGCGCCTTGACACCATGCGCCTCTAGTCGATTAGCGCCACAGCGTGGACAGTATTCGAAGGTCTCGCGTTGGATCATTACTTATAGGTCTCGTTCGCGTGCTAGCGAAGCTGCGCCCAGTACAGCCGCCTGTCCCTTAGGCAGTGCACTGAGGCGGATCTCTATCGAGCCTCGATAAATGTGCAGTAGCGCTTGGTCAAAAGCTGTGCGAACAGGCCTAAGCAGTAGGTCGCCACACTGCGCCACCCCTCCGAAAAGAACGAACGCTTGTGGTGCTGAGAAGCAGGCAAACTGCGCTAGTGCACGACCCAGTATCTCCCCTGTCTCGTCAAAGACTTGCCGAGCTATGGAGTCACCAGTCGCTAGTGCCACCTCGGCGACCACTTTGCTAGTTAGTTGCTCATCAGGTATGTCGCAGAGCTCGCTCCACATACCTTGCTCTAGGCATAGCTTCTTAAGGCTCACGGCACGTCGTGCTACGGCGGGTGCCGCTACAGAGGCCTCAAGGCATCCGTACCGCCCACAGCCACAGCGTTGATGCGGTTCGCCCACAGCGATATGTCCCAGCTCGCCCGCCTTGCCTTGGTAGCCACGTATGAGACGACCATCGGCATAGATACCACTTCCTACGCCCGTACCGAGCGTTATCTCGACAAAGTGATCCAGCCCACGAGCAGCTCCGTAGCTATGCTCGCCGAGGGCACTCGCATTAGCATCATTGTCTAGGACGACTGGTAGTCCCGTCTGTGCCGAGAGCTCAGCGACGATAGGGCTGGAGCCAGCCCACGGTAGATTGACCGCCTCCTCGATACACCCTGAGAAGTAGTTAGCATTAGGAGCTCCGATGCCTATGCCGACCACTTTGCCTGACAAGGCGGGATCAGCGACCATTTGGTTTATCTGCAGGCTCAGCGCTGTGATGTAATCAGCGAAGGAGCCCCCGTGCTGCTTCGTCGAGAGCGTCTGCGAGGAGACTATTTGTCCCTCTTCATCGACGATGCCTAGCTCAGTATTGGTACCTCCTATGTCTATGCCTAAGTATAGTGCCATGTTACTGTATATATAAAAGGAGTGGGCAACGCTTAGTAGCGAACCTGCTCCACGGGGGAGTCGTCTCGCTTACTTAGCATTGCCCACGATGATACTACATTCGTTGTGCTAGTAGGACTTACTCATTGACCTTGAGCAGATCGCCAGTAGTCTCCGCAATGTGCTTGTAGTAGTCCTGGTCATAACCAGGGAAGTTAGGCATCGCGCTCAGACCGTAGCCGTTGGTCTTGAACTGCCCGTTCTCCTCCTTCTTCATATTACCGTCCATATACTTGACGAGCAGGTACTCACCGAGCTTCTTCCAGCGATAGGTCGCATAGTCAGCGGTCTCGCAGGTGAACGAGGTGAGGACTTCGCGCGCCTTCATCGGATCTTGCTTATAGAGCGCTAGAGCCTTCTTATCGATCTCAGGAACGAGCTTGTCAAAGCTCTGCTCCAGTTCCTGCTGTACGGGACGAATATCCTTAATCATAGGAGCATAGCGGGCATAAGCCATGTTGGCTACCCAGTTGTGGATCCAGAAGGCACTCGTCCAGGAGAAGTGCATCATATCCCCATTGCCTACGCGGTAGCACTCAGGAGTGCGGAGCGAAGAGCAGTAGACTGGTGTGAAGACAGCCGTATTCGCATCATCCACACCAAACCACAAGATGCTAAAGGCATCTGGCAGATTAGGTCTGAGCTGAGCCACCAGCACGAAGCCAGTCTGCTGCGTAGCAATAGCACGCTCGTTGACATAGGTCTGACCATCGACCTCAAAGGTCATAGGACGCCAGCGATAAGGCACAGCATAGGGGCCAGCGCCTACGTCCTTCGTCATATCCATCGGGGTGCCCTCGTAGTGGTCACGCATCATCTCACGTACATCAGATAGCGAGAGCTTGCGATTGGGGACGATGTAGAGTGGCATTGGCTTAGAGGCCTTTTCATCACCCATGACGAAGCGCTCGTACTGCTTCATGTCATCGCTAAACTTATTGAAGAAAGACCACACACGAGCCTCGCAACCACGTAGACCACTTGGTGTGTAGGGGTTGTAAGCCTTTTGGAAGCTAAAGTCCTTGTCTGAACCCTTGTAGAAGCCTCTCTCACGAGCGAAGTCGATCACATCTGGAGCATAGAGACAGTTCTTGGGATCGTTGAACTTAATCTGCTGAATACGCGATTGGTTGGCGTGTCCAGAGATTGCGTTGTCAGGGATACGCATAGCGACCCATACAGCGCCCTTGCCATACTTACCCTTGCTGACTAGCTCGAGGACCCACACCTCATTCTTGTCAGCTATGGAGAAGCTCTCGCCAGAGCTAGCGTAGCCGTACTCCTTGACCAGTGTAGTCATCACCTCAATCGCCTCACGAGCGGTCTTGGCGCGCTGCAGCGTCACGTAGATGAGGCTACCATAGTCCATTACGCCGTTAGGATCCATCAGCTCTTTACGGCCACCCCAGGTAGACTCGGTGATAGCTAGTGCGTGCTCATTCATATTGCCGATGACAGCATAGGTATGAGCTACCTCAGGGATCTGTCCGAGAGGCTTGCCTGAGTCCCACTCAGTGATCTGTCGCATAGAGCCTGGAGCGTGGTCGGCTGCTGGCCAGTAGTATAGCTCACCGTAGAGCGTGTGTGAGTCAGCACTATAAGAGATCATGACCGATCCATCGGTCGATGCGCCCTTACCAACGAGCAACCCCGTACAGGCGTAGCTCTGGCTCGTGCCTAGGAGTAGAAGTGTAGTGAATAGGGCTAAGAGCCTAGTCAGTGCATTCTGTGTCATAGTTCTTGATTACTATATTGTTAGGATTGATATATGCGGTACATAAACGATGAAACCATCAACCGTCCATACTGCAGGAGCGATTGATGGTTCCAAAGATACGAAAAAAAGAAAGAAGGCACAGGGGAACAACCATATCGATAAAAAACATTTGTGCCTTCTTTCTGGTGCCCGTAACGCCTTAGTAAAAAGCTTAAATCCAAAGGCAGGCACAGTGCGTGTCACCACGCGTTGGTTTTTGTTTTGCTTCCGAGTCGCCCACTTCGTACGGGTTACTCAGTACATTTAGAGGGTATACTTTCAGGAAGGTTTAATCGCCTTGCAAAAATGTATAAAGCGCACATCGTATGTAACCTATAGGGACGCACCGAGCGCGCATCCCTACAACGGGTTACACGTTCCGTGCGTCCCTACAAAATCGATACTCGTATCCGCTAGTCGAGGAGCTTCTGAGCCTCCTCTTGTAGCTTAGCCTTGCTCTGAGCACCGACGAGCTTGCTCACCATCTCACCTCCCTTGAAGAAGAGGATCGTCGGGATGTTGCGTATGCCGTACTGGCTGGGCAGGTCGCTGTTTTCGTCCACGTTGACCTTGCCGATGATGATCTTGCCGTTGAACTCCTCAGCGAGCTCGTCAATCATCGGTCCGATCATCTGACAGGGACCACACCAGGTAGCCCAGAAGTCTAGGATCATCGGCTTGCCCTCAGCCATGAGGCCTGCTATATTAGCATCTGTTATTTCCATTGCCATAGTTCTTGTGTATTTTAAGTTAGTATGAAATGTCGTCTATATAATAGGTCGGGGCTATCACTTAGCCTGCTGCACGGCGCACTGGATCTGGTACTTCTTGACGATCTCTAGGAGCCACTTGCCTGGCTCTATGCTAGGCGCATACATCGTCGTCGTATAGGGCACCATGGATGAGCAGAACGTGATCTCTAGCTCCGTCTTGCCAGGGTGATCCTTGATAGCGTTGCCCAGCTCGATGGCACCCTCGAGGGTGTTGGGGCGATCCAGTATCTCCTCTTCCCCATCGGCGCCCTCCTCGTAGGAGTCGCTCGCGGGGGCATCCTCGCCTTGACTCAGATCGATCGTTAGCTGAATGCTCCTAAAGGCATCCTCCGTGATGTCCGAGAGAAGCTGCATGCTCTGCACGGTGCGGTAGAGACGATTGGGATCAAATCGGCTTGGCGCAACGCCCATCTTCACTAAGATGGCTAGCCCTTCCTGTGCAAAGTTACCGAAATTCACGTAATCTTTGCCAAAGAGCGGTATTTCGCCAGAGCCCGAGGCATCTTCGATCTGAATAATTGCGTAAGGCTCGTTCTTCTTGCTAATGCCTTGGCGCACCTTCGTGACCAGACCAGCGCAGGTCAGCTGCGTGAGTCCGAGCTCAGCAAACTGAGCTAGATCGGAGGCGGGACAGTTGCAGAGGTACTCGATGGCGAAGGCGTAGGGGTCTAGCGGGTGAGCGCTTAGGTACATCCCTATATAGGACTGCTCTTTGGTCAGTCGCTCCAGATTGCTCCACGGCTCCACATCCTTTGGCGGAATGGGCTTGGGAAGCTTGACACTCGGGTCGCTATCGCCAAAGAGCGATGCCTGCACCTGAGTACGCTCGCTCTCGAGGATCTTGCCGTACTGCATGAGCGCCGTCAGGAAGGTCTCGTCCTTGCCATAGGAGAGGCCACTCACACCACTCTTAGCAATGGGGGCAAAGTAAACCTCCCGATCGATGCCAAAGCTGTCAAAAGCGCCCGACAAGATGAGCGCCTCGAGGGCTCGCCGTGAGCAGTTGGTCAGGTCGGTACGCTGGAAGAAGTCGTACACATCCTGATAGGCTCCTTGCTCCTTGCGCTCCTTGATGATAGCCTCAGCGACCGATAGCCCCACATGGGAGATACCTCCGAGACCAAAGCGTATGACGCCATCTTTATTGGCCGAGAAGGCGGTAAAGCTCTCGTTGACGTCTGGTCCCTTGACCTCCAGTCCCATGTGCTGCACCTCCTCGAGGTACTTAGTGAGCTTGTCCGACTTGTTCTGATTGCAGGTCAGCAGAGCTGCCATAAACTGTGCAGGGTAGTGCGCCTTCAGGTAAGCGGTCTGGTAGGCGACCCAGGCGTAGCAGACGGAGTGACTCTTGTTGAAAGCGTAGCTCGCAAACTTCTGCCACCCGTCGTAGATACGCTCGAGCGTCTCACGAGGATGACCCTTGGTGACACCGTTCTCAACAAACTTGATGCGGTACTTCGCCATCTCTTTTTCCTTCTTCTTACCCATCGCCTTACGCAGGCTGTCGCTGTCGCCTCGTGTGAAGTCGCCTAGCACACGAGAGAGGATCATCACCTGCTCCTGATAGACGGTGATGCCGTAGGTATCCTTGAGGTAAGGCTCCATCTCAGGCAGATCGTAGGTGATCTCCTGACGACCATGCTTGCGCTCGATGAAGGTCGGGATATTGTCCATAGGCCCAGGACGGTAGAGCGCATTCATAGCCACTAAGTCCTTAAACTCGGTCGGCTCCAGCTGCTGTAGGTACTTACGCATGCCAGGGCTCTCAAACTGAAAGGTGCCGACCGTGTCGCCCTGCGAATAGAGCTCGAAAGTCTTGGGATCGTCGACGGGGATCGTGTCAATGTCTAGGTCAATGCCGTAACTCACCTTGATGTTTTCCAGCGCATCGTTGATGATGCTGAGCGTCTGCAGACCGAGGAAGTCCATCTTGATCAGTCCCGTCGGCTCGATCACCTTACCCTCATACTGCGCCACGAGCTTGCGCTCGTTGGTATCTGGATCAATGGCGGTCGAGAGGGGCACGACATCGCTGACGGGTGGGCCACTGATGATGACGCCACAGGCATGCACACCCGTAGTACTGGCGGTACCCTCCAGCTGGCGGGCATAGCGGATCGTATTGGCGAGCTGTTCGTTCTGACTGACAGACGCTTCGCGAAACTCTTGATTGTTCTGCACCATCCACTCAAGGTTCAGGTGCTTAACCCCTTCGGGCGGTCTGTCGGGTATGAGCTTGCAAAGCCTGTTAGCTTGGTCTAGCGGTAGCTCCTCGACACGCGCCACCCCTTTGATCGCCCCCTTGGTTGCCATCGTCGTGAGCGTGATGATGTTGGAGACGTGATCACGGCCATACTTGTTGGTCACCCAGTCGAGGACACGCCAGCGGTTCTTATCATCGAAGTCAATGTCAATATCGGGCATCGATATACGGTCTGGATTGAGGAAACGCTCGAAGAGCAAACCGTACTTGATCGGCTCGATCTGCGTAATGGATAGGCAGTAAGCGACTGCCGAGCCCGCTGCCGAGCCACGTCCAGGGCCTACACGCACGCCCAGCTTTCGGGCGGCTGCGATGAAGTCCTGCACGACGAGAAAGTAACCTGGGAAGCCCATGTTCTGTATCACCCCCAGCTCCATATCGATGCGCTCCTGCACCTCTGGCGGTACGGGGTCTCCGTAACGCTTCTTGGCACCCTCGTAGGTGAGATGACGCAGGTAGTCATCTTCACTGGCAAAGCCCTCGGGTAGCTCAAAGTGAGGCATCAGCGGAGCATGGTCGATGCTGTAGTACTCCACCTTGTCACACACCTCGAGCGTATTCTCCAGCACATCAGGGTAGTCGGCAAAGAGTGCCGTCATCTCCTCGGGCGACTTGAGCCACTCCTGCTTGGTGTAGCGCATGCGGTTCGGATCGGAGATCGGCGAATTGGTCGTCATACAGATCAAGTGGTCGTGCGCCTCGGCATCCTCCTCGTTGAGGAAGTGGGTGTCATTCGTAGCGATCACCTTGATGCCCAGCTCCTGACCTATCTTGAGCACCTCCTGAGCCACCAGCTGTTGCTTCTGATAAGTCTCTTGACCACCTAGAGGGTCACTATTCGGGTGAAGCATGATCTCTAGATAGTAGTCCTCGCCGAAGGTCTCCTGATACCATCGAGCCGTCTCGCGCGCCTCCTCCAGACGACCGTGCAGGATATGCTGCGCTATCTCCCCACCGAGGCAAGCACTCGAGGCGATGATCCCCTCGTGATGCTCCGTCAGGAGCTTCTTGTCAATACGTGGCTTGTAGTACTCGCCATGCTCCCACGCTATGGAGACCATCTTAATAAGGTTGCGGTAGCCCTTGAGGTTCTTAGCTAGGAGGATCAGGTGGTAGCCACTGCGGTCAATGCTACGGGTGGGGTTGTCGGGATCCTTAGCATCCTTGTCCTTCAGCTCCAGCGAGCGGCGCGCCACGTAGACCTCGCACCCGATGATCGCCTTAAAGAGACTCCGCTCGATCGTCTTGACCTCCTCCTGAAGACGAGCCACCTCCTCAGCGTTGGCCGCATCAGCTTCCAGCTCTTTGATCTGCTTGCCGAGCGACTTGATCTGGGAGAGCTTATCACCGTTTATCTTATCGTTCGCATAGTTGGTAAAGTTCTTAATGCCATACATAGCGCCATGATCCGTGAGCGCAATGCCAGGCATACCGCATGCGACCGCCTTGTCAACAATCTTCTCGACAGGCGCCATGCCATCGAGTATCGAGTAGTGCGAGTGGACGTGCAGTGGCACATACATACGTGTCCCTGCCGAGGGACTATGAGGAGTGTCGGGGGTGTTATCCATGAGACTGAGCGTAAGCTGTACAGAGGGCCGAGGGCAAACCATGCCTCGCCCCCACGGGCTCCACGGTACGACCGCGGATCTCTCCCACAAAGATACACTATTCGGCGCAAATGCTCCAGCTCACACACTAACCATCGCCAGCACTCATGGCACGAAGCCTTCCACCATAAGACCTGAGCTAGAGGAGGTTGCAAAGTTTTGTCGCACTCTCGAGGCTAGAACCAGCGAATGCGCTTGAAGATCCAGAAGGCGATCGCCGAAAAGATCAAGCAAACCACCATGATCCCTATGAAAGCCCAGGGATGCTCAGCCATCGGCAGATCCACGTTCATACCATACAGTGAAGCAACCAAGGTAGGGAGCATCAGAATCATCGAGATACTGGTCATGCGGCGCATGATCGTATTGATATTGTTATTGATGATTCCACCGAAAGCATCCATCGTCCCGTTCATCACATCGCTGTACACATTAACCATGTTGTACGCCTGATTTAGCTCGATCGTCACATCCTCCGCCAGATCCGTGTCGTACTGCTCATAGTGACTCACCTTAAAGCGTCCGATGACCGACTCATTGCCACGTATGGAGGTATTGAAGTAGACGAAGCACTTCTGCAGACGCATCATCTGTAGGAGGTCTTCGTTGCGGATACTCTTCTCTAGTGCCTCCTCAGTCTCTAGGATCAGGAAGCTGATCTGCTTGAGGTATTTGAGGAACCATACGGCTGAGCTCATGATGAGCCGAAGGATAAAGTCTATATCCGTATCGACCGAGATGCCCTTGCGCTGATTGTGCTGGATGAAGTCAGGTATGAGATCCGTGCGGTGGTAGCAGATCGTGACGATGAGCTGCTTCTCCAGATGTGAGATGACACCGATGGGGACTGTATTATAAGGAGTCGTCCCCTCGGGCGTCTCAATCGGTATACGTATGATGGTGAGTCTCCATCCGTCCTCCTCTTCGGTACGCGGGCGCTCATCGCTATCCGCTGTATCTCCGATGAAGCTGTCTGGTATCCCCAGCTCATCGCAGAGATAGTCTATATCCTCAGAGGTAGGCTGCACCACCTTGATCCAGGTGTGTGGCTCTAAGCTGTCTATTTGAGTAAACTGCTGCTTGGGCAGGTAAAACTTCCGCATGATGATCTATGTCTCTTAGGGTGTAACATGATAGTGATGGTAACTCAAGAGACCTCCAGTTGCTATGCGGTGCTTAAAGCGTAGTATCACCCCAAGCAGACGCTAGGGCACAGGCTCCGCAGTAGAGGAGGTCTACAGGAGAGGCTTCGAGTCTTACTCGGCGGTAAGGAGTCGTCCATAACGTTGTTAGGGTATATTAGTTGGAGTGATTAGTAAATCAAGGAGCGTGATCGGCAGACCTATACAATAATATATAAGCGACCGATCCTCCCCTCTACCCCGCAAAGGTACGAAAATTAGAGATTAGAGGTGAGAGATTAGAAGTTAGAGGTGAGAGGTTAGAAGTTAGTTAGAGATTAGAGGTTCGGGTTACACGTATCCGATGGCTCTGATGGCTCCGATGATTCTGATTGCTCCGATCTCTAATCTCTTCTCTAATCTCTAACTTCTAATCTCTCACCTCTCATCTCTCGTCTCTCCCCTCGCTAGGAAATCAGAAAGCGTCAAGGAGAAAACGGAAATTCTCCACGGAACCGGGAAATAAAAGTTCGGAAGAATGAAATGAAAGTTCGGAAGAAAGAAATCAAAGTTCCGAAGAATTTTTTTGTTCCTCCGTGGAGGATCAGAAATTTCTAGCAAGGTAATGGATGATTTGCTCGAGGGTGAGGGTTGAGTAGCTGTAATCGGTTGTCAACGGCTGGCTAGCAATTAGCCAGCGACATCGGAGCTATCAGAGTGATCTGAGGCATCGGAGCCACCTGACAGATCGGCTCTCTAACCTCTAATATCTAAATTCTAGTCTCTACTCTCCCTCCTCAATAAACTTGAGGTAGTTGCTGAGCGTACGCTCGGCTTGCCCCACGTCTTGCGGAGCGTAAAAGTGCGCATCGCTAAGTTCGTCGGGCAGGTACTGCTGTCGTGTATAGTGCTTGGGGAAGTCGTGCGGATAGTGGTAGTCGACACCGTAGCCGAGGTCAGACATTAGCTTCGTAGGTGCATTGCGCAGATGGAGCGGAACTGGCAGATTGCCCGTCTCACGCACTTTGGCAAGGGCCGCATCAATGGCAAGGTAGGCCGAGTTGCTCTTCGGTGAACCAGCCAGGTAGACGACCGCCTCGGCAAGCGGGATGCGTCCCTCGGGCCATCCGATGAAGTCCACCGCATCGGCAGCCGCCTGCGCCACGACCAGCGCCTGTGGGTTGGCCAAGCCTATATCTTCGGCAGCTGAGATGACCACACGACGCGCTATAAAGCGCGGTTCCTCGCCCCCCTCGATGAGGCGAGCCATCCAGTAGAGTGCTGCATCGGGGTCGCTGCCACGTATGCTTTTGATAAAAGCCGAGGCGATGTCGTAGTGCAACTCCCCATCACGGTCGAAGGCTGCGGGCTGTTGACGAGCTACGCTAGCAATCGCCTCGCCCGTCAGTTGTACGGTCGTCTCGTCGGGATGCTGCTCGAGAGCCATCGAGAGGGTCATCTCAAGGAGGTTGAGCAGCTTGCGTGCATCGCCACCAGCCAGATGAATGAGCATCTCACGGTCGGCACCCTCTAGGGAGACATGGTAGCGAGAGAAGAGCGGATCAGTAGCGAAGACACGGTCGATGAGTTGCGAGAGGTCGCTATCCTCTAGGGGCTTGAGGACGAAGACCTGACAGCGTGAGAGGAGCGGGCGGATCACTTGAAAGGAGGGGTTCTCTGTCGTAGCTCCGATCAGCGTGACCACCCCCTGCTCAACGGCTGCCAGTAGGGAGTCCTGCTGGGACTTGGAGAAGCGGTGTATCTCGTCAATGAATAGTATCGGTCGCCCCTGATGCTGTGAGAAGAGACCCGCCTGCGCATCCTTGGCCTCCTGCAGGGTCTTGCGCACATCGGCCACACCTGAGCCGACCGCCGAGAGACTATAGCAACGACACTGCATCAACTGCGAGAGAAGCCGCGCGAGGGTTGTCTTGCCGACCCCAGGCGGTCCCCATAGGATCATCGAGGGTATGTGCCCCCGCTCGAGCATCACACGTAGCGGGGCATTCGCACCGACGAGGTGAGACTGTCCGACATACTCTTCGAGCGTCTTAGGACGCATACGCTCCGCTAGCGGTATCTGCTCTACTGACATATAGTGCAAATGTACAAAAATTGGCGGTTGGCTAGAGAGACTAGTGGCTCTATAGCCTAGTGCCTCTAGAGGAGCCTCCTAATCTCTAACTTCTAGCCTCTAACCTCTAAATTTGTATCTTTGCAGTAACAGAGACTACGGTCTCATAGACTCAATCAACATACTACGAAGATGACACAGATAGCTAGATGGTTTACAGCACTCACCCTGACGCTCTTACTGGCAGGGTGTGGCGTCGTGCCAATCACGGGACGACAGCAACTCAACCTCGTGTCGGACGCTGAGATCTCGGCGGCCAGCGCACAACAATATAGTCAGTTTATCCGCAAAGCGACGGTGGACAACAACTCGCCCCAAGGACAGCAGACGCTCCGTGTGGCACGACGCATAGCACAGGCTACGGACAACTATCTGCGCAACAATGGCTACGACCAGATAGCGCAGGCGACACAGTGGGAGTTTAACTTCGTCCGTGACCGTCAGGTCAACGCTTTCTGTATGCCTGGTGGCAAGATCGTCGTCTACAGTGGTTTGCTCCAGGCGACGCGCCCTACGGATGACGAGCTGGCTGCGGTCATCGCGCACGAGGTCTCTCACGCTGTGGCTAAGCATGCCAACGAGCGCATTAGCCGTGAGATGCTTACACAGCTTGGCGGACAACTCTTGACAGGAATGGTCGGTGCAAAGAGTGCGGCTCTCGGGGGCATCCTCCAGCAGGTTTATCCGATTGGTTCGCAACTATTGGTCTCCCTACCCTATGGACGCAAGCAGGAGTACGAGGCTGACAAGATTGGCATGGTCTTCATGGCAATGGCGGGCTACGACCCTGCGGCCGCTGTGACGCTCTGGCAAAAGATGGCTCAGCAAGGGCAGAAGACACCCGAGTTCCTCAGCACCCACCCAAGCGATCAGAACCGTATCCGAGCCATTCAGGAGTTTCTCCCCGAGGCTCAACAGTACTACAGTGGACCTGGGGTTATGTCGCAAGGGCCTAAGGTACAGCTAAAGTCGCTCCACAAGAAGGGTAACAGTCAAGCGACTAGCCAGCTAAGAGACAGTGGCAGCTCTTCGTCTGCTAAGAAGCAGGACGGGGGAGGCTTTCACTATGAGCCTGTAAGTCGCTAATGAGCATGTGGGAGCGAGGCTTTGTCCACTACTATTACGGTACAGGCAAGGGGAAGAGCACCGCAGCCATGGGGCTGGCGATACGCACGCTGGGGCACGGCGGGCGGGTCTACATTGGGCAGTTTATCAAGACAATGAGCTACGGCGATGTGCTCTTTCTGGAGCAGCATACGAAGCGTGAGGAGTGCACCGTCGAACTGTACGGATCTATGTACGGCGGGACGGGTTGCCTGATAGACCATGCGGCTAGTCCTCTGGACGTGCAGGCTGCCGAGCAGGGGCTGGTACGGGCCATCGAGCAGATGTGCTCGGGGCAGTACGACTTAGTCATTTGGGATGAGGTCTCGATGGCTGTCGGCTTGGGCTTGCTCAAGATCGAGGCGCTCATCGATGCTATAAAAAAACGCCCCAATGAGTGCGAACTGGTACTCACGGGACGACAATACTGTGAAGAGCTGCTGCCATATTGCCAGCTTGTCACTAACTTTGCAGAGGTCAAGCACTATTACCACGAGGGAGTCCTCTCTCGTACTGGTATTGAGCATTGATCCGCTTAGCTTTTAATGCATATGATACGTATCACACAATACATCTTACCGCTGCTCCTCGGGCTCTCGTTGCTCTCCTGCAATAAGGAGCAGCAGAGCCAAGAGACGGCTCAGGGAGAAGAGGAGACTCCCCGCGTGGCTACCCCCTTTGAGGCGGATAGCGCTTACAACTTTGTCGCCAAGCAGGTCGCTTTCGGGCCACGCATCCCAGGTTCTGAGGGGCATACCGCTTGTCTCGCCTGGATGAAAGAGCGACTGACGCAGTATGGCGCCACGGTCGTGGAGCAGAGCTTCGAAGCAACGGCGCATGATGGGACAAAGCTCCCACTGACCAATCTGATTGCTTCGTACAACCCCGAAGCCTCGCAGCGAATCCTCCTGATGGCGCACTGGGACACGCGCCCCTGGGCGGACAAAGATCCGAACCCCGCCAACCATACGCAACCGATCCTCGGCGCTGACGATGGAGGTAGCGGTGTAGGCGTCCTGCTTGAAGTGGCTCGGCTACTGGGCAGCGTCGCAGCGCCTCAGACGATCGGGGTGGACATTGTGCTCTTTGACGGAGAGGACTACGGCTCCTACTCCAACGAGGAGAGCTGGTGCCTAGGCTCTACGCACTGGAGCAAGAACCCTCACGTGACTGGCTACCAAGCAATGGGTGGCATCCTGCTAGACATGGTCGGAGGGCGCGATGCGACCTTCTACTGGGAGTACTTCTCCAAGAGCTACGCACCGCAGCTTCTTACGAAGGTGTGGAGCAAAGCTGCGGAACTAGGCTACGGATCGCTCTTTCACCAAGCGGACGGCGGAGGCTTGACCGACGACCATGTGCCAGTCATTCGCAACCTTGGCATTCCTTGCATTGACATTGTCAACTATGATCCGCAGAGCGAAGAGGGCTTTGCCCCCTATTGGCACACACTACAAGACAATATGAGCAATATCTCGGCGGAGACGCTAGGTACTGTCGGACATATCGTCATGGCAGTGCTCAAGGATCTAGACGCTCAACATTGATTAGCTTCCTAAACTTATGACTATAGACGAACGGCAAGAGGAACTTATCTCACAGTTTGAACTGGTGGACGACTGGATGGATCGCTACCAAATGATCATCGATCTGGGCGACCAGCTGGAGCCTGTCGAGGACTCGGAGCATACGACCGAAAACCTCATCGACGGCTGTCAGAGCCGTGTGTGGATCATCATATCACCACAGGAAGACGGCACGCTACACCTCAAGGCTGACAGCGATGCGCTCATCACCAAGGGCATTGCCGCCATGCTCCTCTACTGCTACAATGACCAGCCTGCACAGGCTATCGTAGAGACACCGCTTTACTTCATTGACCGACTGGGACTCCAGTCACACCTCTCACCGACACGAAGCAACGGCCTTCAGTCGATGTACGAGACGATCAGACGACGTGCTCAGGAGTTTATGAGCCACTAGGAGATAGATTATGACCCCTTTTAGACAGATCGATGTAGCCGACCGCTCCACAGTCTTTCCTTATATCTATTATGGTGCAGAGCCGATCTGCGATATCTCCTTTGCCAATCTCTATGGCTGGGCGGTACAGTACGAGACCTCGTGGGCGATCGGTGGCACACAGACACTGGTGATCCGCTTTCGCTCACCACGCCGAGACCACCCCGTCTACCTCTGCCCCTTCTGTCGTGATGACAACTCCTGGACAATGACCATCAAGGAGCTCATGGAGATCTCCGAGCAGGAAGCTTATCCACTCGTCTTCATGGGCGTTACGCCAGGCTGCAAGGAGCGACTAGAGAAGCTCTTTCCCGATGAGTTCGTCCATATCCAGGACGACGACTACATCGACTACGTCTATCTCAGGGAAAAGCTCGCACGACTCAATGGCAAGAAGCTTCAGTCGAAGCGCAATCACATCAACCGCTTCGAAGCTTCCTACCCTGACTACCGCTACCTGCCCATCACCACGGACGACCTAGAGCGTGTGGCGCACTTTGCCGATGAGTGGCTAGCACATGCCGAGGCAACGGGCGATCCTGACCCCAGCTTGCATACAGAGCGCAAGGTCATCCAGCGATTCCTCGACAACTATGAGGCGCTGGAGATGCGTGGCGGGATGATCGAGATCGGAGGTGAGATCGTTGCCTTTACACTGGGGTCGCCCATCACGGAGGACACCTTTGATGTGCATATCGAGAAGGCGCGCACCGACATCGACGGGGCCTATACGATTATCAACCGTGAGTTCGCCCGCAGCATCCCCGAGCAGTACACCTATGTCAATAGGGAGGAAGACCTCGGCCTGCCTGGCTTGCGTCAGGCGAAAGAGTCTTATCGCCCTGAGGTACGCCTCGTCAAGCACACCTGCGTGTGGCGTCGTCCCGACTGGGCTGGCGAACTGGAGTCCTAAGCATGAGACCGAAGGCTGAGACGCAGCGACTCTACGAAGAGATCTGGCGCACCACCTTTGGGGATAGCGACGACTTCATTGCGCTCTACAGTCGTACCACCTTTGACCCTCGTCGCACCCATCTGCTCACGACGCTAGACCAGAGCCGTGCGCTTAGTCATGTGCAGTACCTACCCTACCTGATGCGCTATCGTGACCAATGGTGGCGTGCTGGCTACATCTCGGGCGCAGCTACCGCAAGCGACCAGCGAGGCAAAGGGCTCGTGCAGCACCTCATGCGAGCGAGCCACCTGCAAATGTGGCGAGAGGGATGTCTCTGCGCCTTCCTCATACCAGCCGAAGAGTGGCTCTATCACTTCTACCGCAAGATGGGCTACGCCACGCTCTATGGCAAGCGCCTTACTCCTACTCTAGAAGGGAAGCCCACCGACCGACCCTCTGGCGAAGCTTGGCAACAATACCAAAGTTGGCAGGCTACACTGGCCGAGCACTACCCTACCGTCACGCATAGCTACCATCAGTGGCGCACGCTCCTAGCGAGCTTAGCACTCGAGAACGGCGGCATCGGCACCATCGGAGAGACAACCTACTATTATTATAAAGATGCCGAGGGAAAGAGGCAAAGCGTCCTCGCCATCTCCTCTGCAAAGGAACCAGCCGACAAGCCTTTTGACCTAAAAGCGCCCTTTGGTATGCTACGCCCTCTGCGCATAGCGGAGTTGCTGACCTGGGCTATCGAACTAAGTCTGCTGGAGATGGATCAGCTCGCTCCCGCAGCGCTCTATGTAGATCCAGAGCGCATCGTCTTTGACCTACTCGACGAACAGATCCCGACGAATAGCGGCCGCTACTGTCTCTTGCGCCAGCGTCGCCAGCTCCTCTTCGCACCACGTTCCAGCTGTCGGCTCGTCAAGCCGTTTACGCCCGATCAACTCCTCGCAGCGCTCCCCATCCTCCAGCATACGTTGGTCTACGCCATGATGGAGTGACCCCCGCAAACTACCGTGTGAGGGCTCTACTGCCAGAGCTTAATGCTGTAGTCTGAGCCTTATCGCCTTGCTCCTTATCCTTGGGCGGAGCACCTATCTCAATCTCCTCGCCACGCGCTCGTGCCTCTCGCTCCTCGGCACGTGAGGGGAGCCCCATGATCTTACGCTCGCGATCTGTCGGATTCCAACGCTTGCCGTAGCGCTCCCGCATACGCTGCGCATACTCGACGTTGAGGTCTCGCTTCTGATTAGTCTCATTAGCACGGTTGCCATCACCCTCCGCTGGTTTATCCCCCTTCCAGATCCTTCGGACGTTGCTCTGCTAGAGGCGTACCATCGTATGCCCACTTCTGCTCTGTGGCAAAGCGCGCCTGTACATTTACTGACTGAGGCAGATAGCGCACAGGCTCTGGCGGTGTCGCTGGGTAGATGCCACCATCCCAAGAGCCATTGCCATTGAGATCTACGTAAAGCTTGAGGAAGTAAGCTCCTGGAGCCAGTTCCTTAAAGGCAACCAAGCCCGCACTGTCAGGCTGAGCAGTCGCCAGAATCTCCTCCTTACTGCTGAGGAGATGGACGTAGAGCGGATGCTCCGTAGGGTATCCTGTGAGCGTGATCGCTAGAGAGCCCAGTTCAGTCACAGAGGCTATCTTAAGATCCTTCTCGGCCGAAGCACTGGTTCCTCCATAGAGCCCCGTGATGGCAGCCGTATCCACCGTGAGTCGGTAGGTGGTACCAGGCTCTTTGGCAAAGTCAACCAACCAGCGGCAACGTCGCACGCTGTCAAGCAATAACTGGCAAGGTATCGGCTGCGGTACCGAATCAACCAACTTAGCGAGCTGCACTCGCGTCGTGTCAATGGCTAGAATCGGCACATCATAGCTAATCCAAAGGGAGTCTCGTGTCGTCTCTTTATGAATGTCTTCGTGCGAAAGAATCGTAACAGCTCTGAGTTCGCGCTTTGTCTCTGCTAGAGCGGTGCTGTCACCAGCATGACTGAGACTATTGGGAGCTGTCTCGGGAGCTTTTACATCAGGTTGCTTCTTTGGCTTAGCATTAGCCTTTGCCACATGCGCTCTAGGCGCATGCAGCGTCACCGTGTCAAGCTTATTGATCGGACTACCGATCGAGTCTGTCGTAGGATAGGCGAATGCCACCACGACGGAGTCTCTCGCCAGTGAGTCGTGAGGCGAGAGCCAGTAGGTGAGGCTCTTGCGATCAGTCGAGAGGTCGGGGTAGTAGCTTGAGGACTTCGTCAGGTAGTCTGGCGAGAGGATCTGGATCTGAGGTAGCGTGTCAAGAGGCTCCGTAAAGGTCGCCATGAGCGACATCGAGTCTCGTCGCACCAGTCGCTCGAGGCGGACAATGTGCGTCTTCGGACGGGTAAGTAGGAGGAGCAGATCGTTAGGTAGGTAAACGTAAGGCGACACACTATCTGCGGCTGTGGCAGTCGTATCGGTCTCACTCTTCGGAGCCTGCTTCTTAGCGATCAAACTATCGGCACGCACCCCAAGCGAATCCGCCACATTAGCGAGCGAATCCACCTTCGTCTCCTTCGCTGGGATGAGAGCCGAGCGATGGATCACCTCAGTGCGAAAGCTATCAGGCGTGATGGCAAAGCTCTCGTTCGGAGCGTTGTAGCTATAGCTACGATCCATGTCTATGAGAGCGATAGCGTAGTAAGCACCATCTCGGACATTCTGCAGAGTAAAGTGTCCCTTGTCGTCCGTATAGGTCATACGGGTCATCGGCCGGTCTAGCGAGTCCGTAGGAAGGGGCGTGTCATAGACACCCGCTAGGATATGAGGGAGTGGCTGTAGCGTATAGGCATCGAGCACTTGCCCCGATACCTGCATCGTGTCCAGGTAGTCGCCCGTACTGAAGGCGTAGACATACTGCTCAATGTAGTTGCCCTCGTTGTAATCCTTGATAGCACGATTAAAGTTGATCGTGTAGGTCGTGTTTGAGATCAGACTATCTTGATAAGTGACGATCAGTTGCTTCTGATTGACCAAAGCCTTCGGCGGGATACGCTGTGGTGGCGAATAGATTATCTTGTCCTCACCTCGCTCCAGCTGGATGAACTCATCGAAGGTGATGCGCACACGATGCGTCGAGACGTTTGTACTCCCCATCTCAGGCGTACAGCGCACGACCCGAGGCGGGGTCATATCATAGGGACCACCCTCTGGCGAAGATTGCTTGGCACACCCCGCAGCGCCTAGGATTAGGAGCAGGAAGGTGACTAAGAGCGTGGAGAAGTGCTGGTGCGAATGAAGCATGTGCGGTAGTGGATGTATTGTTAAAAGGTTCCCTCACGGAGAAGCTGCGGCTCCGCACCCGTACAGTCGAGGATCGCGCTATGACCGCCCGGAGCCACACCGCCATCAATGATCAGATCTACCTGATGCCCGTAGTACTCCTCGATGAGCTCGGGATCAGTCAGGTAGTTCGTGTCATACCCCTCAGGCAGATCAGGCAGTGAGCCCGTCAGGAGCGGAGCCTCTAGCTCCTCCAGTATGATCCGCGTCACAGGGTGCTTGCAGAGCTGCACTCCCACCTCCTTGCGCTGGCGGAAGGGCGCTGGCAACGTCGTCGTCGGAGGCAATATATAGGTAGCTGGCTCGTACTCGCCCGACTTCATCAGGGCAAAAGTTTCATTCCCCAGCTTAGCATATTGCGCCACCTCGCCAAGGTCTTGGCACATGATCGCCAACGTGTGGCGCTTGCTGTCCACCCCTTTGATCTGGCACACCTGCTCCACGGCACGCTTCTTCAGTGCCGAGCAACCGAGCGCATAGCCTACACCCGTAGGATAGATGATCACTCCCCCACTCTCCAGGCATTGGACCACCTCACGCACCACAGCGTAGTCAGGCGTATCAGCGTAGATCTTCGTCAGCATATAGCATTAGAGCGCATAGAGGTAAGCGATCTCCTCAGCCCAGAGCTCAGGTACAGGCGTCTCTAGGACGATCGGGATATTGTCTAAGTGGGGATCGTCCATCAGCATTTTGAATAGCTCCGTACCCATAAAGCCCTTGCCGATAGACTCATGCCGATCCACACGCGTGCCCAAATCCTTCTTACTGTCATTCAGATGGATAGCGCAGAGCTTATCGTAACCGACGATATCGTCGAAGGCTTGCCACATAGCCGTGTAGCCATCAGCCGTACGTATCTCATAGCCAGCCGCCAGCGTGTGCGCCGTGTCGATGCAGACCCCCACACGGCTAGCATCGTCAACGTGCGAGATGATGTAAGCGAGCTGCTCGAAGGTATAGCCCACGTTGGTCCCTTGCCCCGCCACATTCTCCAGCACCAGCTTGACACCCTCCGACTCAGCCAAAACGGCATTTATCTCAGCCGCAATGTACTCCATGCACTGCTCCTCGGAGATCTCCTTGAGGTGGCTCCCTGGGTGAAAGTTGAGCAAGCTCAGCCCCAGTTGCTCGCAGCGGTGCATCTCGTCGATCATAGCTTGGCGACTGCGCAGACGCTTGGCAGCGTCCGCATTACCTATATTATATAGGTAGCTCGCATGGGGCAGGATATGCTCCCGTCGGATGCCCACCTCGTCACAGTTTGCGATGAAGGTATCAATCTGCTCCTTGGTATAAGGCTTAGCCTGCCACTGGCGCTGATTCTTGAGAAAGAAAGCGAAGGCACGTGCGCCCAGCTCGCCAGCACGCAGCGGTGCCTCCTCCACGCCACCGGCAGCGCTCACATGCGCTCCGATATATTTATTAGGATGTTTGGTGTAGCTCATGATGAAAACGGCTAGTGATATAACCCTAGCTCTCGCAAAGATACAAAATGAGCCCGAATGAAGCGTCCTCCCGCCATCTCGCAAAGCTCATGAGTTGCGACTTCGGGCTACACATCTACGATCACCGTTGACAGCCGATGGAGACCACTCAGCGCACACCTCCGAGGAAATCGAATATCTCTCGGTGGTGATTTCGGAATATCCAGCAAGGAAACGAAAAATTCTTCGGAACTTCAAAATCTTTCTTCCGAAGTTTCATTTCATTCTTCCGAACTTTTATTTCAAACTTCGGAAGAATTGGGCGATTTCCTCCGAGCTTTTTGGCAAATTCTTCGGAAGAATTGAAATGTGCGGTCGTCTTGAAGAGCGTCTCGGAATAGACGTTTTCAGACCAACTTGACGGAAAATATCAAACGATTTGCAGGCTTAGCACAGACACGTACTAATAGACCTCTTTTTCTAGCTCGTTTGCTTACATTTGCGCCCAGTAATCCATTTTCAATACATGATGAACCTACGAAAACTACTATTTGCCCCCTTGGCGAGTCTGCTCTTCTTGCCACTCTACGGGGCTATTGACGAGAAGCCGGTAGTTACGGACTCGGTAATGAGCTACGAGCTGGACGAGGTACGGGTGATCACGAGTCGTCCACTACTACGTCAGGCAGGTCTGCTGATGAGCACGCCTGGCGCTATGAGCCTGGTGACTCCGACCATGATACGAGAGTATGACATCAAGCATCTCTCAGACTTGACGGGTGTCGTGCCTAATCTCTACATGCCGGACTATGGCTCACGTCTCACCTCGCCGATCTATATGCGTGGTATCGGGACGCGTAGTGGCGGGCAGTCCACCGCTTTCTTTATCGATGGGGTACCAGTACTTAACCAGTCGATCAATCGCTACCTCCTCGGCATCGAGTCTATTGAGGTGATGAGCGGTGCTCACAGTAATATCTATGGTCGCAACGCTATGGCGGGAACGATCCTGCTGACCTCTCGCTCGCCTATTGACGATCCGGCACTGGATGTGCATGCTCGGGTGGGCAATCACGGTATCATCGAGGGGGCGACTAGACTGGCTCACGCTTTTAACTCCAAGGTGGGCCTTGCCCTCGGTGGGTACTATAATAGGAATAATGGGTTCTATACGAATGCTTTCGACGGTCGTTCTGCTGATGCTGAGGAGGCGTACGGTGCTAACCTACACTTCGAGTGGCGCCCCGATGCGACGCAAAGACTTCGCCTGGCTGGTGTATGGGATGGAGTGCATCAGGGAGCTTTCCCCTATGCGATGATCCATCCTAAGAGTGGCGAGATGATGCCGATCAATTACAATGCTCCTGGCTCCTATGATCGTACTATCGGTGAGGCGCGTCTGGCTTATGACAAGAGCTGGGACGAGATACGTCTAGACTTCACCACGAGCTATCAAGCGCTCAGAGATAACATGCTGATGGATCAGGACTACACGCCTCGGGATATCTTTACGATCAACCAGAGACAGCATCAGGATGCGGTGACGGCAGATCTTATCTTGCGCAACCGTGAGCAGACGACCTACAACTGGACTGTGGGTCTGAATGGTATCTACCAGATGAATCATATGGAGGTGCCGGTAGCGATCCGTCCCGAGGGCTTGATGGCGATGATACAGCCTGGGCTAAACAAGGCAAACAAGAATGACAAGGTGCCTGTACTCCTGACGGTCGATGCCTCTAAGGAGCGGGTCAACCACAATCTCTTTGACAAGCGTAGCTACGGTGTCGCACTCTATCACGAGAGCAATCTGCACGAGCCGTTTGGCTGGACGGGCTTTGACCTTAACCTGGGCGTACGCCTTGATGCGGAGCGTCAGTCGATGGACTTCGATAGCGACTTTAGCCTAGGGCTAGACGTGGCTCCTAAGAAAAACCCCGATGCGAAGCATCACTTTGATGTGACCAGTCGTCTGATGGGTCAGGGCGGGTATCAGGACTTCTTCCAGATCCTACCGAAGCTCTCACTGAGCTATCGCCCCACGGGTAGTAGCTACCTCTTTGTCGCAGCCTCTAAGAGCTACAAGACGGGTGGTTACAATGAGCAGGTGATGACTGAGGTGCTCATGCAACAGGCTCAGCGCGAGATGATGGCGCTGGTTATGTCGCAGGGTAAGCAGCAGCCTCAGGTACAGACGGGCGACGCTAACCTAGCAGCCTTCAAGCCGGAGCATGCCTACAATCTAGAGCTGGGCGGACGTCTCCTGACGCTACAGGATCGCCTCTTCGTATCGGCTACGCTCTTCGGCTCGTGGATACGAGACCTTCAGGTAGCTCGCTTCGTCACGACGGGTACGGGGCGTACGACGGTCAATGCGGGTAAGGCGCTCTCACTCGGTGCTGAGACGAGTATCAAGGCACGTCTATGGCGCTCGCTAACGATCTCGGCGCAGTATGGCTATACGCATGCGACTTTCCAGGACTACCTCACGAGCCGTGCTAATCCTAAGGGTGGTGCTCCGATAGAGGTGAACTATAAGGGGAACTTTATCCCCTATGTCCCAGCACATACCTACGCTACGATGCTTCAGCTTGATGAGCCTATCCAGACTTCTTGGCTCAAGGGGGTACTTGCTTCTGTAGAGCTACGTGGCAATGGTCCGATCTACTGGGACTCGGAGAATATGCACCAGCAGGCGCCCTACATGACGCTCGGCGCTCGCCTTGGCGTACGTCTCCCCTACGTTACGGTAACCTTGTGGGGTCGTAACCTGACAGATACGCGCTATGCGACCTTCTACTTCCAGTCGTTTGGCAATTCGTTCCTCCAGCAGGCGCAGCCACGCAGCTTCGGGGCAGACCTCTCCTTCCACTTCTAGAGAGGCTTCTCGGTTAGCCCATTTCACAAGAATAGCCACCCACTCGCTGTAGGGAGGGTGGCTATTCTTATATTATATATAGGGGCTGGTTAGTCGGCTCGTTGGAGCTTGTCGTCGCCCTGCGTGCTGAGCGCTAAGCAGAGGAGGAACATGACCCCGACAACGTATCGGTGGATGAAGCTCAGGAGGTCTACGTTGCAGAGGATGATCCATAAGGAGGTTAGGACGACGAGAGCCACATTACGCTGACGCCGAGCAATCCAAAGCATAGATCCGAGGATCGATATCCAGAGCAAGAGTCCTATAATACCACTCTGGACGAGCATCTGCATGTATTGATTGTGAAACTGTACGATAATGCTTTCTTGCTCTATATTGACTGGCAGAGGTAGTAAGAGATTGTAGGCATAGTCTAGCCCGCCCCCGATCCAGATGGGTATCTCTCTGAGAGCCTGATAGCTCATCTGCAGGAGTTCGTTGCGTATTCCTCCCTCTAGATAGCCAGCAGTGAGATGAGGTGACGTAGTATAGACGAGGGATACGAGGATAGCTCCAGCGAGCATGAGATAGGACATAAGGTAGGGCTGACGTCGTGTGACTTTCACCCAGTCAAGGAGCTTGCAAGCGACAGCATAGGCGACCAAGAGGAGCGCCATGAGTAGCAGATAGCGAGCCTGCAAGGCATAGGCGTAGAGGATGACCCCTAGTAGTAGGCACTCAGCCTGAAGGCGTAGAGAGCGACTACTACTACGTATGGTCATCACGATGGGGGTCAAAAGGAATATACCGACGTAGGTGTAGTGGGTGAAGGTAAAGGGCATGAGCATATGGGTGGTGCTTATCACGAAGCCTGCGTCATGTAGATAATCCTTACTGAGCGTGAGCGTGATGAGCGGACTACTGCCACAGCTGATTAGTAGAGCATAGAAGAAGGTGAGGACGGTCACGATGTAAATCCACCCGATACGTAGCGCACCTAGCCAAAAGCTCCGTAGGAGTCGCTGCGAGGGTCCACTATAGATGAGGAAGCAGAGGGGGACTAGGAATAACCAGATCTCTTTATCCCAATAGTCCAGCGCACGCTCCCGACTGGAGGACCATGCCAAGGCTACGATAGCGGTGTAGAGGGCATAGAGTGCGGCACAAAGGGCTAGAGGATAGAGCGACCTAGCTCGAAGGGTCTGTAGGAGATTGCCTTGTCGCCTCCAACGGTTATCAATGAGTATACCGAGGAGGAAGGGCGTTACCAAGCCAAGGTAAGTAGGCACGATGCCGAGCAATAGATTTGCATAGCCTAAGCCGAAGCAGAGGAGGGGTGCGAAGTGATGTCGGTAGTCTAGCTTTGCGCCAGTCGTACGAGCCTCCCTTTTTGCCAAGATCCATGGAAGGAGCAAGGCTCCAAAGACCATGAGCAGGCTCACGGTGAGGAGCAAGGGAGTGTAGCGAAGTACATCTGCGGCTAGGAGCGAGTCTGGTGTGTGCCGAGGATAGGCTCCCGTGAGGGCTACGATGCCTACGACGATGAGTGCGATACCTACGACAACTACGTAGAAGTAGCGCGAGAGGCAACTCACTAGACGAGAGCTTGACGTGTGCGCCTCGGTGGTGGAGGTGTGGGATGACATATAATGTATGGGTATTACTTTTGATGCAGATCACGACAGCGTGGTGAGTAGACCACCTGCGGGAAGTCGTGCGGGTCAAAGCGCCAGCGCTTATGGCTCCAGAGCCAGCGGTGGGGTGCCAAGCGAATGTTTTCCTCTAGCAGTGTCACGTAGTCGTCGACGAGCTGGTATTGTATTTCGCTCGTCGGATGCTCACAGAGCAGACGGAAGGTGCCGACCCACTGCTTCGCCTGGTCGTCATGGCGTATCTCATAGAAGAGGAGCGGTATCTGTAGCTTGGTAGCTAGATGGCTCCACCCTGTGACAAAGGGGGTGGTGCGTCCGAAGAGCGACGAGGCGTAGCGCATCTGCTCGTAGTCAGGAGACTGGTCGGCCAGCAGACAGTACATCTGCAAGCGCTCCCCTTCTTGTTCACCTCGGTGACGTATGAGCGTACGAGCTAGCTGCATCATCTCAATACAGCGAGCGTGGTGTAGCTCCCGCATCTCATGGGTGAGCTGGTCTGCGACAGGATCGTGCAGCTGCTTATAGATGACGTGTAGCTGATAGCGACTACGGTCTAGGTGTAGTGCTGAGGAGCCCATCAGTTCCCAGGGACCAATGTGTCCCAAGAGAACGAAGACCTGTCGGTGCCCTGCCTCGTAGAGTTGGTCCAGTAGCTCCGTCTGCTCAAGACGAAAGAGCTGGCGCACCTGCTCGTCAGAGCCGTAAGCGTAGCGAGCCTCGTGAAGCATCAGCTCTGCAAGGTGACGGTAGAAGCGCTTGCCGACAGCCTTTTGCTCAGCGGGAGAGAGATACGTGAGCGTGAGACGAATGTTTTCCTCCACCACCTGACGGCGGTACTTAAAGAGATGATAAAGGAGCCAGTCCAATGCAGGGACCAGTACCTTGTCAACGAAAGAGCGGGGCAAGCGTGCCAAGCCCCGCAATGTAGAGCGCATCAGCCGAAGGCTTAGTCGCTGCCATCGTGTGAGCTGGTTACTCTGCGCCATCGTCCGTCAGATCGCTATAGTCCTGGTAGAGGAAGTCGTTGTAGGGGTAGCGCTGTATGTGGATCTCCTTGACACGATCGTAGAGGAGTCGGCGTAGCTCGTCCATACCTTCGCCCGTACGTGCCGAGATGAAGGTACAGTCATTGCCCATGCGCGCCATCCAGCTCTTCTCCAGCTCCTCCCGTGTGCGGTTAAGCTTGGTCGCTGGCGTCAGATCGTCGGGATCTTTGGGGATATGCTGGTAAGCGTCGATCTTGTTGAAGACCAATATCTGCGGTTTGTCGCCCAGCGCATCAATCTCTCGGAGCGTCTCCGTGACTACTGCTATCTGATCCTCAAACTCGGGGTGCGAAATGTCCACAACGTGCAGGATCAGGTCCGACTCGCGCACCTCGTCAAGGGTACTCTTGAACGACTCCACCAGCTGTGTCGGGAGCTTGCGTATGAAGCCCACAGTGTCTGCTAGGAGGAAGGCAAGATTGCCCAAAACGACCTTGCGAACGGTCGTGTCGAGCGTCGCAAAGAGCTTGTTCTCGGCAAAGATGTCGCTCTTAGCGAGGACATTCATCAGCGTAGACTTACCCACATTCGTGTAGCCGACGAGAGCAACGCGCACCATCTTGCCACGGTTCTGACGCTGTACGCTCTTCTGCTTGTCAATCTTCTTGAGCTGCTCCTTGAGCTGTGAGATCTTGCGGAGGATGATCCTTCGGTCGGTCTCCAGCTGCGTCTCGCCTGGTCCACGTAGTCCGATGTTACCACCACGCTGTCGCTCGAGGTGCGTCCACAGTCGGGTCAGACGCGGGAGCATATATTGGTACTGCGCCATCTCCACCTGCGTCTTGGCGTGAGCCGTCTGCGCTCTTGTGGCGAAGATGTCAAGTATCAGCGAAGTACGGTCCAGAATGCGAATGCCTAGCTGGCGCTCTATGTTGCGCAGCTGATTGGGTGCCAGCTCATCGTCAAAGATTGCCAGCCCCACCTCGTGGGCAGAGACATACTCGGCGATCTCGTCGAGCTTGCCTTTGCCCACAAAGGTGGCGGGGTTCGGCGTGTCAAGACGCTGTAAGAAGCGCGCCACAGGCTCCGCCCCCGCAGTCTCTGAGAGAAAGGCCAGCTCATCAAGGTACTCCTCCGCCTGCGTCTCCGAGACATCGGGCGTGATGAGCCCCACGAGGATCGTGCGCTCACTAGATTGAGAAGTCTTGATAAACTCTTTCATACAGGAGGACTAATAGATAGCGTACGACTTCTCACGCATCGCCTGATCATCGGCGAAGAGATGTACCCAGGGAATCTTCGCTGCAAGGAAATTGGCGGGATAAGCCTTCGCCTCGGGCAGTAGATTGACAATGTGTCCCACAGCGTGGCGCACATCCTGTCCGAGTGCGAGGAAGACCAGACGCTTAGACTCTTCGAGCGCCTCCAGCGTGACGGTAACCAGCTGACGCTGCTCCCCCTGCTCGGTGGTCATCTCGTTGGGCGCAAAGACATCGTCCGAGATGTACAGCTCCACCTGATCGGGATAGACCCCAGCGAGGTGACCGTCCACGCCCATCTCCAGGAGAGCTAGGTCAAACTGCGGGTGACCGTCCAAGTGTCGTACACGCTCCGCCAGATGTTGCTGCAGAGCCGACGCAGCCTGTGCGGGCTCTTGTGCGGGCTCCTCCAGAGCGTGGATATGATCCGCAGGAATCTGTAGCGGATCAAAGAGCAAGCGCTGTAGTCGCGAGCGGTGCGCTAGGTCAGCTCCGCCCAGCTGCTCGTGAAGGAGGTAAAAGTGTACCCGATCCCACGCTATGCGACTGCGCCAAGGCTCCGAGGTGAGCGCCTTTGCCAAGATCTCCGCATGCTCCTCTAGAGAGAGCGCTAGATGAAAGTCGCCTTCGGTCGCCTCAACCGCCTCAGCGATAAACTGTGCGAGCTGTGTCGTGACTAGCTCGGGAGTACTGTATTGATGATAGTTCATAGGGTATATGCTAAGTTAGTAGTTATAAGATAAAAGAGTCGAGACCATCATCCTCGTAGGCAGTTACTCCTCCCAGATGATGTCATCGATGAGGTCGTGATCCTCCTCCACCTTAAGCTTAGGTAGCGGATTATCTGGATCATCGTCCTCTTGTGTGGTTCGGTCATTGAGCGGTTGGCGCAGGATCTCGTTCGGATCATGTAGCGAGGGCGCATTGATCTCTCGCCATATCAGGTCCTTCAGTTCGGTCAGACCTCGCTGCGCTACGGCAGAGATAAAGATCGTCGGCACCTCTTCGGGCAGCGTCTCCGAGACCAGATCGATAAGCTCGCTGTCCGCCATATCTATCTTGGTGATCGCCAGGATGTGTCGCTTGTTGATCAGGCCCGGATTGTACTCCTCCAGCTCACGGCATAGCATCCGATACTCGGCAGTGATGTCGGGGCTGTCAATAGGCACCATAAAAAGCAAGATCGAGTTGCGCTCGATATGTCTGAGGAAGCGAAGTCCTAATCCCTTGCCCTCGGCAGCTCCCTCGATGATGCCTGGGATGTCCGCCATTACGAAGGAGCGGTTGTCACGATAGGAGACCATCCCCAGGTTTGGCTGTAGCGTCGTGAAGGGGTAGTCCGCAATCTTAGGCTTCGCCGCTGAGAGCGCTGCTAGGAGCGTTGACTTACCCGCATTGGGCAGGCCAACCAGTCCCACATCGGCCAGCGTCTTAAGCTGTAGTACCACGAGACGCTCCTGACTCGGTTCACCAGGCTGTGCGTAGCGAGGCGCTTGGTTTGTTGATGTTTTGAAGAAGTTATTGCCCTTGCCTCCACGACCGCCAGGGAGGAGCAGGTGCCGCTCGCCATGCTGCGACACATCTAGTATAAACTCTCCCGTCGTGGCGTCATGCACGCTCGTCCCGCAAGGCACCTCAATGACAATGTCGGGCGCATCGGCACCCGTCTGTAACTTAGCACCGCCCGCTCCGCCACTCTCAGCGATGATATGACGGTTGTAGCGCAGGTGTAGGAGCGTCCAGTAGTTTTGGTTAGCCTCTATATAGATGCTACCCCCATGGCCACCGTCACCTCCGTCTGGGCCACCCTTGGGGATGTACTTCTCACGACGAAAGTGTGCCGATCCTCTCCCGCCCTTGCCTGAGCGGAGATAGATCTTGACATAATCTACAAAGTTGCTCTCACCTGCCATTGTTTACTTAATTGTCCTGTAAGCTCTTGTCTATAGCC
The DNA here is from genome assembly GCF_000174775.1 of Porphyromonas uenonis 60-3. Classification (GTDB taxonomy): domain Bacteria; phylum Bacteroidota; class Bacteroidia; order Bacteroidales; family Porphyromonadaceae; genus Porphyromonas; species Porphyromonas uenonis_A. The sequence goes on from NZ_ACLR01000179.1 coordinate 41,752, forward strand.
ACAAAGATAGCCTCCGTGATCTCCTCTATGGAGCCAGCGCCCGGCACCTCGTAGTGTAGCCCCTTGCGGTGGTAGTAGTCTACGATCGGGAGCGTACGCTCGTTGTAGACACGTATGCGGTCAGCGATTACCTCGGGCGTATCATCAGCGCGGCCCTCTATCTTGGCACGATTGAGGAGTCGTGTACGGAGCTCCTCTTCGGGCACCTTGAGCTCGATCAAGCAGTCCACGCTCGTCTTATCCTTCTCTAGGAGTGCATCCAGCGCCTCAGCCTGAGCAACCGTACGGGGGAAGCCATCGAAGATAACGCCATCGACACCCTCGGGCAGATGGTGTAGCTCGTTACCTATAAGGTCGATGATAGTCTCGTCATCTACGAGATGTCCCTGAGAGATGATACTCTGCACGCGCTTGCCTAGAGGAGACTCACGAGCTATCTCTTGGCGTAGTAGATCGCCTGTAGAGATATGCTCTAGGTGATAACGCTGCTCGATGAAGCGACTCTGTGTACCCTTGCCAGCGCCAGGAGCGCCGAAGATTATTACGTGGATCATTGCTTTTAATAGTGGTTTAGATGGTCTCTGTGGACCGTATGATTATTCCTGTAAGATTACTCTTTAAGTATATAGATGTCATCGAGCATACGTCCTCGGTCGTTGTAGTCGAGGCCGTGGCCGACGATGAAACTGTTGTGGATCTCCATACCCACATAGTCGGCATGGATAGGACACTGGAGCGCCTCAGGCTTGAGTAGCATAGTGGCGATGCGTACATCGGCAGCGCCATCGGCGAGAAACTTCTCCTTGAGCTTCATCATCGTAAAGCCCGTGTCGATCAGATCCTCTATGATGATGACCAGACGGCCCGCCAGAGGCGTTGTCACAGGCATCACCTCCTTAAGCTGGTAGGTGCTCCCCATGCCAGAGTAGCTGGAGTAGCGTGCGAAGGCCACCTCAGCAGACGTATTGATCGCTTGCAGCAATTCTGCGGCAAACATGAAGGAGCCGTTCATAATGCAGACAAAGAGTGGATCGCATCCCTCCGTGTCTTGGCGTATCTGCTCCGCTAGTCGCCGTGTGGCAGCACGTAGCTGCTCGCCCTTGATGTATGGTACAAAGGTCTTGTCGTGTACTATAATCTCCTGGTCAGTCATAGTGAAAATAACAAGCTGGCGGTCTCACATAGCGGAGGCCGCCTTCTTTTTTTACTGTTATGTGTAGCACAAAGGTACAAAAATAGGTAATGTCCCACCTCACCCCCTCACGCCAACACCTCTAAATTCTAACTTCTAAATTCTAACCTCTAATCTCTAATCTCTAACCTCTAATCTCTCCCATCATCGAGATTTAGGTCAGAGAGTCCCTACCCGTTGGTATTATCACTGCCAGCTAGGAGTGTCGTCTAGTGCTGCTGGGAGAAGTAGTGGAGCATCCCGTTGAGCTCATAGCGCTGGTTCAAGCTATAGCCCGACACTGCGTGGCCGAAAGTACCTTGTCGCACGTCGGGTCGCATACATATATTTAAGGAGCGGTCTCCTCCTCATCATCGTCAAAGCCCGTGATGCACACCTCGTCGCTCCGCTGGCTAAGCACCGTTGCTATTGAGCTCTCCCCTACTCTGTCAATAAATGTAATCTTCGGAGGGATATAACGATGATCCCAGATGATTTCATCGATGGCACTATCAAGGAAATCGGAGATTTCCTCGGTGGAAATTTCGAAACCGCCACGGAGGAGTCGAAAAATTCTTCGGAACTTTGATTTGCTTCTTCCGAAGTTTCATTTCATTCTTCCGAACTTTTATTTCCCGGCTCCGTGGAGAATTTTCATTTGCTCGCTGGAGATTTCCCATTTCCTCGGGGAGAAACCGAAATTAGCGGAGGTCTGTAGGTAGCCGTAAGGTGAGGCTAGAGCGCTACGGGACACGCTAAACTCCATATTTCCCTAGGTTGTCATCATGAGTCAGCGTATTTCTAGCCTTGGGGCAGTCTATATGTGGATAAAATATGTATCTTTGTGGGTGAGGTTAGGTGGTGACACATCAAGCCTTGTAGGTATAACAATAGATACACTAGAGATGGCAACAAAGAAAAAGATTCAGTTTAGCCTCGTATACAGAGATATGTGGCAATCCTCGGGCAAGTTCCAGCCACGTGCTGAGCAACTAGCAGCGATCGCACCGCTCATCATCGAGATGGGTTGCTTCGCTCGTGTCCGAGACGAACGGTGGTGCCTTCGAGCAGGTCAAGCTACTCGCTGGCGAGAACCCTAATGACGCTCGTGCGCGCCTTCACCAAACCGCTTAACGAGGCGGGCATCAAGACGCACAGTGCTGGACCGTGGTCTCAACGGACTACGTATGTACCCTGTACCAGCCGACGTACGCAAGATGATGTATCGTGTCAAGCATGCGCAGGGGGTCGACATCACTCGTATCTTCGACGGTCTCAATGATCCACGCAACATCATCCCCTCCATACACTACGCCAAGGAAGCGGGCATGACTGCTCAGGCGACACTATGTATCACCTACTCTCCGATACACACGATCGAGTACTACTCTACACTCGCAGACAAGCTCATCGAGGCTGGCGCTGACGAGATCTGTCTCAAGGATATGGCCGGCATCGGTCGTCCACACTTCCTCGGACAGCTCGTTAAGTCGAGTCAAGTCTAAGCACCCTGACACGATCATCCAGTATCACGGACACTCGGGACCAGGCTTCTCCGTAGCCTCTATGCTAGAGGTGTGCGAAAACGGCGCCGACATCATAGACGTTGCTATGGAGCCGATCTCATGGGGTAAGATACACCCCGACGTGATTACCATTCGTGAGATGCTATACGATGCGGGCTTTGACGTACCAGAGATCAATATGGACGCTTACATGCGTGCTCGTACGATGACCCAGAGCTTTATCGATGACTTCCTCGGATACTTCATGGGCGCAACCAATAAGGAGACCTCTTCGCTACTGGTTGGCTGCGGTCTGCCAGGCGGTATGATGGGCTCGATGATGGCCGACCTCAAGGGCGTCCACTCAGGTATCAATATGTACCTGCGCAATCACAACGAGCCTGAGCTATCGATCGATGACCTACTGGTCAAGCTCTTTGACGAGGTCGCCTACGTATGGCCACGTGTCGGATATCCCCCACTAGTGACTCCATTTAGCCAGTATGTCAAGAATATCGCTCTGATGAATGTCTACAACATGACGCAGGGCAAGGGTCGCTGGCTCGCTATAGACCAAAACATGTGGAACATGATCCTCGGCAAGGCTGGGCGTATCCCTGGCAAGATAGATCCCGAGCTCGTGGCTCTCGCTAAGGAGAAGGGACTAGAGTTCTCCGATGCCGACCCACAGCAGTTCTACCCCGATGCGCTGGATGAGTTCCGCAAGGAGATGAAGGAGAATGGCTGGGAGTTTGGTCCTGACGATGAGGAACTCTTTGAGCTGGCTATGCACCCCGAGCAGTACAGACGCTACAAGAGTGGCGACCTGCGTCGTGAGTTTGAGGCTTCGCTCGCTAAGGCTAAGGCTGACGCACTGGCTAAGAAGGGCTTCGACGAGAGCGACATCAAGAAGGCGATGCGTGCTGGCACGCAGATGATCCCCGCACCGACGACGGGTACCGTACTTTGGGAGGTCGATCCGACTGAAGGCTCGATGGCTCCAGCCACTGGTACGGAGTATGTCACGGGTCAACCTTTCTGCTACATCGAGACACCATTTGGTCAGATAGAGCGTGTCAATACGAACTTCACGGGCAAGCTCATCGAGGTCTGTGTAGGTCAGGGTCAGACCGTCCGCAAGGGCGACGAGCTAGCCTACATCAAGCCTGCTGAAAAGGAGGAGCACTACCCCGACTATCAGCCCCCGATCAAGCGCATCGAGGAGGAGGCCACGACACGTCAGCGTGAGCGCCGTTCCCTAGGCCGCTAAAGTCTCAGAGCAAGTCTAATATATAATATGTCGTCTTGCGGACGCACCACTCGGTGCCCGCAAGGCGACATATCACGTATAGCCCGCTGGGACGTGTAACCCTTTGTAGTACCGCAAGACGTGTAACGGCTGTAGGGACGCACGATCGGTGCGTCCGTTGTGTCAAAGGTTACAGCATTGTGATTTTAACGGGAACGGACGCACAGATCGTGCGTCCCTACAGCGGGTTACTCGTCACGAGGGACACAAATCATTAGCAGTCAAGATCGGATCCCACTCAGACACTACAGAAGCAGGCTCCCTGGTACTACCAGAGAGCCTGCCTTTGTTTTTACCGTCTAGCTCTACCCTGAGAGCTAGTCTATAGGTTTGGATCGCTCTAATTAGAAGCGATAGCCTAGACCTACGTAGAAGTTCATGTTGTTGACCTTCACATTCTCAACAGCAGAGGTGTTGAGTAGACCATACTCGAAGCCTAGGTTAAGGCCGAACTGCTGATACTCAAAGCCAGCCTGCATACCAACACCAAGGTCGAAGGGCTTGAGGACCTTATTCTTATAGGGGTTTTTCTCACCCTTGTTGGCAACTTCATCAGCAGTCTCTGCCACCTTTCTAGCGGCATCAGCTATTTTCCCCTCACCAGTTATCGTGGTCTTCTGGGAAACTTTACCAAGGAAGCCGTAAGAGAACCAAGGACCAGCTTGGATAGATACAGCCATACCAGGAGCTAGTGCTGCGCGGTATCCTGCATGTACAGGAATCTCGACATTGTGTAGCCACATAGTGGTAGCAGTCTTAGAAGCAACGCCAGCTATCTCAGGGATCTCAACAGTGGCCTTAGAACCACGGCTGAGGAAGTATACGCCAGGATTGACGTAGAAGCCGTCGGTGATGCCGAACTCGACACCGACACCAGCACGGTAGCCGATCATCATCTTGCCGTCTGTGGACTTGTCTCCGACCTTGGTGGTCTGGTTAGCGAAGTTAGCACCTGCCTCTACCTTGATAGCGGGGCGCATCTGTGCTGTAGCTAGCGTAGTAGCTGCGAGCATCGTAACGATTGCGAGAATTACTTTCTTCATTTTTAGTTGATTGGTTATAGGTTAGTTAATTAGTTAAGTCTCTTCTCTCGGAGTCTCCTCCCTGCACTTCGCCAGATACGCTAATCTAGCCGTACTAGAGCAACCTTCCACTGGCAAATGTACATAAAAAGATTGACAACGCAAGTTCCCCCTATTGATCCTGCACCACAAATCTCCCAGAGAAAAAAAGAAGAGTGAAAAGCCCGCTGACGTTTCATCCCTCAACGCATACGCTCTCGGGTCTTATCGGGGCACAACGATCTCATAAGCAAACCACTACGAAGTATACGAACAGCGCAAGGGTTACAGTAAATGATGTAAGCTCCAAAGATTTGCGGGATTAGGTTCGATCGGTGATATCTACTTATTCCGTATCTTTGTAGCAATGTCGTAAGTATCGCATGAAACAACTCTCTTTCCCCTCTCACCTTATCGGTCTCTTGCTCTTAGGCTTGCTCTCGTTAGCTCCTACGAACTTGACAGCTCAAGCGCCTTCGTCGTCACGCTCCTCGGCGGGACAGAAGGCTGCGTCGGATGACTTTACCACCACTATGGCGGTGATGGGGAGCGTGCTGAGCAATGTGCGTAATTTCTTCGTTGACACGGTCAATCTGACTTCGCTCTACGATGGTGCGCTCACCTATATGCTACAGCAGCTGGACCCCTACACGGTTTACTTCAATGAGGAGGAGACGAAGGCCTTTGAGGAGAGTACGACGGGCCTCTATGGCGGCATCGGAGCGATCCTACGACAGCATCAAGACTCGGTCGTCATCATTGGCTCGCTCATACAGGGCAAGGCAGCTGACAAAGCGGGGCTACGTCCGGCTGACATCATCTGGAGGATCAATGGCAAGGACTTTTCTCACACGAAGGTGGTTGATGTGCGCAATGAGCTCCGTGGCGAGCCAGGCACGCCTATCACACTGGTGGTGCGCCGTCCAGGCTACGCCAAGGACTCGCTGACGGTGGTCTTCAACCGTGAGCGCATCGACCTGAGCCCCGTCTCCTATGCGGAGCTACTCAATGGCCGTGTGGGCTTTATCTCGCTCAATACTTTCTCAACCTCCACTTGCCAAGAGTTTCTCAAGGCTTACGACCGTCTACAGAAGGAGGCTGGCGGTAAGCTGAGCGGACTGATCCTAGACCTTCGCGATAATGGTGGCGGGCTGATGGAGCAGGCGATACAGTTGGTCAATCTATTTATCCCCAAGGGTAAAACAGTCGTTTCGCTCAAGGGACGCTACCCGCAGCAGAACAATAGCTACAAGACGACCAAAGAGCCTCTGGACACGAAGATACCGCTTGTCGTGCTGATCAATGAGGGCTCGGCCTCTGCTTCGGAGATTGTGGCGGGAGCTTTGCAGGACTATGATCGTGCGGTGATCGTGGGGCGCAAGAGCTTTGGCAAGGGGCTGGTGCAGGGTACGCTGGAGCTACCCGATGGGGGGCTCCTCAAGCTGACCACGGCTCGCTACTACATACCTAGTGGACGCTCTATACAGAAGCTCTCCTACAACCATCGTGGTGGTGCTGAGCAGGTTAATGCGACTGACTCGCTCGGCACTCCCTACACGACTGCGGGGGGACGCACGGTCTATGCGGCTGGTGGTATCATGCCTGACATCGTTTGTCCGTCGGACTCGATCCCTTCGCTGCTAGGTACCTTGCTCTTTGACTCACTTACTTATGACTTTGTCACTGACTACTTGCTGACGCACCGAGCCCCCGAGCGGAGTAAGCTTAGGAGCTTTGACCTAGGTGATGAGGCTTATGCAGCTTACAAGAAGAAGGTGATAGATAGTGGCTTCACCTTTAAGTCTATCGCCGACGAACTGGTCAAGAAAGTGGAGGAAGCACTCAAGGGGGAGCAACGCTACGATGAGGTGGCGAGCGACTTTGCAGCATTTCAGAAGAGTCTACGGGCTGATACGCCTCGGCTGATGAAGACTTACGAGGGCTTCATCCGTGACTACCTTAATATGGAGATCCTCTCACGCTGCTACTACGATGAGGGTAGGCTGGAGTACTATATGTCACGGGACAAGGTGGCGCAGCGTGCTGTGTCGCTCCTCGGTGACCTGACCGCTTTTCACCAACTGCTCAAAGGTAAGTAGCCCTCACTAGAGACTCATAACATCTTAATTATATACCTCTTATCAAGTAAAAGCTTATCGAACAATGAATTGGTTTGCAAATCTATTTGTCGGCTCGGGGATAGCGCACTCTGTCTTCCTGATAGCTCTAGTTATCGCCGTGGGGATGCTCCTAGGGCGCATCAAGATCGGCAAGGTCTCCCTGGGGGTGACGCTGGTGCTCTTCGTGGGTATCTTCTTTGGTGCTCTAGGAATGCAGATCGAGCCTGGGGTCCTGCACTTTGTCAAGGAGTTTGGCCTCATACTCTTTATCTATGCTGTCGGTCTGCAGGTGGGTCCAGGCTTCTTCCCCTCGCTCAAGAAGGGCGGTCTGAAGCTCAACCTCCTGGCGGTCCTCGTGGTCATGCTCGGCGTGGGCGTCACGATCGCTATCAAGTATATCTCGGGACTACCTATGTCAACGATGGTGGGTATCCTCTCGGGCGCTGTGACGAATACGCCTGGTTTGGGTGCTGCTGAGCAAACGTACTCAGATATCATGGGCACGTCTGATCCCTCCATAGCCATGGGCTATGCGGTGGCCTATCCGCTCGGCGTAATCGGTATCATACTCTCGATGATGGTGGTACGCAGTGTCTTACGGGTCAATATCCGCAAGGAGGAGCAGAACTTTGTCTCTCAAGATGATGCCTTGGAGCATACGGCACGCTCGGCTTCGTTTGTCGTGGCAAATCCCGCAGTCTTTGGCAAGTCTATCATGGAGCTACTCTCTAGTTACTTTAATCAAGGGGAGATCGTGGTCTCTCGCCACTACTGCCATGAGACGCATCGCATCACTGTCGCTAAGGGAGACACGATCCTACAGGAGCACGACCGTGTCTTCGTCATCGGACAGCCTCACGAGCTAGATCACTCGGAGGCTATCTTCGGTCAGCGCATTGAGGTGGATCGTAAAAACTGGATCCCCACGGAGTCTAACCTCATCAGCAATAAGTACACGATTACGAAGAAAACGCTCAACGGCAAGCGTCTCGGAGAGCTACAGCTACGTCAGATCTACGGTGTCAATGTGACCCGTGTGACGCGTGCTGGCGTAGACCTCGTAGCACATCCTAGTATGCGCCTGCAGATGGGCGACCAGATACGGGTCGTAGGCTCTGATGCCTCTGTCAATAAGGTGCGTGAGCTGGTCGGTGACTCGCAGAAGCACCTTAACGAGCCTAACCTGATCGGTATCTTCATCGGTATCGCTATCGGTGTACTCTTCGGCTCTATCCCCTTTGCCTTCCCTGGTATCCCTCAGCCTATCAAGCTGGGCTTGGCGGGCGGTCCGCTTATCGTGGCGATCCTGCTGAGCAACTTCGGTCCTAAGTTTGGCCTTGTGACCTATACGACACATAGTGCCAACCTAATGATCCGTGAGATCGGCATTGCGCTCTTCCTCACCTGCGTCGGCATTGGCGCTGGCGATGGCTTCGTAGACACGATCGTCAACGGTGGCTACCACTGGGTGGGCTATGGCTTTATCATCACAATCATACCGATGCTCATCGTGGGGCTCCTCGGGAAGAAGCTATTTAAGGTCAACTACCTCACCCTCTCCGGACTGATGGCGGGTAGTATGACTGATCCCCCTGCACTGGCCTACGCCAACGGACTCACCGAGGAGGATGCTCCCGCCGTGGGCTATGCAACAGTCTACCCACTGACGATGTTCCTCCGTGTCTTGACGGCACAGATGCTCATCATATTTTTCGTAAGCTAATAACCAACTAATCAATCAAACTATGGCAAGTCGTAGAAACCTAAAGAAGACCATACATACAGATGTCGAGGAGATGCTCTTTGACCTATCTATCCTCCATGCAGTAGCCTCAGAGGAGCGCAAGCCCGCCATCGAGGAGCTAATCAGCAAAGTGATCGATAGCGAAAATGACTTCATCGCTCGCATCTCACACACGGACGGCCGTGGCGAGGCTAAGCTCGTTCGCAAGTATTACAGCAAGCTCCAGGAGGAGTACCTACACTTCGCCAATGAGATCGAAGGCGAGGTCAATAAGCTTGGTGACGAGCTGCTAACTCCTGAGGCTTAGTCCGCGGATGAAGCTAGCACGTCTCATACTGCGCTGGTGTGGCTGGCAGCTCATTGAGCCCGCCACCTATCCACGGCAGAGCGTCATCTGTGTAGCGCCCCATACGAGCAACATGGACTTCATATGGGGCAAGCTATACTACTGGGCGGTGGGGCAGAGAGCGCACTTCTTGATGAAGCGTGAGCTCTTCGTCCCGCCTCTCGGATGGCTCTTTAAGGCGATGGGCGGAATACCCATAGATCGTCGCCACAAGGGCAATACGGTTGAACAGGTCGTAGCGCGCTTTCGTGCTAAGGACGACTTCGCCGTGGCGATCACGCCTGAGGGTTCGCGCAAAGCTCGGGATAGATGGAAGACTGGCTTCTATCATATTGCCGAGGAGGCGGGCGTACCCATACAGCTGGCGGTCATAGACTACAAGCGTAAGAAGCTAGGCATCTTCGAGCAGTTTGTCCCGACGGGAGACCTCGACAAGGACATACATTATATAAGGAGTAAGTACCGCGCCGATCAGGCGAAGAAGCCTGAGCTCTTTAGCGAGCAAGCTCAATAAGCTGATGAAGCAGGAGACACTGCGGGTAGTCCTCGCACAGCGTCCGATCGTCTGGACCGACCCCGAGGCAAACCTTCGCCTGATGGCGGAGGACGTACGCACGGCTACCGAGGAGGGGGCGCACTTAGTCGTCTTCCCTGAGGTCATGCTCACGGGCTTTAACCTCAAGGTGGCTCAGTCGGCTCGTCCCTGGCGGGGACCCGAGTTGGAGCGTCTGCGAGCCTTGGCGCAGGAGCATCAGATAGCGATCGCCTCCTCCGCCTTCGTCTGGGACGACGAGGCGCAGCCGACGCACTACTACAACCGTGCTTACATCGCACTCCCCGACGGGTCGCTCTATGCGCAGGACAAGCGGCACCTCTTCTCCATGGCTGGCGAAGACCGCCTCCTCACGCCAGGCGAAGGGTATGACATCGTCACCTATCGTGGCTGGCGCATACGACTGATCACCTGCTACGACCTACGCTTCCCCGTCTGGTGTCGCAATCGTACCCACACGGACGGCTCGCTCGACTACGACCTCCTACTCGTTGTCGCCAATTGGCCTCGTCCTCGCATCACCGCTTGGCGCACACTCCTACAGGCTCGTGCCATCGAGAATGTCGCTTACGTCATCGGCGTCAACCGCATCGGCTCCGATCCCTTTGGCACCGACTACTCAGGCGAAAGCTTAGCCTACGACTATCTCGGCAGCCCACTCATCGAAGCGGAGCCCTACGCAGACCAACTGCTCAGTGCCACGCTAGAGCCAGAGCCTCTGGCAGCCTTTCGGCAAAAGTTCCCCGTATGGCGCGACAGCGACTCCTTTACCCTCCACTCCTAACGTACTATGAATGCTCTAACCCATTCGCTACGCAGACCGCTCCTGCGCTTCCTCCCGCTCCTACTTCTGCTCCCCTTCTTGGTCGGTTGCCACAAGGCGAGCCAGCAAGAAGACGAGGCGCAAGCGCCACGCATCGTCTCGCTCGTTCCCTCCGTGAGCGATCAGCTCTACGACCTCGGATGCGACTCGCTCCTCGTCGGCTGCACCTCTTACTGTAGTCGAGCCGTTGCCGATAGCGTCACCGTCGTTGGCTCCGCCATACAGACCAATCTTGAGCTTCTCATAGCGCAGCGTCCGACCCTCGTCTTTGCCTCCGACTTCACCGCCCCGCAGACCATCTCCGCACTGGAGAATGCTGGCATCCAGGTCATTCAGTTTACCAATCCCGCCAGCTACGACGCCATACAGGCGCAGTACCGCCAGATTGCCACGCTAGTCGGCGCGAGCGACCGTGCCGAGGCTCAGCTCGCAGAGATCAACCAACGCGTCGACTGGCTCAAGGAGCTTAACGCAGCGCGCCCTTGGCATCCGCGCGCCTTCATGCAGATAGCTTTTGACCCGCTCTTTGGTGCCTCCACATCGACTTACATGAACGATCTGATCACCTTCAGCGGCTGTACAAACATCGTCACCATGGCGGGCAATGGTCAGCTCAGTCTGGAGTATGTCGTAGAGCAAGACCCCGAGGTGCTCTTCCTGATCACCAATCATGGCAGCGAGAGTGGATCAGAAGAGTCGTGGCACAAGCTACGCTCCGTCACCGCCGTACAGCAAGGAGACTACTGTCCGCTCCCAGGTAGCATCGTTAGCCAGCCCTCGCCACAGCACTTTGTCGAGGCGCTGCAGCTAATGACCGACTACCTTAGTGAGTAAAAGGTTCTTCCCCGCAACATGCCCCACCGACCGACCCTCGCTAAGTCCTACTGGACGCTTCCATTGATGGTGCTGCTCCTCCTAGTCGTCGCCATCCTGTCGCTACATGTCGGGGCGCATCCCATCTCCCTCTGGCAGCTCTCGGAGATCCTCTCCGACCCCGCATCTGTTGATTACACCATCCTGACGCAGCTTCGTCTGCCACGCATCATCAACGCCATCTCCATCGGTGGCGGACTAAGCCTCTGTGGAGCTATCCTGCAGGGGCTTTTTCGCAACCCGCTCGTCGAGCCTTACACCCTCGGCATCTCGGGCGGTGCTTCGCTAGGGATCACGCTCGCCATCGTCTTAGGCTTGTCCACCGCCTTCCTGACGCTCCCCGCCTTCGGCTTCATCGGAGCCTTGGTCACCATCTTACTCGTCTATGTCAATAGCTACCAGCGCCACGGGCTAAGCGTACAGCGCATGCTCCTCGTCGGTGTGATGGTCAGCTTCATGGCTTCGTCAGGCGTCATGCTCCTTCTCTCCGTGGCTCGTGCTGAGCAACTCTCCCGCATCATCTTCTGGACGATGGGTTCGCTACAAGAGAGCAAGCCGTTTATCGTCTGGGGCATGCTTCTCTTCACACTGCTCCTCCTAGGGGCGAGCTATCTCTTCGTACAGTCGCTCAATGCGCTCCGTCTAGGCGAACTCAAAGCGCAGCAACTCGGCATCAACACACGACGAGTCGTGCTGTGGCTCTTCGTCCTCAGTTCGCTGCTGACCAGTGCCTGCGTCGCTGTAGCTGGCGTCATCGGCTTCGTCGGGCTAGTCATTCCGCAGGCGACACGTATCCTCTTCGGAAATGATTACCGCGTCCTCCTCGTCGGGAGCTTCATCAATGGGGGCATCTTCCTCATCCTCTGCGACATGTTGGCCCGTACCATCCTTTCGCCCATCGAGCTTCCGATAGGAGTCATCACAGGCTTGATCGGCGGTGTTGCCTTCCTCTACCTCATTCACCGCACCAGACGCTCGCACCAGATATGACCAGTCAGACGATCCTACGTGCCGAGCAGCTCATCTGTGGCTATGGTCGCAAGGCGGTCATCGGGCCCCTCGACCTCGCCATCGCTCGTGGCTCCCTGACCGCCATCATCGGGCCTAATGGGGCTGGCAAAAGTACCTGCTTCAAAACCCTCACGGGCGTCCTGCCCCCACTCTCTGGAAAGGTTAGCCTACTAGACAAACCGCTCAGCAACTACACCCTCCGTGAGCGTGCTCGCCTCGTCTCGATGGTCAATCAACAGATCACCCCTCAGCCACTCAGGGTCTACGACTACGTCCTGATGGGTCGACTGCCTTACTTCAAGCGCTTTCAGATCGGTTACAGCGAAGAGGACCATGCACGCTGCGACCATTATCTCGAGCGCACGGGCATCGCACGGCTAGCCGACAAGCGTCTCGACGAACTGAGCGGTGGCGAACAGCAGATGGTTGCCATAGCACAGGCACTCACGCAGGAGCCTCAGCTCCTCCTCCTTGACGAACCGATCTCGCATCTAGACATCGGCTACACGAGCGAGATCATGCAGCTCCTCGAGACGCTCCATGAGGAGGGGCTAACGATCCTGATGATCCTCCACGACATCAACATAGCCTCCGAGTACTGCGAGGAGCTTATCCTCTTCGGTCCCGACGGCTTGCTGGCTCATGGCACCCCCCAGACTGTCCTCACCGAGGCGCACCTTCAGGAGGCCTACCACACCACCGTCCTCGTGCAGTCCGCCCCCGCTTCTGGCCGACCCTACATCTATCCTATGCGCAAAAGGCGCTCGTGAGAGCTCCGACACCTCCGATTGCTCCGATTGATCTGATCGCTCCGATCTCCCCTCTAACCTCTAATTTCTGATCTCTAACCTCTAATCACCCCCCCCGAGGAAATCGAATATCTCTCGGTGGGGATTTCTAGATATCCACGGAGGAACGAGAAAATTCTTCGGAACTTCGAAATCTTTCTTCCGAAGTTTCATTTCATTCTTCCGAACTTTTATTTCCCGATTCCGTGGAGAATTTTCGTTTGTTCACTGGAGATTCCCCATTTCCTCGGTAGGGAGCTTTCAGGCGAAGCCTTCCGCAGACGACTTTATCGGGGATAAGCGTTTGGCGGATCTGGCAGTAGTACGATAAACGGCAAAAAGAGAGGTGACCTCCGGACGGGACGTCACCTCTCTTACTATTTGCTGTAGCTAGTCTCAGAGGGTGCTGAGCACCGCTCCGAGACTACCACTATTTCTTACTCAGCGCTCTCTAGACGCTCCTTGAGAGCTGCTAGCTCGTCTAGGTCTCCCAGAGTAGCACGCTCTACGCTCTGCTGTGTAGCTGCGACAGCTGCAGCATCGCGTACCTGCTGGTTGCGCTCCTCGGTAGCAGCCTGACGACGCTCTGCACGCTCAGCATCCTCGTGGATACGGCTGTGAGAGACGATGATGCGCTGCATCTCGGGGTTGAAGTCTAGGATCTTGAAGGGGAGCTTCTCGTCTACAGCGACGCTCGTGCCGTCCTCCTTGATGAGGTGCTTAGGTGTGGCAAATGCCTCGACACCGTAAGGTAGTGCGATGGTGGCACCCTTCTCATTCATACGGACGACTGTACCCTCGTGGATAGAGCCGATGGTGAACTCCTTAGCGAACTCGTCCCAAGGATTCTCCGTCACCTGCTTGTGACCGAGGCTGAGACGACGGTTCTCCTTGTCGATCTCGAGGACCTGTACCTCGATCATCTGACCAACCTTGACGAACTCGTTGGGGTGCTTGACCTTGCGAGTCCAAGAGAGGTCGCTGATGTGGATCAGACCGTCGATACCCTCGTCTAGCTCAACGAAGACACCGTAGTTGGTGAAGTTGCGTACGCGAGCCTCGTGGTTGGACCCAACGGGGAAGCGTTGCTCGATGGTCTCCCATGGATCGGGCTTGAGCTGCTTGAGACCTAGGCTCATCTTGCGATCCTCGCGGTCGAGCATGAGGACGACAGCGTCTACCTCCTGACCTACTGTGAGGAACTCCTGAGCACTGCGTAGGTGCTGCGTCCAGGACATCTCGCTGACGTGGATCAGACCCTCGACACCTGGGATCACCTCTACGAATGCACCGTAGTCTGTGATGACGACGACACGACCATGGACGATGTCACCCTCCTTAAGGTTAGGATCGAGTGCATCCCATGGGTGAGGCATGAGCTGCTTGAGACCGAGAGCGATACGTGTCTTCTCCTCATCAAAGTCGAGGATGACCACGTTGATCTTCTCGTCGATAGAGACCACCTCAGAGGGATCTCCGATACGACCCCATGAGAGGTCAGTAATATGTATTAGACCGTCTACGCCACCGAGGTCGACGAAGGCACCATAAGAGGTGATACCCTTGACGACACCCTCGAGGACTTGACCCTTCTCGAGCTTGGAGATGATCTCCTTCTTTTGCTGCTCGAGCTCTGCCTCGATGAGGACCTTGTGCGATACGACTACGTTGCGGTACTCGGGATTGACCTTGACGATCTTGAACTCCATCGTCTTATCGACAAAAGCGTCGTAGTCCTTGATAGGACGTACGTCGATCTGAGATCCAGGGAGGAATGCCTCGATGCCGAAGACATCGACGATCATACCACCATTGACACGGCTCTTGATGTAGCCGAGGATGACCTCGTCGTTTTCCTGAGCAGCTGCGATCTTCTCCCAAGCACGAGCAGCACGCGCCTTGCGGTGTGAGAGCTGTAGCTGACCATGACGATCCTCCTTGCTCTCGACAAGTACCTCTACCTCGTCTCCGACCTTGAGATCCTTGTTGTAGTTAAACTCGTTGGCAGAGATGATACCTGCACTCTTGTAGCCGATGTTGACTAGTACCTCGCGCTTGCTGATAGACATAACTTTGCCCATGACGACCTCGTTCTCTTTGATGGTCGTGAGGGTCTTGTCATAAATCGCCTCGCGCTCTTTGCGCATCTCCGGAGAGATGGCTGTGTCCTGTGCGTAGCCAGACCAGTCGAAGTCTGCGAGTGGCTGGATACGATCCGTTGGATTGTTACTCATTTAGTAAGTTGTGGTGATTTAATAGGTAAAACTGTATGTATAGATACTCTGTACAATGGCGCAAAGGTACGAAAAACTATCCAACCTCCCGTGCAGTTCTCTATTTTTCGCATACTCTTGCCGCCTTAACCCCTTAGCGGACGATTACCTTGGAGGTGTAGACACGTAGGTCGCTAAAGGTGCGGACGATGTAGGTGCCAGGTAGGAGATGCGTCTCGACAGATGTCGTGACGAGTGCACCTGACATGTCGTATAGCTCGAAGGCATCGACACGTCCCTGGATGCTTAGATAGCCATCCTCAACCGTTACGATAGGTGCTTGTGCTGGAGCGACCGGTTCATTGGCTAGCGGGAAGCCTAGCTGAGCAGTCTCAGCGGTATGTACCGCACGATTTCTGCGATTGCTCTGCTGGACGCTCGGGTGAACGATCGCAACCACCTTACACTGGCTACCGACCCACGTGGGCATAAGGGCACCCTCTAGCGTTACGGAGAATGTACCATCGGGCTGGAGCTGAAGCTTGTCACCCGTGGGAGCCGTGAGGAAGAGGCGAGGCACAGCGTTGTGCTTGTAGTTTTTCCGAGCACCAGCTTGCGCTCTAGAGGGGACGTTGTCCTCCGTTACGATGACTGTCAGGTAGAGGTCCTCTGGGTCAAAGCTATCTTTGAGTGCTACACCGCTGACGACAGCCGTGAGCTTGCTATTGTCAATCTTCTGATCTATTCGCTCGATGCGGACACCCTGCTTGTCTTTCTTCACTCTCGGGACCCACTCACTAGAGGGATACGCACCAGCAGAGTTTACGAGCGCATTCCGACTGGGGAGGAACGTTCTGTTGATAGACATAGCTGGCGCAAAGGAACTCTCGTCAAAGAAATAGATATAGAGTGCTTCGCTTTCTTTGGTCGTTAGAAAGTCTGTCAAGTAGCCCGAGTGGTAGACTATGTAGCTGACGCGAAGCCCTGCTGCTTGGAGCTTCTTGATATTATCCTTGACATAGGGATCTGCAAGCGGGCACTTAGGACACTGCTCCGTGGAGAAGCGCTCCAGTAGCACCGTCTCTCGGTTGATTGCAGCAGAGCTCCCAATCTGATAGGGGATCTGACTGCTATTGCTTGCGAAGATGTTTTCCTGATCATTGACCTTGGCGAGCGCTACATGTAGCGTACCCATACCCTCATCCTCAGCTGGGATTGCAATGGTAGCAGCGATGTCTTGAGAAGGTTGAAGCGGTTCCTTCAGCGTCCTCTTGAGGAACTTAGGCTCACCCGTTCCAAAGCGATAAGAGACCTCAAAGGAGGTAATGTCCTTTACACCGAAGTTGTAGAAGGCGACCTCCGTAGGGACCTTTTCTCCAGCCTTAACTAGCTTGAAGTCACCGTCCGCCCAGAGGAAGTAGCCTACAGACTGTAGCTTGCTCTCGTCTTGTAGCTTGACAAAAATAAGGGCAGAGCCATAGCCCTGCACGGATGTCATTTGAAACTCATCCTTAGTACTACTATTCGTAGGATAGGGCTTGGTGCCGTATCCTGCGTACTGAGCCTCTTTCATCTCATTGACCCCGTCAAAGGGGATTAGCTCTGGTTTATCCCCATCACTGCCTACAGCCTTTGTGGCAAAGCCTACGAGATATCGTTTGCCCGCCTCAGTCGCAAAGGGTGTCGTGAGTGCTATCTGATTAATTCCCGCGACAATCTTACACGGCTGGTTGTAGAGCGTCTTCTTGCCATCCTCTGATAAGATGAGGAGATAGGCAGACTGATCGTCCACTGCTGCAGGAAAGGAAATCCGCTCAATCTTATTCGCACCCACATCGGGCAGTAGGATATAGGCAGAGAGGTAGACGTTTACCTTCCCCACTCCTAAGTATCTAACTGCATCGACATTGCGGTCAGCATAGCCAAAGCCTGCCAGGGACTCGCCAGCTCGAAGGGATACGCCTGCATTTGTGGCCTGCAGACGAGTAAGGCCAGACTCCTGTGCTGTACTAACGGTGACAGTCATAATGAGCGTAAGGAGTAGACTCCAGAGGGTAGCAGTTTGTTTCATTGAATGTATAATCTACTTGGTTGTTACTGAGCAGTATGTGTACCTCTCATACGAAGCCATAATCTAGGCTTAGCGTACGAAAGCGTCGCTACGAGAGCAAATATAGTGCTTTCTCTGGAAATAGGCCTCTTTGCGATTCAATATTGTCAGGGGAGACGCATGATACCCCCCTACTCTATGGACTACTCCCGCCGACAGTCCTAGGATACGTGTATTAACCCTTGATACATAGCGCTATAGCCTCACTGAACGACTACTTCTAGATCTCCGCCACTCCCCATCTCTACCGAGGAAATTGGAGATCTCCAGCGAGCAAACAAAAATTCTCCACGGAACCGGGAAATAAAAGTTCGGAAGAATGAAATGAAACTTCGGAAGAAAGATTTCGAAGTTCCGAAGAATTTTTCGATTCCTCCGTGGAGGTTCAAAGATTTCCACCGAGGAAACCTTCGATTTCCTTGATAGTGCCATTGATGAAGTCATCCAGCACGTATCATGCATCGAGGCTGTCGAAGCTAGTGACTACAGATCTATTTAGTACCTTTGTAGCTCAGGTAGCTCCTCTCACTTTGTGAGGAAGGTGCTTGACACCTAGCTACACGCCCAATAGATTAACGTCTAAAGCCCTATGAAGCTCTTCACCGATCCATCACGGTCTCTGCTCTCGATAGCTTGTCTGCTCTTGCTCTGCGCCACTGCGTGGGGGCAGGCGCCGATGAATCCTAACTACCAGACCTATATACGTACCTATGCCGATGAGTGCATTCGCCAGATGAAGCGTCACAAGATCCCTGCGAGCATCACGATGGCGCAGGGACTGATCGAGACGGGCGCTGGCTCTAGTCGTCTGGCGCGTGATGGCAATAACCACTTCGGCATCAAGTGTCACCGCGCTTGGCAGGGGCAGCGTATCTATGCCGACGATGATCTCAAGGGGGAGTGCTTTCGCAAGTACCGCTCTGCGGGTGACTCCTACGAGGATCACTCCAACTTCCTCAAGCAGCCTCGCTACAAGGTGCTATACACCTATCAGATTACGGACTATGAGGCTTGGGCTAGGGGACTGCAGCAGTGTGGCTATGCGACGAACAAGGGCTACGCCAACATGCTCATCAAGGTAATCGAGCAGTACGAGCTATACGAGCTGGATCGTGGGCGCTATCCACGCTGGATGTCGGGCCGCCCCGCACCGACCTATACGCCTTCTGAAAAGGATCCAGAGATGAAGCTGACGCACGAGGGATACTTTAGCTATGGACTCCTATATATATTAGCAAACAAAGGAGACTCGCTCGAGTCGATCGCTCGTGAGATGGGCATAAGCCTCAAGCACTTGGCCGACTACAACGATATGCCGGTGGACTTCCCGCTACAAGCTGGCGATGTGATCTACCTAGAGCGCAAGAACAAGCGTGCCACACCTGACTATCCCGACCATGTGGTGCAGGTGGGCGAGTCGATGCACGACATATCGCAGCGCTACGGCATACGCCTCGAGCGACTCTACCGTATGAACCATCTAGACTACGACTACGTCCCCGAGGAGGGCGACGTGCTCAGACTTCGATAATCTCTAATTTCTAACCTCTAACTTCTAAAGTCTAACCTCTAACCTCTAAGGTCTCTATGAACCGATACATGCGCCGAGGCGTTTCTGCCGCAAAAGAAGATGTACACAATGCCATTGCCCATATAGACAAAGGGCTCTACCCGCAAGCCTTTTGCAAGATCCTACCAGACGTACTGGGTGGTGATCCTGACTATTGCAATATCATGCACGCTGATGGGGCTGGCACGAAGTCTTCGCTAGCCTATATCTACTGGCGAGAGACGGGCGACCTATCCGTGTGGCGAGGCATTGCGCAGGATGCGATCGTGATGAACCTCGACGACCTCCTCTGCGTGGGAGCGACCTCGGGGATGCTTCTCTCCTCGACCATCGGGCGCAACAAGCAGCTCATACCAGGCGAAGTGATCGGCGCAGTCATCAATGGAACCGAGGAGATCCTAGCGCAGATGCGTGACCTCGGCGTAGAGATCTATCTTACGGGAGGCGAGACAGCTGACGTGGGCGATCTAGTTCGCACGATCATCGTGGACAGCACGGTGACCTGCCGTATGCGTCGGAGCGACATCATCGACAACGCACACATCGCTGACGGGGACGTGATCGTCGGCTTCGCCTCCTATGGACAGGCGACTTACGAGGCGCGTTACAATGGCGGTATGGGGAGCAACGGACTAACCTCCGCACGACACGATATACTCTCGCACGCATTGGCCGAGAAGTTTCCCGAGAGCTACGACCCAGCCGTACCTGACGACTTGGTTTACAGCGGGAGCCGTGAGCTACTCGCTGAGGTGCCAGGGACTGGGCTGACGGTCGGCGAACTGATCCTCTCTCCGACCCGCACTTACGCACCGCTTGTGGCGAAGTTGCTCAAAGAGATGCGACCCGCCATCCACGGACTGATCCACTGTACCGGAGGCGCTCAGACGAAGGTGATGAACTTCGTCACGAACAAGCACATTATCAAGGACAATCTGCTCCCCATCCCGCCACTTTTCCAGATGATTGCCGAGGAGAGTGGCACCGACGCTGCGGAGCTGTACCAAGTCTTCAACATGGGGCACCGTCTAGAGGCTTACTTGCCCGCAGAGCAGGCCGAGGAAGCCATCGCCGTGGCACGACACTTCAACATTAATGCGCAGGTCATCGGCCGTGTCGAGTCGGCCGAGCAGAATCGCCTGACACTCGTTACGCCCTTTGGCACAGTAGAGCGATAGCCTTTGACCCACCCCTCACATCACTTAGCAGACCTATATGAACGATTTACTCAACCGCATAGAAGCTCTGGTGGCGCGCCACGAGGAGCTAGAGACTTTGATCACAGACCCTAGCGTCATCGCAGACGGCAGACGCTTTGCCACCCTGAGCAAGGAGTACACGCACCTCGGAGAGATCCTCAAGGCTGGGGCGCAGTACAAGCAACTCCTGACCCAGCAGGAGGAGGCCGAGAGCACCCTCCAGGACAGCGACAGCGATGAGGAGCTAAAAGCCATGGCTCGCGAACTACTTGCTGAGGCTAAGGAGGAGAGCCCTAAGATGGAGGAAGAGATCAAGCTACTTCTCCTACCGAATGATCCTGAGGACGACAAGAACGCTATCCTAGAGCTACGCGCTGGGACGGGCGGTGACGAAGCTGCGCTCTTTGCGGGAGATCTCTTCCGTATGTACTCGCGCTACTGCGAGACCAAGGGGTGGAACGTCACCGTCAGTAGCTACACCGAGGGCGGTACAGGAGGTTACAAAGAGATCGTCCTCAATGTCACAGGCACGGGTGTCTATGGGACGCTCAAGTATGAGAGTGGCGTGCACCGTGTGCAGCGTGTCCCGCAGACGGAGACGCAGGGACGTATTCACACCTCGGCAGCGACCGTGGCGGTACTGCCTGAGGCGGACAAGTTTGAGGTCAACATCAACGAGGGAGAGATCAAGTGGGACACTTTCCGCTCCAGTGGTGCCGGTGGGCAGAACGTCAACAAGGTGGAGTCGGGCGTACGTCTGCACTATCCGTGGCGCAACCCCAATACGGGTGTCGTGGAGGACATCACGATCGAGTGTACCGAGACGCGCGACCAGCCGAAGAACAAGGAGCGTGCCCTCTCACGCCTTCGCACTTTCATCTACGACAAGGAGCATCAGAAGTATATCGACGAGATCGCCTCTCGTCGTAAGACGATGGTCTCGACGGGCGACCGCTCGGCAAAGATCCGCACCTACAACTTTCCTCAGGGGCGTGTCACCGATCACCGCATTGGTCTGACCGTGCACAACCTACCAGGTGTCCTCGGTGGCGATCTGCAGCCGATCATTGATGCGCTCATCGTTGCTGAGAATACCGAACGCCTCAAGGAGGCCGCCCTCTGATTCCATCCTGTGGGGGCTTGTTTTTGTGGTTCGTTTTGTATACCTTTGTGACGCAGTCTAGGCTAAGACCTAGAGCTGCTCATGTCACACTTAAAGTAAACAGATAAAGCAATATGACACACGAACTAATAAAGCTCCCCTATGCAAACAATGCGCTCGAGCCAGTAATCAGCGCTGAGACGATTCAGTATCACCACGGCAAGCACCTCAAGGGCTATGTCGACACGCTCAATAAGCTCCTGCCCGACTCTGACCTTAAGGACGCTTCTCTCGAGGAGATCGTTCGCAAGGCTGAGGGCAAGCTCTACAATCAGGCTGGCCAGGTGATGAATCACAATATGTACTTCCTCCAGTTCGCACCAAACGCTGGTGGGCATCCCGAGGGCAAGCTCGCTGACGCTATCAAGCGCGACTTCGGTAGCTTTGAAGCTTTCCAGACAGCCTTCAACGATGCCTGCACCTCACTCTTTGGTTCAGGCTGGGCTTGGCTAGCTAGCGATGACCAGGGCAAGCTCTCTATCGAGAAGGAGCCTAATGCTGGCAACCCCCTACGCAAGGGCCTCAAGCCGCTGATGTGCTTCGACGTATGGGAGCACGCTTACTACCTCACTTATCAGAACCGCCGCGCCGATCACGTCAAGGACCTATGGTCTATCATTGACTGGAAGGAGATCGCACGTCGCTACGAGGCGTAAGCCGATAAGCGCAAACCCGTAGAAGCGATAGCTTAGTGGAGAGATTGGGGGGTGTGAGCAGTCAGACCTGTAGGGTCGCAAAGCTTTCCTCCCCAGTCTCTCTTCTTTATTAGTAGGGGCGTAACGCAATAAGCAGACAATTTCAACACAGACTCAATAAACACTATGAACTTTGTAACGCAAGACAAACTGGTCCTCATCGGCGCTGCTGGTATGATCGGATCAAACATGGCGCAGACCGCTGCCATGATGCACCTTACTCCAAACATCTGCCTCTACGACCCCTTTGCCAAGGGGCTCGAAGGCGTCTGGGAGGAGATGCGCCACTGTGGCTTCGAGGGGCTAAACCTCACCTTCACCTCAGACATCGCTGAGGCTCTCCGAGGGGCTAAGTATATCGTCTCATCGGGTGGTGCTCCTCGCAAGGAGGGCATGACCCGCGAAGACCTACTCAAGGGAAACTCTGAGATCGCTGCTGAACTAGGACGCAACATCAAGAAGTACTGCCCCGACGTGCACCACGTAGTCATCATCTTCAACCCCGCTGACATCACGGGTCTCGTCACGCTCATTCACTCAGGGCTCAAGCCTTCGCAGGTGACCACCCTGGCAGCGCTCGATAGCACACGTCTGCAGAGCGAGCTCGCCAAGCACTTTGGTCTCCAGCAGAGCCAGGTAACCAATACCCGTACCTATGGTGGTCACGGTGAGCAGATGGCAGTCTTCGCCAGCACCGCTCGTGTCGACGGCACCCCGCTCACAGACCTCATCGGCACAGACCGGCTGACACACGACGACTGGGCTGCACTTCAGCAGCGTGTCATCAAGGGCGGTGCCAACATCATCGCTCTGCGTGGTCGCTCCAGCTTCCAGAGCCCAGCCTACGTATCCATCGAGATGATACGTGCGGCTATGGGTGGCGAGCCCTTCCGCTGGCCAGCTGGTTGCTTCGTCCGTGACAGTCGCTACAAGAATGTGATGATGGCTCGTGAGACCACTATCACACGTGACGGCGTAGCTTATAAGGAGGTTAAGGGACTCCCCGACGAAGAGGCAGCTCTCGACAAGAGCTACGAGCACCTACAGGCTATGCGTGATCAGATCATACAGATGGGCATCATCCCCGCTGTCGCTGACTGGCACACGGTCAATCCCAATCTATAGTAACACACGTCCTCGCTTCGCCTAGCGAAGTAAGGCACCTACACCAGACGACCACGTGGAGTAATCCGCGTGGTCGTCTTTTTGTTTACAGGGTGGCTAGTCTTCCTTGTTGTCTAGTTCGAAGGAAATGGCATCGGTGACGCATGACATAGGATGAGTCCATTGGCGTCACTATCAAGGAAATCGAACGATTTCTCGGTAGAGATTTCTAGTTATCCAGTGAGGAACAAAAAAATTCTTCGGAACTTTGAAATCTTTCTTCCGAACTTTCATTTCATTCTTCCGAACTTTTATTTCCCGGTTCCGTGAAGAATTTTTGCTTGCTCTCTAGAGATTCCTAATTTCCTCGGGAGGAGAGAACAATAGAGGTTAGAAATTAGGAGCTAGAGGTTAGCGGTTAGAGACTAGATGAGTACCGATTTAGACACTCCCGTCTGTCCCCACATTTCGCCACACGTCCTGGAGGGAGGGCACTCTCCCCACAGCTTCCTAGTAGTATGGCGAAAAGGAGGCTAGTCCCATCTGGAAGGAGAAGAGCCAGACGAGGTAAGCGATCATGCAGACAAAGCCGACACAGGCTGTGGCGATGATCCAGTTGCGCGTTAGGCGGCTGGCGGTCGCAGCTCCCTCGTAGTCACCCGCTATGTATCGTGAGGAGACGCGCGCAGAGTAGATGATAGCGATGATACCACCTATATTACAGCAGAAGATGGTCACGAGGATACACCAGACCAAGTAGTTGGGCGGTATGGGCGGACGCTCCGAGGGATTGCTGTACTGGGGTGCGCTGTTGTATTGCTGGGCACTGCTGTACTGCGGTGCGCTGTTATACTGCGGAGCTCCGTAGGTAGGCGCATTGTAGCTGGGTGGTGTGGGCGTGCTGGGTGCGAAGAGCTCTTGCAGTTCGCTCACCTCACGAGCGGGAGCCCAGTCGGTCATGCCCTCGGTCCAGACCATCGTCTCAGGCTTCAGCTCTAGCGTCGCCAGCTCCTCGATGGTGTAGGGACCCGTCTGCTGGTCATTACGGATGACATAGTATTGCTTCATCGTTGCAGTGTGGATTGATTACTTTTCTCCCCAAAGGTACAGAATATTTGCAGACTGGCGGAGGGGAGAGATTAGAGGTTAGATATTAGAGGTTAGATATTAGAGGGGGGCGGGCGCAGTAACCTTTGACACAACGGACGCACCGGTCGTGTGTCCCTACGGGGGGAGTACACGTCTCGGTGCGTCCGTATATTTTATTGCAAGTCTCGCTATCGTAGGCGACGATAGCCGTATGTAGCTTGCGTGTCTAGCTCCTCTTCGATACGTAGTAGCTGGTTGTACTTGGCGATGCGGTCGGTACGGCTTAGCGAACCAGTCTTGATCTGCCCAGCATTGGTAGCTACAGCGATGTCAGCGATGGTCGTATCCTCGGTCTCACCAGAGCGGTGCGACACGACGGCTGTGAAGCCGTGACGATGCGCCATGTCGATGGCGTCAAGCGTCTCTGTGAGTGTGCCGATCTGGTTGACCTTGATCAGGATGGAGTTAGCGCAGCTCTCCTTGATGCCTCGGCTGAGGTACTCGACATTGGTCACAAAGAGGTCGTCACCGACGAGCTGCAGGCGGTTGCCCAGCTTCTCGGTGAGCAGATGCCATCCCTCCCAGTCGTTTTCGTCCATACCGTCCTCGATGCTATCGATGGGGTACTTGCTGACGAGTGTCTCTAGGTAAGCGACCTGCTCAGCGGGGGTACGCTGCTGCCCCTTCTCGCCCTCAAACTTGGCGTAGCTGTATACACCCTCGTGGTAGAACTCGCTAGCGGCGCAGTCTAGAGCGATGGTTATGTCGCTACCAGGCTTGTAGCCAGCCTGATGGATTGCCTCGATGATGCTATTGAGCGCATCCTCTACGCCGTCCAGGCTAGGTGCGAAGCCACCCTCGTCACCTACAGCGGTGCTGAGACCACGATTGTGAAGCACTTTCTTGAGTGCGTGGAATGTCTCGGAGCCCATGCGGAGTGCTTCGCTAAAGCTCTTGGCACCGATGGGTCGGATCATAAACTCTTGGAATGCGATGGGCGCATCGCTGTGAGAGCCCCCATTGATGATGTTCATCATCGGCACGGGGAGAGTGTGTGCGTTGACGCCACCGAGGTAGCGGTATAGTGGTACGGCTAGTTCGTCGGCTGCAGCCTTAGCAACAGCGAGCGATACGCCAAGGATGGCGTTGGCCCCGAGTACGCTCTTGGTCTCAGTGCCGTCTAGGTCTATCATCTTCTGGTCTATCTCACGCTGCTCGAGTGCGCTCATGCCGAAGAGGGCTGGTGCAATGACCTCGTTGACGTTTTCGACAGCCTTGCGAACGCCTTTGCCTAGGTAACGGCTCTTGTCACCGTCGCGTAGTTCGAGCGCTTCGTGCTCCCCCGTAGAGGCTCCACTGGGAACAGCGGCACGCCCCATGGCGCCGCTATCTAGGACGACCTCTACCTCTACTGTTGGATTACCGCGCGAGTCCAGTATCTCGCGTCCTTTGATGTCTACTATCTGCATATGTGTAGATGCTTTTGAGTGAATCTTTATAACCTTCTTAATCATGACAAAGGTAGTAAATCTATCCGAAGTGACAAGCTTCGACTGGACATCATGGAGTCAACTATCAAATGTAGTTCATTCCCCACAAAAATTGCCCAAAAACCTTCTGTTTGAAAAATTATAGCTACATTAGCGGACGAATTGAGAAAGGAATGCTCTGAGCGACCTCTTTTCGTCATCTTTCTGTAGAAACCGCACTAGACTTAACATAACAACTATAACATTTACTATGAAAAGAATCACTACCTACTGGCTATCTCTGATAGCCCTCCTGCTCCTTCCTCTAGGAGCGACAGCACAGAAGGTCATCCTCGAGGAGACCTTCGATGAAATCACCTCCGGTAGCAACACGAAAAACCCACGCTTCGCAATGCTCAGTCGCTGGAAGGGCAATGACAACACTACTTTGATGAAAAACATCTACCAGGCAGACCATGCTATTCTCGTGGGTAGCACATCAAACTCAGCAGTCGGCTACTTCGAGCTTAAGACGCTAGACCTGTCGGGCAATGCTGGAGCCTTTGACGTGACACTAGAGGTCAAGGGTATCAACACTGATGCGTCAGGTATCCTCAAAGTATCAATTGTAGGCAACGATGCCTCCGCTCAGGAGTACACCCCCACCAAGTATCGTGAGGATGAGTGGGAGACGCACACTTTCTCTTTCTCTGGAGGACAGGGTGCTACGGTGCTTCGCATCGAGACCTTGAACAATGCCAGCGCTGACAACTGCAAGGGCGTTTTCATCAACAACCTCAAGGTAACTCAAATGCAGGGTCAGCCAACGCTCGTATCTGACGTTAAGTCGGTAGACTTCCGCAGAGCCAACATCGGGGAGACTGCCAAGTTCCAGCTAGCGTTCGTCGGGACAAACCTTACCGCTGCTGTAAAGACAGAGATAACGGGAGAAGGCAAGGATGCCTTTAAGATCGCTAAAGATGCCGAGAATACGGGCAAGCACACGCTCGATCTAGAGTTTACACCTACCGCTGCAGGTAAGTGCGAGGCTACGCTACACATTACCTCTGGAGATCTCGTCCTAGACATTCCTCTTATGGGTGTAGGTGTAGATCCTGCTAACCCCTACGGTCTAGACCCTAATGCTAAGCCTGTAGAGAGTCTCAATGAGCCTTTCACGACGAATCCCCTACTCTCTGGCTGGCGCGAGGTAGCTTTCGAGGGAGATGTACACTGGGAGCCCCGGACTCCTTACAATGACGAGCCTGTTATGTCCATAGAGGCTGCGGGTAGTGGTCAGAAGGTACGTTCAGCACTCATCACGCCACTCGTCAAGATACCTAGCAGTGGTAGCAAGGTACGTCTGATGGCTGACTATCGTATAGGCTTTGCCAAGGGCGGCAAGTTCGTCGTCAAGCGCTTCAGCAAGGAGGGTAAGCTCATTGCAGACCTGAAGACGATCGAGCCTAAGGAGCCAGTTGATGAGATGGCTTATAAGTTTGAGCTTCTCTCCGAGGCTATCGAGGCCGATGGTCAGGATAGCTACTTCGTCTTTGAGTACATGGGTGACGACTCGCCAGCGATCAAGTCTGAGAGCAAGACGCTGACAGTCCTACTAGACAACGTCAAGCTCACCGCAGAGGAGATCCCAGCTCCTGTCCTTACGACAGACGCAGATAAGCTAGACTTCGGCACAGTCAATAAGGATGCTAAGGTGGAGAAGCCTATCATCGTCGAGGGTGAGCATATCCTCTCTCGTATCAAGGCTGAGATCGTAGGCGATGGCAAGGACTTCTTTGAGATTGACAAGAGTGCTCTACCTGCTAATGGTGGTGCCCTCAAAGTAACCCTCAAGGGGACCAAAGAGATTGCTTCCATCGAGGCTAAGCTCGTTCTAACCGCTGAGGGTGAGGCAAAAGGCATGAGCGTCACCAAGGAGATACCTCTCGTTGGCAAGATTGTCACGAGCACTCAGGAGATCCTCGGTGAGACCGCTCCCGTACGCTTTACCGCTGAGGGACTTGTCGTCGTGAGCGATGCTACACTAGCTCTATACAGTGCTGATGGTCAGCTCATCCTCGCTGGCAGCTACCGTGCTGGTGACCAGATCCGCATAGACTACACGGGCAGCGTCATCCTATACGTAGAGGGTGTCGCCTACAAGGGCACGCTCCGCTAATCCTATCTCGTGAGCCTGTCCCTAGCGACAGGCTCACGCCTTTATAACCACGGTATAGCTTATTTAGATATGAAAAAGAACTGTATATGGGTCTGCGGGCTACTGCTCTCAGCACTCGTCCTCCTCGTCGGCTGTCATGGCTCGGACTCTCCCAGTGGAGCTCTGCGACTCTCTAAGGAGACGATCTCGATCACTGTCGGACAGGAGATTGCATTGACACGCACGGGCGAGGGTGGTGCCGTAGAGGTTATGCTCCCCAAGGGCAAAGACTTCGCACTCACTGTAGACAACGATCAGGTAGCTCAGGTCAAAGGTAAGACCATCAAGGGCGTAGCTCCTGGCAAAGCGACCGTCACCGTCACCGCTGGGGCTGAGCATGCTCTCCTGACGGTCGAGGTGCAGGCTATAAATAAGGATCAGAAGGTAACCCTCTCACCCACATGGATCAGTACTCCAGTAGATCGCGCCATCGTCTTCGGTGCCCAGGAAGGTGCGGGGGTCGATGTTGTCGTCACGACAACGCCAGCTACTGACTTCACCATCTCTACATCCGATCCAGACAAGGTTAAGGTCGAGGGGCACAAGGTCACGGGTCTCGCCGTAGGAACCTACAAGCTAGCAATCCTCGCTGGTGGTGCCAAGGCAGACTTCGAATTGATCGTAGGGGACAAAGAGCTGACAGGGACCTTCCTCAAGAGTTCTGGTCGCAAGGTCCTCTTCGTCCCAGAGCATCTTGAGGATGTGTGGGATCGTCAGGAGCTACTCAAGAAAATGATCGAGAGCAATACGAGCTATCTCTTTGACCACATTGACGAGGAGCACAAGGCCATATGGTTTATAGACAAGAATGTAAAGGCTGGTCACATGTCGATGTCCTACAGTCATATCGTCTACGTCCTCAATCCTAAAGGCTCTGAGAGACCTCACCTTGAGGCGATGTACTTAGACCAGCCCAATGGGATGTTTGAGTTCACTTATGTCGGATACATTTCGGATCTAGGCTTTAATGTTGATCAAAACAATCCGCCCGAACTACAGGTCGATCAGGAGGGCAATCACTACTTTGAGGATGTCCATCCCACACTCCCCTATACGGTACGTATATACTATAAGACACGTATCAACGATGAGGGGGATAAGGTCGAGGATGTATATGCTCGTCTGACTCCAGTCGTCCGTATGTAACGAGACGACAGAGCGAGCAACTCATACGACGAGGGGGCGCAAGAGACTACACATCTTGCGCCCCCTCTCTTGTGTCATATGGGGAGTATCCTGAGTACCCTCAGGGTAGCTTAGAGGTAGGCTGAACGGACAAACGAGCTCACAGAGAGTAACGGCCAACGTCCTCTAGAGACTGTTGCATAAAGGCTAATCAAACGAGGGGTGTATCCACATGGACACACCCCTCTGTGCTGTGATCTAGTAGCTGCGTGAGAGCCTAGTCGCCTAGGCTGTCTACAGCATACCAGCGAGTCTCGTAAGCTTGAGTCGCTACATTAGTCTAGTAGAGTGACCCAGCCGTGTGTATCGGGCTCGTCGCCGTACTGGATACCACGTAGCTTGTTGTAGAGCTTCTCGCAGATAGGACCAGGCTTACCATCCTTAGAGATCTGGTAAGTCTTGTGCTCATCGAGATCGTCCACACGTAGTATCGGGCTAATGACAGCAGCCGTACCGCAAGCACCAGCCTCCTCAAAGGTAGCTAGCTCCTCCTCGGGTACATGACGGCGCTCTACCTTGAGACCTAGATCCTCAGCGAGCTGCATCAAGCTCTTGTTCGTGATAGAGGGGAGGATAGAGGTAGACTCAGGCGTGATGTAGGTGTTGTCCTTAATTCCGAAGAAGTTAGCAGGACCGCACTCATCGATATACTTCTTCTCCTTAGCATCGAGGAAGAGGCAAGCGCTGTAACCCTTCTCGTGAGCTAGGACGGTAGGTACCATACCAGCGGCATAGTTACCACCCACCTTGATCGTACCCGTACCTAGAGGAGCCGCACGGTCATAGCCACGCATGATAGCCATAGGTGTAGGCTTGAAGCCCTCCTTGAAGTATGGGCCTACAGGAGATACGAAGACGATAAAGAGATACTCTGGCGCTGGCTTGACACCTACCTGAGCACCTAGACCGAGTAGGAGTGGACGGATGTAGAGCGAAGCACCACTCTCGTAGGGAGGTACGAAGTCCTTGTTGAGCTCGACAGCCTTCTTGACCGCCTTGATAAAGAGCTCCTCAGGCACGGGCGCCATGACGACACCCTCAGCTGAGCGGATCATACGCTTAGCATTCTCCTCGACACGGAAGAGGCGTATCTTACCATCCTTACCACGGTAAGCCTTGAGACCCTCAAAAGCCTCCTGACCGTAGTGCAGACAGGTAGCACCCATGTGTAGCGTGACCGTCTCCTCCGAAGAGACCTCTAGCTCGCCCCACTTGCCATTACGATAGTAACAGCGCACGTTGTAATCGGTCTTGAGGTAACCAAACCCCAATGATGACCAGTCCAAATTCTTCATACTATATATAGGTAAAGTTGTTAGTAAAGTCCGTGGTAAACGATTCGTCCACAAAGATACTATTTTATTTGGGATTGGGAAGTGAGAGGTTAGAGGAGACGAGTAGCGAAATGTAAGGACGCACGGATAGTGTCGAGTCGGAGGGCGTCCGTCCTCGTTAAAACCACGACAATCACATTCTTTGACACAACGGACGTCCTCCCACTAAACACTTCTGTACGTTTCTCCAGCAATTACACGTCTGATAGCTCCGACGCACTCCGACGCACTCCGAGGACCCAGACACCACACCTCCGAGGAAATCGAAATTGCCTCGGTAGAAAATGAGGATCTTCCACGGAGGAATCAAAAAATTCTTCCGAACTTCGAAATCTTTCTTCCGAAGTTTCATTTCATTCTTCCGAACTTTTATATCCCGGTTCCGTAGAGAATTTTCGTTTCCTCCCTGGCTATTGCTGATTTCCTCAGAAGAAATCACATTAGCGGGTGAAATGTACGGGGCCTAATATCCAACTTTTAAGCTTGTCATTGTATTCTTTTTTTATTATCTTAGCCCTTTGAAGAGGGACAGGTAGTTGTAGCATCAGTAGCTGTACCCGCCTCTACCCCGCTTCTAGACGGAAGAATACTTCAATCACTTACACTTAAAACAGATACGCTTATGAAACGAATGTTATCTATCTTAGCGTTATTGGGAACTTTCTTCCTGCTGCCCCTCGTGGCACAGGCGCAGAAGTACACAGTAACCATCAACCAGGTGGAGCACGCCACCATCAAGGTGACTTACGGCTCCTATAGCTCCCCCACTGTAGTAAACAGCGGAGATCAGGTCGATAAAGGCACCTTTCTAACCATCCAGGTGACGCCTGATGCTGGTTACCAAGTAACCAACTACGTTGTCAACGGGGTCAAGAAAAAACTAAATACACTTGGAGGAGGCTTCGAGAGGGTTTCCGCTAACATGGAGATTTCTGCCAATGTAGTGGCAGCTACGCCTTGCATAGTCACCATCACACCGCCTGAAAATGGGACTCTTAGGGTAATGAATGTGACGGCTAAGAAATTCCTTAAATCAGGAGAGACGGTAGACTCGGGCACGAGTATATACATGAGTGCAACGCCTGGCAAAGGTTATGACATCGACTACTGGCTCATAGATGAAAAGCAATACCAGCCCTCTGACAACAAGGATTCTCGCTATAGCAAGCTTTACACAGTAAAGAAGGATGTCACCATCTCTGTCAAGTTCAAGAACATCTCCCAGCCGACTCCCTCGGACTACACGGTGACGATGATCCAACCTAAGGAGGGGCAGGGCACGATGACCGCTTCCTACTACAATAAGGATGGTAACAAGACCGCTCTAACGACTGGTAACAGTGTGCCGAAGGGTACCTACGTCACCTTTGAGGTGAAGCCTGCCGAGGGCTACGAGATGGATCACTGGATGATCGATGATAAGCTTGTACCTGTAGAGGAGTCCTCCAACACGAAGGGTGTCATCGTCAATGCTAATCTCAAGGTAGAGCCTATCCTCAAGAAGGTAGGTGGCTCTGCACAACCCACAGAGGGTAAGATTACGATGGTTCAGCCTAAGACGGAGGAAGGCTCGATGCGGGCTTACACCTTTGACGATGAGGGTGAGGAACTCCCGATCCAGGATGGTCAGTCCGTAAAGATCGGCACAAATATTACTTTCGCAGTTACTCCTGCCGAAGGCTACAAGATGTCCTCTTGGAAGGTCAATGACGAGACCAAGGAGGTGGATGCTACTACGCCTAATAAGATAAAGCTCACCGTCACGGGCAACCTCAAGGTAGAGCCCGTCCTCAAGGCTGAGACTCCTGTCAATCCGACAGAAGCTACACTGACCGTCAAGAGAGAGGGTACGGGAGCCACTATATCGGGTAAGTATGTAACGCCTGATGAGAAGACTTTCTCTATCTGGGAAGGTAATACTAAGCAAGTACCTCTCGGCTCAAAGGTGACGCTCACAGCAAACCTTACTAAGGGCTTTGAGGTAACCTACATGAACAATGACACCCCCGCTCCCGAAGAGTCACTCTCCGAAGAGGGTAAGGTCTACACCTTTATCGTGCAGGGCAATGTTACTGTGGTCGCTAAGGTTACGGAGAAGCAAGTAGCAGGAGAATTTACTGTAACCTGCATCGCCGATCCCGAAAAGGGTGGTAAGGTATCCGCATCAACAGCCGAAGGTCCTATCACTAACGGGGACAAGGTTGCTGGAGGTGAGTACATCACGGTCAAGGCAACGCCCAATGAAGACTTCGAGGTTGATCAGTGGTTCGTAAATACCAAGGAGCTCACATATAAAAAGGGCTCTGGATCTTTCACCTTCGCCCTAACTGAGGATGTCACGATCAAGGTAACCTTTAAGTCTACGCTACCTCCCGCTGAGTACGCTGTCACCGTAGAGCCTGCCCTGCCAAGTGCAGAGGCTGGTGAGGTACACCTCTTCCAGAAGAACGGGATCCCCTTTGAGAGTGGCAAGAGTGTCGTCGAGGGCACCGAGATGTATGTCGAGGTGACACCCGCAGCTAAGTATGAGCTAGAGACGCTCCAGGTGGGTGAGACGAAGATCCCCGCTGGTGACGAGAAGCTTGTCAACATAGCTGGCGGTGTCAAGTACACCTTTACTGTTAAAGCTGCGACAAAGGTACAGGCTACCTTCAAGCTCGCCAATGCCATCGAGCAGCTAGCTCAGAGCGATGTCGCTGTCTACGTGACCAACGGTGGTACACGTCTCGAGATTGCTGGCGCTGCTGAGGGCGCAGAGGTACGCCTCTACGACTACACAGGTCAGCTACTCCTGACGAGCACGGAGCATACCCTTAACATCAGCGCACTACCCGCTGGTAGCTACATCGTCCTCGTCGGCAACTACACGACCCGCATCGTCAAGTAAGTCTAAGACGACGGATCCTTAACAGGTTCCTATACACTTCACGAGGGAGATCCCCGCACAACTGGCGGAGGTCTCCCTCGTTAGAGATTAGACTTTAGAGGTTAGAGGTTAGACTTTAGAGATTAGAGGGGTTAGCTATGTCGCAAAAAAAGCCCCTTGCTAGATATGCAAGAGGCTACTATATACTCAACGCCGTAACATCGTCACTTGAGACTTTGCATAAAGGCGAATCGCTGTGTTGCTTTCGGGATTCGGCTTCGGTCACATACGGAGGTATGCTCCCTTCAGACCTCACCCTCAGCGCCTTGCGACTCATCCTTTCTGCAAAGTCAGGACAATCTTGCAAGCAAGATTGTGAGACTGTTGACTTTTGCAACAGTCTCCACTCGTGAGCTCTGCGGAATTGATGGAGAGAAGGGGCAAGGCTGTGCTATGCGGTCGGTTTTTTGTAAGTTTGCAGAAGTAATTGAATTCATCAACTATAGATACCTATGAATATATTCCTTCTACAAGCAGCACAGCCTGCACAGGCAGCACCACAGGGAGCCCCTGCGTGGACTTCGCTCGTATTCTTTGTAGTCATCATCTTGATCTTTTGGCTTTTCTTCATTCGCCCTCAGAGCAAGCGACAGAAGAAACTGCAACAGCAGCGTGATGCGCTCGCTGTGGGCGACTCTATCATAACCGCTGGCGGTGTGCATGGTGTGATCCGCAAGGTGTACGAGCAGACCTTTGAGGTGGAGATAGCCAAGGATGTCTGCATAGAGATCTCCAAGAGCTCGGTATATCCGCTCGGGACGGATCCTAACGCACGCTAGTAGACTCCCCAACCTGCTAAGACGCGAGCGGTGCGACTCAATCTGACCCCTAAGCTTCGCCCAGGTGGAGAACCTGTGGTGCGTAAGCAGCGTATCCCTGGCTTGAAACGTCTGCTGGCGATTGCTGTGTGGGTGCTCCTAGCGACCGCCCTATGGTTTATGCAGACGCTCTCCCGTGGCACGACTTCGATCGTCCACATCCCCATCGTATACGAGGAGATGCCGAAGGCAATCGGCCTAGAGGGCGAGCAACCGACCATGCTGGACGTTAGCGTCTCGGCAAAAGGTTCGCAGCTCCTCTTTCGCTGGATGAAAGGGGTGACACCGATCAAGCTATCGATGCCTCAGCGAGTTCCCCTGGGAGGGCGCGTCCTCTTTAGCAATGCGGTCTTGACACAGAAGGTGCGTGAGAGCCTCGGAAGTGCTGTGCAGATTCGTGAGATCTACCCCAATCAGATCTCGCTACGCGCATTTCCTCTCCAGAGAAAAGAGGTGCCAGTCATCAATCGTGTGTCGGCCTCTGCTAAGGATGGCTACATGGTCCTCCCGCTCACGATGACTCCGACCACGGTCGAGCTATATGGTAGCCGTGAGGCGCTGGAGGGAATTAACGAAGTGCGCACCAAAGGACTGCTCTACAAGAACTTGTCGCAAGACAAGGTGATGCGCGTACCTCTCGAAGAGATCCCCAACGTGCATAGCTCTCCCGACAGTGTGCAGCTACAGATCTCTGTCGTCGAGCTCACGGAGAGACGCATCGAACTGCCAGTCGTGGCTCTGAACACGCCAGCAGGCTTTGTCGCCAAGCTCCTCCCAGCGCGTGTCTCTCTGACCTTGACGATGCCGATCACGGACTACAATAAGCCTATCGGCAACCAAGTCTCGGTGGTCGTGGATCTGAGTCAAATATCAGAAGCTGTGCAGAATGGGGAGAAGCGTCCCGAGATGCTCCCCGTAAGAATCGAGGGTCTACCCGACTGGGTAGCGCGTGCTACCGCAGCGCCCAAGGCGGTGCAGTATATCCTAGAGGCAGCCGAGCCGTGAGCCGTAGTGGCTACTGAGTCATGAACCGTAGTGGCTACTGAGTCATGAACAAAAAAAAATTGCCCGCACCAATCCCCCCCCGTATCTTAGGACTGACGGGAGGAATTGGTGCGGGCAAAAGCTTCGTGGGTCAGAAGCTTGTCCAGGCTGGGCTACCCCTTATGGATAGCGATGCAGTGGCGCGGAGAGCTTACACCGATAGTGAGCAGGTGCGTCAGCAGGTCATTGCGTTGCTAGGTGCGGAGGTCTACGATGCGGAGGGGAAGCCTCGCTACGATGAGATCGCTCGCAAAGTTTTCGCACCGTCTGATGAGGGGCGCTCCTTATTGCACGATCTAGAGCAGATCATTCACCCCTATGTGTCTGACCAGCTAAAGGCTTGGGCTATGGAGCAGCAAGCCCCCGAGGGGTGGGTCGTCCTAGAGAGCGCCATCTTATGGCAGTCTGGCTTCTATCATCTTTGCGACGCTGTGGTCATCGTGACAGCTCCTGAGGCGGTACGTGTGGCTCGTGTTCAGGAGCGTGACGGAGCTTCGCTCGAGCAGGTACAAGCACGGATCGATCGTCAGGCAAGCTACTCTTTTGCCACCCTTCAGCAGGCGCATCCAGAGTTACCGCTTTACCAGATCCATAATGATGGCGTGCAGGAGCTGGAGGGACAGGTGGCACAGCTCCTCGCTCATCTAGCCACTCTGTAGACAGTCTTGCGTGTATGGAGAGCTCGGTCGGGTTATGGTCGTTGACCCCTTTTGGGGCAGATCGGGGAGCTGAGGATATTATCTTACTGCTGCTCCTCATGCTGCTCTTGCTCCCAGCGCTTATGCAGATGTGGGTAGGCTCTCTTATGTCTCGCTCGGTAGATGCGTTACTATATAATAGAGGGCACATCTTCTTTCGCAACTTAGTGCACCGAGTCTCTGTCGGCACCTACACACTCTTAGGCGGGTTGCAGCGACATCTGCTGGTCGGCGTGACGGGCTGTCTGCTCTTGCGCTACTATGGAGGCTTACCCACAGGCGAGCTCTGGACGACGCTCTCGCAGGTAGGCGCTCTAGCCCTCGGTAGTCTGATCTTGAGCGGTCTCTATCTAGGTGTAAACCGTCTGCTGTCGGAGATCTACCTCGACTCCGCCTTTTACCTACACTGGGTACGTCACTACAGCATCTTGGAGTGGCTATGGCCCTTGCCACTCTACATAAGCTCTTTGCTACTACTGGCGGGCGTCTGGCAGGATATTGCGCTTTGGCTTTCAGTGGCTGTCATCCTCCTATGGCGCCTTGCGATCATCCTACCCACAGCCCGATGGCTAGGAGAGGCTGGAGTGACTCCTTTGCTTATTTCTTTGTACCTTTGCAGCCAGGAAGTGGCTCCTCTTGCCTATCTCGTAGGCTTTGGAATGCTGATCCCATAAAAGAATCTATCGTATACCATTAGCACCCCTGCCTGTGAGTATGTCACGGATTAAAAAAATACTTATTTCTCAGCCCGCCCCACTGATGGCCAATCCATACACCGAAGTTGCTGAGAAGTATCAAGTGGAGCTTGACTACAAGCAGTTCATTCGTGTCGAGACGGTTGCAGCGAAAGAGTTTCGTCAGCAACGCATCAATCCGTTGGACTACACAGCCATCATCTTTACCTCTCGTACTGCTATCCTGCACTTCTTCACGCTGATGAAAGAGATGCGCATATCAGTCCCAGATACGATGAAGTATTACTGTAGCTCCGAGATGTCCGCTCCATATCTGCAGAAGTTTGTCAACTACCGCAAGCGCAAAGTCTTCTTCTCACCGACAGGACGTACCGAGGATCTAGTCAAGGTCATTACCAAGCACAAGAGCGAAAAGTATCTCCTCCCCGTCGCTGAGGAGCACAGCGACAAGCTCTCCGACCTGCTTACGGAGGCTGGCATAGACTATACCAAGTCGGTCATGTATCGCACCATACCTCGTGAGTTAGAGCTCGAGAAGCCATTGCCTTACGACATGATCATCTTCTTCAGTCCGATTGGGATTACCTCACTCTTTGAGAATGTCCCCGACTTCAAGCAAGAGGATATGATCATCGCCACCGTCGGTCCCAAGACTGCGCTAAGAGCTGAGGAGCTAGGACTCAGAGTGGACATCAAGTCTACGGGCAGTCGTCAGGATCCACCGATGCCTGAGCTGCTCAGCAACTACCTTGCCGAGCAGGAGGGATGACTACGGAGGAAGGCAACCCTCGCTCCCTCCAGAACCGACGTCTACCCAAAGGTGAGCGACTCTATCTGCGTGAGGAGATAGAGCGCCTGCATGATCGAGGGCGCTCATTCGTCTCTTACCCCATTCGTGTCGTATGGCTCGCCGAGCCTATCGCCACGCACTCCCCTGGCGAACAGGCGCAGGTCGCTGTCATGACCTCGGTCGCTAAGCGACGCTTCAAGCATGCCGTCGATCGTAACCGTATCAAGCGCATGACCCGCTCGGCTTATCGTCTCCACAAGGCTCCGCTTTGGCAAGTTGCCACACAGCATCACTGCACCGTGCGACTAGCGCTCCAGTCTGTCGCTAAGACGATGCCGACTTACTCTGAGCTAGAGCAAGCCGTAGAGCGGGCCATAGCACGTATCGTCAAGGAGATAGACAAGTCAAGCCCGACGTCCTCAGTGGCGAAAGCTTCGCCCGATCGTCCAGAGCAGACTGCGAAAGCCCCTTCTGTGCAAGCTAATCAAGCAAACTCGCAGCAGCTCTCACTAGCGATCCGCCTACTGAGCTACCCCGTCAAGTTTTATCGCGCTTGCATCTCGCCCTTGCTACCACCCAGCTGTCGCTTCACGCCCACTTGCTCGCAGTACGCACTAGAAGCGCTACGAGTGCATGGCGCACTCAAGGGTACTTGGCTAACCATTTGGAGACTCTTACGATGTAACCCCTTCAATCGACATGTGGGTTACGACCCCGTGCCACCACGACGATGAGCAACGAGCGACACCTCAGCCACCTAGAGCTTTTAGACTGTCACACACATAGCCACGAGGTAAACGGGCTAGCCATTCGCTCGCTCACCTACGAGGAGTGGAGCGGTGGTGTCACGATTGAGGAGGGACAACTCTATTCGATAGGCCTTCACCCCTGGTCTCTGCCCCTAGCGGAGCGTCTGACAGACCTCATCGATCAGATGCGAAGCCTCCTAGCGTCCACCCCTCAGATCGTCGCTGTCGGCGAGTGTGGCATTGATAAGGTGCGTAGCAACGCTTCTCTCGCAGAGCAACGAACCTGGCTAGAGGCGCAGATGCGCTTAGCCTGTCAGCTCCATCGTCCTATCCTCCTACACACAGTCCGTGCTTGGAGCGAAACGATTGAGATACGTAGAGAGCTGGCGCAAGAGTTTGACCCGCTCCCCCCGATAGTGCTACATGGCTTTCGGGCTAAGGGAGAGGTAGCTCGTATGATGCTGAGCCATGGCTTCGCGCTCTCCTTCGGTCGTCACTACGACCCAGCTGCTTTGCGACTAGCCTATGAGGCGCATGCGCTACTTGTCGAGACCGACGAACTGCCCCAGGGACTTACCCATCAGAAGGCTTTAGCGGAGACCTACACCCATCTAGCCGAGGCGCTCGCCATCACCCCCGAGGCGCTGGCAGAGTGCGTGGCAGCGACACCGTTCTGGCAGCAAGTCGAGTGGTTAGGCTCTTTGCGCTAAAAGCGTTACCTTAGTAGCGCTAACAGATTGAATGCGATGACAGAGACGGATCAGCTAGCATGCTCCCCAGAGTATCAGATGCTGCGAGAGCAGTACGATATGCTCGTTGCAGCCTACACGACGCTCGTATCCCAGTATCAGAATATGACGGATCACGAGGCGCCCCACCTATCAGCGCTCTACATGCACTACTTCGGCAAGCTACTGTACACCCAGTTGCGTCTAGGCCTTTCCATAGCGGCACTACGCTTGCGACGCTCGCTCCTACAGGCTTACATCAATCGTGACCAAGCGCCCGACCTCGTCGAGATAGACAAGCAGATGGCGCAGCAGCGCCTCGAGTATCGTAGGCTCCTGGAGCAAAAGCTGGATCAGCTCAAGGCGGCACAAGCTTATTGGGATGCCCCGCGTCTCACTCCCGAGGAAAGCAAAGAGCTCAAGGAAATCTACAAAACCCTCGTCAAGCGACTCCACCCAGACCTCAACCCGCACTACACGGAGGAGGACAAGAAGTTCTTTCTCGCTGCGGTCAAAGCTTACAAAGCTTGCGACCTCCAGCAGCTACAAGCCATACTGGCTTTAGTAAACAAAGGTCAGCCAGCAGACATACCACTAGACTCGGAGTCGCTTTCGGTAGAGATCGAGAAGCTACAAAAGAAGATGAGACTCCTTGAGGCTAAGCTCCTAAAGCGGTCGGACAGCTTCCCCTTTGATCAGAAAGAGTTGCTGGCCAACCCCGTGGCGATACAAGAGCGACAAGCTGAGCTGCAAGCGGTCATCAAGGAGCTAGAGGAGAGTGAGCAGGAGATGCAGACGATCATATCGCTAATGGAGGAGTACAAGTCACACGACCTATGAAACATGAGATCATACCAGTCAGCCCAGAGCTACTAGCGCTCATTGGCACAGAGGGCATCAACGCACTAGGACTGCCCAAGCGGGAGATCTTCCTGCTAGACATCGTAGTCGCTGGCACCACCTTCTGTCCTATAGTACAGGAGCTCTACCCGATGCTACTGCCAGACACGGTGCTGCGCATGGTACGTCAGCCACACAACGAACACGACGAACACGCCATCGCCATCTACTACGAGGAGCACCGCATAGGCTATGTACCACAAGAGCTCAACCTCGTCATATCTCGCTTGATGGACGCTGGCAAAGAGTTTTACGCTCGGGTCGTTCAGGTGAAAAAAATCAACGAGTGGATACGCATATCGGCTCAGCTCTTTATGATTGAATAGCGAAATGCTCGAATGTGTAACCCGCTGGACGCAACCCAACGTGTAACGGTTGTAGGGACGCACGGCTCGTGCGTCCGTTGTGTCAAAGGTTACAGCGTCTGTGGTTTTAACGGGGACGGACGCCCTCTCGCTAGACACTCGCCGTGCGTCCCTACAACCGTTACTCGTTCCTCCGATCCCTACGCTCCTACCAGCGCCACCGTCTCTTCAGGATCCACATGAGCGTAGCGACCCCGACCACCAGGAGCAAGCTACCCACGACCCAAACTAATAGCCCTGTCAGCCAACTCGGACGACGCTCTGCCGTCTGTCGTTCCGTCGTCGCTTCCTGTTGCGAGTTCGCTTGCTGTAGCGCTTCCTCCTTTCGAGCCACACTATCTTGTTGCCGGACGACCGTTCGCCTAGCACGTATGTAGCGCACACCAGACATCTGCGACCGACTCACAGCCAGTAGCGAGTCTCCAGCCAGAGCCCCTACAGCGAAAGCCCCCTGACGAGGCGAGATGGTGTCTAGGAGAAGTATCTCCCACTCCTCTAGGGTGGTGTCGCGGAGATGTTGCTCCGCATGGTTCACCGCCAGCTCACTACGTTGCTGCGACTGTTGTTGCGATACCTCGGTAGAGAGCTTTCGTCGAGAGCCACAGCTCAGTAGCATGCTGGCGGAGAGGATCAAT
The DNA here is from genome assembly GCF_000174775.1 of Porphyromonas uenonis 60-3. Taxonomy (GTDB): domain Bacteria; phylum Bacteroidota; class Bacteroidia; order Bacteroidales; family Porphyromonadaceae; genus Porphyromonas; species Porphyromonas uenonis_A. The sequence continues at coordinate 82,752 of NZ_ACLR01000179.1, forward strand.
GCGCACACGACACACTTATAGCTCCTCATGATACTTGTACTTATAGTCTAGTCCGAGGAGGGCTCCCACGAAGGTCATCACCTCACCGTATGCCACCAGCACCGAGCCGTCTATGACCCCTAGTGGAGGTGCCGTAAAGCCCGCCGCTAGGAGACCTATGCCAGAGATACTCAGGAGGAAGGCTAGGCAGAGTTGCTTGCCACCTCGAGGTTTTATCGTTTGTGCCATAAGGATAGATACTCTTTGAAAGCGTCAAAACAGGGGCACGCCTTCATCCATTCGTGAGGCTCTATGATGCCGTTGTGGTTTAGGTCTGGGCTCAAGTCTCTATGCCCCACGATTCGTGCCTTAGGGTGGATAGCTACGAGCGTCTGCAGAAGCTTGAGCATAGCAGCTCGCTGCTCGGGCGTACGGGTATCCCACGGAGTGCCGTCAGGTCTCAGTCCCCCCTCGTAGCATACGCCGAGACTACAGCGGTTGTATCCGATAGCGTGAGCTCCAGGCATGGAGAGAGGTCGTAGAGACTCGATAACGCCTGCGCGTGTGATGTAAAAGTGGTATCCAGCCATGGCAAAGCCTCTGGCACGATGGTCTTGATCTAGTTGCCATGCGCTGTAAGTCATATTACTACGCGTGGCGCTACAGTGTACTACTATATACTTAATGTCTTCAGGCTTCATGATTATAGAGATTAGACTTTAGAAATTAGACTTTAGAGATTAGAGGTTAGAGGTTAGAGGGGATCAGATTACTCCGATCCCCTCCGCTCACTCTGATCTACGGAGATTACATCCCAGTCTGATTATCTTTTGAGCCAGACCCACCGCCCGTCTCATTGCCTGGAGCAGGCGTCTCATTGCCTGGAGCGGGCTTCTGAGAGCCACTGCCTGCCGTCGTCCCACTATTAGGAGTCTTGCTGGGCTTATCCCCAGGCTCTGCGGGTAGACCCGTGGGTAGCGACTTAAGGTAGCTAGCATTCTTCATCTTGATGCGGACCTGATGACCAGGGACAAATATGACCCTATTGCCATGGATCATCTCCCGCTTGAAGTTCTCGGGTTTGTCGCAAGACTTACTTCGCAGAGTCGCTCTAAATCGTCCTAGATCGCCCAGGTCTACGATACGTCCATTAGCCAGCTCTATGGAGAGTAGCATGGAGACCGTGTTCATGACGCTGAGCACGTCACCGACAGAGATTGCGGAGATCTGTGAGACCATCTGCGCGATGTCTTCTTGTGAGGTGACACCGTCGTACTTAGCCTGTGCGTAGTAGCTCGCAGTAGTAGTGCCTAGAGTTAAGCCTTTGCGATTGATTTGCTGGATAGCATACTTGATTGCCATAGTAAATTGATTTTGTTGAGTTAGTAAATTTAGTTCGTCTCCCACACTGTGATACTACCGTTGCTACGTTTGAGGATCTCCTATATATAATAGGTGTCATGGAGCGTGCCGGCGAATGCTCTCAGTGACGGTCTATCTATAGCAGCCTGCAGAGCCTATTTTTCTCTACCTGCAGACCCTCTACGAGGAGCGCGTGGCCGTATCTCTGAGGAGACGATGCAAAGGTACGACACGTCCCCAGGGGCCCCTGCTGTCAAGAGCCCCCAGCAGATTCCTCGGAGCATAAGAGGAACGAGTGCTCCTGCAACCGCTGTGCAACGAGAGGCTCGTGCGTCCCGACAAGTCGTTACCCGTCCGATAGCTCTGATGGCTCCGACACCTCCGATAGCTCCGATTTTCCCTCTAACTTCTAACCTCTAACCTCTAACCTCTAACCTCTAATTTCTAATCTCTCTCCTCCCCCCTCCTCTTGCTCAATTCAAAATAAAGGTATAACTTCGCAGAAAATACAACTCACACGGTCTAGCCCTCACAGCTCCGCCTCATTTCTAACTTCTAATCTCTAACATCTAATCTCTAACCACGCTATGAGCAAACATCTACGTATCTGGCTCTTCGTCCTCCTCAGCACGCTCCTAACCTCCACCTCCCTCCTCGCCGAAGGTGTCATCACCATGAGCACCTCCCTAGCTGTCGGAAAATATATTTTTCTAAGAATTAGAGCAAATGACAATTTTACCATTGAGGGAGTTGGAAAGTCTGCACAAACGATTTCGGGTTCAGTAAGGTATACTCTCACCAGCCAAACGGTTACCATCCGAGGTGATGTAACAAAGCTTGACTGCTCCCAAAATCAACTGACCAGCTTAAATGTTTCGAGCTGTACCGCCTTGACAAAGCTTGACTGCAACGAGAATCAACTGACCAACTTGAACGTGTCGGGCTGTACCGCTTTGACAGAACTTAGCTGCGAAAACGCTAGCTTGACCAGCTTGGACGTATCGGGCTGTACCGCCTTGACAAAGCTTAATTGCTACAACAATCAACTGACCAGCTTGGACGTATCAGGCTGTACCTCCTTGACATCCCTTAGCTGTTTCAGCAATCCATTGACTAGTATAAACCTATCTAATTGTACATCGCTAGAGGAGTTTACTTGGGAACGGGGCAAGTTAACGAGCTTAGACGTGTCGGGCTGTGCCGCCTTGACAAAGCTGGACTGCTTCAATAATAAGTTGACAAGCTTGAACGTCTCAGGTTGTACCGCCTTGACAAAGCTGAACTGCTTCAACAATCAACTGACCAGCTTGGACGTATGGGGTTGTACCGCCTTGAGAGAGCTTTACTGCTCCAGCAACAAACTGACCAGCTTGGATGTGTCGAAGAATACCGCCTTGAGAGAGCTTTACTGCCCCAGCAACAAACTGACCAGCTTGGACGTATGGGGTTGTACCGCCTTGAGAGAGCTTTACTGCTCCAGCAACGAACTGACCAGCTTGGACCTGTCGGGCTGTATCGCCTTGACAGAGCTGAGATGCTCCAGTAACCCACTGACTAGTATCAATCTTTCCGAATGCCAGTCGCTGAAGGAATTCTCGTGGACTGGAGGCAAACTGACCAGCTTGGACGTGTCGAACTGTACTGCCTTGACAAAGCTTAAATGCAACGACAATCAACTGACCAGCTTGAACGTCTCGGGCTGTACCTCCTTGAAAGAGCTTAGTTGCTCCAACAATCAACTGACCAGCTTGAAGGTGTCTGGCTGTACCGCCTTGACAGAGCTTTGGTGCTACAGCAATCAACTGACCAGATTGGACGCCTCGGGCTGTACTGCCTTGACAGAGCTTGACTGCTATGGCAATCAGATTAACGGGGAAGGCATGACGAAATTAGTGAATAGCCTTCCCGATCGAAAGGGCATGAGCAGTGGTACTCTTCGAGTGGTAGATTACTCATCTAAGAAAAAGGATAAAAACAGGTGTAGCTTTGCCGATGTCGCTACTGCAAGCGAGAAAAACTGGGCAGTTGAAAAACGTGTGCGTGATAGCTACTGGACGAGTTATCCTGGTGTTGGAGAGGGTATCATTACTATGACCACCTCTAGAGCTGTCGGAGAAAAAATCAAGCTAGGAATTGTGGCAAATGGAGATGTGGTTATCGAAGGTGTTAGTGAGATGCCAGAACCAGACCAATATCGCTACGGCTATAACTATACGCTCACTAGTCAGACGATAACCATCCGAGGCGATGTTACGGAGCTTGCCTGCGTAGGAAATCAACTGACTAGCTTGGATGTGTCGGGCTGTACCACCTTGACTAAGCTTGACTGCAGCAAGAATCAGCTGACTAGGTTAGACGTGTCGGACTGCACCTCCTTAGGACAGCTTGACTGCTCCGACAATCCATTAGCTAGTATAGACCTCTCTAATTGCAAATCGCTAAAGGAGTTTACTTGGAATAAGAAGGAGTTGACCAGCTTGGACGTCTCAGGTTGCACCTCTTTGACAAAGCTTGACTGCTCCTTCAATCGACTGACCAGCTTGGACGTGTCGGGCTGTTCTGCCTTGACAGAGCTTGACTGCAGTAAGAATCAACTGACCAGTTTAGACGTGTCGGGTTGCACCTCCTTGACAAAGCTGAAGTGTTACAAAAACCGTCTTAAGGGGGAGACTATGACGCAGATGGTGGATGGTCTCTCTGATCGAAGTGAAAAGGAGTCGGGATCTCTGCAGGTGGTTTGCGATGGGTCAGATGAAAACAACCTGCTCAGATCAGATGTTCTTACAGTCTCTAGGAAGAACTGGCGAGTATTCAAATATATAGTCAATACAGGAAAGGCCGTACTATACTCTGGGGCTGGTGGAGATGATGAGATTGTGATGACCATAACTCAAGAGCAGTATCTTGAGGGTGGCATTCGGCTCGCTATACTAGCTGATGGGGATGTAACGATAGAGGGTGTTCACGAGAAGAGAATTTTTACCGATGGCTCTAAGCACACCTATACGCTAGCAGGGACGCAGGTTACAATACGAGGAGATATTTCAGAGCTAGACTGCTCTGAAAACCAAATAACCAATCTAGATCTATCTAAGTGTAACTCCTTGTGGACTCTGAACTGCTCGGGCAATAAGCTAACAAACGTTGACGTGTCAGGATGCTCGCTTTTGACATATCTTGACTGCTCTAACAATCAGATTAACGGAGAGAATATGACAAGGTTGGTGACGAACCTCCCTAGTCGCAAGGGTCTGAGGTCAGGCAATCTTGTTATTATCAGCAGACGTGAGAGCGAAGGAAATCTATGTAGACCATCTGATGTAGCTATAGCACGAGAGAAGAATTGGATTTCTACGTGGAAAAATGGAGATCTTTGTAAGGGCATTGGCGAAGGTGTCATCACTATGACCACATCTCTATCTGTTGGACAGTCATTCGAGTTGAGCATTGTGGCAAATGAAGATGTTGTCATAGAGGGAGTCAGAGAGAAGTCCATTAGAATAGGCGGGCTGCTGTTCAAAGTCTACACCCTCACTAGCCAAACAGTCACCGTTCGCGGACATGTAACATCGCTTGACTGCTCCAGCAAGCGACTGACCAGCTTAAACGCATCGGGCTGCGCCACCTTGACAGAGCTGGACTGCTCTAGCAATCAACTGACCAACTTGAACGTCTCGGGCTGTACCGCGTTGACAAAGCTAGACTGCTCTAGCAATCAACTGACCAACTTGAACTTATCAGGCTATGTCGCCTTGACAAAGCTTAACTGCAGTAAGAATCGGTTGTCCAACTTGAACGTCTCGGGCTGTACCGCGTTGACAAAGCTAGACTGCTCTAGCAATCAACTGACTAGCTTGGGTGTCTCGGGCTGTACAGCCTTGACAA
>NZ_ACLR01000178.1 GCF_000174775.1 Porphyromonas uenonis 60-3
AGCAATCATCCACTCTATGACCCCCGAGGAGCGTGCCAAGCCTAGCATCCTCGATGGCTCACGTCGCAAGCGTATCGCCGACGGTAGCGGCACCTCTGTCGCCGAGGTCAACAGGCTCATCCAGCAGTTTGACCAAGTGAGCAAAGTCATGCGCAAGATGCAAGGCGGAGGCTTGGGACGTATGCAAGCCAAGATGCAGAAAAAGAACAAGAAGCGTCGCTAGCCTGCTCAAATTCGCATCGCAAGCGACACGCCTAGAGAGACTTCAGTAGCATAGCTCAGGCCTCTCCCAAGGAGTAGCACGCTCTCCGTCAGCAGACGAGGAGCGTGCTACTCTTTTTTGAGTCTAAGCCACCGGTCCTCATTCGGAGTAGGGCTAACGCATCATGCAGGATGAGTTCATTCACAGCACACTATCAAGGAAATCGAGCAATTCTTCGGTGGAGATCTTTGAATTTCCAGTGAGGAATAAAAAAATTCTTCGGAACTTCGAAATCTTTCTTCCGAAGTTTCATTTCATTCTTCCGAACTTTTATTTGCCGGTTCCGTGGGGAATTTTCGATCGCTCCGTGGAGCTTTCGGATTTCCTCGGTAGAGATTGCAATCAGCAGAGATGTAGGAGTAGCTACAAGGTGAGTCTATAGCGCTGCCAGTCAAGGTTACAGCCCATCTAACCACTGGAGGTCGTCATATGTAGTCCCTAGAAGAGCGGATTGTAATGCGTCAGACCACATTCAAAGCGTCAGCGATTTCGGGAATCCTTGACTTTGCAAATCATCGACAGACGGCTGAGGACCCTTTTGTCTCCAGTTTTTTATTTGTATCTTTGTGACGGTCTTGACGACCGCTTCACTGACAATTCATTTTCTAACTATAAAACCAGGAATAAGCTATGAGACAATTCTCTCTACTCCTCCTCACACTCCTCTCGAGTCTCGTTATGGTCGCACAGAAGCCCCAGACAAGTAGCGAGAGCAACGAGTTTACCATCATCAAGCAACTCCCCATTACCTCTATCAAGGATCAGGCAAACAGTGGTACCTGCTGGTCTTACTCTACGACAGGCTTCCTTGAGTCTGAGATACTTCGCAAGGGTGGTCCCGAGGTAGACCTCTCTGAGATGTTTGTCGTCAACCATACTTACCGTGACAAGGCTGAGAAGTATGTCCGTCTACACGGCAAGGGCAACATTGCTCAGGGTGGCTCGTTCTACGATGTTCTCTATGTGTTTGGCAATTACGGAGCCGTACCTGAGGAGCTTATGACAGGTCTCAACTATGGTACGAAAAAGAATGCTCACGGAGAGCTAGAGGCTGTCCTCAAGGGCATGCTTGACGCTGTCGTAGCGAACCACAACGGTCGTCTCTCCACAGCTTGGAAGGGTGCTTTCAACAAGGTCGTAGACACCTACCTAGGCGAGCTGCCTAAGGAGTTCACCTACCAGGGCAAGCGCTACACGCCCAAGAGCTTCGCTGAGAGCCTCGGCATCAATACTAGCGACTATGTTTCACTGACGAGCTTCACACACCACCCCTTCTACACCTCTTTCCCGATCGAGATCGAGGACAACTGGCGCTGGTCTAGCTCGTGGAATCTACCCATCAACGAGCTCATGCAGGTCATTGACAATGCAATTGAGAAGGGTTACCCCATCGCTTGGGGCGCTGACGTAAGCGAGGTAGGCTTCACACGTGACGGTATCGGCGTCCTAGCTGATGTAGACGCTATCGAGACAAAGGGCTCTGACCAGGCTCGCTGGGTAGGTCTGAGCTACAGCGACAAAGCTGCCGAGATACGTCGTATGATCAATAGTGCTGACTGCCCTGAGATCGAGCCTACACAGGAGTTCCGCCAGGAGGGCTTTGACAACTATACCCTCACCGATGACCACGGTATGGTTATGGTTGGCAAGGCTAAGAATCAAAACGGTCGTATCTTCTACATGATCAAGAACTCTTGGGGTGAGAGTGGCAAGTACAACGGAATATGGTACATCTCCAAGAACTATGTAGCTGGCCGCACGATGAATATCGTCGTACACCGTGATGCTATCCCCGCAGCTATTGCTAAGAAGCTCGGTCTGAAGTAATCACTCCCCGCTAGACAACTAGAGAGTCCCCACACCAGTCTTGAGAGGCTGACGTGGGGGCTCTTTCTTTAATATAGACTTATGCGACAAGGCTCTTGTCGCAACAATAATCTCCGCTGGCAATCGTTGTATTAGAGCCAGCCTTAGGGGTCAAACGGTATAAATTCGTCGGGCCGAAATTTGGCTATTTCGAAATTTATTCCGACCTTTGGCGGGAAAGTAGATATTGTTTTCTACCGTAAGTGACAGATGCGAGAGAGGCTATCTACTGTGTATCAGTTTCTTTAACCCACTCATTATTGACAGACACACATCATTTATCAATCAAGACTTTATGATAAGTAAAAGTAAGAGCTTTGTCGCCTTCGTGGGGCTTATCTTTGTGGCATGCACTCAGCTAGCAGCCCAGACACCCCACAAGACCTCATCACCACCCCTTAGGAGGGTCTCCCCGACGAGAGTCGTGACTGCACGGGACTCTCTCGGTATCAGAAATCTGCTAGCCGATGGCTACAACATTATGACGGCAAGAGATGCCGAGACGCGCATATCCAATGCTGAGATGGAGCGCGCACTCGAGAGAGAGGCTCTCGAATACCCTGCAATAGATTTATATGGCGAAGACTCGTGGACTGACTGGGTAAACCCCTTTGCTGGGAAAAGTAGCCCACGTATCCCCGCTACATATAATATTGACTGCTCGGGATTCGTTATGCCTCTAGAGGGTACTATGCGTGTCACATCCAACTACGGTTACCGCGCTCGCTATCGTCGTGAACACAAGGGCATCGACCTAGCACTCCGCACAGGCGATGACGTACGAGCCGCCTTCGATGGTAAGGTACGCATCCGTGGCTACGAGCGTGGTGGTTACGGCAACTACATTGTCATACGTCACCCCAACGGCCTAGAGACGGTCTACGGACACATGAGTCGCTGCATAGCGCAGGAGGGTCAGATCGTCAGAGCTGGTGAGGTCATCGGCAAGGGCGGTAGCACAGGTCGTAGTACAGGTCCACACCTACACTTTGAGACCCGCTTTCTAGGCATTGACATCAATCCCGCACACATCATTGACTTCGGCGTAGGCGCTCCTCAGAGTGACTACTACACTTTCGTCGCTCCTAGGGGCTACAAGACCTATGCTTACGAGGAGAGTAAGGCTTCATCAGATACCCAGTACAAGGCCAAAGCAAAGAAGAACCGCGTCTCTGCCTCGCGTGCCCCACGGATATACCGAGTCAAGAAAGGCGATACCCTCTCAAGCATTGCCAAGAAGACTGGCACACCCGTAAGCCGACTCTGCAAGGCAAATAATATGTCCTCACGCGCTGTACTGCGTCCAGGACAGTCGCTAAAGTACTAGCACGCACACGTCTTCCTCACAGCGGGAGCTTCAATCCCCTTTGAGCGAAAGATAGACAACTCAAGTAGAATAAAGAGAGCAAGGTGTGTCTTCGGGTACACTTTGCTCTCGTCACGTTTGACCCCATAGTGATGCAACTACGATCCACTACACTCTATGCTATACTCTTACTGCTACTTCCCCTGCAGGGATCGGCGCAAGAGGATACACTCAACGTCTTCCAGACTCTAGAGCTACTCCAGCAGGCGGAGCAGCGAGGAGAGGCTCGTTATGGAGTCTCCGTATGGCGCATTGATCAAACGAAGCCAGCTCTGAGCTACCATGCCTCGGAGCGCTTTACGCCAGCCTCGGTGACCAAGATCTTCTCCTCTGCCACAGCACTGATAGTCCTAGGCGCTGACTATCAGTTTCCCACAGAGATCGGTTACCGAGGTACCATCACAAGCGAAGGGGTGCTCGATGGCGACCTCATCATCGTAGGGCATGGCGATCCATCGCTTGAGTCAAAGCATTACCCACGTCGCAAGGGGATCTTTTACGATCAAGTCTACCTAGCACTACAAAAGGCGGGCATCCGTCAGATACGTGGTCGCATCGTCGTCGATGCCTCGGCCTACTGCGACGAAGGCTATCTAGAGGCGTGGTCTCGTGGGGACTGGGGCAAACGCTATGCGCCAGCACTCTATGGGGTCAACCTATGCGACAATATCATGCAGGTCGGTATCTCCGCTCAGGATGTAGCAAGAGGAGCCTCCGAGCCCTCTTACCTCCACCCCGCCACACCAGGGCATGCGTGGCAGATAGACATTCAGTTGGTCAAGCGTGGCAATCTGCTCGCCATATCTGCAGATAGAGAGTCCCGCACCACACGACGCCTCTCGGGTCGCTTAGCTCGAGGTAGCTCTAAGCGTCAGGTCATCGCCTGCGATCTGAGCAATCCCGCCATGGCTCTCGCCCTGCAACTAGCGGAGCACCTTCAGCAGCGTGGCATAGAGCTCTCCGAGTGCCGGAGCGTCGCTTACTATGATCGGTCCGCTCCAGTACTCACCACCCTACTCGACATCTACCTAAGCCCTCACCTGAGTGAGCTGATACGCACCTGCAACTTCCACAGCGTCAATCTCTACGCAGAGGCTCTCCTCCGTAGCATCGGCAACCACTTTGGCTCGGTGCAGCAGGGCGAGTGCTTCTCGACGCACCAAGCACTGAAACGGGAGATGAACTACTGGCGAGAGACCTGCGCCCTCCCCGCTGATCAGTTGGAGCTCTACGACGGCTCTGGTCTATCGCCCCGTAGCAAGCTATCGCCTTACGCACTGACAGCCGCTCTGAGACAGGTCTACCAGCTACCACTACCCACCTCAGATCCCTTCATACTCTCCTTACCACAAGTAGGTCGCCAAGGCACAGTGCGTAGCCTAATGCCAGCATCGAGGATCACTGCCTACTTCAAGAGTGGCTCCATACAAGGTGTGCAAAACTATGCCGGCTACGTCAGCTACAAAGGCCACACCTACTGTGTCTCCCTCCTCGCCAACAATATGCGCCATCGCCCCACCACCCGTAGCACCATGAGGCGAGTGCTAGAGACGCTCTTTCCCCCTCTCCCAGCGTCAAGCACTTCTAAGCCTTGAAACCTTCGTAACAGTCTCATTTTTGCTACCTTTGCGGTAGACATCGGCACTAAACCGTCATTCATCATAAGAACTTTATGAGTACGCAACAATTCAAACGCACTTTAGTCACCACGGCCCTCCCTTATGCTAATGGGCCTGTACATATCGGACACTTAGCAGGAGTCTACGTTCCTGCCGACATATACGTTCGCTACAAGCGTATGAAGGGCGACGAGGTCCTCTTCATCGGCGGTAGCGATGAGCACGGAGTACCTATCGCCATCAAGGCAAAAGCCGAGGGCGTCTCTCCACAAGAGGTGGTAGATCGCTACCACGCCTTGATCAAGGAGTCGTTCGCTCGCCTAGGTATCGACTTCGACATCTATTCGCGCACCACCTCCGAGACACACGAGAAGACGGCGAGCGCATTCTTTACCAAGCTCTACGAGTCGGGCAAGCTAATCGAGCAGACCTCGGAGCAATACTACGACCCTGAGGCTAAGCAGTTTCTCGCAGACCGCTATATCACGGGTACCTGTCCGCATTGCCACAACGAGCGCGCCTATGGTGACCAATGCGAGGCGTGTGGCACATCGCTCTCAGCGACCGACCTGATCGACCCTCACAGCGCTATCTCAGGAGCTAAGCCTGAGCTCCGAGAGACGAAGCACTGGTACCTCCCACTGGGCGACTACGAGAGCTTCCTCCGCGAGTGGATCCTCGAGGGACACAAGGAGTGGAAGCCCAACGTCTACGGGCAGTGCAAGAGCTGGCTGGACCTAGGACTACAGCCACGTGCCGTGACACGTGACCTAGACTGGGGTATCCCCGTACCGCTCCAAGGGGCTGAGGGCAAGGTGCTCTACGTATGGTTTGACGCACCTATCGGCTACATATCCAATACGAAGGAGCTACTCCCCGACAGCTGGCGCACCTGGTGGTGTGACCCTGAGACCCGACTGATCCACTTCATCGGCAAGGACAATATCGTCTTCCACTGTATCATCTTCCCCGCCATGCTAAAGGCGGAGGGTTCGTTTAACCTACCAGACAATGTCCCGGCGAACGAATTCCTCAACCTCGAGGGGGACAAGATCTCGACCAGTCGCAACTGGGCTATCTGGCTCCACGAGTACCTCGACGAGATGCCTGGCAAGGAGGACGTGCTACGTTATGTCTTGACGGCCAATGCGCCTGAGACCAAGGACAATGACTTCACATGGCGTGACTACCAAGCGCGTAATAACAATGAGTTGGTCGCTATCTACGGAAACTTTGTGAACCGCGCCTTGGTGCTGACGCACAAATACTTCGATGGCAAGGTGCCTCCGCTGGGTCGTCTCACAGAGATCGACGAGGAGATGCTCCGCGAGGTGGCAGCCATCCCTGCAGAGCTGGACGATCAGCTGGAGCACTTCCACTTTAGAGAGGCGCTCAAGACCGCTATGCAGCTGGCCCGCATCGGCAATAAGTACCTCGCCGACACGGAGCCCTGGAAGGTGATCAAGAGTGACCCCGACCGTGTCGCTACGATCCTGCACTTAGCTCTGCAGCTGGTGGGCAATCTGACAATCGCTTTTGCGCCTTTCACACCCTTCTCCACACGTCGACTCCTCGCTATGCTACAGGTTGGGGAGGAAGGCTTTGCTTTCTCCCGCTTTGGCGCTACAGATCTACTTCCCGAGGGGCATCAGCTGGGTACGCCCGAACTGCTCTTTGAGAAGATTGAGGACGATGTGATTCAGGCGCAACTGGACAAACTCGCTGCGATTAAGAAGCTCAACGAGGAGCAGAGCCGTCACCCCGAGGCTCTGCTGGAGGATGTACCGTTTGACACATTTACCAAGAGCGATATGCGTGCAGGACGCATCCTAGCTTGCGAGAAGGTCCCCAAGGCTGACAAGCTCCTGCGCTTCTCCATTGATGATGGCATGGGCGGACGAACGATCGTCTCGGGCATCGCTCAGTACTACAAGCCGGAGGAACTGGTCGGCAAGACCGTTGCCTTCGTTGCTAACCTCCCTGTGCGCAAGATACGTGGTGTCGAGTCACAAGGTATGATCATCTCGGTCGAGGACTACAAGACGGGACGGCTACAGGTGGTCACGCTACCTGACACGATAGCGCCTGGTAGCAAACTGGTCTAGCCTCATAGCGACATGCGCATCCCTCTAGTCAATCTACCCGAAGAACATCGCCCCTACCAAGCTGAGCTCGATAGGGGCATCGGGAGGGTTGTCGCCTCAGGCGGATACATCGGTGGTGAGGAGGTGCATGCCTTTGAGGAGGGGCTGGCGGCCTACCTGGGGCTGGCTCCGTGGAGTGTCATCAGCTGTGGCAACGGGAGCGACGCGCTCCTGCTGGCTCTGGCTGCGCTAGAACTACCCCGTGGTGGCGAGGTGATCATTGCCACGCACAACTATGTGGCGGCTGCCGAGGTGGTCTGTCATCTAGGGCTCCGACCTGTGTGGGCTGACGTGATGCCCTCGCTGAGTAGCGATGGACGTGTCTCCTTTCAGATGAATGGCTCGCTAGACTATCTGGAGTCGCTTCGCACTCCTCGCACGGTGGCACTCATAGCGGTCAATATGTACGGTATGCCCTGCCCCGCAGTCGAGCTGGCGCACTTCTGCAAGCGACATCAGATTCCGTGGATTGAGGACAATGCACAGGGGATGGGTGGCGTAGGCGAGATAGCTTCGGGAGTCACGAAAGCTACGGCACCGCTAGGCACACGAGCTACGATCGGCACGACGAGCTTCTTCCCGACCAAGCCATTAGGTTGTATGGGCGACGGAGGCGCTGCTTTCGTACCGCATGACCAGCAACTGGCGGAGCGTTTGCGCCAACTGGCCAACCATGGTCAGCGCACGCGCTACCAGTACGAGCGGTGTGGCTATAACAGTCGTCTAGACGCTCTCCAAGCAGCTGTGCTACGAGTTAAGCTACGTCACCTAGACGAAGCGAACCGACGACGTAGCTTGCTAGCCGACCGCTACGACGAGTTGCTGGCGGACCTCCCGATGGTGAGACGCCCGAAGCGTAGCATAGGCCAGCCTGAAGCGCTCTACCTTTACACAATCTGCGTACCCTCTGACAAGCGAGACGGACTACTCAACGAATTGCGTACAGCGGGCATCGACGCACGAGTCTACTACCCGCAGATGCTTCACCAGATAGCGGCTTACAGTGACGGCTCATCTGAGGCTTCCTGCCCCGTAGCGGAGGAGATCCAGAAGACAATGCTCTCCCTACCGATAGCTCCAACGACCACGCCTGAGCAGATCCGAGAGATCTGCGAGCGGATCAGACAGTTTCTACTATAAAAGCCTTTTTTCCCCACTATGACAGCGAACCACAGCGACCTAACAACCTTCGCTCTTAAGCCACTCCACAGCCCGCTCCGCTGGGTCGTCGTGGGGTGCGGACACATTGGCCGTCGGCACATGGAGCATATCTCAAAGCATCCGCAGACGCAGTTGGTCGGGATGGTCGACGTGCTACCCGCTTCGGAGTGTGGTGCTGCACAGTTTGCTGAGATTCCCTTTTACCAAAGCGTGGAGGAGCTGCTGGAGCGCGGAGGAGAGACCTTTGATGTCGCGTCGATCTGCGTCCCCAACGGACTGCACTATCCGATCGCGCTAGAGCTAATCAAGGCTGGCAAGTCGCTCCTCATAGAGAAGCCCGCCGTGCTACACCCCGACGAGGGCGAGGAGCTGATCGCCCTGGCGAAGGCGCACGGCTGTCACCTATACAGTGTACTGCAAAACCGCTTTACGCCTGTCTCAGCGTGGCTTCACCAGGTGATCAAAGAGAAGCGCCTCGGCAAGCTTTACCAGATCGAGCTACAGTGTCTTTGGAATCGTGACGAGCGCTACTACCTGCCTCGTCGCTGGCATGGCGACCTAGAGCTAGATGGCGGGACGCTCTTCACGCAATACTCTCACTTCCTCGACCTGCTGATCTGGTGCTTTGGCATGCCTGAGGTGCAGGGCGGGAGCTTTTACAATTACAACCACCAGACGATGGTAGACTTTGAGGACTCGGGCGTAGTGCAGCTCACCTTCCCGCAGGATACGACTGGGCTGCTGACCTACTCGACAGCGGTCTACGGAACCAACTGCGGGGTGCGTCTGACCGTGCTCGGTGAGCGTGGTTGCATCGTCCTCGACGGCCCCTTCATGAACCAGCTAACGCACTGCGTCATAGACGGCTACGATCGCCCCGACCTAGGAGAGAGCGAGCCTGGCAATGCCTACGGAGCCTACAGTGGCTCAGCGCAAAACCATCACTTCGTCATTGACCACACGGCGCGCGCGCTGCTGGGCGACCCGACCGCTCAGGCGGTGGAGATAGAGGATGCCCTGCGTGTCGTACGCCTCATTCGCAATATCTACCAGCACAACCCTTACCTGTCCTAAGAAAGCCCTTCACGTTATGAACCAACTTCAGCATCGTACCCTACTTTATTGTCTCGTTGCGCTCCTTTTGCTGGGGAGCTTCGCTAGTTGCAAGAAGACAGAGCGAGAGACGCACACGATCCATATCCTACACACGACCGATGTGCATGGCAACATACTAGGCTACGACTTCGTCCAGGACACTTGTACCCCTAGCGGACTGGCGCGGGTCTCTACTTATGTGGCACAAGTGAGGAAAGAGTTCCCGACGAGTACGCTGCTCTTCGATGGAGGGGATGTGCTACAGGGCAATGCGGCGGTCTACTACTCCAACTTCGTTGACACGCTACGCACGCACTTCGTCTCGGACGCTATGACGCTGCTGGGCTACGATGCAGCCGTCGTGGGGAATCATGACCTAGAGGCTACGCCGAGCGTCTACCGACGCTGGCAACGCGACATGGCGACGCCACTGCTGGCGGCCAATATCATACACAGCGATGGTCCACTCAAGGGTAAGCCTTACTACTCGCCTTATAGCGTCCACACGATCGACGGGGTGAAGGTGGCGGTGCTCGGACTGATCACCCCCGCTGTACCTCAGTGGATCCCGCAATCCTCTTATGAGGGGATGACCTTTGCCGATCCGATCGCCACGGCTCACAAGTGGATTCCTACGATTCAAGAGCATGTTCACCCAGATCTCCTCATAGTCTTGATGCACTCAGGGCTGGGCGACGGACAGGATAAGGAAGACGTTGCCCTCCAGATGGCTCGTACGGTCTCTGGCATTGACCTAATCCTCTACGGACACGATCACCAGGCTAATCAAACTACTGAGCGAAGTCCTTCGGGCTCCTCCGTCCTGCTGATCAATCCAGGGAGCCATGCGAAAAACGTAGCGGACGTTACTGTCACCATCACCAAGCAGAGCGACAAAGTGGTCGACAAGAAGTTCCAAGGAGAGATCGTTCCAATGGCAGACGTACCCGTAGACTCCGCTTTCGTCAGCTACTTTGCGGACTTTGCAGACACGGTGCGTAGCTTTATCGCAGAGCCTATCACACTGCTCACGGAGCCTCTCGTCGGGGTGGACGCACTCTTTGGTCCTTCCGCCTATATCTCCCTACTTCATCAGCTACAGCTGGATCTGAGCGAGGCAGACATATCGTTCTCCGCACCGCATCGTCTCTCCTTGGCACAGCGCGCTGACACGCTACGGGTACGGAACTTCTTCGACATCTATCCCTACGAGAACTATCTCTACAAGCTACGCCTCTCAGGGCAAGAGATACACGACTACCTAGAGTACTCCTACGGCTTATGGTGTGGCCCCGAAGCTAGCTCTGGGGAGCATCTGCTCTATCTGAAGGATCAAGCTACCGAGCAACACTTCCCGACGGTCAATCCGACCTTTAACTTCAGCGCAGCCGCAGGCATTGACTACACGGTGGATCTGCGCAAACCTCAAGGCAAGCGAGTGACCATCGAGCAACTATCTGACGGACACCCCTTCTCGGTCGACAGTGTCTACACTGTGGCGGTCAACTCCTACCGAGCTATCGGTGGCGGTGGGCATCTGACGCAAGGCGCTGGCCTTTCGCCCGACGAGCTACACCAGCGCGTCGTCTGGATCTCGCCTCATGACCTGCGCTATCACCTCATCGAGTGGGCAAGAAAGCACCAACCGCTCACACCGCCCCACTACAGCAACTGGGCCTTCATACCTAAAGAGCAAGCTACAGTAGCCATCGCACGAGATCGCCACATCATCGAGGAGAGTCTGACTAAGTAAAAGAAGCTCTTTTCCCCCAAAGCACCTGCCTAGAGGAATGACTTGGGTTGACCTCCTGCTCTTACTGATCTTAGCTTGTGGCATCACCACCTTCGGCCGTAAGCGACTACGCAAGCACAATCCCGTCTACAAGGGCGTAGAGCGTGACTTCGCCTCGCATTGCGTGCTCAGCATCGAGGAGTCACCGCTCCTGCAGCTTGGCTCAGCGCCTGCGGGAGCCAGGCCTCGCTACCTTGTGGTAGACACCGAGACCGTCTGCTATCTGCACGACACGCTTGACAAAGAGAAGTTTGCCTCCATCGGCACACCACTCCTAGCGAGTCTCTCGTGGCTCCTACTAGACGAAGAGCTACGAGTCGTGCGCAGCGAAGACCACCTCCTGCTCAGTGGCGTGCCGATCACAAGCGAAGCGACCGACTACCATCAGCTAACTACCGAGTTTGTCGCTGGGCATGGCGAAACGCCCCAAGCAGTGCTAGAGCTCTTCCTCAGAGATCTAGAAAGTGTACAGATGCTCGTGGGGCATAGCCTCGCCTTCCACCTAGCCGTCCTAGCGCACGACCTGCAGCACTACCAGTTGCCCTGTGAAAGCCTTGGGGCTAGGCGACAGTTCTGCACCATGCGCCAAGGCATTAACTACCTCATCTCGCATTACCAAGCCGATCCCCTACAGACACGCATCAGCCTAGAGTCGCTCTATGGCAAACTCCTGTGGGGTCGTGAAGAGCTGGAGATCATCTACCAGCTCAAGTCTCGCCACGACGTCGTCCTCGCCACGCACTGCTTCATCAAGCTCTACAGAGATCAGCCGACAGCCGCCTCGTGACCATGTAGCAGGTGAACGAGCGTGATCACAACGCCCATCACGATGAAGAGCAGTGAGATGCCCACGCTCAGCCACTTGCGCCACCGCTGTATATCTCCAGCGAAATGCGCTAAGCGACTCAAGCCCATCCGTATCAAGCCATAGACCGGATAAGCGATGCTCGCCGTCAGGAGCGCGAAGAGCCCTAAGTAGAGCAGACCCACAGCGCCATCCGCCTGAGCCGTCATAGGCACCAGCATACCGAAGTAGATCAGCCCCGTAGCAGGGCAGAAGAAGAGAGCCGAGCTAAAGCCCAGCCAAAGGGCTCGCCAGCTCCACGCACCCTGTCGCCCGAGCGGTTGCTCGTGCTCATGATCAAGCTCCTCCGCTTGATGTGTCTGCTCCTCGTGCTGGTGATCATGATGGTCGTGATGACCGAACATCCAGAGCAGTACTCCCAGTAGGATAATCAGTGGCCCCAGCCAATGCTCCAAGCCGTACAGGATCTGCGCCTGTAGTTGGAGCGTCTGAATGCTCGTCCGCAAGAGCCACGCCGAGAGCAATCCCAAAGAAAAGTATAGTAATGCCCGCCCCAGCGCATAGAGCGTCGTGAGCCACCACCCCCGCCGTCTATTCGTCTGCCGTCCCGTCAGGAAGAGCAGCGAAGAGACCACCGTCGCCAGTGGACAGGGGTTGATCGCCACCAGAAGAGCCATCACAACTACCGCCACAAAGGGGGTCGAACTGGTAACCAACGCTAAGATATCAGCCTGCATAACAGTTATCGCACTACTATCTTACCCGAAGTGTAGGCAGGCACCGAGTCTCCCTGCGTCATCCGCAAGCGGTAGATGTAAAGCCCAGGCAACAAGGCACCGCCCGACTGTAGCTTAGGTTCCCACCGTATCAGAGCTGGCGTGTCGTGTCCAGAGCGAGCCACCATCTGAGGCGAGAGCGCAACCAGCGCACCACGGTAGTCGTACAGTTCGATAGTCACATCAACCTCCACGCCTGGCGCATTGTTGTAGACCTCCACAATCAGCGGATCATCAGCCGTCAGGACACCTGGACGAGCATGACTCTCGACCACCGTTGGCGCTTGACCATCACGCACACGGAAGGCAAAGCTACGCTCCGTCACATTGTTGCACACGTCCCACACAGTAAAAGTCGCCGTGTGGTCGCCATCAGGTAGCTCAGGTAGCAGGTAAAGCACTCGCCCCACACCCGCCTCCATCTCCGAGGCGGTGTAGCTACTACTGAGGTTAAAGGTCAAGTCCTCGCGTCCATCCACTACCAGCGTCATGTTGTGCCCCACGCCCGTTCCCGAAAGGTTGATTCCCGAGGCATCCGCCAGCGTAGCAACGAAGAGCGGTGTCGAGCCGATGGGGTTATCCACTGAGAAGTTCGGATGACCTAGGTATAGCTCCCGTATCTCAGGCGGGACCGTGTCGACCACGCTGTGCTCACCCACGCCAGGCTTGACACAGATTGCGTGGCTCACGCCCATTGCTTCGTACGGTTCGCCACCCTTCGCATCGCTGTAAGCATAGAGATTGATCTTGCCATTGCCACCGCTATAAGGGAGATCCTTAGGCACTACGAAAGAGAAGTCAAAGTGTCCCTCCTTCACCTCAGCGACACCCGCATAGAGCATCCCCGGGTAGTCCTCAAAAGAGGTAATCTTCTCAGGATCCTTGTCAGGTGCATTGTCTATGTGCGTCTTGACCGGAGCCTTAGCATCAAAGACCGTCACAAAGAGCCGACCCGTGAAGTCTCCCTGCACGACCCCCTTACTGCTAGCCACGTAGCCCCGTACCTGTACACTATCCATCGCATGGAGCGGCACCGACTCACCTTCCGAAAGCTTGTCGAGCGAGACACCCGCCAGCTCCGTGATGACCGTCTCGTAGGCTGGCATACGGAGGCGCAGCGCTGGATCCCCGAGGAGGAAGAAGTTCAACTTATTCATCGTATCGTCTGTGAGCGCATTCTTGGCATCACGCATCACGATTCCCATGGGACGTAGGAAGCCATCCGCCTGAGGTGTGAAGAGGCTCTCATGTAGCGCTCTATTCATCTGTTCATTGTTTAGATTCATCACGACACGTGTCGTCGTGTAGAGTGCGATAGCTCCGCTCGTCGGATTGAGCATAGCCGACTCCCCTGCCGAGGTCTGCGGATGGTCATAGTTGGTAAAGTCACAGGTCGCCGTAATCCATACGGGTAGGTGAGGATAGTCAAAGCGTACGATATCCGCCTGCGTCAAGATCTGCTCATCGCTCCACGCTGCGGGGCCCCCGTGTCCCGTATAGTCGAGGAGGAGCAGCCCCTTCTGTAGCTCGTCCATCAGCTTGCGACGCGCATCCGGCACCGAGGTACGCCCGCCCACATTCTTGTGTGCGTAGGCATCCATATAGACTTTAGAGACCATCAGCTCTGGCTGTAGACGCTCCATAAGCTGAGCGATACCGTCGGCCTCCCCGAGGTGCGAGTAGCCATCCATGTTGTCCGCTACATAGCAAGCACGCGTACGCCACACGCCTGGCACCTGCTCGCTGTCGTAGCGGATTATTTTGTCCACTACAGCCTCAGCCTCCTCCAAGGTACGTATGGGCAGACGACCGATCCCCACCGAGAGTGGCTGAGCCCCGACTCCGACGCCACGCAACCCCTCCGTGAGGAGACCAAAGTAGTCATCCGTCGAGTAGCTGTAGACGTTGGTCGAGTTCTCCCCCTGATAGGTTAGCAGGAACTCCGTCAACTGAAAGTCTCGTGCACTCCAGTCCTGCGACACCTTACGATTGTCATAAGCGCCATCGCCCATCAGCAAGAGTAGCGGGTGGTAGCTCTCCGCCCCATGCTCCGCCTCGTAGCGACGCTTATAGTCCCACAGCATCAAGCGATAAGCCGTCGCATCGGGCGTGCCGCCATTATATTCATCAAAAAGCTCCTGCTGCGTCACCACCTGCACCCGTAGCCCCGAGTGCTCTCGGTGATAACTAGCCAAGCGCTCTGCAGCTGGGCGCAAAGCCTCGGTCGTGATCATCAGATAGTCCGGCACCGTGTCTAGACGCACCCCTCCATGCGGGAGCGCCACGACCTGCTCCACAGGGTAAGCGTCCGCAAGGGCAAAGAGTGTGTACTCAACGGGTATCCCTGCCTCACTCGTTACGGCTCCCGTAAAGGTCACAGCTCCATCTTGCTCCGCTATGGGTAGGCTCGCCACCTGACCCTCGGGCGTGCGTCCCCACAATTGCAGGGCACTCGCAGAGCCTGTCACCTCGATGCGGTGCGATGCGATGGCTCCGGGAGTGGCGGAGTAGTTACGAAAGGTCAACTGTCCCTTCCCTCCATACTGCAAAGCGACTGGTGCCACCAGTGTCAGATAGTCCAGGTAAGATTGTCGTCCCGCTGGCGCTATCTGTAGTTGCGTCTCCACACGCTGCGCCTCCGAGGGGAGCTTGGCTGCAAAGCTCTTAGCATGGTAGATACCAGCCAGATAGGTACTGGCGGAGGTTTCATCTTCACTTCTCTTGATGATGTCTTTGTACGTTTCACCGCCCAATTGCACCGTTAGCTCCAGCGACTGATCCTTGTCTGGTAGCCCCACGTAAGCCACTTTTAGGTCGCCCTCGGCATCTGAGACCAGTGGCGACGGTAGCGTGAGAGGCACCGTGAGCGGATGCCCACCGAGCGGTTCGCCAAAGAGCAAACGCCCTGAGGCACGTAGCGAGTGGCGATCCTGCTCATATAGCTCATGCGCCAAGAAGCTTGTCCGCACAGCCGGCTCCGTAGCTTGCTGCGCCCCCTGCGATTCAATGCGCTGCACTGGCAGATCCGTCCGATCGGTCGCTAGGTAGTACCCCTGATTGCTATAAATGTTTTGCTGATGACGAAAGGTCTGTCGCGACAGCTCTGGTATCCACTCGGTCACCCCCGTAGCGTAAAAGTAAACCGCATCATTAGCCACATAAGCGGGGACCGGCGTAAGCTGCAAACTGTTATCCTCCAGCACTTCGCTTAGCATCGCCCCACCCCGTCCGAAAAGACGTACCTCGGCAGGGTTCGCAATGCCCGCCTCTCGTAGTGTGGCAAAGGTAACCTTGTACACTCCCGTGCGAGTCACCGAGAGACGCACCCAGTGCCCCTCACTGAGCGGTGAGCTGGCGGAGGATTGTGCGGTCAGCCCCAGCAGCCCCGCTAGCAGTGTGACCAGCAGCAGGCTCAGAGGTCTGTATATATAATGTAGGAGTCTATGTCTCATAAGTAATCTAATAACGTGGATACAGCTACTTATAGTATATCCATCACCATGACCGATGACGCAAATATACCACAATCTTCCCTTTAGAGACTGTTGCATAAAGGCAAATCGCTGTGTTGCTTTCGGGATTCGGCTTCGGTCACATACAGAAGTATGCTCCCTTCAGACCTCACCCTCAGCGCCTTGCGCTTCATCCTTTCTGCAAAGTCTAGACAATCTTGCTTGCAAGATTGTGAGACTGTTGACTTCTGCAACAGTCTCCTTTAGCTTACCTAGTTAATAGTCCTCAGCCTCTCCAATCTTACGAATCGCCCCTTGCTCATGTCTCGTCGAAGTAGGTCCGCGCTCGTCCGAAGCGCAAAGTTAGAGAGGCATCTCAACTCATCAGTTGAGATGCCTCTCTTCATTAGTCTGAGCTAGCGACTCTATTACTTGACGCTGGCAGAGAGCGTACGACGCTCACGAATACGAGCAGCTTTACCGCGGAGGTTGCGCAGATAGTAGAGCTTAGCGCGACGTACCTTACCGTGACGCTCTACGTGGATCTCCTCAATGAAAGGGCTGTTGTAGGGGAAGATACGCTCTACACCTACACCGTCAGAGATCTTGCGTACGGTGAAGCGACGCTGGTCACCATGACCGCTGATGCGGATGACCGTACCGCGAAACTTCTGGATACGCTCCTTATTACCCTCCTTAATACGGTAGTCCACGACGATCGTGTCACCTGGGGCAAACTTAGGTAGCTGCTTGCCACTCTTGAAGTCTTCTTCGACTAGCTTGATAAAGTCCATAATAATGTGCTGTTACTTTTTTGATTAGCTATGAGCTAAACGCAATATACACAGGCGACTCGTGAGCCTCTAGACTAAGCTATGAATTAAGCTTAGAGCACTCTTCCTGTCAGAGATTACGCAAAGCTGACGACAAAGGTACGAAAAACTTGTGAATGGACAACCACCACCCCAACCCCTGCATGATATAAAAAGTGGGCTCATTTTAGCACCATCGAAGGAAATCGCCATTTCCTCGGTGAAGCCTTTTGAATCTCCAGCGAGGAAACGAAAAATTCATCGGAACTTCGAAATCTTTCTTCCGAAGTTTCATTTCATTCTTCCGAACTTTTATTTCCCGGTTCCGTGGAGAAATTTCGTTTCCTCCCTGGAGATTTCGTATTTCCTACCGAGGGGAGGGACGAGAGGGGAGAAGTTAGAGATTAGAAATTAGAAGTTAGACTTTAGAGGTTAGAAGATAGAAATCGGAGCTATCGGAACTATCGGAGGTGATCGGAGCTATCGGATAGGAGCAGTCCAAACTTCTAATCTCTAACCTCTAAAGTCTAACTTCTAATCTCTTCTTCTCCTGAAATTAAGACGACATTATAGTAGTTAATAGTAGGTATTTTGTATCTTTGTGGATCAAAGGAGATGTCTCGCATCGCAAAAGGTCGGTAGAGCGCTCTGAGAAGCCCTTCCCCTATACAGCTATTTGCCATGTCTAGACAGACCTACAGTAACTGAT
>NZ_ACLR01000177.1 GCF_000174775.1 Porphyromonas uenonis 60-3
GTGGCCAGCAGGGAGATAAGGAGAGAGATAAGTCTATTTTTCATACGGTTTGCAATAACGGGTTCATGACTAATCTGGAAGGGAGGCATCTCCTGTACCTAATGTTCATCTCGTGATCGAGGTAGTTGATCTGTCTCCTAGGTTTCTGTTGCAAAATTAGACTTCAGCGGTGTTAAATATCTTATCAATTGCGGACAAAAACTTGTCATATTCGGACAGGATTACATGGCGCACTTGTCATTTTCGGACATGACATCATATCTAATGTGTTGATGTATAGTGTATTGTTGGTGCCAAGGGCCTAAATATCGACAAGAGCCTCTACAAGATGGTTATTTCTTGATAAGATATAAAATGACAGTCCCGCTTGCCCAGAGTTGACGCATGATATACGATGAGTTCCTCTACGCCTCTATGGAGGAAATCGCAAATATCCAGTGAGGAAACGAACTTTTTCCACGGAGCCGGGAAATGAAACTTCGGAAGAATGAAATGAAACTTCGGAAGAAGCAAATCAAAGTTCCGAAGAATTATTCCGTTCCTCCGTGGAGGTTTCCCATTTGCT
The DNA here is from genome assembly GCF_000174775.1 of Porphyromonas uenonis 60-3. Classification (GTDB taxonomy): domain Bacteria; phylum Bacteroidota; class Bacteroidia; order Bacteroidales; family Porphyromonadaceae; genus Porphyromonas; species Porphyromonas uenonis_A. The sequence goes on from NZ_ACLR01000177.1 coordinate 566, forward strand.
ACCGAGGCAATTTCAATTTTCTCAGGGGTGTGGTGTCGGAGTCATCAGACGAGTAGCGAAATGTAGGGACGCACGATCGGTGCGTCCGTTGTGTCAAAGGTTACAGCTTCTGTTGGTCTTAACGGGGACGGACGCACAGATCGTGCGTCCCTACATGGGCTACACGTCAGTGCGAACTACACGTCTCGCTTTGACGGGAACGAACGCTCTCACGGTATACACCGAGCCGTGCCTCCCTGCTGATCGGGGCGGCACGGCTCGTGGCTCTTTGGCGTAAAGGTCAAAAACGGGTCCGTGAGACGAACCCTTTTTAGTCGTGGACTTTCATGATGCTTTTCTGCTCTCGATACTTGGAGGGAGATATCTCGCAGATGCTCTTGAAGGATCGAGAGAAGGTAGAGTAAGTCTCGAAGCCACTCTGATAGG
>NZ_ACLR01000176.1 GCF_000174775.1 Porphyromonas uenonis 60-3
CATCTTCTTCATCCGAGGCGTCCTGGAGGCGATCAAAAGCTTGCACTGGATCCCCGATGTGATTCATTGTCTGGGGTGGTTCTCCGCACTGGCACCCGTCTACCTGAAGACGGCTTACAAGAATGACCCTTACTTCGAGCGTGCTAAGGTGCTCTTTTCGGTCGATGGCAACGAGGAGGAGGGCGAGATTGGCGAAGACTTGATCAAGAAGCTTGAGTTTGACAAGATTACGGGAGACTTGCTCGACCCGCTACAAGGGGAGGTGACGCCAGACGCGCTACGTCGTATGGCGATCCACTACTCAGATGGTGTGATCCTGGGGCAGGAGTCGGTCTCTCCTGAGCTCATCGAGTACCTTCGCTCGGAGCCTGACCACAAAGTGCTAGAGTACCCTGGCCCAGCGGTAGATCATGCTGAGGCTTACGTAGACTTTTACCGCAGCTTTACGGAGTAAGAGCTCCCCTTTTCCGACATATACAGCGAAGCCCCTAGCGATCAATGTACGGTCACTAGGGGTTTTTCTTATAAGTCTTGCTGTTCGCCAATGGAGGGGGGCAGGCTCATCGCACCGTAGCTCTGCAGTAGCGTACGCCCTACGGGACATAGCCAGCAGCGACGAGGCTCGCAGTAGTTCCCGTAGAGTTGCAGGAGAGCTTGCGAGTCGTAGGCACTGTGGGGACGTAGCCCCTCGTTGACAAAGCGCTTCACGACACTGTTGCGCTCAGCGGGTAAGTCGTGCGCACTCATCAGCGAGTCATTCGCTAGGGATAGCCCGAGCAGGTCGCGTTCCTGTGTGAGGTAGTACTGAAGCGGTATGACCACATTGATCGCAATGCTCTCGACAGTCGCCCGTCCTATGGTGCCGAGCTGAGCATCCGTCTCGCTGCCCCAGTGGTAGTGTCGCTGCCAGTAGTCGGTCGGGGTGACGGTGAGCAGCTGCTCCAGATGAGCCAGAGACGATGTGCGGAGGAGCTCTCCTGGCAGATTGTCACTACGATAGTAGAGCGCTGCGAGATAGGCGAGCCGACGATGCGGGAAGGCGCTCGGACGGAGCCGCAGCATGCGTATTGTGCCAGGCGATAGGGGAGAGAGGTGGTACTTGTGCGATAGGAAGGTAAATTCCTCCTTTAGTCGCTCTCGGTACTGGTCTATCTCGGGAGATATTGGCGCACTCTCCAGTAGTCCGCCCACGCCGAGGAGCAACGCTTCGAGGGCTAGTGGCGAAGTCTTGTGCTTCAGTAGGATCGAAGGCGGGAGTTGGCGAGCTATCTGCTCGAAAGCATCATTATTCACTTTGCCCCCTAGGTAACGCATCAGGAAAAGGTGCGTCACCGCAGCCAGGTCGCCTTTGAAAAAGCTCATCGCCGTCTCAATCTGCTGACACTTCCTCTCCAGTCGCTCACGAGTCAGCTGTGCAAACCAATCGGCCTGCAGACGCTCTGGTAGCTGGCTACAAGCCTCCCCACAGCGAGGGATCTGCGGAGCCTCCGTGAGTTGCTGCGCTATGGCTAGCAGATCAGGATTGATCTGCATACGGCAGGTAATAGGTGGCGTGCCAGCTTGTAGAGAGATGGGGCCATCGTCCTGCAGCACGATATGTAGGAGCACATTATTGTAGGCAGGGTCCAGCTGGTGCCCATGGCGCAACCAGTCCGTCGCCTGGCAATGAATCTCTCCATTGCCCGCCCAGGTCAGAGGCCCTATGCGTAGCTTGAGATTGCTAAAGTCGGGTCCGCCATTCGTGTTGTACCGCCCTGGGTCAATGACGATCGGCGTGACCCCCTCAGGGATACAGGGGTGTGGCTCGAAGGTGAGCGACTCGTAGAGTCTATTGCCCCAGACCTGGTGTAGCCACATCTCCTGCATAGTTCGTGCGAATAGGTCAGATGTAGTCCTCTCCAGACTCTATCTCCACGTCGGTCACATAGTTCTTGATACTCTGCTCCGCCTCCCGCTTGCAGATAAGTAGCACGTTACCATGCTTAGCGATGATACAGTCATCAACCCCCTGCACGACTGCCAGCAAGTCGGGATCGTCGATGTAGAGGATATTATTCATCGACTCGTAGAATCGGGTCTTCTGGTGGTTCGTCACATTGCCCGTCTGATCTTTTGAGCTCTGGTCGTAGAGCGCCCCCCAGGTACCTAGGTCAGCCCAGCCGAAAGTGGCGGGCGTGACAAGCACGTTGTCCGCTTTTTCCAAAACCCCGTAGTCGATTGATATACTAGGGCAGTAAGGATAGATCTCCTCGATCGCCGCCCGCTCACGGTCGGTGCCGAAGTCACTGGCGCGCTCGGTAAAGAGTCTGCTCACCTCAGGCATATACTTGGCAAAAGCATCTAGGATCGTCTTGACACTCCAGACGAACATACCGCTATTCCAGAGAAACTCTCCACAAGAGACAAATATCTCGGCCATCTCACGGTTAGGCTTTTCGGTAAAGACCTTCACCTTGTGGTACTGTCCGTCGAGAGGGCTTTCGCTAGAGTCCACCTGTATGTAGCCATAGCCCGTCTCAGGAGCTGTAGGCTTGATGCCCAGCGTCAGGAGGTAGGGGTGGAGGGCTGCAAAGTGGAGCGACTGGCTGACCGTCTGGACGAAGTTGTCCTCGTTCATAATAATATGATCCGACGCCGCCACGACGATCGATGCCTTCGGATCTCGCTGCTGGATATGGTAGCAAGCGTAGGCGATACATGGAGCCGTGTTACGTCGCAGAGGCTCCGTGAGGATCTGGTCACGCGTGAGTCCTGGGAGCTGCTCGAGGGTCAGGTCAACATAGTCCGCATGTGTGACGATGTATATATGGTCCTCCGGGACGATACGCAGGAACCTCCTGTAGGTGTCCTGTAGCAGCGATCTGCCAGTCCCGAAGAAGTCTAGGAATTGCTTGGGTCGTGACTGCCGTGAGATAGGCCAGAAGCGACTTCCCACCCCGCCACTCATGATGACACAATAGTAATGCTCCATGTAAATCTGCGATGAGTTAGTTTGTTGCTACAAAGCTACTAATAAAATAGCTGTGGAGCAAAGGAGCAGCTCAAGTTTCACCAGAAGAATCTCTAGCTCTAGAAGTGAAAACAGGAGCTACGCCTACTGAGACGTAACTCCTGTTTTGGGGTAGATCGCCTCACCGCATAGATGAGCTTTGCTTCATTAGCATTGGGGATTGGCTGTAGCGAGGTTACATTGTACCACCGATAGTGTCGTCTAGATCTCGTTTTGCTGGGGGTGATTGCTACAACTTTAAGTTTTGTAGTATTGAGTACCACAAATGTAACTGTTCTTGTTGAAAAAAACAAGCCGAACCAGTTGACCCGTCCGTCCTAATATGAGTATCTCCGTGGAGAATCCTAGATTCCCAGGGAGCTATTTTTTATTCTTCACGGAGGGCCGAAATAAAAGTTCGGAAGAATGAAATGAAACTTCGGAAGAAGCAAATCAAAGTTCGGAAGAATTTTTTTATGCCTCCGTGGAGGATTCCCATTTTCTACCGAGGAAATTTCGATTTCCTCGGAGGTGTGGATATTAGAGGTTAGACTTTAGAGGTTAGAGGTTAGAGGTTGAAAGTCCGATCATTCCGATGGCTCTGATAGCTCCGATGCACTCCGATAGCTCTAACCTCTAAAGTCTAACCTCTAATTTCTAAAGTCTAATCTCTGGGCGATTGCACTATTTTTGGTATCTTCGCATAGAAATAGAAATCAGCAATGGCACAGAATATAAAAGTAGGAGACACCATCCGCTACCTCAACGCATCAGGCGGTGGTGTCGTCAAGCGCATAGAGCGTGGCGTGGCGTGGGTCGAGGGCCCCGACGGCTTTGAGCTACCCACACCGATACATGAGTGCGTGGTGGTGGACAGCCGAGACACTTTCGTACCAGCATACAAACCTCCCGTAGTGAAGCGACAAGAGCCAGCAACGCAACCGACGAAGAGCAATGCGCCCGCTACCCCTGAGGTAGTCGAGGATGCCGAGCAGGACTTGAGCTTCGTGGCACCTCTCTCCAAGGGTCCCTGGTTTGACCGCTCGGGAGGCGAGCAACTGCAGGTGCATGTCGCCTATTTGCCCGTATCGTACGAACACTTCGGACAGTCGCCCTACGAGACCTATCTAATCAACGAGAGCAACTATCATCTCCTCTTCACCTACAGCACGACAACCTCAGCGGGTGGCTACAAGCTCCGCTCGGCGGGTGTCCTAGAGCCGGATATGCGGGTGCTGGTCGAGGAGTTTGATGCGTCGGAGATCAACGATCACGCCGTCTCACACTTCCAGTTTATCGCCTACAAGCCTGAGCGTACCTATCGCTCCATGCCCCCCGTAGAGCGTCAGGTGCGGATGGATGTGGTCAAGCTGGCGAAGCGTCACGCATTTCGTGAGAACCCTTTCTTTGATGAGGATGCGCTGGTCATTCCTGTCTTGGAGGCATACGATGGCTCTCAGCAAGCTCCCGCAGAGGAGCCACAGCCAGCGCCCAGTCGTTCGGGAGCTTTGCCACAGCGTGCGATCGAGCAGAAGAAGGCTACAACGGCACCGCAAAAGGGGCCTCAGAAGGGGGCTCAGAAATCTTCCCAAAAGCAGCCTAAGCAGAGCGCTCCTCAGCCTCAGCCTGAGCGTAAGCAGCCCGAACCCCCCGCAGCTCCCGAGCAAACCATCGAAAAGGTGGGACTGGAGGCGGAGCGTATACTCCCAAATGCTACGGGGATGACACCGCACGAGGTGCTGCTCTATCAGCTGAAGAACTTTCGCCGTGAACTGGACAAGCGTCTGGAGCGTCGTGGCAGCAAGGTGATCTTCATCCATGGCGCTGGGCAGGGAGTCCTGCATCAGCTCATCATCAACCGTATCGAGCAGGACTACCCGATGGTACAGTATCGAGATGTCACGTTTGATGGCTTCCCGATGGGCGCTATTGAGGTGACGATATCGTAGCTTTTGCCCCAATGCTAGAGATCGAGCGTAAGTACCTTGTCTGTCGTGACGACTACCTCCGAGAGGCGTCTCACCACCGCCATATCCGCCAGGGTTATCTGGCGGTAGATGAGCGGGTGACCGTGCGGGTGCGCATCATCGACGAGGAGGCACGACTCACTATCAAGGGGAGCTCCACCGCCGACGGGCTGGTTCGCTCCGAGTGGGAGTACCCGATCCCTGTCGCAGATGCGGAGGAGATGCTGAGCCAGTGCGCTAGCCATTGCCTAGAGAAGGTGCGCTACTACGTACCTTACGAGGGCTTCGTATGGGAGGTGGATCGCTTCGGTGGAAGGTTAGAAGGCTTAGTCATGGCAGAGGTGGAGCTGACGAGCCCGACAGATTGCCCAGCATTGCCCTCTTGGCTGGGGCGTGAGGTGACGGGCGACATCCGCTACTACAACGCTATGCTAGCGCAAGAGCCAGCGCCACCACCCACTACTTGAGACTGTTGCAAAAGTCAACAGTCTCACAATCTTGCAAGCAAGATTGTCCAGACTTTGCAGAAAGGATGAAGCGCAAGGCGCTGAGGGTGAGGTCTGAAGGGAGCATACCTCCGTATGTGACCGAAGCCGAATCCCGAAAGCAACACAGCGATTCGCCTTTATGCAACAGTCTCTACCTAAGAGAATCAATAATACACTATATAAAGAGAACTACCTATGACAACTCACCTAAGAAGAGTACTCCTGCTCCTGTTGACCAGTCTCACCCTCTCGGCTGTCGCACTAGCCGATGGCGGTATGTGGCTCCTGGAGCAGATGGCAGACCACGCTGACGAGCTCCGAGCTAAGGGGCTACAGATCCCCGTGGAGGAGATATACAATCCTGATGGACCCTGCTTACAGCGGGCAGTCGTGATGTTTGACGGAGGCTGCTCAGGCGTCTTCGTCTCGAACCAAGGGTTGGTTCTAACCAACCACCACTGCGGCTACGACCAGATACAGAGCCACTCGGCCGTAGAGCATAACTATCTACGCGACGGCATCTGGACACAGTCTATGCGTGAGGAGCTGCCCTGTCCTGGACTAGAGGTGATCTCCATTGACAAGATCACCAACGTGACCGACCAAGTGAACAAATTGCTGAAGCAGTCTCCCTATAAGAAGGATCCGATGGCGGCTTTCTCCATTGCGACGCTCACCAAGATGATCCCCGCCATCGTAGGCGAGGCAGCGATGCGGCAACCTGGCATTCGTTACGAGCTAAAGCCTTTCTACGGGGGCAACCGCTACTACCTTTTTACCAAGAAGGTCTTCACCGACGTGCGTCTCGTAGCAGCTCCGCCCAGTGCTATCGGTAAGTATGGCTCCGACACGGACAACTGGATGTGGCCTCGCCACACGGGAGACTTCTCTATCTTCCGTGTCTATGTGGACAAGAACAATAACCCCGCCGACTACAGCGCCGACAACGTGCCTTACAAGCCAGAGCGCTTCGCAGCGGTCTCTACTTCAGGCGTACAGCGTGATGACTTTGCGCTGATCATGGGCTTCCCTGGTACGACCAATCACTTCTTCACCGAGGCGCAGGTGGACGAGTGGTCTGAGATAGACAACAACATACGTATCGAGATGCGTGGTCTGCGTCAGGAGGTGATGCTCCGTCGTATGCTCGCTGACGAGAAGGTCAATATCCAGTACGCGGCTAAGTACGCTTACTCGCAAAATGGCTACAAGCGCGCTCAAGGCGCTAACTGGGCGATCCGCACTCGCAACCTACAGGCGACCAAGCGTGCGCAGCAAGATGAACTGGCGCAATGGGCTAAGGCAAACAAACGCCCCGAGGTGACGAAGGCTATCCAAACGATTGCCGACTGTGTCGCTGCGCGTCGTGAGGCTCGTCGTGTGCAGTGGTACCTGATGGAGGGTGTCTTGACGCCGATCGAGTTTCTCCAGATACCGCTAGCCGACGGCAAGAAACTCCAGCAGTGGAGCGATCCGAAGGTGCGCGAGGAGATCATCAGCGACTTGCGTAGAGGCTACGCTGCCTTCTATAATAAGGACTACGATCCAGCGGTCGACAAGGAGGTAGCGACGGTACTCCTGCAGCGCTACACCGAGCGCATCGATGAGGCGCACTGGCCAGTAGCTCTTCGTGAGGGCGTGGCTCAGTATGGTTCCGTGCAGGCTTACGTGACTCATCTCTTTGACAGCTCAATCTTTGCCGATCCAGCACGCTTTGACGCTTTCCTCAAGACTCCGTCACGTGAGCAACTCATGAACGATCCGATGACGCAGTTTGCCGTCTCGACCATCAATCTCTTCGTCCAGATGCGTGAGCAACAGGCTGCCTACGACGATCCGATCAAGCTGGCTCACAGAGACTACGTACGTGGTATGATGGATATGCAGGGCGCCCGCAAGGTGTGGCCCGATGCCAACCTGACGCTCCGCTTTACCTACGGCAATGTGCGTGGCTACGCTCCTCGCGACAACGTCTACTACGGTCATCAGACGACCCTCACGGGTGTGATGGAAAAGGAAGACCCCAAGAGCTGGGAGTTTGCCCTGCCTGATCGAATCAAAGAGATCTACAAGCAAAAGGACTACGGCGTCTATGCACTACCGAATGGCGAGATGCCGGTCAACTTCTGCGCTACGACCCACACAACGGGAGGTAACTCAGGTAGCCCTGTCTTCGATGGCAAGGGACGCCTTATCGGGCTCAACTTCGACCGCAACTGGGAGGGTGTCGGTGGCGACATCGAGTACCTGCCCAACTACCAGCGAAGCATTATCCTAGACATCCGTTATCTCCTTATGCTCGTCGACAAGTACGGTCACTGCCAGCGTCTGCTCGACGAGATGAACCTTGTTAAGTAATCTGCCTATGGAGACACTACAACTAGAGGAGCAGATCGTCAAGATGCTCCGCACCGTCTACGACCCTGAGATCCCTGTCAATATCTACGACCTAGGACTCATCTACAACGTGGATATACAGGACGAAGGGGCTAAGGTGGTGATCACGATGACGCTCACGGCGCCCAATTGCCCGGCCGCAGACTTCATCCTGCAGGATGTACAGATCAAGGTCGAGAGCATCAAGGGCGTCAAGCGCTGTGACATCGAGCTCACCTTCGACCCACCCTGGGATAGCTCGATGATGTCCGAGGAGGCACAGCTGGAGCTGGGATTCCTCTAGGGCAGAGCCTAGCGCATACCCTAAACTATGGGAGCTATATACTTCCTATCCGATGCACACCTAGGGTCGCCCTACCACGACGACCCTAGGCGTGCTGAACTACGACTCGTCGCCTGGCTCCGCTCCATAGCGGACGATGCCGAGGCAGTCTACCTGCTAGGCGATATGCTCGACTACTGGTTTGACTACAAGTATGTCGTGCCGAGGGGGTCGGTGCGCTTCCTCGCCACTCTGGCAGACCTCGTGGAGCAAGGGGTCGAGGTGCACTACATCATGGGCAATCATGACCTCTGGCTCACCGATTACTTTACCCAAGAGCTCGGCGTCATCGTGCATCGCGACACCATCGTCTGCCAGCTCAAAGGACGCACCTTCCGCCTGTCACACGGACATCGGGAGTACGCTCTGCGCTATAAGAAAGAGCGCTGGCTCTTTGGCACTTTCGAGAGCCGACTCGCACGATGTCTCTACGCCGCCATCCATCCACGCTGGACCGTCGGCTTCGCTCAGCGGTGGGCTTACCGCAATCGCCTGCGACAAATGCGTGCTGCCAACGATCCCTCACGACCAGGCTACAACCCGCAGATGAATGTGGAGCGGGACGAATGGCTCGTGCAGTACACCAAAGAGCTAATCCCGCAGCACCCCGAGATAGACTATTATATATATGGTCACCGTCATCTGCTGCTCAACCTCTCGCTCCCCAACGACCGTCGCTGCATCATCCTCGGCGACTGGATCCACTACAACTCCTACGCCCGCTGGGACGGCGAGTCACTCACCATCGGGCTCTACGAAGAACCGTAAAAGGCGTCGCCCGTCGCAGGGCAATGCCCGCCCCTCCCCACGCCCGTGCGTCCGTTGTGTCAAAGGTTACAGCGTCGTGATTTTAACGGGGACGGACGCACGACCGTGCGTCCCTACAGCCGTTACTCGTCTCGTGCTTCACGACAACGATTCCCGGTCCGATGGCTCTGATAGCTCCGATCGCTCCGATTCCCTTCTAATCTCTAACCTCTAATCTCTAACCTCTACTCTCTCCCCTCTCTCCAATCAAAATACCGAAAATGCAAAAAGAAATACCGATTTGGACAAACACGCTATCACAAATACGTCGTACCTTTGCACCAAGAGATACTAAAAAGTAACACCAACTCCTATGCGATCACGCATTCAGAACATACTACTACTGCTCGCTAGCATGCTACTCACCGTAGTAGCGACCACTAGCTGTAACAACTCTCCCAAGGAGAGCGACCAGGAGCGCACCCTAATTATCAAGCTTTCCTCTTCGGGCTCTTTCCGTGCCGTCGAGGAGGGTGCTAAGGAGAACTCCTACACGGTAGACACCTACACCCCCATCACACTCTTCTTCTACGATGCTCAGGGCGAGCCCACCGAGCCGTACCGTGTCGAACTCAAGAGCAATGAGGATATACGGAAAGCGAGGAGTGCCGACGGCTACGAGATGGAGGTCCGTGAAGCTGTCAGCAAAGTCTCCGCCGTCGCTGGTGTCCCTGGCATCATCAAGCCCTCAGAGCTTGACGATCGAAAGATTTACAGCCTGCAAGGCCTCAGTGGTGCCGAAGCTCAGAAGGACGGCTTCCTATATAAGGTACCCTACGTAGCTCCCAAGACACCAGTTCAGCAAGACCCAGCCGACCAAAACAAGCTCACCGTCACCCTCCAGCCCGTCCCCAACGTGGCACGTCTAGAGATCTCGGGCAATATAGAGGTACCCTTCGAGTCGACGCAGCCAGCCGTTGATTACATCATCGAAAAGTTCATGAAGCGCTACTCTGATGATCAGACTAACTACTCTTGGCTCCCAACCCCGCAAGATGTCACGCTGCGCACCATCGGGGAGGTCACCATACGAGGTATATACGTCAATAATTATAAGGAGACACCCAACGTCGACAACGCTCATCGCACACGTCTGACTGATGAGGACTGGAAAAACGGTCAGTGGACTGGACACAATGCTGCAATGCACACCCTCTTTGAGGGAGCAAGTTATGCCACCGCTATGAACAAGAAACAGGTAGACGCTTATCAGATCTACCCGGGCGGTACTACAGCTGACAAGGCCGAGGCGCTAGACCACATCATCGTAAAGGTCGAGTACAAAGTGCACACCCAGGTAGGACACTTTAATTATAAGGTATACAACAAGGGCCAGCAGAAAGATGTCTACGCCTGCACCGGTGTAGAGGATCGAGGCGAGCAGACGCTGACGCGCTTCATCACCATACGTAAGTTCCTCGTCACCGAGGGCGGTACCGACAATTCGCTCGTCTCCTTTGACCCGGGCAAGATATACCGCATTGACCTGAGCTATCTCAGTTCGCTCTTCTCGACCAATGCCAAGCCTGGTATCAAGAATACGAACGAGATCACCGAGGTGACGCCACGTCCCGAGGGCACCGACGAGCGTCCCGAGGAGACGACCAATACGATCCCCGTATCCGTCGTCGACTGGATACACATCAACATCAACACCGAACTAGACTAAACGAAGAACGAAACTAAACGAAGAACGAAACGACTAACCCGCTGTAGGGACGCACGATCCCACGTGTAACCCTTTGTAGGGACGCTCGATCTGAGCGTCCGTTGTAGAACAGCAAAACAAATAGCCCTCGTAACTTTAACGGGGACGGACGCCCTCCGACTCGACACTATCGAGCGTCCCTACAGCGGGTTACTCGCTCTCCCAATCAGATAATAACCAAACAGAATAATCACTTTAATCAACTAATCAAACTTTATGAAGTACATGAAGATGGCCGCCATCGCCATGATGGCACTAGCTCTGTTCTCCTGCAACAAGAAGGACGAGCCAAAGAAAGCTGAGAACGCTGTTCTCCGCATCTGTATCAACGACTCTGAGCTACGCGCTCTAGGCGCTGGCTATGCAAACGGCGACAAGACTGAGTGCATGACAGACGTCGTCCTAACACTAGATAATGGTGTGACGATTAAGCTCGAGAATCAAGATCTAGCTGACGCAAAGAATCTACAAAAGGGCTATGAGAAGGAAGTTAACTTCGCTGTCAACACGGTCGCTCTGACTGCTAATGGCACCGTAGGTGATGGCACGAAGATCACTTCCCTCCAGGGCAAGAACCTCAAGACTGAGATCCCTCTAGAGGCTAAGGCTACTGCTGTAACGACTACTACAGCCAATGGTCAGACCGTATACTCTGTAACTCTAAAGCCAGTTCCTCACGTAGCTCGTGTAGAGGTCTTCGGTAAGATCGAGCCTAAGGAGAATGAAACTACCCATAAGAACGCCTTCAAGTCTATCACTGTAGAGCATGTCTATGTCAACAACTACCTCTCTACACGTACTGGAGCTCGTCACCTCTGCGTTACCAACGGTAAGGATGGCTTTAAAGATGATCCTGCTGTTGAGGCTGCAATGAACGATGAGATTAAGGCTGCCGATCTAGACGAGTTCGTAGCTGGTACGAAGGTTGCTGGCTATCAGCTCTTCCCCATCAAGGAGAATGAGGCAGCTGGCACTGAGTTCTACGATCACGTCATCCTCAAGATCAAGATCGAGTACAGCGACGAGGCTATCGCAGCTAAGCCTGAGCTTAAGAAGATGACTGAGCGCTACGTCACGATGGTTAAGTTCGTTGACGCAACAACAGCATCTAATCCTGCTATTGCTTCCTTCGAGGCTGGTAAGATCTACAAGCTCAACCTCAAGGATCTTAGTGATGACTTCAAGACTGGTAATGATGGTACGCCCGATCCTAACAACCCTGACACTCCAGATCCAGAGCCAAACGCTAAGCGACTCCTCAATGTCAAGGTTGAGCCTTTCACTTGGACGGCTGTCAACATCAAGCCTGACGTAAACAACAACGGTTACAAGAAGTAATCACGCCTGACGTACACACGTACGTCTACAATCTAGTTTCGCGGCGTGGCTCTCGCTCCACGGCGAGCGGAGCCACGCTAGCGACACTACCTTCACCACACAGTCACTGACTATCCCACACACTAGCAGCACTAGTCCCATTAGATTCACTAGTCCCACTAGATTCACTAGAAGCACTAGAGATCCCAAAAGACGAGGCCCACTAGAGAGCTCTAATCTCTAACCTCTAATCTCTAACTTCTAATTACTTAACTCCGCTACCTCCAATGGCAAAGAAAGTACTACTATTACCCCTCACAGTGCTACTCATGGCGCTACTCTCCTCATGCGTATATGAGGACCTGAGTAAGTGTCCCGAGCCACGACTACGCTTCGTCTACAACGCAGACGGTAGCGACAACGTCCTGCCCAAATACATCAAGGATGCACACCTATATATATACGACGAGTCGGGAGCGGTATGCTATACGAAGCAACTCACACGTCAAGACCTCGCCGAGGGGATTCAGCTGCCCGTCTTGACCTTCGCCCAGTACCGTGTCATCGCCTGGGCCAACGTGACCAAGCAGTCACAGATAGCTAACCCGGACACACTTGCCAAGGCTGACATCACAGCACAGCCCGACGACAAAGGCTTTTACCGAGGCACCGACTCGCTATACCGTGCTGAGCTATCACTAGACCTGCGCCACGCGTCGCAGGGCGAGTACACCGTACCCTTCTCATCAGCTCACATCGGGCTCGATGTAGTCATCAAGGGTTATGACGCATTCCACCCCGGTGCGGGTGAGCCACAGATAGAGATCCTATCGGGCGGTACGCACTACACCTTCGTCGAGCATCCCGCCGGCATACCTTTGCCCGATGCTGACAAGACCTTCGTCCCTATCCTAGGGCACTCCCAGCGTGACGACATGTATCGCGCACGCTTCGACCTCTTCCGCTTCACCGATGCCCAGGCGCCCGTGCTGCGACTCATCGACAGCAAGTCTGGCAAGGAGATAGCCAAGATCAACATCACCGACTACCTCAAGGAGCACAACATATCCTTCGACAAGCTCCACGAGGCCAACCTCCCGCTGCTCATCTCCTTCACGGCTCCCTTGAAGATCACCATCAAACCCTTCGTATGGGGCAGCATCAACATCAAGCCTGACCAATATAAGCAATAGAGATTAGAGATTAGAAGTTAGAGATTAGAGAGACGAGTAACCCGCTGTAGGGACGCACGATCTGTGCGTCCGTCCCCGAACCAGCGAAACGATGCTGTAACTTTCCTTCTACAACGGACGCTCAGGTCGAGCGTCCCTACAAAGGGTTACACGACCACTTCACTCTGATCTCCTCCAAAAAGCAAGAAAACACAATAACTATATGACACGTCTGACTAAATACACCATTCAGCTCATCAGCGGCTTGCTGCTCGCTCTGCTCACCGCAGGGTGCGTCGCCGACCGCAACGTGAGCGACTGCATCACCGAGGGCGAAGACGTCGAGCTCGAGTTCGCCGTCCAGGTGCCCGCACTAGAGACTTCCCTGCGCGGGCTCGACGCTACCCAGGAGCAGGCGGTAAAAGATATCCAGCTCCTCGTCTTCAACACGCAAAACGCTCAAGGTGACAACCTCGGCGAGCCCGACGAGACCTTCGCCTACGAGGCTGAGGTCAAGAGCAAGACTCAGGAGGGCAATACCATACGCATTCGCTGTGGGCTCAAGGCTTCCCCTGATAAGCCTATGCGCGTCGTCTGCATCGCCAATGCCCCCACGAAGATCAATACGACGGACTTCACAAACAAGACCAAGAAAACTATCCTCGAGGATGACCAGATGAAGAAAAACTTCACAGCTGCTTGGCCTACCGAGGGTAACAGCTACTACATCCCTATGTGGGGAGAGAGCGACAAGCAGACCGTCACCCGCAACACTAAGTTCAACAGCTGCGACGTCACTGGCCTGGGAGGCACTGGCGTCAATCAGGACAACGCTGGCGTCATCCACCTCGTCCGTGCCCTAGCACGTATCGACGTAGGTATCAACTTTGACGAGGACATCAAAGGCGAAAAAGGCAAGGGCAGCACAGACTTCAAGATCAAGTCCGTACGCGTCTACCGCTACGCCACCTCTATGTACATGACTGGTACGCAGAGTACCACATTCAACTTCAACGGTACTGCCCGTGAGGCCAAGCCTCACACCCCAGAGGGCGTGAACCCTGCGGTTGACACCAAGCCTCTCAAGTTTGAGGCAACCGAAGGTGTCAACGACTACGTACGCAATATCTACATCCCCGAGATCAGCAACCAGGGCGACAAAAACCAGCGCACCTGCCTCGTCATCGGTGGATACTATAACAATAGCGACAAGGAGACCTACTACCGTGTCGACTTCATCAAACGTGAGGACGGTAAGCCGGCGGATAAGATTACCAAGAAGCTAGACGTACTGCGTAATCACCGCTACCGCTTCAACATTACTAAGATAAAAGGCCCTGGTACTAGCACTCCTGGAGAGGCACTCACGACCGAGCCGGTCAACATCTCCTGCGACGTCGTCGTATGGGACGAGGCCGACATTGACAAGATCATGTACGACGGACAGTACTACCTCTCCGTCTCCAAGGATAAGTTCCACTTCGGCAAGGATGCCACCAGTGAGAGCTATAAGATCCGCACCAACTGGCCTAAGGGCTACAAGATCGTCGACAAGGACGGCAACGAGTGGGCAAAGACCGGTACGCAAGGCGCCTGGGCATACTTCACCGAGCCCGCTGGTCAGACCTTTAAGGAAAACAAAGACATGACCAGCACGGTCAACGTCCTCGAAAACACCACCGGCAAAGTCCGCACCATCACCGCGAAGGAACTCTTCGTCAAGGCAGGTCGTATCAAGTGGCCTCTCCAGATCACCCAGTCCGACAAGATCGAACTAGATGTCAAGGTCTACGAATACAAAGATGGAAAGTGGGATCCTTCTAAGCCTATTAACTCATGGGACTTCCAGACAGATGTTAACTACGACTTCCGAGTAGTCTTCACGCCAGGAGCAGATTTGGAGCGTATATCGCTACAATTTGCAGAGCATTTTGATTGGCATCGGACTGACATCAATAAAGAGGCCGGATATGCACTATATACTGTTAAGTTGAAGAAGAATAGCGTGCCAGAAGATAGATTCTCACTAGTTGAGACGTCACGTTTTAGAGTCACAAAGGGGGGCGTAGAGGCACATACAGACTTTGTCACACGCTACCTGAAGTATGACGCTATACCTTATGGTGACGTTGCTCTGACTAAGAATATGTTGAAGTACGACGAGGTCTATCCACTGAGTGATATATCACAAAAATTCTACATCAAGGCTACAGCTCCGTATAAGCTATCGGTAAAGAAAATTACCATCCCACAAGGAGACGACGACGGAAAAACGGAATTGATTGTTAAGGGTTGGAAGGATGGTACTGAGGTACAGAAAGAAGAGCTAGGGACGATCTTAACAGGTCGAAAAGTACAGTTCGAGCCATACGACTATATCTCCGGAGGGTGTAGGTATCAGGGACAAGAGGTGATACAAGCTTCTGTGACCTTCGAACTTAGCTCGACTGATCCTAGCAAGCCTTTTGAAACAAAGACCTTTACCATTAGTCTGCTCTCTGCTCTTCTACAGCCTGAGGCAAACAGCTATATTATGAAGCTCGGGCAGATGCCTATACTCATCCCATGCTCACAGATTAATCGTGCAGCAGACTTTTATGATCAGTTCGCGGACAACTTCGATCTCAACTGTGAGTATATGCTTGAGAAAAACTATGTCAAGCAAAAACAGGTTGAAGAGATTAAAAGAGGTGGCGGTTGGCATCTCAACCGACTAGAGTCGACGGATACTAATTGGGACGGACAGATTGTTTGGTCTACGCTGACTAAAGCTGGCAATAACCCAGGTCTCACTGTAGAGAAGAAGAGACTTACCATAAGAGGAAGAAACTATATACTCGTTCGCTTAAATGAGCCAAAATACAGTACTCCCAATGATAATCCTAACCCTGGGACAGCTCTTGTCGCTGCGGTTAAGGGTGGCAAGGTGCTATGGAGCTGGATGATTTGGGTCGTTGGCATTCGAACTGATGACGAGCCTGACTATCCTTGGCTAACGAGAGTGGGAACTACGAAATCTCCAAAACCCTATATGAATCGAAACTTGGGTGCTACTCGTTGGGCTGGATCGCATTTAGATCCGAGTTTTGATATACGTAAGGTAGGGCTTTACTATCAGTTTGGTAGACCCACACCATTTCATGGCGAGGGTAAAGCTTCAGGCATAGGCATTTCTACTTACGAAAGTAAGAGCGTAGACAAGGTGTATTACAATACAAGCTTAGTCCCAGAGAAGGAGTTGACAAAGATGCCTATAATAACTGGCGGTGGTAATGGCAATGCGTTTTGGCCGATGCGTATGCTAATCGAGCGTCCTACTCAGATGTGCCATAGAGAGTCAAATGAGGGGTATATCTATGAGATGGGAGTCCTTGTCGGAGGAACCACCACTGTGCGTGCTGCTGCCTTGTGGCAAGGAACGGATCAAATGGTTCTTAAGAATGACGCAAGGACGAAGGCGCTATATAGGACGAAGAAAACTCCTCTCGATCCATGTCCCTATGGCTGGAAGGTACCCGCTGCTGGTGCGATTGAGTCAATGCCAATAACAGCAAGAGAAGATTTGTACTTGCCTCTATCAGGATTCTTCGCTGCTGGAAATATTAACGATTTGCGTATAGGACCAGCAGATTCAGGAATTGGACGTTTCTCAGCTTTCCACTCAGCAACTCCTTATTCCAATGTAGACTACTCTCCACTCTATTTCCGCTTGCACTGGGGAAATGCTTGGGCTTACATATATACTAATGGAGATCTCAGAAGATGTATGGCAGGAGCAGTGCCTATCTTGCCGATTGAGTGTGAGGACGAGACGGACTACCTCAACTACACTGAGGAGGGCTTTAAGTCTCTGCACAATATCTTTTAACGAGTAAGCTGTACACAAACGACCCGAGGGGGCGCCGCCTGCACATTCGCAGGTAGCGCCCCCTCGCTCGTTGTACCCCCCCCGCCCTCCACACAATCGGAGCGATCGGAGTGGATCAGAGCGATCGGAGTGGATCGGAGCTATCAGAGTGGTCGGAGCTATCAGAGTGGTCGGAGCTATCGGAGTGGTCGGAGCCATCGGAGTAGATCTGAGTGATCAGAACCATCGGAGTAGATCAGAGTGATCAGAGCCATCGGAGTAGATCAGAGCGATCAGAAAGGTTTGTCTTTGACTGAGAAAGTGTATATTTGCAGGCAAGGAGGGAGGAGCTGATGGCTCAGATGGCTCAGATGACTCAGATGATTCAGATAGCTCAGATGACTCTGATGGCTCCGATCCCTCCGATCTCTAATCTCTAATCTCTAAAATCTCCCCCCCCCCATGTCCGAGTCGTTCTTGACACAATCTGGTAATCCTCGCAACCTACGTGTCTATAAGGTTACAGAGGTGATCTACGACCTGACCTATTACTTTACACAGCACTACTTACAGCGAGGGGATCGGACCATTGACCAAATGGTGCAGGCAGCACGCTCTGGTAAGCAAAACATCATCGAGGGCAACGAGGCTGCAACGACCTCTCTAGAGAGCAACATCAAACTAACGAATGTGGCGCGCGCTAGTCTGGCTGAGCTATTGACCGACTACGAAGACTACCTGCGGGTACGTAACCTGCCACTCTGGGGTGCCACGCACCCTCGCTACGAACGTATACGTAGCTACGCCCGTAGTGAGGAGTTGCAACAAGAGTACCAGGCACTGATGTCCCGCCTAAGAGCGTGGCTTGGTCGTGATCGACAAACGACTCGGAGGGGCCCCGTGATGTGTGTCACCCGTGATGTGTGCCAATTCTGCCGTGTAACGGTTTTGATGTGTAACGGCTGTAGGGACGCACGGAAGTGTCTAGCGGGAGGGCGTCCGTTGAATCAAAGGTTACGGTGTCCCATTGTATCAAAGCGTGACGAGTAACCCTTTGTAGGGACGCACGATCTGTGCGTCCGTTGAATCAAAGGTTACGGCATCCGTTGTGTCAAAGATTCCAGCGCCCGTGATTTTAACGGGAACGGACGCACAGATCGTGCATCCCTACAGCGGGCTACACGTCAGCGAGATATACGTTCGTCTGATTTGTAGACTATCTCAATTATTGTTACTTTTGCGCTGTATCTCAAGCACGCATCTTATATGTACCCCCCTTGCTACAATGATCGTAAATCTCCCCGTGCGTCCTTTCACGATTACAAAGCTGGTGTCTACTTCATAACTATCTGCACTAAAGATAAGCAACATTACTTCGGTAAAATCCAAGATGGCATCATGCATCTTAGTCCCATAGGGGAGTTTTGTCAGGAACAATGGGAGAAGGTCTCCGACCATAACCCCTATGCGACCGTTCCGCTATTCGTCGTCATGCCGAACCATGTTCATGCTATCGTGTCGATCAATCAAGAGACGGAACGTGCTATCCAGAAGACGGATCGAGAAACTTTAGCGATTGTTGTAGGAGGCATAAAGCGTGAGGTTACCATGTTTGCACGCCAGCATAAGATGGTGTTCGACTGGCAGTCAAGGTTTTATGACCGTATCATCAGGAACCGTAAAGAGGGAAACAGTATAGCGAACTACATTGAAAACAATGTGGCACGCTGGGACAGCGACGACTATTACAGTCGGGAGCCATAATGACGTGCAGCCCCGTCGTAATGGAAACGGACGCACGAGACGTGTAGCAAAATGTAGGGACGCACGGGGCGTGTCCAGTCGGAGGGCATCCGTTGTGTCAATGCGGGACGAGTAACCCTTTGTAGGGACGCACGATCTGTGCGTCCGTTGTATTAAAGGTTACGGCATCCGTTGTGTCAAAGATTCCAGTGTCCGTGGTTTTAACGACAACGGACGCACAGATCGTGCGTCCCTACAATGGGTTACTCGTCAGATGGTTCGTCCCTACACTTTGCTACTCGTCTTCGGCTTAGTCGTCGGCGTAGATGTAGTGCTGCGGATGCCCTAGGTAGCGGACGATCAGGTGCACCATGGCGGGGGTGTAGCTACGACAGCCAGATCGGTAGCCGATCTTCGAGAGCTTCTCGAGGAGTTCGCTATCACCTCGTATGAGGTGCCTTAGGTGGCGTGTCGCACTAGAGGGTAAAACATCGGGGAAGTAACGCATGGCGAGCTCCTGCACGCCATAGCTTCGTACCAAGAATAGGCACGACTCATCTTGCATAGTCTGAGACATAGTCAGTAAATGAAAAGGTTAAGTATAAGTGTTTTGCCGAGAGAAGCTGTGTCGTCTTAAGGAGTGCTTCTGTCGTCACTGCAAAGATAGTGAATTTAGAAGTTAGGGGTTAGATCGAGACAAGTAGCGAAATGTAGGTACGCACGGTCGTGCGTCCGTCCCCGTTAAAGCCCTGACACTGTAACTTTTGACACAACGGACGCTCGACCGAGCGTCCCTACAGCCGTTACTCGTCCAGTGCTTCACGACAACGGTTACCCATCCGATAGCTCCGATAGCTCTAACCTCTAACCTCTAATCTCTAATCTCTACTCCCGCTTGTTGGGTCAAAAAGTTTTTGTACCTTTGTCCTCGCTATGCCTACTATAGGTAGTTGTGATGTGTGCGTTGATGCGCTTTCGCAAGCTCATAGCAGGGTAGCACGAGAATCATAATTGTATATCAAGAATTAAGTAAACGAGAAGTTAATGCCTACTATCCAACAGCTAGTAAGAAAGGGACGAGAGACCTTTGAGGAAAAAGGTAAGTCTCCAGCCTTAGGTTCATGCCCACAGCGTCGTGGCGTCTGTGTCCGCGTTTACACAACCACCCCTAAGAAGCCTAACTCGGCTATGCGTAAGGTGGCTCGTGTACGTCTGACCAACGGCAAGGAGGTGAATGCCTACATCCCTGGTGAGGGTCATAACCTTCAGGAGCATAGTATCGTATTGGTGCGTGGCGGTCGTGTCAAGGATCTGCCTGGTGTACGCTACCATATAGTGCGTGGCGCACTCGATACAGCTGGTGTCGACGGTCGTCGCCAGCGTCGCTCTAAGTATGGAGCTAAGCGTCCTAAGGCGAAGTAAACTAGTCGCCTAGATTGAGATGCCGTGGCGAGGTGCTGGATGGCCTACTGTCCCCCTCAGCCGACTACTACCCCTAGCGGGTGAGTACACTATATATAGGTACATCAGCGAGTACCTCTCCCCACAGAAATATCTATAGACACTCCTAGTCGCAGTGCACGCGAGCTCACTAGAGTCCTGCATGTCTCGCATGGGGAGTGCAATCTAAATCTAGTAACCACACTTGTTCTCGTGGTGCTATTTGGATAAGCTAATCCTTGAGAGATCAAGGGTAGGTTGAGTAAATGCTCCAGAGGGGGCGTTGAAGACAACAGATCATTATGATGGCAACCCAAATAAGACGACGAGACAATAGTATAATATCACGAAATAATGAGAAAGGCTAAGCCTAAGAAGAGGCAGGTACTGCCCGATCCCGTGTTTGGAGATCGTCAGGTCACAAAGTTTGTGAACCACCTCATGTATGATGGCAAGAAGAGTCTTGCATATAGCATCTTCTACAGAGCCCTTGACATCGTCAAGGATAAGATGTCGCAAGAGGAGAAGAGCGCCCTGGAGATCTGGAAGGCAGCTCTCGATAATGTAACCCCTCACGTGGAGGTCAAGTCTCGTCGTATCGGAGGAGCAACCTTCCAAGTGCCGACAGAGATACGTCCAGAGCGTCGGGAGTCTATCTCCATGAAGAATCTGATCATCTTCGCTCGCAAGCGTGGTGGTAAGACGATGGCTGACAAACTGGCAGCAGAGATTATGGATGCCTACAATAGTCAGGGTGGTGCCTTCAAGCGTAAGGAGGATGTACACCGTATGGCTGAGGCTAACCGTGCTTTCGCACACTTCCGCTTCTAATCCATCACTAACCAAGAATCTATGTCTGCAATTCATTCTAAGCTCGAGCAAACTCGTAATATCGGTATCATGGCGCACATTGATGCTGGTAAGACGACGACCTCTGAGCGCATACTCTTTTACACTGGACTAACACACAAGATCGGAGAGGTACACGATGGTGCCGCTACGATGGACTGGATGGAGCAGGAGCAGGAGCGTGGTATCACGATCACATCTGCTGCAACTACGACCTTCTGGACCTATGGTGATAAGAAGTATAAGATCAATCTGATCGACACTCCGGGACACGTTGACTTCACCGTTGAGGTGGAGCGTTCACTCCGCGTCCTAGATGGTGCCGTGGCTACTTTTTGCGCTGTGGGCGGTGTACAGCCTCAGAGCGAGACAGTATGGCGTCAGGCTGATAAGTATAAGGTACCACGTATCGCATATATCAATAAGATGGACCGCTCGGGCGCAAACTTCTACGAGGTACAGCGCCAGATGGTCGAGATGCTCGGAGCTAAGGCTTGTCCTATCCAGATCCCAGTAGGGGAGGAGGACTCCTTCAAGGGTGTCATAGATCTGATCACTATGAAGGCTATCATATGGCATGATGAGACCATGGGTGCCGAGTATGAGATCGACGAGATCCCCGACAATCTCCGTGCTGATGCTGAGGAGTGGAGAGATAAGCTCCTAGAGACGCTCGCAGAGACTGACGAGACGCTCATGGAGAAGTACTTTGAGGATCCCTCTACGATCACTGAGGATGAGATCCGTGTAGCTATCCGCAAGGCTACGCTAGCTATGGAGATCTTCCCGATGCTATGTGGTTCTTCATTTAAGAATAAGGGTGTACAGACGCTCCTAGATGCTGTCTGTGCTTATCTTCCTAGCCCTGTAGACACGCCAGAGGTGGTAGGTCATGCAATAGACTCTGACAAGGAGGAGGTACGTGAGGTCGATCCCGAAGCTCCTATGAGTGCGCTCGCCTTCAAGATCGCTACCGACCCCTTCGTAGGTCGTCTCTGCTTCTTCCGCGTGTATAGTGGTCACATTGACGCTGGTAGTTACGTCTTCAACTCTCGCTCTGGCAAGAAGGAGCGTATCTCACGTCTCTTCCAGATGCACTCAAATCATCAGAACCCGATGGAGACTATCGGTACGGGTGATATCGGTGCTGGCGTGGGCTTTAAGGATATTCGTACGGGTGATACGCTCTGTGATGAGAATGCACCGCTCGTACTGGAGTCTATCGACTTCCCCGATCCAGTGATCGGTATCGCTGTAGAGCCTAAGACGCAGAAGGATATGGATCGTCTCGGTGTCGGTCTGTCTAAGCTTGCTGAGGAGGACCCAACGTTTGTCGTCAAGACGAACGAGGAGACGGGTCAGACCGTCATCAGCGGTATGGGTGAGCTACACCTTGATATCATTATAGACCGTCTGAAGCGTGAGTTCAAGGTCGAGTGTAACCAGGGTAAGCCTCAGGTGGCTTACAAGGAGGCTGTCACTCAGACAGTAGACCTGCGCGAGGTATACAAGAAGCAGTCAGGTGGTCGTGGTAAGTTTGCTGATATCATCATCAAGTTTGGTCCAGCAGACGAGGACTTCGACGGAACGCTACAGTTTGTCGACGAGGTGAAGGGTGGTAACATCCCGAAGGAGTTTATCCCCTCAGTCCAGAAGGGCTTTGAGAAGGCTATGAAGAGTGGTGTCCTCGCAGGTTATCCTCTAGATAGTCTTAAGGTGACACTGGTAGATGGATCTTTCCACCCGGTAGACTCTGATCAGCTATCCTTTGAGGTGGCAGCTATGATGGCCTTCAAGGAGGCTTCTGAAAAGGCTAGCCCCGTCCTCATGGAGCCTATCATGCAGCTTGAGGTGGTAACACCTGAGGAGAACATGGGTGACGTGATCGGCGACCTCAACAAGCGTCGTGGTCAGGTCGAGGGTTCAGAGGTCAACCGCTCTGGCGCTCAGGTTATCAAGGCTAAGGTGCCTCTGAGCGAGATGTTTGGCTATGTGACCGCCCTGCGTACGATCACGAGTGGTCGTGCCTCCAGTACGATGAGCTTCTCGCACTACGCAGAGGTCTCTTCGTCAATAGCAAAGAAGATCCTTGAGGAACTCAATGGTCGCGTTGATTTGATAAAGTAATAATCTCACAATATAGTAATGAGCCAAAAGATCAGAATCAAGCTGAGGTCATACGACCACATGCTCGTAGACAAGTCTGCCGAGAAGATCGTCACGGCCGTACAGAATACTAATGCGCTGGTCAGTGGTCCTGTACCACTGCCCACGCATAAGCGTATCTTTACGGTGAACCGCTCCACCTTCGTCAATAAGAAGAGCCGTGAGCAGTTTGAGCTAAATGCTCACAAGCGTCTGATCGACATCTACAACGCCTCAGCACCTACGATTGATGCGCTGATGAAGCTGGAGATGCCCAGTGGCGTAGACATCGAAATTAAGTATTAACCAGAGTAATCAACTACAGAAATGCCAGGATTATTAGGAAAGAAAATCGGAATGACATCCGTATTCAGTGCCGAGGGCGTCAATGTGCCATGCACTGTCATCGAAGTAGGTCCTTGTGTAGTGACTCAAGTAAAGACTGCTGACCGTGATGGTTATGAAGCGATCCAGCTGGGCTTTCAGGATGCTAAGGATAAGCATACGACACGCCCACTACAGGGACACTTCAAGGCAGCCGGAGTGACAAACAAGCGCCACTTGGCCGAGTTCATGGGCTTTGGATCAGATTACAAGCTCGGTGATGAGATCACCGTGGAGCTCTTCAACGATACGCACTATGTGGACGTACACGGGACGAGCAAGGGTAAGGGATTCCAAGGTGTAGTCAAGCGTCACGGATTCGGTGGTGTCGGTCAGTCGACACACGGTCAGGATGACCGTCTGCGTGCTCCCGGTGCTGTCGGTGCATGCTCTTACCCTGCGAAGGTCTTCAAGGGTACACGCATGGCTGGACAGATGGGCAATAAGCGCGTCACAGTTCAAAACCTCGAGGTGATCAAAGTAATGCCCGAGCACAATATACTTGTACTCAAGGGTAGCGTGCCAGGGGCTAAGGGTTCAATCATAGCAATAGAGAAGTAATGGAACTATCAATCTACAATATACAAGGTGAAGATACGGGACGTAAGATAGCCTTGGAGAGCTCCGTCTTTGGTATAGAGCCCAATGATCACGCTATCTATCTAACCGTCAAGCAATACCGAGCTAACCAGCGCCAGGGTACGCACAAGACCAAGGAGCGCAGTGAGATGAGCGGCTCCACACGCAAGCTATTCCGCCAGAAGGGTACGGGTGGCGCTCGTCGTGGTGATATCAACTCTAACATCCTACGTGGTGGTGCGCGCGTCTTCGGACCTCGCCCACGTAGCTACAGCTTCAAGCTCAACAAGAAGCTCCGCCAGCTAGCACGTCGCAGTGCCCTCACCTACAAGGCTCAGGACAATCAGATCATGGTACTGGATCAGCTCTCTTTTGAGGCTCCCAAGACCAAGTCTTTTGTGAGCATGGCAAAGGCACTCAACGTAGATGGTCAGAAGACTCTCTACGTGGTCTCACAGATAGAGGATACGGTAGCACTCAGTGCTCGCAACATCCCTGGTGTCAGCATCATACGTGCTCAAGATCTCAATACTTATTGTGTGCTGGATTGTCGCAAGATAGTCTTCACAGAGGATGCTCTAGCACAGGTCAATGAGATGTTTTAAGTCGAAACACAGTAGTAGAGCATTGATATGGGAATCATAATCAAACCAATAATCTCAGAGAAGATGACAGCAATCACTGAGAGCAATCAGCAGAGGTACGCCTTTCTAGTAGCGCCTACTGCCAACAAGATTGAGATACGTAATGCTGTCGAGAAGATGTACAACGTCAAGGTCGATAGTGTCAACACCTGTCGCTACGACGGTAAGCGCTCAAGCCGCTATACCAAGTCTGGTGTCATCACGGGTCGTAAGCCAGCCTTCAAGAAGGCTTTCATCACGCTCCAGGGTGAGGATACAATCGATTTCTTTAGCAATATATAAGCAATGGGAATCCGTAAACTAAAGCCCGCAACGCCGGGGCAAAGACACAAAACTATTGGTGCATTTGACGCCATCACTGCCAGTGCACCAGAGAAGTCTCTTGTAGTTGGAGCTCGTAAATCGGGTGGTCGTAACAATACTGGCAAGATGACCATACGCAACGTAGGCGGTGGTCACAAGCGTAAGTATCGTCTCATCGACTTCAAGAGAACGAAGGATGGCATCCCCGCTACAGTCAAGAGTATCGAGTATGATCCAAACAGATCATCTCGCATCGCACTCCTATACTATGCCGACGGAGCTAAGAGCTATATCATCGCTCCTAACGGACTGACTGTAGGCCAGCAAGTGATGTCAGGTGACAACGCAACACCTGAGGTAGGTAACGCACTACCACTAGCTAAGGTACCTGTCGGTATGATCGTGCACAACGTAGAGCTACGCCCTGGTCAGGGTGGTAAGCTGGTACGTAGTGCTGGTGCCTTCGCACAGCTGGTAGCTCGTGAAGATAATTATGTCGTACTACGTATGCCTAGTGGAGAGACTCGCCGTATCCTCGCAGCATGCAAAGCTACGATAGGTAGTGTCGGTAACTCCGATCACGCACTCGAGAGATCAGGCAAGGCTGGCCGTACACGCTGGCTAGGTCGCAGACCACGAGTACGCGGTGTCGCTATGAACCCTGTCGATCACCCAATGGGTGGTGGTGAGGGTCGTGCCTCTGGAGGACACCCACGCTCACGTACGGGTCTATACTCTAAGGGTCTTAAGACGAGAGCTCCTAAGAAGCACTCCTCTAAGTACATCATCGAGAGAGCCAAGCGTAAGAAGTAATCATTGTATCATTTAAGCAAGAACTAAACACATGAGTCGTTCACTTAAGAAAGGGCCATTTATCAGCGTTAAGCTCGAAAAGAAAGTTTTGGCTATGAATGAAAGTGGCAAGAAGTCAGTCATCAAGACTTGGTCTCGCGCCTCAATGATTTCTCCAGACTTCGTGGGACATACGATCGCCGTACACAATGGCAAGAGTTTTATACCTGTATTTATTACAGAGAATATGGTGGGTCACAAGCTCGGAGAGTTCGCTCCTACGCGTACCTTCCGTGGTCACTCTGGCAATCGCTAGTTAGCACCCCTGTAATAAATCGAATCAAAGTAATTATCACACATGAGTGCCAATAATCAAGATACAATAGAGACGACCGCTCAGGAGACGGTGACACAGCCAGCTGTAGCTAGGCTACGCAACGTGCCCACATCTCCTCGTAAGATGCGTCTAGTCGTCGACAATATAAGAGGCATGGAGGTAGAGCGCGCGATGGCTACACTAAGATTTAGCTCTCGTCGTGTAGCTGCTCAGCGTGTAGAGCAGCTCATACGTAGCGCTGTCTCTAACTGGGAGCAGCTCAACGGTCGCAAGGCTGATGAGGGAGAGCTCTACGTCTCCAAGGTTTATGTAGACGAGGGTGTCACACTCAAGCGTCTACGCCCAGCCCCACAAGGCCGTGGCTACAGAATCCGTAAACGTTCGAATCACATAACCGTGTGGGTCGACCAAATAGTTAATAACGTAGCTAAGTAACTGACATGGGACAGAAGATTAATCCAATAGCAAACAGACTCGGCTACATACGTGGTTGGGACTCTAACTGGTTTGGTGGTCGTAACTATGGCGATACCCTAGTAGAGGATGACCGTATCAGAAAGTACCTACACACTAGACTGTCAGGTGCTCTCGTGAGCCGAATCATCATAGAGCGTGCCCTCAAGGTAGTCACCATAACCATCTGCACCGCTCGCCCTGGCATGATCGTCGGAAAGGGTGGTCAAAATGTGGAGAACCTCAAGGCTGAGCTCAAGAAGGTCACAAAGGCTGACAACATACAGATCAACATCTACGAGGTGCGCAAGCCTGAGGTGGATGCTGTCATCGTGGCTAACGATATAGCGCGCAAGCTAGAGGGACGTATGTCATACAGACGTACAGTCAAGATGGCTATCGCAAACGCTATGCGTGCTGGCGCTGAGGGTATCAAGATACAACTCTCTGGTCGTCTCAACAATGCTGAGATGGCTCGCGCAGAGCTATACAAGGAGGGACGTACCCCACTACACACACTACGTGCAGACATTGACTATGCTCAGACTGGAGCTCTCACCAAGGTGGGTATGATAGGTGTCAAGGTTTGGATCATGAACGGCGAGGTATACGAGCGTCGCGATCTAGCTCCTGACCTCTCACAGCCACGCCGTCAGGCAGGACGCCGAGGTGGTGACTCTCGTGGTGATCGTCGTGGTGGCTTCCGTCGTGGAGGACGCAATAGATCTAATCGCTAATCAAAGACCACAGCTATGTTACAACCTAAGAAGACTAAATTTAGAAGGCAACAAAAGGGCCGCATGAAGGGCAATGCACAGCGTGGCAATCAGCTCGCATTTGGTTCTTTTGGTATCAAGAGCCTAGAGAGTAAGTGGATCACTGGCCGTCAGATAGAGGCTGCTCGTATTGCGGTAACGCGTTACATGCAGAGACAAGGACAGGTCTGGTGTCGCATCTTCCCCGACAAGCCAATCACAGCAAAGCCTGCTGAGGTGCGAATGGGTAAAGGTAAAGGTAATCCCGAGGGTTTTGTCGCTCCTGTGACTCCTGGTCGTATGCTCTTTGAAGTAGAGGGCGTACCCTACGAAGTTGCCAAGGAGGCGCTACGTCTGGCTGCTCAGAAGCTACCAGTCACGACAAAGTTTGTCGTACGTCGAGACTACGACGCTGCTAATCCTAATGTTTAATCCGCTAGACCTTATACAGCTATGCAGATAAGCGAAATCAAAGAGCTCACAACGGAGGAGATCCGTGAGCGCATAGAGGCTGAGCAGGCCACCTATCAGCAGAAGAGGATAGACCACTATGTCTCTCCAGCTGAGAATCCTGCAGCTTTTAGAGAGCAGCGTCGCACGATCGCTCGTCTCAAGACTGTCCTCGCTGAGCGAGAGACAAATAACTAACCCTGCAGAATAGACTATTATTCACATGGAAAGAAATCATAGAAAAGAGCGCATCGGGATCGTCACCAGCAACAAGATGGAAAAGACCATCACCGTAGCCTCCCGCTTCAAAGAGAAGCACCCTATATATGGTAAGTTCGTCAGCAAGACTAAGAAGTACTATGCACATGACGAGAAAAATGAAACGAACGTCGGTGACCGTGTCCGCATCATGGAGACGCGTCCTCTGAGTCGCACCAAGCGTTGGAGACTCACCGAGATTATAGAAAGAGCGAAGTAAACTATGATACAGCAAGAATCAAGACTCAATGTAGCAGACAATAGTGGTGCTCGCGAGGTACTCTGTATCCGTGTACTCGGTGGCACTCGTCGCCGTTATGCTTCGGTCGGAGATATCATCGTGGTGACCGTCAAGAGCGTCATCCCCTCCAGCGATATGAAGAAGGGTACCGTCGCTAAGGCTCTCATCGTAAGAACCAAGAAGGAGATACGTCGCACTGATGGTTCCTACATCCGCTTTGATGACAATGCCTGCGTACTACTCACCCCCAATGGAGAGCTACGTGGTACACGTATCTTCGGTCCAGTAGCTCGTGAGCTACGTGCCGTCAATATGAAGGTCGTGTCTCTGGCTCCTGAGGTCCTTTAACTTATAAAGAGAATAGAGATGAGCAAGTTTCATATTAAGAAAGGCGACATCGTCATGGTAAATGCTGGAGACGACAAGGGCAAGACAGGACGTGTCCTCAAGGTTCTCGTCAAGAAGCAGCGTGCGATCGTCGAGGGACTCAACATGGTATCTAAGCATACCAAGCCCAATGCACAGAACCCCCAGGGAGCTATTCTCAGCATGGAGGCTCCAATACATATATCTAACCTGAACGTGCTAGATCCTCAGTCTGGCAAGGGAACGCGTATCGGACGTCGCCGTGATGACAACGGTAAGCTCGTACGCTTCGCTAAGAAGTCAGGAGAAGTAATCAAGTAACTATGGCACTGACAGTAAATCTTAAGAAGCTATACACAGAGCAGATCGCTCCCGATCTGATGAAGCACTTTGCCTACAAGAGTAGCATGCAGGTGCCCCGCCTAGAGAAGATCGTCATCAATCAAGGCTTGGGCATGGCTACAGGTGACAAGAAGATCATCGATGTAGCTATCGATGAGCTCACACAGATCACCGGACAGAAGGCAGTAGCGACACACTCACGCAAGGATATATCCAACTTCAAGCTACGTAAGCAGATGCCTATCGGTGTCATGGTTACACTGCGTGGAGACCGTATGTACGAGTTCCTAGAGCGTCTCGTACGTGTAGCTCTCCCACGTATCCGTGACTTCAAGGGTATCAACTCTAAGCTGGATGGACGTGGTAACTATACGCTGGGTATCTCAGAGCAGATCATCTTCCCTGAGATCAACCTCGATAGTATCACGAAGATACTAGGGATGAACATCACGTTTGTAACCTCTGCTCCTACCGATGAGGAGGGCTTCGAGCTACTCAAGCGCTTTGGTCTCCCCTTCCGTACTACTAATAAGTAAGATACACATAGGTTTATGGCAAAAGAATCAATGAAGGCCCGTGAGGTCAAGCGCCAGAAGCTAGTTCAGAAGTATGCGAAGCGTCGTGCCGAGCTCAAGGCTGCTGGAGACTATGAGTCTCTGCAGAAGCTACAGACACTCCCTCGCAACTCCTCTCCAGTGCGTCTGCACAATCGCTGCAAGATCACGGGACGTCCCAAGGGTTATATGAGACAGTTTGGCATCAGCCGTATCCAGTTCCGCGAGATGGCTTCTGCTGGTCTTATCCCTGGGGTGAAGAAAGCCAGCTGGTAAAAAATCTCTCGTCGACACCCACATACTAGGACAGAGACCTCTCGTAGACAAATCGTCTATAGAGAGTCGCAAGGCTCAGATATACTATGCTGAGAGCGAGTTGGAGCGTCATGCACAGCCTACACGGCGAGCATGATATGCTCCTGATAAGCTCCGAAAGTTTTCATAGTATCTAGACTATTTGTATCTTTGCCTAGAATTGTCCTCTCATATATCCCCTCCACACTGGAGGGTGTGTATGAGATGCTCGCACTCTCTAGAGTGAGAGCGTGGGGCGATGACTGACAGCGAATCAATTAAATATTGTCTGGGGTAGCCTATCACTCATAGCTCCCAGCCTTGGTATACGTGACTCCTATTATATAGGTGATCATCCCTTTCGCAAGAAGGGTAGTGACCCTAGAGGAGTAGATGATACGTTAGGCAAAGAGCTTAGAGCAAGCTAGGAACCCTCCAGATCAATTTAATCTTAATACACAATGACAGATCCAATAGCAGATTATCTCACCCGATTGCGCAATGCAATCAAAGCGGGGCACCGTGTGGTAGAAATCCCAGCTAGCAACATCAAGAAGGATATCACCAAGATCCTCTTTGACAAGGGCTACATCCTCAACTACATGTTTGAGGAGGAGGGATGCAAAGGAACCATCAAAGTCGCCCTCAAGTATGACCTCTCTAACAAGGTCAACGCAATCAAGTGCCTCAAGCGTGTCTCACGCCCAGGCTTACGTAAGTATGTAGGCTACAAAGATATGCCTCGCGTACTCAATGGACTAGGTATCGCCATCCTATCTACATCTCACGGTGTCATGACTGACAAAGAGGCTCGTGAGCTCAAGATCGGTGGTGAGGTACTATGTTATGTATATTAATCCTCCTTATAGCAAAGCAATATGTCTAGAATAGGTAAACTACCCATAGCTATACCACAGGGCGTGACCGTCTCTCAGGAGGATCACTACGTAACAGTAAAGGGCCCCAAGGGTGAGCTCAAGCAATACATAGATCCTCGCATCGAGGTCTCTATACAGGACGGTGAGATCACACTCGCACGCCACTCTGACGAGCGCCAGGAGCGCTCTCTGCACGGTCTCTACCGTCAGCTAATTCACAACATGGTGACAGGTGTACACGAAGAGTTCACCCAGACACTCGAGCTGATTGGTGTCGGTTACCGTGCTACCAATCAGGGGCAGATCCTAGAGCTCTCGCTAGGCTTCACGCACGCCATCTATCTAGTACTTCCCAATGAGATCAAGATAGAGACACAGATGGTGCGCAATCAGACCCCAAAGATCATCCTAAAGTCTTGCGACAAGCAGCTACTAGGACAGGTCTGTGCTAAGATTCGTTCATTCCGCAAGCCAGAGCCATACAAGGGCAAGGGTGTTCGCTTCCTCGGTGAGGAGGTACGCCGCAAGTCTGGTAAGACGGCTGGTAAGTAAGTCGTATCCACTATCTAAGTAAAGAGTCATATGAACAAGAAAGCACAAAGAAGAAAGCACATCAAGACACGTGTGCGTGGCAAGATAAGTGGTACACCCCAAAGACCACGTCTATCTGTATTCAGAAGCAATAAGCAGATCTACGCACAGGTCATTGACGATATAGAAGGACGCACCCTAGCAAGCGCCTCCTCACTCAAGATGGAGACCTCTGGAACTAAGAAAGAGGTAGCTGCTCAGGTAGGACAGGAGATAGCTCGTGTAGCTCTTGCTGCTGGTATTGATACCGTGGTTTTCGATCGTAATGGATATCTCTATCACGGTCGTGTCAAGGAGCTAGCAGATGCAGCTCGTACAGGAGGTCTCAAATTCTAAATCATAGAGCACATCATGGCAATAGCAACAAATAGAGTCACAGCTACCAATGATCTAGATCTTAAGGATCGCCTAGTAGCTATCAATCGAGTAACTAAGGTCACAAAGGGTGGTCGCACCTTTACCTTTGCAGCGATTGTTGTCGTCGGTAACGAGGATGGCGTCGTAGGCTATGGTATGGGTCGTGCCAGCGAAGTGCCCGCAGCCATCGCCAAGGGCGTAGAGGCTGCTAAGAAGAATCTCATACGTGTTCCCATCCACAACGGGACCATACCTCACGAGCAGATCGGTCGCTTCGGAGGTGCTCGCATCTTGCTGCGCCCAGCCTCTGCAGGTTCGGGAGTCATCGCAGGAGGTGCTATGCGTGCGGTACTAGACAGTGTAGGCGTTACCGATGTCTTGGCAAAGAGCCAGGGCTCAACGAACCCTCACAACCTCGTCAAGGCTACCATCGCAGCACTCGCTGAGCTACGCAGCCCCTTGATGGTTGCGCAGAGCAGAGGTATCTCTGTAGAGCGTGTGTTTAAAGGATAATCACCTAGACAAGTAAAGAGTATTATGGCAAAAATCAAAATCGAGCAAGTCCGTAGTCGCATACGGTGCAACAAGTCTCAGAAGCGCACCCTCGATGGTCTAGGTCTTCGCAAGATGCACCAGATTGTAGAGCATGAGGATACCCCTCAGATCAGGGGTATGGTGGCCAAAGTACACCACTTGGTTCAGGTCGTAGAGTAATAAAATATAGACAGATAATAGCAATGGACTTATCTACACTCAAGCCAGCCGAGGGCTCTGTTCACTCTCGTCGTCGTATCGGTCGTGGTCAGGGATCTGGCCGTGGTGGCACGTCTACACGTGGACATAAGGGAGCCAAGTCTCGCTCTGGATACAAGCATAAAGTCGGATTTGAGGGCGGTCAGATGCCTATACAGCGTCGTCTACCTAAGTTTGGCTTCAACAATATCAATAGGGTAGAGTATCGTCCTGTGAACCTAGCTGCTCTTGAGCAGTTGGCACAGAATACGGAGTTCTTCCCTAATCAAGCAGAGACAGCTGTCATTACTAAGGACAAGCTCGTCGAAGCAGGGCTAGCCTCACGTAATGAATCCGTAAAGATCCTAGCACAGGGCGAGCTGACACGACCCATACAGGTCGAGGCAGACGCATACTCAGCTCGTGCCAAGGAGCTCATCGAGGCTCAGGGAGGATCTATACTACAATAAGATAAGCTGATATGCGGTTAGTAGATACAATTAAGAATATATGGAAGATTGAGGATCTGCGTAAGCGGATTCTCATCACTATCCTGTATGTGGTTATATACCGACTAGGTAGCTTCGTCGTACTGCCAGGGGTCAATCCTGATACACTGACCAGTCTAGCTAGCCAGACCAGTGAAGGTCTGATGGCTCTGCTCAACATGTTTTCGGGAGGTGCCTTCTCCAATGCTTCGATATTTGCTCTAGGTATCATGCCTTACATCTCGGCAAGTATCGTCATGCAGCTGGCAGCGATTATCATTCCCTCCATGCAGAAGATGCAGCGTGAGGGTGAGAGTGGACGACGCAAGATCAATCAGTGGACACGCTACCTGACGGTGCTGATTCTGTTGATTCAGGCTCCAGCCTATCTATTGAATCTAGACATGCAGCTACGCGCTGCTGGAGCGTCGCTACCTTCGGGCTTCATGTATCGTGTATTTGCTACCGTCATACTAGCAGCGGGCAGTATGTTTGTCCTTTGGCTAGGTGAGCGCATTACAGACAAGGGTGTCGGCAATGGTATCTCATTCATCATCCTTATCGGTATTATCGCTCGTCTGCCTCATGCGCTGATAGCGGAGTTTAACTACCGTCTCATCAGTGCTTCGGGAGGACTTGTAGCATTCCTTGCTGAGATCGTATTCCTACTGTTCGTTACGGCAGGAGCTATCCTACTGGTACAGGGTACACGCAAAGTGCCCGTGCAGTACGCCAAGCGTGTCGTGGGGAATAAGCAGTATGGAGGTGCACGTCAGTATATACCTCTCAAGGTAAATGCTGCCAACGTGATGCCTATCATCTTCGCTCAGGCGATCATGTTTATCCCCATCTCACTAGCTAGCTACTTCACAGGAGGCGATGGTACACCCTCGCGCTTTATCCAGGTATTGTCTGACAATACGAGCTTCTGGTACAACTTCATCTTTGCTACGTTGATCATCCTTTTCACCTACTTCTATACGGCGATTACGATCAACCCCACACAGATGGCCGATGACCTCAAGCGCAACAATGGATTCATCCCAGGTGTCAAGCCTGGACGTAGCACGCGAGACTACCTCGACGGTATCATGGATCGTATCACACTACCAGGAGCATTCTTCCTCGCACTGGTTGCTATCATGCCAGCCTTTGCTCAGATCTTGGGTATAAGTTCGGCATTTGCACAGTTCTTCGGAGGTACATCACTGCTGATCCTCGTAGGTGTGGTCCTAGATACACTACAGCAAGTCGAGAGTCACCTACTGATGCGTCACTACGATGGTCTACTGAAGAGTGGACGTATCAAGGGACGTACGGGATCCGTATCAGCATATTGATACTCCTTACAGTAGTGTTGTTTCATTTGAATATATTCAAGTAGATGATTTACCTAAAGACATCAGAGGAGATAGAGCTGATGCGCGTGGCCAACAGACTCGTTGGAGAGACCTTGGGTGAGGTGGCAAAGCACATTGCTCCTGGGGTTACGACCAAGCATCTAGACACGATCGCCTATACCTTTATATGTGATCACGGAGCTACTCCTGCGTTCTTAGGTTATGGAGGCTTCCCCGCTAGTATCTGTACCTCGATCAATGATCACGTGGTACATGGTATCCCTTCGGATCGAGAGATACTTCGCGAGGGAGACATCATCTCCGTAGATTGTGGTACGCATATCAACGGCTTTACAGGCGACAGTGCTTATACCTTTGCTGTAGGAGAGATCGATCCCGAGGTGGAGCGTCTACTGACGGTCACTCGAGACTCCCTCTACCTAGGCATCAAGCAAGCTGTCGAGGGGCACAACGTGGGGCATATCGGAGCCGCCGTCCAGCGCCACTGTGAAGCTCATGGGTATGGTGTCGTCCGTGAGTTGGTCGGACATGGTATCGGGCATGCGATGCACGAAGATCCCAACGTCCCCAACTACGGTTATCCTGGAGTTGGACCCAAGCTACGAGCAGGTATGTGTATCTGTATTGAGCCTATGGTGACGATGGGACGTCGCAAGGTCGTCTTTGAGTCTGATGGATGGACTGTCCGCACGCATGACGGCAAGCCTGCAGCGCACTTTGAGCACTGCCTCGCCATTATGCCAGATGGTCAAGCGCCCCAGATCCTCTCTACATACGAGTATATCAAAGAAGTATTAGGCACACGAGAGTTTTAATATGGCCAAGCAAACAGCTATTGAGCAGGATGGAGTCGTCCTAGAGGCACTGAGCAATGCAATGTTCAAGGTACAGCTCCAGAACGGACATATCATCACGGCACACATATCGGGCAAGATGCGTATGCACTTCATCCGTATCCTGCCAGGAGACAAAGTCAAGGTAGAGATGTCTCCGTACGACCTCACACGTGGTCGCATCTCCTATAGATACAAGTAATCAAGTCATAGCGACAATCAGAATAAGAGCATACTATGAAAGTCAGAGCATCAATCAAAAAGCGATCAGAAGACTGTAAGATCGTCAGACGCAAAGGTCGTCTGTACATCATCAATAAGAAGAATCCTAAGTTCAAGCAGCGTCAAGGATGAGCTTAGGGATGAAGCTCCGCACATCACTTAGGATGACGGAGAGTCAGCTTATCACGCAACAAACATCACACAGTATATAGAGTATGGCAATAAGAATCGTCGGCGTCGATCTGCCGCAAAACAAGAGAGGTGAGATAGCCTTGACCTATATATATGGTATAGGTCGTAGCAGCGCTGCTCGCATCTTGGATGCTGCAGGGGTCGATCGCAACATCAAGGTCCAGGATTGGACAGATGATCAAGCTGCAGCTATCCGTGAGCAGATCTCCAATGGCTACAAGGTCGAGGGTGATCTACGCAGCGAGAAACAGCTCAACATCAAGCGTCTCATGGACATCGGTTGCTACCGAGGCATCAGGCATCGTATCGGTCTCCCACTACGTGGTCAGAGCACCAAGAACAATGCCCGTACACGTAAGGGTAAGCGCAAGACAGTCGCTGGTAAGAAGAAGGCAACTAAGTAATAGAACCACCTTATGGCAAAGAAAACCGTAACAAAAAAGAGAGCAGTCAAGGTCGATGCCCAGGGGCAGGCGCACATACACTCTTCTTTCAATAACATCATCATCACCCTTACCAATAGTGAGGGACAGGTCATCAGCTGGTCATCAGCTGGTAAGATGGGATTCCGTAGCTCTAAGAAAAACAC
Source organism: Porphyromonas uenonis 60-3 (assembly GCF_000174775.1). Taxonomy (GTDB): domain Bacteria; phylum Bacteroidota; class Bacteroidia; order Bacteroidales; family Porphyromonadaceae; genus Porphyromonas; species Porphyromonas uenonis_A. Next base: position 36,187 of record NZ_ACLR01000176.1, read on the forward strand.
CCCCTATGCTGCTCAGCTCGCAGCTCAAGACTGCGCTAAGACAGCATTTGATCTAGGGCTACGTAAGGTCAAGGCTTATGTCAAGGGCCCCGGCAACGGTCGTGAGTCCGCTATCCGCACCATCCACGGTGCTGGTATCGAGGTGACAGAGATCATCGACGTCACACCACTACCACACAACGGCTGCCGTCCTCCTAAGAGACGTAAGGTCTAGTTGCTACAAGTATAGAGATCACAGCTACCTAGAGAGCAGGCACACCGACCTGGTAGAGATAGAGAGGAGAGACCATATCTGGACTCGATCCCACTTAATCTACAGATAGACTGCACAGTCAGTCCGTGGTGTAGCTTGCGACATGGCAAGCTCTACAGATAGGTCTCAGCTTAGACATAGCCTCAAGATAGTGACTCTGTAAGTCGACAGGCGTAGTGTGAGATTGATGCGGTTGCTCATGTACTTTCCCTCTTATTCTAATCGCATCGCGGCTGCTCTATATGCGCCGTTACTTCTAGACTTACTACTTGAGATATGATTTCAGCCTTGACCACCACACAGCAGAGAGTGGCACATATGTCCTCGAGCATCCTGTAGAGCAGATGTATGGTGTAGCATTAAAATGAAATAGAACAATGGCAAGATATATTGGTCCTAAGTCCAAGATCGCACGAAAGTTTGGTGAGCCCATCTTTGGTGCAGACAAAGTCCTGAGCAAGAAAAACTATCCTCCAGGTCAGCACGGCAACAACCGTCGTCGCAAGCAGAGCGAGTATGCGCTCCAGCTCCGCGAGAAGCAGATGGCTAAGTACACCTACGGGGTCCTAGAGCGTCAGTTCCGCAATCTCTTTGAGAAGGCACAGCGCACCTCAGGCATCACGGGTGAGATACTTCTACAACTCCTCGAGTCTCGTCTAGACAACGTAGTCTTCCGTCTAGGCATTGCTCCCACACGTGCAGCTGCACGTCAGCTCGTCTCTCACCGTCACATCGTTGTCGATGGTGAGGTGGTCAACATCCCCTCCTACACGCTCAAGCCTGGACAGATCGTCGGTGTACGTGAGCGTGACAAGTCTATGGAGGTCATTGCGGACTCTCTCGCTGGATACAATCATAGCAAGTATCCATGGCTAGAGTGGGATGCACGCACCTACAGCGGTAAGTACCTCAACGTACCTACACGTGAGGAGATACCCGAGCCCATCAAGGAGCAGCTCATCGTCGAATTGTATTCTAAGTAACCCTCTCACTCTATGGCAATATTAGCATTTCAACAACCTGACAGTGTCCTCATGCTGGACGCTTCGGATCACTACGCCAAGTTTGAATTTAAGCCTCTAGAGCCAGGCTATGCTATGACTATTGGCAACGCCTTGCGGCGCATCCTCCTCTCATCACTAGAGGGGTATGCAATAGCTTCTATCCGTATCGAAGGTGTAGAGCATGAATTTGCTACTATTCCAGGGGTATTGGAAGATGTAACCCATATCATACTCAACCTCAAGCAGATCAGATTTAGAGCTACTGTAGAGGATCCTCAGGAGGAGACCATTACGCTTCATGTCACGGGTCGTAACTCCTTTAAGGCTGGTGACCTCAATAAGGTCTTGACTAGCTACAAGGTGCAGAACCCTGACCTAGTCATCTGCAATCTTGCTGAGGACGCAGACTTCACGATAGAGATACGCATCAACAAGGGGCGTGGCTACGTCGTCTCCGAGGAGAACCGCCGCGAGGACGATCCCGTCAATACACTCCCTATCGATGGTATCTACACCCCGATTCGCAAGGTCAATCAGACTACCGAGGCATATCGTGTAGATCAGCGCACTGACTACGAGAAGCTCGTCTTAGAGATCGAGACCGATGGCACCATCCACCCACGGGAGGCGCTACGGGAGGCTGCTAAGATCTTGATTTCGCACTTCGCTCTCTTTACGGATAAGGAGTTTGAGGTCGAGCTCCCCGAGGAGGAGCCCGAGCAGCTCTTGGACAATCAGATGATGAAGGTTCGCTCCCAGTTGATGACAGACCTAGCTACGACAGATCTCTCTGTCCGTGCGCTCAACTGTCTCAAGGCTGCGGGCATCTCCACGATTGCCGACCTGCTGAGTAGAGATCGTGAGGAGCTCTTGAAGATCAAGAACTTCGGCAAGAAGTCGCTCGTAGAGCTCGAGCAGTTCTTGACAGATCAGAAGCTAGACTTTGATATGGATCTCTCACCCTATAGATTAGATAACGATTAATCCCTCTTATGAGACACAATAAGAAATTCAACCATCTAGGCCGCACCAAGGCGCATCGTGAGGCTATGCTTGCCAACATGGCTAGCTCGCTCATCATGCACAAGCGGATCAATACGACAGTGGCCAAGGCTAAGGAACTGCGTAAGTTCGTCGAGCCTATTATTACCACGGCAAAAAACGACACCACTCCATCTCGTCGTCTAGCTTTCAGCTACCTGCGTGACAAGGAGGCAGTCAAGGAGCTCTTCGGCACCGTCGCTGACAAGGTCGGCGATCGTCCTGGAGGTTACACACGTATCCTACGTACAGGGCTACGTCTTGGCGACAACGCCTCTATGTGCTTTATCGAGCTTGTAGACTTCAACGACAACATCACCAAGAGCGCCTCTGCACCTAAGAGTGAGGGCAAGAAGCGCACACGTCGTTCACGTCGTGCTAGCGGTGCTACTAAGGCTGCTGCCCAGGAGGCTCCAGCTACAGAGGCACCCGCACAGGCTGAGGAGCCAGCACAGGAGTAGTTCACTAGGAGCATCGACGAGATACAGTCACATAGTTCGCTCCTACGAGGAGAGACTCTGTGTCGCCTGTGAGGGCTGACAAAGCCCCCAGTCACTCGTCCTTGCTTTACAAAACAAATAGGAGAGGGAGTGTCGAGCAATTAGCTCGGCGCTCCCTCTAGTCATGTATGACGGGCATGTCAGACATCTGTGGAGACTGTAGCAAAAGTCAACAGTCTCACAGTCTTGCTTGCAAGATTGTCCTGACTCGGTGTGGGACTCATGCTCCCCAGTCGTTCAGAAAGTATCGACCTCGCCGATAACTAACTAATAGTCCCGTTCTCCTCCGTTACTTGATGCGGAGGCTGATTGCTCCGAAGAAGATGAGCGCAGAGAGTCCCGTCTTCCTCCGTTACTTGACGCGGAGATTGAGCGTTTCCGTTAGGTAGGCGACCTCTTTGTAGTGCTCCTTGTAGTAAGCCGCACGCTCCTGAGCTGTCGAGGCATGTTGCGTCTGCTCCACAGCTGCGACCTCAGTCGTCAGGGTCAGGTGATCGTTGTGTAGCTTCTCCTTGAGATAACGAAGTAGAGAGCGCTGGATCCGCTCGAACGACTCTAGCTGTATGTTGCTTACGAGTGAGAGCTTTAGCTCATGAGGCGGTTGTAGCTCTGGAGTGACCGTGTGAAGTAGTTGGGAGAGATAAGCCTCCTCCGCGAGCTCCTCGTCAGCGTAGGTGAGCCACCACTTGAGTAGTGCCTCGGGCGTGACAGGCTCGTCACGTTGCTCTGAGGCCGTGGTAGCGCTCTCGTCCTCAGCCTTACTAGAAGCTGCTTGTGCGGAGAGCGACTCCTCCGCCTGACGCTTGAGTGCCGATATGCGTAGTGAAGAGGCCTTGGGCGTGTACTGCTTAGGTTGGCTAGTGGCTACCTGAGGACTCTTTTTTTTTCGTCCTGTGTAGGCGTAGCAGCAGAAGGCGTAGGCATAGCTGTCGAAGGCTTAGGCGTAGCCGCAGGAGGTGCCTGATAAGTAGCCTGCGGCGCTTGGACGCTACTCTCTTGTGGCGTTGGAGTTGCTGGCGCTGCCGTTGGGGGAGCGACCGTAGCATTCTTAAAGGCGCCACACATCTCAGAGATCCCCATGAAGGTCAGCTCCACCAGTAGGCGCTTAGCCTGTGACGAACGGTAGTTGCGCTCGCAGGAGACCAACTTAGAGATAGACTTGTAGAGAAAGAGCGGATGGATCTGCTGCGCTAGCGTGGCAAAGCGCTCCGCATGTACGCCCGTATAGGGGAAGAGTTGCATCGTCTCAGGGGTGCGAGCCACCAGCAGATTGCGCATGAAGTCCGCCAAGCCGATGATCAGCTGTCGCATAGCTACTCCCTTACCGAGGAGCTCGTCGAGGAGTAGGAGCGTGCGCTTGTAGTCACCACTGTATAGGTAGGTGGTGAAGTAAAAGTAGTACTCGTCATCTAGTATGTTGAGCGTCTGTAGCGTCTGCTCGTAAGAGATGACCCCGTCCTGCGCTGTGCTAGCCAAGCGGTCAAAGAGTGAGAGCGCATCGCGCATACCGCCATCGGCAATGCGTGCGATCGTGTCAAAAGAGCGAGGATCATACTGCAATCCCTCCGCATCAGCCACACGGCGTAGTTGCTCCGCAATCTGCTCCGGCGGTATCGGCTTGAAGTCGTACACCTGACAGCGTGAGAGGATCGTGGGGAGTACCTTGTCCTTTTCGGTTGTGGCTAGGATAAAGACCACATAGCCAGGGGGCTCCTCAAGGGTTTTGAGAAAAGCGTTGAAAGCGCCCGACGAGAGCATATGCACCTCATCGATGATGTAGACCTTGTACTTGCCCTGCTGTGGACGTATGTAGACATCCTCGTTGAGACGACGTATATCGTCGACCGAGTTGTTGGAGGCGGCATCCAGCTCGTATATGTTGAACGCCCGCTGATGCAGCGCTGCCTGACAGTTAGCGCATACGCCACACGCCTCTCCCTGCGGGGTGAGTTGCTCACAATTGATCGTACGGGCTAGAATACGTGCTGCAGACGTTTTGCCCACACCGCGAGGCCCGCAGAAGAGGTATGCGTGAGCTATCTTGCCCTGCTGGATAGCACTCTTGAGCGTGAGGCAGATAGCCTCCTGCCCGAGCATCTCGTCGAATGTCTGCGGGCGGTACTTACGTGCTGATACTATAAAGTTGTCACTCATCTCCTTCTGGTTTATTTTCGTCCGTATGCGTCTTCTCGTAGCGCTCCTGCTCTGACTTATTTAGGGCTGAGAGTCCGCTGTTCTGTACGATTTGAGAGAGCCGCTCGAGCGACTTCGTCTCTTGATGATCCGTAGAGGCGGACGGCTTAGCCTTTGACCCCGGCACGTAGTCATGACGGTATAGGTTGATAAAAAGCACAATCAGAGAGAGGATCAGTGGCCCGAAGATGACTCCCCAGAAGCCAAAGAGCGATAGTCCGATGAAGACCCCGAAGATGGTGATCAGCGGGTGAATGTTTGCCATCTGCTTCTGTAGTAGTAGTCGAGCCACATTGTCCACACCGCCGATGACGATGAAGCCGTAGGCCCCTAGGAGGATAGCGTTGAGCCAGTCCCCATTGATCCCCATGATGATAGCCATCGGCACCCACACGATCATCGTGCCGAGCACAGGGATGATCGTCGTAAAGGTGGTCAGCACGGCAAAGAGTAGCGCATCCTCCACCCCAAAGATAAGGTAGCCTATATAGGCAAAAACGCCTTGTACGAGCGCTAGGACTGGGATGCCGATAGCGTTGCTCTTGACGATGCTGATCGTCTCGCTGGAGACCGTCCTCTTATTCTTCCCCGTGAAGGGGAGTAGCTCCTCTACAGCAGACTCAAAATGGTCATACCCTCGTAGCATGAAGTAGAGGAGAAAGAGGATGACAAAGGCGTTTAGAAAGAACGAAGACATCCCCTGTAGCAAGCCTTTTACCAAAGAGGTCGAGACGCTCGTCAGCTTCTGCAAGTTTTCTTCGCTCCATAGCTCTATACCAAAGCGATCCTCTACCTGCTGGATCATCTCCTGAGCTTGCGTCGTCAGCACATTGAGCGACTCTGGGTCAAAGGTGGAGAAGAGGTCAATGAGCATCAAGACGATCCCCAGTATAGGTATCAGAAAGAAGAAGATAGCCTCCACAGTCAGTAGCGAAGCAGCCCAGCTGCGCCCCCAGTGCTTGCGCTCCACGAGCCACTTCATCTGGCCTCTCAGCAGAACGTAGATGGTTAGAGCACCCAGCACGCCACTCATATAGGGTAGGGCATGCTTGCCGATGATCAGGAGCAGTACGAGGATGAGCGTGATGAGGGAGGTGCGAGGCGTCCAGAAGGAGACCTTGTATACAGGCTCTCCGAGCTTCGTACGGCTATGGGGCAACTCGTCAGGTGAGACCTGTCTGGAGCTCTTCGTTTCGGACGGTTGGGTGGCTGAGTCGCTAGAGGCTTTGTTACTTGTCATAGAGCAGGGATGCGTTTCTTATGAGAACTATCTTGAGGAATGATGCTGAGACGAATTAGAGACTGTTGCATAAAGGCGAATCGCTGTGTTGCTTTCGGGGTCCGGCTTCGGTCACATACGGAGGTATGCTCCCTTCAGACCTCACCCTCAGCGCCTTGCGCTTCATCCTTTCTGCAAAGTCTGGACAATCTTGCTTGCAAGATTGTGAGACTGTTGACTTTTGCATCAGTCTCGAATTAAGTCTCACCCAAAGGTACGAAAAAAGAAGTTAGAGCTCCTCGCTCTAGGCGCAAAAAAGAGTGACTTACACGACCGTGTAAGTCACTCTTGCAGTAGGTCTAACGACCCTAGTCGGGATGACTGGATTCGAACCAGCGACCTCACGCCCCCCAGACGCGCACTCTAACCGGACTGAGCTACATCCCGTATTTCGTGAGGCAAAGGTACAACTTATTTTTGGACTAGACAAACTGATATAGAGATTAGAGATTAGAGGTTAGAAATTAGAGGTGAGAGTGAGACGTGTAACGGCTGTAGGGACGCACGGTCGTGCGTCCGTTGTCGTTAAAGCCACGTCTCGTGTATTCGTACATCTGGCTACACGTCACGTTTTGACACAACGGACGCACGACCGTGCGTCCCTACAGCCGTTACACGTCTCCGATAGCTCCGATCTCTATTTGTTCTAACTCCTAATCTCTAACCTCTAATTTCTAATCTCTAATCTCTCCCCTCGGTAGGAAATCCGAAATCTCTAGCGAGCAAACGAAAAATCTCCACGGAACCGGGAAATAAAAGTTCGGAAGAATGAAATGAAACTTCGGAAGAAGCAAATCAAAGTTCGGAAGAATTTTTTTATTCCTCCGTGGCGGATTCCCATTTTCTACCGAGGCAATTTCGATTTCCTCGGAGGTGTGCTGTCGGGGTCATCGAAGTGCGTCGGAGTGCCTCGGGGAGTTAGAGGTTAGAAATTAGAGGTTAGACGAGTAGCGTCGTGAGATTTGACAAGGCGCTACTTGTGAGCTGTGGGGTGCGGAGGGGTGAGATGTCCCTTTTTTCACTACCTTTGTATGGGAGGTTATATATGGTTAAGAGCATTGGCTCCCGGACCTCCGATATTCAACTAAGGACTAGGTAAATATGGCAAAGAAAAATGAGAGGACTGTCGTCACTCCTCCTATTACAGATGTCGCAGCGAAAATGAAGGCGCTGGAGACTACCATGGGACGTATACAGAAGCAGTTTGGCAAGGGCGCTATCATGAATATGGCGGATGATGCCGTGGAGGATGTGAGTGTGATCCCCTCAGGGAGCTTGACGCTTGACATAGCTCTCGGTGTCGGGGGCTACCCTCGTGGACGTATCATTGAGATCTTTGGCCCAGAGTCTTCGGGTAAGACGACGCTGGCTATCCACGCTATCGCCGAGGCGCAGAAGCTGGGCGGTATCGCTGCGATCATTGATGCGGAGCACGCTTTTGATCCGACCTATGCACAGGCTCTAGGAGTGGACATTAGCCGCCTGTGGATCTCTCAGCCTGATGATGGTGAGCAGGCGCTAGACATTGCGGAGCAACTGATTCGTTCGTCAGCGGTGGATATTCTTGTAGTGGACTCGGTAGCTGCTCTGACTCCGAAGGCGGAGATAGAGGGCGAGATGGGGGACACGCAGGTGGGTCTACACGCTCGTCTCATGTCTCGTGCTATGCGCAAGATCACGGCTGCTGTGAGTCGCTCTAAGACTTGCTGTATCTTTATCAATCAGCTACGTATGAAGATCGGTAATGGCTACAGCCCTACGGGTCCTAGCGAAGTGACGACGGGTGGTAATGCGCTTAAGTTTTACTCCTCTGTGCGCCTAGACATACGTGCCTACAAGCAGATTAAGAAGGGCGACGATGTGGTCGGCAAGGTGACGAGTGTGCGTGTGGTCAAGAACAAGGTGGCTCCGCCTTTCCGTCGTGCTCAGTTTGACATACTCTTCGGTCAGGGCATCAACCGTGTAGGCGAGATCATCGATGCGGCTACCGACATGGGCATCCTCAAGAAGAGTGGCTCGTGGTTCTCCTATCAAGGCAATAACATAGGTCAAGGCCGTGATGCGGTCAAGGAGCTCTTGGATGACAATCCTGAGCTGGCCGACGAAGTGGCTCAGCAGGTGATGGATCAGCTGGCTCATGAGGGTAAGCTGCATCTCTCGCAAGATGCTGACGAAGGTGAGGAGGGCGAAGCCCCAGATACGACGGATCAGCTGGTCGATGAAGACTTTGATATATAATAGATAGTCTGAGGGCGTAGGGTGCGTAACTCGCTAGTGATCACACCCTAAGCGTCTCTCTAGACTTGTGCTCGCTGGCAAAGGCTGGCGCTAGGCTCTCACAAGTAAACATCAAACTCTAAAGCATAGTTATCATGACAGCTCTACAGATACCCAAAGGATGGCAACGACTTACAGATCGTACAGACGAGGCATATACACCAGAACGCATCTCAGTGCTCCGTGAGGACGAGATCTTTGTCTTCGGGAGCAATCTGCTGGGACACCATATGGGAGGTGCAGCACGTACTGCTCGGCGCGTTTTTAACGCAGAGATGGGTGTCGCCGAGGGCTTGACTGGACAGGCTTACGCTCTGTCGACGCTGGGTGAGGATATGCGACAGGTGGCTCCAGAGGCGCTACGTGCTAGCTTGGGACGCTTGCTACGCTTTGCTCTAGAGCATCCGAAGCTTACCTTCTACCTTACGGAGGTAGGGTGTGGTATCGCTGGGTGGCCTATGGAAACTGTGAGAGACTTACTATGGGAGGCTGTGCGTGAGCTCTCGGAGGAGGCTTATGAGCAACGAGCTGTGCCAGCTAATCTCTTGATCCCAAAACGGTTTAGTTAGTCCGCCGTGACGCTTTCCGTCTCTAGTGAGCAGTACACGCGATGGTGTGCTGAGACACCTTCGCTACCACTCTATGCGCAGCCCTGGTGGCTATGCGCAGCTGCGGGGAGGAAGGATCTGTCGGTGCTCTCTACAGCAGGGACTAAGGAAGGCGCTCCGACACTGGTGTGGCCTCTCTTTATGCCTACGCAACGGCACCTGATCGTGCCTCCTTACTGTCAGTTTGCGGGGCCACTGAGTGATCGTTCGGGAGCAGTGGGGGAGGACCCTTTTGATCGAGATCGATACATTGCTCACCTCGCCGCTATGAAAGCGCTTAGCGAGGCGCTCCCCTCATCACTACATTATATAGAGGCGCACTTACCGCTCGACTATTGGGACTGGCTCCCGTGTGAGACGCCTGCGGGAGCCTGGCGTAGCTCGGTCGCCTATACGCATCTTCTAGACTTGGCGCAAAGGTCACCCCAAGAGCTGTACAATAGTTTGATCCAGCGAAAGGTGCGTCGCGCCACTGCCTTAGGTCTACGAGAACTTTGGGCTGAGGAGACGAATGTGGCAACTTGTGCGGAAATGCTGGTGGAGCTCTGTCGCAAGAGCTTGCAGCGTAGCGGTGGAGACCGTCTCTGCGCCTCCTCGCTGAGGCGCCTGGTGACGGCTGCTGTGGCACATCGGCAGGGTGCCGTCCTGCTTCTGCTCTCACCACAGACGGAGGAGCCTGTGGCTGGAGCTTTTGTGGCATATCATGCTGGCACTGCCTATTACATTGCGGGGGGACAGGATAGGACGCCTGAGGGCGAGGATGCGATGGCTCTGCTACTGGATAGGCTCATCGTATGGAGCCGAGAGGCGGGGTGTCACACCTTTGACTTTGAGGGATCAATGCAGGCAGGCATCGCCTTCTTCTTTCGCAGTTTCGGAGCTGTGCCACACCCTTACCTGCGTCTACAGGCGGGGCGTCAGACGCTGCCCATGCGTCTGCAATTGCGTCGGTACTATCTACGGTATCTCTATTGACTTATCTATATGCGACACTACGAGGCGACAGAATATATCCTCTCCTTCCTACTCGGAGATGCGATCCCGCTCGACATCTCGGGCAAGATCCGCATCTCGCGTCACGCTCAGATGCAGCGCTCTCCCGACTACGTCGCCTACTGCCGGCCTGAGGAGGCGAAGCCGTATCATCGTGTGGTGATCGTGCCGTCGGGCTTCTTTGACTATGAGCAGTACGGGCGTGCCGAGTCAATGCCTACACTACCTCTCGCCGAGTGGCATGGGATGCCGCTACTCTTTGGGGAGCCTCGCGAGGAGAGCTTAGAGACGCCTTATGGCACACGTCTTATTATCTACGCAGACCTCGTGGCGAGTAGCTACTTCCTACTGTCTCGCTACGAAGAAATGTACTATCGCAAGCGGAGGGATCAGCATGGTCGCTTCCCAGGACGGGAGTCGCTGGGCTATCGTGCGGGCTTTCTGGAGCGTCCACTGGTGGATGAGTATGCTGCGGAGCTACGACGACTGATGAGTGAGATAGGTCTGGCGGTACAGCCGATGGAGCCCGGCTTTAGCTCGGTGTCGCTCACACATGATCTAGACCAACCCTACTACAGCTCGGGTGTGCGGGGCTTCCTGCGCCTCCTCCTCAAGGAGCGTCTCTCGCTACGGGCCGCTTATCGCAATACGTTCTCGCGGGCTAGTGAGGATCTCTTCTTTAGCTATGGTCGCTTCCTAGATTGGAATGTGGAGACACAGCGTAAGTGTGCTAGCCCTGTGCGAACGATCTTTTTCATCAAAACTCCTAGTCCGCATCCACTGGACAAACCAAACTACACGCTACGCAATCATAAGATAGCAGCCATCATGCGGTTGGCACGGAGACGCAAGGTAGAGTTTGGTCTCCATCTAAACCTCTACTGCTCGGAGCATCCAGATGCGGTGGAAGCGGCTAAGGAAGAGCTGGAGAAAGAGCTGGGCGAGCCCGTAACCTGCTCTCGTCATCACTACCTAGCAGTGCGTGAGCCTGAGGACTACAATGCACTCCTCGGGGCTGGCATCTATCATGACTACTCCATGAGCTACGCTGATGTGGCGGGCTTTAGGCTGGGGACGTCGCGTCCTGTGCGCTTTATCAATCCTCAGAGCATGGTGGTCACGGACTTGATCCTGCACCCGCTCACGGTGATGGACTACACGCTACATGATGAGAAGTATATGCACCTCGACTATGCAGAGGCTGAGCGGGTGGCTCTGGCAATGATCGATCAGACGTATCGGTATCATGGCGAGGTGACGCTACTCTTTCACAATGAGAACCTGCTGCTAGACGATCCGCACATTTACCACACACGTCTCTACAGAGCTTTGTTGCGACAGATCATCAAGCTCTCGCCTGCGACGGACATCGTTGGGCTATAGTCCTTGCGCTCCTATGCTTCCTCACCGTATCCTGCTACTGACCGACCTGCTCCCCCCACAGTTTGCGCCTCGCATCACGGCACTCCTGCAGCGCCTCCCCCAGCAAGAGTGGCAGGTGGACGTGGTGAGCGAAGAGATCAGAGGGGATCACCAAGGCTCTCACGGCTCTGTGGAGCGCACGAGTAGTTTGCCTGCACACCGTCTAGAGCGTGTGCCATTAGCCCCCAAGAGGGGAAGGTCGCTCTATGCGCTCGCTGATGCGCTCTGGCAGGTGAAGAGCAGGCGCTTCGTACGGCACTTGCGTCAGCATTACGACTTGACACAATACGAACTAATCGTGGGAATGAGCTATCGCACCTTCCCGCTCCCAGCTGTCGCTCGCTTGGCACGGCAAACGGGGTTACCCGCTGTGATGGACTGCCGAGACATCGTCGAGGAGTACACGCCCGAGGGCTTTCTCCCAGCACCGCTACCACGCTGGCTACCTTTACGCCGAAAGCTCTACAGCTGGCTTCGAGCACGCTTCATCAAAGCTCGGACAGAAGCGCTGCGCCAAGCCTCCGCCATCGTGACTGTCTCCGAGTGGCACCGCAATCTGTTGCAAGAGCTCCATCCAGAGCAGCGAGTCCTCTGCATACCGAATGGATATGACGAGGGGCTCTTCGTAGCACAGCCCGAGCGGTCCCCACAGTTACCGCTACGCATCGTCTATACGGGACGTCTCCTATCGCTAGAGATGCGGGACCCGACGTTGCTTCTAGAGGCGCTACAAGAGGAGGCGCTAGACAAGTGGGTCCAGCGTGGAGCTGTTGAGGTGCATTGGTATTGTGACAACGCTTCGCAGCAGCTCCTTGAGCAACTCCTAGAGGCGTACTCTCCTAGTGTACGAGCTGCGCAGCACTTTCACGCGATGGTGCCTTACGCTGAGGTGCCAAAGCTACTGGCTCAGGCCGATATGCTCCTCCTCTTAGGCCGTCGTGAGCAACCTGAGGGACCACACGGGATGGTGACGACCAAGCTCTTTGAGGCGATGGCAATGCGTCGGCCTATCCTGATGGTGGAGAGCGACGAAAGCGTTGTGGCGCAGATCCTCCGAGCGCATGGTGGAGCGCTCGCTGCTACCGATGTAGCGCAGGTCGTAGCGTTTGTCGCTCGTCACTTGGAGCGTCTAGAGCGTGGCGAGGCGCTACCGAGAGAGACCTTTACCGACCACTATCAGCAGTATACACGAGGGGCGATGGCGGAGGCTTTCGTGCAGCTCTTCCGTACGCTCGTCTGAGTGCTTTCTTTTTCTCTAGAGGTACTAAACGAATCAAGCCCAGCAAACGAAGAGTCTGCTGGGCTTGATCTGTATAGGCGGACAGCCTATGCGATACGTATTAGAAGTTTTCTGCCATTGGTTCAAAGAACTCCTGTGGGTGAGCACAAGCGGGACACTTAGCGGGAGCCTTCTTTGCCTTGACCACGAAGCCGCAGTTACGGCACTGCCAGTAGATCTCCTCGTCACGCTCGAAGTACTTGCCAGACTCGACACGCTCTAGGAGCTTGAGGTAGCGCATCTCGTGCTGATGCTCAGCCTTGGCTACGTTGCGATAGACGGCAGCAATTTCTTTAAATCCCTCCTCGTCTGCGATGTCAGCGAACTCAGGATACATCTCCTCAGCCTCGCAGTGCTCACCAGCAGCTGCAGCCTTGAGGTTCTCAGCAGTGGTGCCGATGACACCAGCAGGGAAGGCTGCGGTGATCTCTAGCTCACCACCCTCGAGGAACTTGAAGAAGCGCTTAGCGTGCTCCTTCTCCTGATCAGCAGTCTCTAGGAAGACAGCCTCGATCTGACGATATCCCTCCTTGCGAGCTACTCCGGCGAAGTATGTATAGCGATTTCTAGCTTGAGACTCTCCAGCAAATGACTTGAGGAGGTTCTGTTCGGTACGTGTACCTTTGATTGATTTTGTACTCATATATAGGTATTCTAAAAGGTTAAGCGGTTTTATTACCACCACAAAGATACCTATTTATTGTGAGCTATGCAAATCTTGTGCGCCTCTATCAGAGAGATTTGCGGAAAAGAGTATCTTTGTCTTCACCTGAATCAACCTTTTTAGAGAGACCTGAGATAAGATATGCACGAATTGATTTGTCCGAATTGCAATAAGCCGTTTAGTATTGACGAGCGTGGCTATGCGCAGCTCCTAGAGCAGGTGCGTGGCGAGGCTTTTGACAAGGCGCTCGCTGAGCGGATCGCACTCGTAGAGGAGCGGAGCCGACAGGGGCAGCAGCTCGCCGTGGCGCAGGCTGAGGCGACACTCAAGGAGCGACTGGCACAGCGAGACACCGAGCTGGCGCAGCTCCAGAGCAGACTAGACGCTATGGGAGAGAAGAGCCAAGCGGAGCTACGACTAGCGCTGGCAGACAAGGAGAAAACGATCACGGAGCTCCACGCAGAGCTGGCGCAGCAAGAGAGCTTGCGGGATAACGAACGCCTAAAAGCCCAGGCTGAGAGCCAGAAAGCGCTACAAGCTAAGGAGCAGGAGATCGTCGTGCTACGATCTCAGGCGGAGCTGCAGAGTAAGGAAGCTCAGCTAGAGCTTAGCCGGCTGCAGGAGCAGCACAAGGAGCAGGAGGAGAGACTGAAGGAGCAGGTGAGCTTTACAGAGATCTCAAGGCGCGTCTCGTCCACCAAGATGATAGGCGAGACACTGGAGCAGCACTGCGCTCTAGAGTTTGAGCAGAAGCTGAGGACCTTTTACCCCTACGCTTACTTTGAGAAGGACAATGAGGTGGTCGGTGGCACCAAGGGGGACTTTATCTTTCGTGACTATGCGGGAGAGGGCGAGCCTGAGTACATCTCCATCATGTTTGAGATGAAAAACGAGGCTGACGAGACAGCCTCGAAGCATCGCAACGAGGACTTTCTCAAGAAGCTCGACGAGGATCGTCGCAAGAAAGGGTGCGAGTATGCCGTCCTCGTGTCGCTCCTAGAGCCCGACAGCGAGCTCTACAACGGGGGCATCGTGGACAAGTCGCACCGCTACGAGAAGATGTATGTGATCCGCCCCCAATTCTTCGTACCACTGATCACGCTCCTGGTCTCTGCCTCACGTAAGAGCCTCGATATACGGAAGCAACTCTTCGAGGCGCAGCAACAATCCATCGATATCACACACTTTGAGGAGGATATAGAGGAGTTCAAGGACAAGTTTGGGCGTAACTATCGCCTAGCGAGCGATAAGTTTAAGAAAGCAATCGAAGAGATCGACAACTCGATCAAGCATTTGCAAAAGATCAAGGACAATCTCATCGGCAGCGAAAACAACCTGCGCCTAGCCAACGACAAGGCGGAGGGGCTAACCATTCGCAAGCTCACCTACAAGAATCCGACGATGCAGGCTAAGTTCAAGGCACTCAAAGCACTTGATCAGTCGTCGGAGGAGTAACCCAACTAAGCTAGTGGCGTAAGGTCGGGACGTGTGAGGTAGTCGGCGACGACGATAGGGTAGTAGGTGTGCTCGAGGCGATGGATGCGCTCAGCGAGCGTGTCAACCGTGTCATCGGGGTGGACCGCTAGGCGCACCTCGCAGAGCGTCGAGCCACGATCGTACTCGCCATCGATGAGGTGGATCGTGATGCCACTCACTTTGCAGTGTTCCTCGAGGACACGCTCGTGGACACGGTCGCCATACATTCCCTTGCCCCCATAGTCTGGTAGGAGCCCTGGGTGGATATTGAGGATGCGCCGAGGGAAAGCTCGTAGCAAGCTCTCTGGCACCAAGCCGAGGAAGCCTGCTAGGACGATAGCTGTCACCTGATATTGCTCTCGGAGTTGCTCGGCAAAGGCAACGTTCGCCATCTCTTTGCGCTGGAAGACGAGAGAGCGTACACCCAGTCTCTCAGCACGCTGGAGGACTCCGGCGTGAGGATTGTCAGTTGCTATGAGCGCGACGGAAATGTCATCTATATTTGTGAGGTAGTGGACGAGAGCTTCAGCATTTGTTCCATTGCCCGAGGCGAATATTGCTATGGTTTCCATTTTTCTTCGTACATTTGTTGCACATAAGGGGTGCATGTGTGCAAAATGCGACGGCATTCACACGCTCTGACACCTCTTCTGCACAAAGGTACAGCTAAATCTGCGGATACGATACGCTCCTCGCGTGGGGCGACCAGCAGAGCTACGCTACCGACCCAATATGACTAATCAATTATTCATCAAATAACCTATTAAGCAATGAACGCAGAAGTAGAAAGCAAGGTCAAAGACCTAATAGCAGACAAGCTCAACGTTGAGCTCTCAGAGGTAACTCGTGAGGCAAACTTCACCACCGATCTCGGTGCTGACTCTCTTGACACGGTCGAGTTGATGATGGCCTTCGAGAAGGAGTTTGATATGACCATCCCCGATGAGGAGGCTGAGGGTATCAAGACCGTTGGCGACGCTATCGACTACATCGAGAAGCAGCTAGCTTAATCCATCTAGAGGAGTATACGCAGTAGAGCTCTTCTCATCATACGATACGGAGGTGTCGCCGCATAGTTGCGTGACGCTCTCCTAACTAAAGTACAAAGCCCGAGGGCAAGTCTCAGATCTCCCAGCATGGGTGCTGGGCTTGTCCTCGTGTACTTCTCATCATTCAGTTTACACCGCTAGGATCTGTTGCACACAGCAACAGACACCTCATATACTGACGCTTGACTTTGATATAGCCTATGCAATTTAACAGAGTAGTCGTGACTGGCCTAGGTGCCATCACCCCCATTGGCAATGATGCTCCTACCACTTGGCAAAACCTGCTAGCGGGCAAGAGTGGAGCAGCTCCCATCACACAGTTTGATGCCTCCAAGTTCAAGACCCAGTTTGCCTGTGAGGTCAAGGGCTTCAATCCCGAAGACCACTTTGACCGCAAAGAGGTACGTCGCTATGATCGATACACTCAGCTCGCTCTGGTAGCAACAAAAGAGGCGATCGCAGACTCCGCTGTAGACCTAGAGCATGTTGACAAAAACGAGGTCGGTGTCATCATCAGCGCAGGTATCGGAGGCCTAGAAACCTTCCAAGAGGAGATCCTGCAGTATGATCCTGAGCGAGGACCTCGCTTCAATCCCTTCTTCATCCCGAAGATGATCTCCGACATCGCTGCTGGACTCGTATCTATTGAGTACGGCTTCCACGGTCCCAACTACAGCGTCGCCTCAGCTTGTGCCTCCTCGACGAATGCTATCATCGACGCAGCTATCATGATACGCCTAGGCAAGGCTAAGATGATGGTCGCAGGCGGTAGCGAGGCCGCTGTGACAGTCGCTGGTATCGGTGGCTTTAATGCGATGCACGCCCTCTCTACCCGCAACGACTCTCCCGAGACAGCCTCTCGGCCCTTCAGTGCTAGCCGCGATGGCTTCGTACTAGGCGAGGGTGCCGCTATCCTTATACTAGAGGAGTATGAGCATGCAGTCGCTCGTGGAGCTAAGATCTATGCCGAGTTTGCCGGCTTCGGACTATCAGCCGATGCGTATCACCTGACTGCCAGCCACCCCGAGGGACTAGGCGCCAAGCTCGTGATGACCCGCGCACTAGAGGATGCCGGCATGAAGCCCGAAGATGTAGACTATATCAACGTCCACGGTACCTCAACACCTGTTGGTGACGCTTCAGAGGTCAAAGCTATCCAAAGCGTCTGGGGCGACAAAGCTTACGATCTCAATATCAGCTCCTCCAAGTCTATGACCGGACACCTCCTCGGTGCTACAGGAGCGCTAGAGGCGATGGCTATCGTCAAGTCTATTCAGGAGGATGTCGTCACACCAACCATCAATCATGAGCCTGGTGACGAAGACGATCAGATAGACTACAAGCTCAACTTTACCTTTGACAAGGCGCAAAAGCGTACTGTCAACGTAGCCATGAGCAATACCTTTGGCTTCGGCGGTCACAACGCTTGCGTCATCTTCAAGAAGATCCAGTAAGCGCACCCGCACCGTATCAACTCATGACACTGTATCAGCGATACCCCCTCACGCACGTTGCTTTAGAGCCGACGAGTATGGAGGGGTATCGCTTTTTGGGGTCTTCTAGAGAGCGACGGCTATGAGATTCTTTCGTACCTCTAGGACTAGATCCCTGCTCCGAGAGCTGGGCGAGCGCTGGCAGCACTGGTGGCGTAAGATGCGTGGGGGCACCTCGCAGCGCACACCAGATCTGACCTCGCTCTTTGACCGGATAGGCATCGTGCCCGTCCGCACAGACCTCTACCTCCTAGCGATGCGCCACCGCTCCTGCACCATCATCGGGGAGGGTGGGGAGAAGCTCAATAATGAGCGACTTGAGTTCCTCGGCGATGCCGTCCTCGAAGCCTCCATCTGCACCTACCTTTACCACCTCCACCCCACATGGGACGAAGGTGATCTGAGCAAGTGCAAGAGCTCGCTCGTGAGCCGCCCCGTCAATAACGAGGTAGGCCGTCGCCTGCATCTAGAGCGCTATATCATCATGGTGCCGAGCGCCTTGGACAACTCGGTAGACATCTACGGCAACACCGTCGAGGCGCTCATCGGAGCCATCTACCTCGATCAGGGCTATGCCCGTACGCAAGATTTCGTCCGAGACTACATCCTCCCCACCTACCGAGACATGCGGGAGCATACGGTGGCGAGCATTCAGAACTATAAGAGCGAACTCATCGAGTGGGTTCAGAAGCATCACCTGTCCCACGAGTTTCGTCTTGAAGAGCATCAGACGATGCCTCACGATCACTTCATCTACAGCGTTTGGATCGATGGCAAGCCCGTAGGCCGAGGCGCCGGTAGTAGCAAGAAGCGCGCCCAGCAAGAGGCCGCACGTGACACCCTCGAGCTACTCAAGCAAGCCTACTCAGCCATACAGAGTCGCACTAGCTAGCCCCGCTCCTTACGAGGGTGGGAAAAAAAACAAGCTCCGGCAAATCTTACGAATAGCCCTTTGTAAACGCGCTCAAGACGAGTAACGGTTGTAGGGACGCTCGGTCGAGCGTCCGTCCCCGTTAAAGTGAGACGAGTAACGGTTGTAGGGACGCTCGGTCGAGCGTCCGTTCTCGTTAAAGCGAGACGAGTAACGGTTGTAGGGCCG
>NZ_ACLR01000175.1 GCF_000174775.1 Porphyromonas uenonis 60-3
CGAATAAATATGTCTCCCTCGTACCTGATGACGCTGATGGCTACTATCAGCGTGCTCAGATCAAGAGTAAGTCCCAGGACCTCCAGGGAGCCATCGATGACTACTCCAAGACCATCGAGCTAAGCGACACCTACTTATGGGCTTACCTCAAGCGAGCAGACCGCTACACAGCATTGGGACGCAAGGACGCTGCCACAGCCGACTATCGCAAGGTAATCGAGATCCTACAGGAGCACGATGCGACAGACATCGCCATGGCGTATGCTTACCAGTCTCTAGGCGAGCAGGAGCAAGCCATCGCAGCCATCGCTAAGTGTATCGAGGAGGCCCCCGACGATGCCGAGCTCTACTACAGCATCTCAGGAGTCTATGGGCGAATGGGTAAGACGGAGCAAGCACTAGACAACCTACGCATCGCCCTCGAAAAGGGATACAAAGACCTCATCTACATTGAGGACGACACAGACATCGCCGCCCTACGAGACAATCCACAGTACAAAGCCCTCATACAGCAGTACAAGGAGAAGCTAGGCTATAAGAAGCCCCAATAATAAGCACCCCAGACACAATCGCATAGCCACGAGGAGAGTCACAAGTCTCTCCACGTGGCTTTCTTATGTCCTCTGGTAACCATGAGACTGTTGCAAAAGTCAACAGTCTCACAATCTTGCTTGCAAGATTGCCCTGACTTTGCAGAAAGGATGAAGCGCAAGGCGCTGAGGGTGAGGTCTGAAGGGAGCATACATCCGTATGTGACCGAAGCCGAATCCCGAAAGCAACACAGCGATTCGCCTTTATGCAACAGTCTCAACATGCTGCAGACACGCACTACACGCTCCTCCACAACCGCAAGGCTATCGTTGCCTTCCTCAACAAAGAGCTAGAGCTATCCTAGCTGCCAGAGCTTATCCTCTCGAAAGAAATAGCTAAATTTGTAGCAACAAACCAGCAACTTATATCATACGATGAAGCGAATCATGGCTCTACTGCTAAGCCTCCTCTGCTTAGCCACTACGCTGTCCGCTCAGGTGCAGGACACGACAGCTCTCTCTGCACAAGACTTGCCCACCTTGGAGCGAACCTTTGACACATTCTCACCCGACCTCCAGGATACCCTAGGGATCATCATGTCTGAACCAGAGGATCAGACAGCGTTCCTCGAGCACGTCCAGAAAGCACTCCAGAGCGAGCCTAACAATGGTGTCGCTTGGGCTTACGTCGCCACCATTTACCGTATGCAGGGCAAGACCGAGCAAGCTCTAGAGGCTGCCACCAAGGCGATCACCTTCCTACAGGCGAAGCCTGCACGTAGAGCTATGGTCTACAGCCTCCGCTCTGATATCTATACAGACCTCGAGGATGGTGTCAAGGCACTTATGGACCTGCACTCTGCTATCAAGGATGCTCCCGACACGCCTAATCTATACTTAAAGCGTGGGAATCTCTATGCCGCTATGGGGCAGTACGACCTCGCAGAGGTGGATATGCGTAAGATCGCTTCGCTCGATCCTAAGAACCCAATAGGCTATATTGGATTGGCTGTGATTGCGATGCAACAAGAGAGGTATGAGGATGCCATACAGAACCTGAACGAAACTATCAAGCTCGAACCTAACGAAGGCTTTCTCTACTATTTGAGAGCTAATGTATACATCAAACTAGAGCACTACAATGAGGCGATGGATGACATTATCTATACCATTGCGAATGGGATAGCAAATGAAGACACCTATTCCCTACTCAATGTCATCGCAGCTCAGGCGATGCCTACCCTCGAATCTAAGCTCAAGGCTCTGGAGTCCATGAGCAAAACGGGAGAGTACCTCTTCCTTATCGGTTTGGCACATCAAAACATCGGAGACAACAAGGGTGCGCTGGAGTACTACCAGCAAGTCACAGAGCGACAAGAGCTAGACGATGTCGTAGCCAGCCACATAGCGACTGCCTATCAGGGGATAGGTGACTACAGCTCTGCCCTCAAGTATATCGATGAGGCTATCTCGCTAGACCCTACAGACTACACCTACATTTATACCAAAGCGCAGATGCTCTCAGAGGATGGCAATCTCCGAAGAGCCCTCGCAGAGTCGAATAAATATGTCTCCCTCGTACCTGAT
>NZ_ACLR01000174.1 GCF_000174775.1 Porphyromonas uenonis 60-3
CCCCTTCATGGTAGATCTTATCGGTGAGTTCCTTAATCTTGGAGTCCATCTATATTGTAGTCTATGTTTTAGCTTGGTCTGTAGAGCGTACTAGTAGTGAGCATCTGCGTGGGTGTACGCTCTTACAGTCGCAAAGGTAATAATTTGCTCCAATAATTACAACGCTTCAACCTTACAAAAGCGAAAAATCTTTCTCAAAGTAAGGATCGGGGGCGACCAAAACTGGCACTTTATGGTCATGAATATCAATTCTCACGGAGGAATCTGCAAATAAATCGCTGGAAAACGAACATTCCCCACGGAGGCTGGATATAAAAGTTCGGAAGAATGAAATGAAACTTCGGAAGAAAGATTTCGAAGTTCCGAAGAATTTGTCCGTTCCTCGGTAGGGATTTTCGATTTCCTACCGAGGAAACTGGATTTTCATGGGCATGAAACTGGAGTTTCTTCCGCATGAAACTAGAGTTTCCTCCGTATGAAACTGGATTTTCATGGGCATGAAAATAATTGGTCATCGAAGGAGCCGAATCAATACCCTCGTAATTCCCTTACAATTGGGTCTAAATTTACCGTTGGCTGTCCCCCCCCCTATACAGTGCGTGGCTCACTCCATCTACTTTGCTATCCCAGAGTCCATAAAATACCTAAAGATAGGGTTGTAGAGCGTCTGTAGGCTCTCTAACTTTGCAAAGAATTTCGGCGGGGGATGACTTAACTTGAGCACATGCTCGCTGAATCTAGAAGTTTATAAAGCATCAAATAAATCAATCCTAAGACAATGAGAATAACTAAGGTTACATCAGTCACACTAGTGCTGATCGCACTTTCCGCCCTCATACTGGGTGGCTGTAAGGAAGATCCGAATAACCCAGATCCCAATAAAGGTACACAGTGCAAAGTGACTGTACAGTTGGGGCTAGACAAGGAGGTCGAGCTCGCCAAGCTCATGCTCACCGTCACCGACAGCCGCACGCTCAAGAAGAGCGAGACGGAGGTCGACAAGAAGAGCCGTACCGTAGAGCTAACTCTTGATAAGGGTACCTATAGCTTTGCCGTATCGGGTGAGACTGTGGATCACCGCACGCTCGTGGGGGGTAAGGAAAACGTCGTCATCAGCGATGCTATGACTCTCTCCATACCAGTCCAGATAGGTGAGGCTCCTACGTCTGAAAAGTCTCAGCTCATCTTCGGTGACATCTTCTTCAATGGCGAGACCAATGGTCGTATGATGCACCCAGATCAGTACTTTATGATAGTCAACAATGGGGAGAAGACTGAGTACCTCGATGGTGTCTGCTACGCTGTGACAGCTCAGGCTAACCCAATGCCAGAGACTCCCTGGACTAAGTATCTAGCAGACAAAGAGGAGCTACCCGTGAGGGGTATCTATCAGTTCCCCGGGAGTGGTAAGGAGTATCCGATCAAGCCTGGAGAGTTCAAGATTGTTGCTGCGACGGCTATCAATCATCATACTGAGGATAAGCCAAACTCTGTAGACCTATCAGGAGCTGACTTTGAGTTCCTATACCCAGATGTAGAGCTCCCTGCTGGAGATGGCAAGACAATCAAGATTACAGACACGGACAATCCTGATGTGCCTAATATGAATATCGTCGTAGACTGCTTCTCTAGTACGGGTATCGCACATCCTAGAGGCTTTTTGCCACCACTCCTCTTTAAGGTGGAGGGCGATCTGAGTGCATTCCTTAAGGATCATGTCATGCAGGTGACTAATAAAAAGGGCGAAACGGAGAACTACTACACCATCCCTGTAGACCTTATCCTAGATGGTGTGGAGACAGGTTGCGAAGGACAGTTCAAGACGCGTGCGCTACCGATTACAGTAGACAAGGGAAACTTCTACGTGACGGGTTGCCACCGTCAGCAACTAGCACACCGCAAGACCGAGATGCGTAATGGTCGCACTCATTGGATCGATACTAACGACTCAACCAACGACTATGAGCGTGTACAGGGACAAAAGGCTTATCCTAAGAAGTAAGAGACTACCTAAGTCTACCATATCGTAATTATCTACCGTAGGGGGGCGTGCATAGATACGTCCCCCTACCTTACCTCACTGACCGCATACACACTATGGCTATGCTACACAGACATACGCTATTGACGCTTATCACGCTTTGGCTCTTGCTCCTACCTGAGCTTAGCTTTGCCATGTCGTACACGACTCCTCCGCCAGCAATCGGCATCACAGGACGTGTACGCAATGCTAAGGACCACGCTCCTATCGGGTGGGCTACAGTAGGGATCAGCGAGACCAATCAGGGTGTAGTCTGTGATGCTGATGGTCGCTTTACCCTGCCTCTCCGACAGGGGGGTACCTACACACTGATAGTGCGCTGTGTCGGCTTCGCACCATATAGCCGCACGCTCTCGGTCCAGGGACTAGAGCAGGTTGACATCCCCCTACGTAGGCTGAGTATAGAGCTACCTGAGGTGGAGGTGCTGGGTGCCTACCGTAAGGACAAGAGCGAGGTGGTCATCGGTCAGGAGGCGATGCAAAACATACAGCCAGTCTCAATAAAAGATATCTTGCTCCTGCTCCCAGGCGCTGTGACTACGACGCCTGGCATAGGAGACTTCAAGGGGGTGACCAATCGTCAGGTAGGACAGGACGATAACAGCTCCCTCGGCACCTCAATCATGATAGATGGGGCTCCTATTACCAACGATGCCTCTCGTGTGCAGATGCAGGGGCTGACTGGTATGAGTCGCTTCTCGACCTACCTGCCAGATAAGGCGGTCACGAAGCGTAGCTCGCTCAACTCGGGGATAGATCTGCGTACGCTCTCGACCAATCACTACGACCGTGTCGAGGTAGAGCAAGGTATTAGCTCCGCCTCCGAGGGTAATCTAAGTAGTGGAGCGATCAAGCTACACCCTAAGCGTGGTGTGACGCCCTGGGAGGGGCGTGCTAAGGTAGACCCGCTCTTCAAGTTAGCTTATATAGGCAAGGGTATAGCTCTCGGCTCTACGGGCTACAACAGTCTACACATTGGCGGCGATGTGGTAGACTACCGAAGTGATCCTAGAGAGCGCCTAGAGCGCTATACAAGAGCTACAGCGCAGCTCTCCTATGCCTATCATAGAGACCTCGGTGATACTGGAGGTGGAGGTGTGCTAGACGTGACCGCTACGCTACACCAGACCGCCTCTATACAAAACAGCCGCACGGACGAGCTGGTAGAGCAGCAAGATGAGCGATACAATACAGAGTACTACCGCACGACACTGGTGGCTAATGCTCGCTGGTCGCCTCAGCTCTCGTGGCTTAGGACTTTGTCGTGGAGATCGACGGTGGACTATACCTACGATCTCCTCAGTCGTAAGTATCTCTATCTATCTGGGAGAGGTCCTGCTGTCATGCCTATCAGTAGGGAGATGGGACTGCAAGAGGGCGAGTTCCTCCCCACCTCTTACTATGCTTACTACAAGATGGACAATCAGCCCTTAGCACTTCAGACCACGCTATCGGCTGAGAGTCCTATGGCTTGGCTGGCTCCTCTACAGCAGACACTACTATATGGTGTCGACTACTCCATTGCTAAGAACTGGGGGCGAGGTGCCGTCATAGATCCGTCCCGCCCTCCATATCCTGGTGACAATACCTTTATATGGGTTCGCCCTAACTATGCTATCCCAGCGCTCTCGAATATAGCAGCCTTCCTAGAGGATCGGCTCTTCGTCTCATTAGGTAGTCACCGCATAGATGGCAACGTGGGACTACGTGCCACGCAGATGCTCAATCTACCGCACAACTATCGTCTAGCGCACGAGATACTACTCGACCCACGCATCAAGCTCTCGTGGACCTATACAGCACCCTCGGGCTTTGCCACGGCTGTGCGCCTAGGATATGGTGTGGCTCACAAGCTACCCACGCTAGACTATCTATATCCAGACAACGTCTACCGATACTTCTCCGCTCTTAATGCCTACTACAGCGATCCTAAGAGAGATCACTTGATGACTTACGCGATCAAGCACGACCCCTCCAACCCTAATCTAAGGGCTATGAGCAATGAGAAGAAAGAGATCGGCATAGATCTCTCTTATCAGCGCTATACGCTCGCTGTGACGCTCTTTCAGGAGGATATGAATAGCGGGTACGCCTATGCTCCAGCCTATTATCCTATCACTTATCCTACCTATCGCCGTCCTATCGGAGGCTCGCTCCCAGCGGGTAAGAGACCTGTCAAGGAGGACTTCTACGAGGACCTTTACCAAGACTTTACCTCGCTCTCAACGGTGCAAAACTCTGAGCGCACGGTGAAGCGTGGTGTCGAGTACCGTCTGCGGACTCCTTACTTTAAGGCTATCCGTACGCAGTTTGAGCTCAATGGAGCTTACTACCACACGCTATACGCCTCTGCTATACCCGTTATGTACCGTCCGGAGATTATCGAGTTCGACGTTAAGTACCCTTACGTAGGTATCTACGGCAAGGGTGATCATCGCCACTATCACCGTGTCAATACCAATCTATGGGCTACAACGCACATCCCCGAGTGGGGGGTGATACTAACCAACTTCTTTCAGGTGATATGGTTTAGTAAGTCTTACTACGGGCGTGAGCAGAGCCCTTACCCCTATGAGCTGATGGATCTGAATGGCCGTAAGCTACCTGTCGGTGAGAAGGAGATCGCACAGATGAATGACCTCTCCTCTCCGATGCGCTACCTCAATAGATCTCTCGACGAACTCTACTATCGGGCGAATATAAAGCCGATATCTGTGCGTATGAGCTTCAAGGGTACGAAGCAACTAGGCGAGCACATCCGGCTCTCATTCTTTATCGACAACATTATAGATATCTCTCCAAAGTATCTGCAGAAAGACAAAACGACAGCTCGTGAGTGGGTCGTACCTTACTTTGGACTAGAGACCTCCGTAAAGTTTTAGCACACTATGTATCTACACGCCTTTACCCACTCCTCTCTATCTATCCGTAGCTTCGCCCTTTGCTTACTAATGCTCGGCTATGTAGCAGCAAAGGCGCAGATGCCCGCTTCCCCCTTTATCATAGGGCAGGGAGAGGTCTATAGCTCTGCGCTCCAAAGGTACTATGAGGAGATCACACCACGAGTTGAGGATAAGCTTGCTAAGGTACGCTACACAATCCCAATGGAGATACCGCAAGACACGACCTATGCTCTCGTGGGACTACGGAGTAACTACCTCTCTCAGGACGGGGTCAGAGCTCCTTACGAGGGAGCTACGGAGACGGCTGGAGAGCTACTGGCGATGGGTGTGGCAAACTTCAAGCATCGAGGTCGTCTCAGTGGCTATGTCTCCGTAGGCTTAGGCTATCAGGGCGCGATAGGTTACTCAGCCATACGACAGCCTGAGTACTACCTACCATACCTTGTCGCTGACACTTCTGGCGGTGCCTATCGCTACGAGCATTATATCGCAGGCGCTCTCTATGCGCTCAGACGAGGTGCCTCAGAGCTGGGCGCTGGGCTACACTTCGCTGGGGAGATAGCCTATAAGTACGAAGACCCTCGTGTCTACAATACGACTGGCACTCTCCAAGCGACCCTAGGCTACAAGCATCACTTTAGCTCGCTAGATCTATCGGCTACGCTACATGCGCTCTATCATCGTAAGTATATGAACTTATGGCTCTGGAGACCCTCACAGCAGGACAAGTTCCCGCTAACGTACGGCTTTGGGATGGTGGATGTGCAGAATACTAAAATCTTCTTTGGCACCTCTCGTATGCACTATATGGGTGGTGTGGCGGTAGACCTATTATTAAGGAGTAGACAGCGTGAGCTCGGAGCTCCTCACTATACGCTCTTACTCTCTGACCAACTCTACAAGATGCGGACGGAAGAGTCATCCGCTGCCGGGCTATTCGGACTCCTTAATAATAGTGTGAGACTGCTCAGTAGTGCAGGGTGGGGGAGATGTACTTTGGCTCTAGAGAGTAGCATACTACATCGTCTAGGCACCGAGTATATCTATGCGACCCATCAGCCAGACCAAGAGCATCTCACGATCACAGATCTACGTCAGATCGGTCAGCGACAGACCTATCAGCAGGCAGATTACGACGCTCAGCTCAGAGGACGCTACCAGATCCCTCTCTCCTCTAGGCATCAGCTAGCTCTCTCCCTCGGTGGGGGCTATCACTATCATCAGGAGCTTTACAAGGGAAGTTCTAATCACATAGACTATAGTGTCGTGAGACCCTGGGCGGGTTGTGACTATCGGTACAGCGATCGTCTCTACACGGCTCTCTCCGTGGCGTATCGTTTACCGCTCTCATCGACCTATGTCGTGGAGCGTGGCTACAAGGATCAGCTCGACTACCAGCTGGCTTACCTACCTCTACTGAGTAAGCTCAAGTCTGGTCTAGAGCTTAGATGGCACAGTCAGCTAACTATCCCACTTCCTCGTAGCCAAGCGATGACAATAAGCGTGGATGCCTTCTACGCTCCTAATCGACTAACCCCAAGACGACCTCTCTACGAGGGTAGGCCGACTACTTCCTCGGGTATATTTAGCCATCCAGAGCTAATCGGGGAGCAGGCTCGCTCCTACGGATTGCTCCTCTCCTTGACTTACCATATCTAATTCCTTTGCTTCTGCTCGTCACACCTACGAAGAGCGATTACTAATCCAATAAACCAACTATAAGCTATGCACAAGTATATACTCTACTTCGTCATACTCCTTCTACCGCTGACAAGCTTTGCTCAGCAGCGCGAAGCCATCAAGATTACGACAGACAAGAAGATAGGCGAAACCATTACCCTCAATATCATTGCCAATGGAGATATCTCCATCGAGGGACTAAAGGGTATCTACGACCCAGCCGAGGATGTCTCTTATGAGGTTTTGTCTCAAGAGATTACTTTCACAGGACCGATCACTGACTTCAACGCCAATGGGTGTGGCATTACAGACATAGATTTGTCTCGCGCCTTGTCGCTGGAGTGGCTCGCGATCAATGACAATAAGATACGCAAGCTGAACCTATACTACTGCGACTATCTAGCGCAGCTCCAGTGTGCTAACAATCTTATTAAGGAGTTAGACCTCACGCTAAATGAGCAGCTACAGCAGGTCTTTGTGGACAATAACTATCTCAAGCAGCTAGATCTAAGTAACTGCCCACAGCTCTCCACGCTCAATTGTAGTGGCAATATGATCTCCACGTTAGACTTTGCTGATTGTCCCTTCCTCAACCAGCTCTTCATCTACTCCAATAGGTTTATGGCCGAAGGGATAGACAGCCTCATCGCTCATCTGCCCAATCTGACACCCAATGCACAGCGAGGCTCCATCGTGGTCTTAAGTAAGGTGGATCCTTATGAGCAGAACACTATCACCCAGGAGCATATCGACCAGCTACAAGCTAAGGGCTGGACCGTCAAGTGTCGTACAAGTAGTGACATCTACCAGTCCTATGACAAGAGTCTCCCCATAGATCGCTCAGATCTCTCCTTTACGACCTTTTATCCAGAGATAGAGCTCGGAGAGCCTATATCCTTCACCGTACGAGTCAAGGAGGGAACGGAGCTCCTTATGCGAGGGGTTAAGGGGGAGTGGCGCAATGGAGAGCGCATCCAGTATATACTAGATAAGCCCGCCATCACAGTGCGAGGTGCTATCGAAGAGATCATAGCTGACAGCTGTAAGATATCAGCTCTCTTTCTGGATCAGCTACCTATTGCTACCCGTCTAAGCTTTGCGGGCAATCAAGTAGAGGAGATGTGCTTTAGGATTATGCCGAGACTGCGCTCCTTCATCTGTAGTCAGGGGCATCTATCAGAGGTGCTCGTGCAGCAGATCGTAGACGGGCTACTGATGATCCCTGAGGCGGAGAGTCCAGCTATACTAGGTATCTATGATGACTCGGTAAGACCTGAGACGAATCAAATGCGCCCCAAGCAAGTCGCTGAGGCTAAGGCTAAGAGATGGCAACCCTCCCAGTGGGATGCTTCCTCTCACACATGGATACCCTACGAGGGTAATCACAGAGCATGCGAAGCTCCACTTCAGACAGAACACTACCGATGCTATGTCGAGGGAGCTGGCGTATGGATCAGAGGAGAGGAGTTGCCCTCCAAGACACTCACCATCTACACGCTAGATGGTACACAGCTCTTACAGACTACACTCACCCACACCGATAGCTACATACCTCTATCTAAAGGTGTGTACATATTGCGGATAGGTAGTAGTAGCTGTAAGCTCATCATCTGAAGTTGAATTTTAAATCAAATATAATCTATGACAAAACGAATACTTTACCCGATTGTCTTTGCTCTGCTTCTCCTCTTGGGAGGATGGGGCAGTGGTACCCTTCTACGCTCCTAACCGACTAACCCCAAGACGACCTCTCTACGAGGGTAGGCCGACTACTTCCTCGGGTATATTTAGCCATCCAGAGCTAATCGGGGAGCAGGCACGCTCCTACGGAATCCTCCTCTCCTTGACTTATCATATCTAATTCCTTTTATGAATATCCTCAAGCATTTATTCTTCCTTGCCTCTCTTGGCATAGCAACCTGCGCCACAGCTCAAAGTACTGCAGAGTCCATAACTATAACTCCTACGGGACAGTATAGCGAACTCACTGGCTATATCTCTGGTGAGCAACTGTGGATTGATTTAAACGGCAATAGAACCCTTGACTCTGGCGAAGCTGTCCAGTCAGGTAAGAAGATGGTCAAAGCATTGCAAAACAACCATTTCCCCTTGACAATCTATGGCAAGACGATAACAGAGCTGATACTACAAAACAGTGAGACCCCAGATCAAATCAAAGCCATTGATCTGACCGCAGCTCACTCTCTCACTAAGCTAAACCTCAGGGGAAACCCCATCGTTGGTGAGCTTAGTCTCCAGTCTTGTCCAAGCATTGCTGAGGTCAATCTGAGAGAGACGATGCTAGAAGTGATCAATGCGACAGCTTGCTATTCGCTCACCCATCTATACGCCTCGGATAGTCCTAAGCTTCACAGCCTCCTCCTCTCAGACTGTAATAGACTATCGTGGCTCGAAGCTGATCGATGCGCTCTCCAGAACCCGATACTCAAGGGAGCCATATCGCTTTCCTCCATTCATCTAGATGACAATGAACTGACGGAGCTAAATATCCCGATGGCTTGTTCCAATCTCAAGGTCGTTAGTGTATCCAACAATCCGAACCTAAAGGAGCTGTCAATCCGTGCTCTCGCTACCGTGACTGGGCTCTACGCTTCTCGTTGTGGGCTTACTGCGATAGATCTCTCTCGAGGAGCTCTGCTAGAGAGCGTAGATCTCTCTTGCAATGAGCTTCGCGAGCTTACCCTACATGTCAATCAGACACGTCTTAAGGAGCTTCGGATCTACCAAAACGACTTCTCGCTAGAGCGTATGAAGCAACTCGTATCTACACTCCCCGCAGATGATAAGTCTAGAGAGGAGAAGCGTCTCATAGCTATCAATACGCAGGGTATAACGCCTCGAGAAGCAAATGTCTGCTCTAAGAGTGTTGTCTCTCTAGCGAATAGTCTAGGATGGGATGTCTATGACTATCACGGTGGTGTAGAGCAGCTCTACGCAGGCTCTAGTGATCCAAAGATTGACCCAACCAAAGAAGGGTTTATTATTACGACTCAGCAGCAACGTGGGGGAGAGCTCTCTCTTGACTTGAAGGGGAGCAATCTCTTTATAGATCTCAATGGCAACAACCTCTGCGACCCTGGTGAGAGTCTCCAGGTGGGACATAATCGCATCACTCTCTCGGAGCGAAACATCGTAACCATCTACGGATCTGACATAACAGAGGTGCGTATCCCCAATGGTCAGCTAAAGGGTGTCGATCTTGCTCAGGCTCCTCATATAGAGTCTCTAGATCTTAGTCATAACCTGCTGGAGTTTGTTGACCTATCTGCACAGCAACAGCTCAAAGAGCTAGACCTAAGTCACAACCATCTGAGAAGCCTCCTGCTACCATCGCGAGCCCCAATGAACAAGCTCACACTGGCTTTCAATCAAATCTCTTCAATAGAGCTTCCCGCCTATCACGATCTGCAGGAGCTTTGGCTTAGCAACAATAGACTTACCTCCTTTAACCTGCTAGCCCTTAAGTCGCTTCAAGAGCTACATGTTGAAGTCAATAAGATAGATCTCATAGCAATGCGAGAGCTAGTCTCACAGCTACCTACCAAGGCGACCTCAGAGACTAAGTGTAAGTTGTACGCAGTCGATACTACTGCTCCAGATGAGGGTAATCACATCTCCAAGAGTATGGTCACCTCCGCACGCTCCAAAGGTTGGTCGGTCTACAATGGTCAGACAGCTAACTATGAGGGGGAGCCTGACCAAAAGCTCGGAGAGCATGCAGAGCGCATTGCCATAACTGTCAGCTCCGAGGATCCCACGCTACTCTCATTCTTCCCTAAAGGCGAGGATTGCTGGGTTGACCTCAATGGCAACGATAGCTATGACCCAGGTGAAGAGATTGACGCAAGCACAGGACGTAAGCATCAGATTAGGGTCGTCAGTAAGCAGACCTTCACACTCTATGGTCGGCAGATTACAGAGTTGCGGATCAATGACCAAGCACATGTTTCTAAGGTAGATGCCTCCGAGGCTCACTCGATAGAGCTACTATGGGTTCGAGACAACGACCTATCGGAGATTATACTGCCTAAAGGCAAGACACTCAAAAATCTAGATCTCTCCAATAATAAGCTCTCTGGAGATATAGACCTGCGTCCCTACACGGCTCTGGAGAAGCTATTTCTAGTCACCAACGCTTATCAGAGCGTTGCTGTGTCAGGGCTGCAGCAACTAAAGGTCCTATCTCTGAGCGAGAACAAGCTCTCTACGATAGACCTTACAGGTTGTGATAACCTGCAGGAACTGTACCTAGCGTCTAATCAATTCGCAAGCGTGGACTGTAGTCACCTGCACAAGCTGGAGACGCTTTCGGTCTTTAGAAATCAGATCAAGCGTCAAGCTATGCAGCAACTCATCGATGGACTAAACGACATCGCGCCATCGTCAAAGATTCGCGGTAAAATCTTCAACGTCTCCTATGTCACCAGAGATGGTCAGCCGTCTCTAGAGGAGCACAACGAGCTGACGCCAGAGCAGATCAAGCTGGCAGAGCAGAAGCAGTGGACTGTCAACGGCTGGAAGGAGGGAGGTGGTGTCATCGTCATCACAGCTCTTCAAGAGTGTGCCACTCCATCAGAGGATGCCTTGACTTGGTATCCTATAGAGAGTGGATGGGTCGTTGCTCCACAGCATCTAGATGGTACAACTATCCTCTCTGTCTTCTCACCCGAGGGGACACTGATATATAGAGGTCTTGCTAATCAAATCCTTGAGATACACACGCCACTTCATAAGGCTTTGCTAGTTTATGGAGATCAGCGCTATCTATTGATACGATGAGAGACTATAGACAACTATGTTATAACTTACATTTTAACAAATACAATCTATGACAAAACGAATACTTTACCCGATTGTCTTTGCTCTGCTTCTCCTCTTGGGAGGGTGGGGCAGTAAGGCAAGTGGTCAGTCTAGTG
Organism: Porphyromonas uenonis 60-3; assembly: GCF_000174775.1. Lineage (GTDB taxonomy): Bacteria > Bacteroidota > Bacteroidia > Bacteroidales > Porphyromonadaceae > Porphyromonas > Porphyromonas uenonis_A. The sequence continues at coordinate 11,562 of NZ_ACLR01000174.1, forward strand.
GAGCGACTTATGCCGTCCGCTACACCCTGCCCAAGGGTGTCTCTGACCTAAGATGTGTTACCTACTTACCCTCTGAGGGCAAGGTGGTAGTGACCTCAGGGCGCAAGATCCCTGCTGGCACACAGCTCACCTTTACGGCAACTGTAGAGGCTGGCTATGAGATCGACCACTGGACGGTCAATGGTGAGCTCGCCCAGCATGAGCCTGAGGCCTATGGAGGTGCCAAGATAATGGAGATGGAGATGCCCGAAGAGGATATCGATGTCGTCATCGTGATGAAGGAGCCTGAGACACCTACAGATGAATGTACGGTTAGACTCACACCCTCTACGCCTGATGGAGGCATGCTCAGTGCATACTATCTTGAGCGTAACCCATTTACAGGAGAGGAGGATGCGACCTACATCGATGATGGCGATCGGGTTCCTAAAAACACACAACTCAAGGCTACAGCCGTGCCAAACTCAGGCTATACCATAGGGCAGTGGTACCAGGATGGTGTCGCAATAGAAGGCTCTAAGGGAAGGGAGAGTGTGTCCGTAGTAGTCCGTGGCAATACTGAGATCAAGGTAGACTTCGAGTCTTCAGGACAGAGCTTTGAGGGGGTCGTCTTTACATTCCAAGAGGACACTCCCGAGGGCACCATCACTGCCTATTACGAGGATGACAACTTCAATCACAAAGCCTTCCACTCGGGAGATAAAGTCCCTATGGGTAAGATGGCTTTCTTCACTGCTACCCCAAAAGCGGGTTACGAATTTGACTATTGGACCCTCAATGGGGAGAAGAGTCGCTTTCTGATGATTGTCGACGAGCACACCTGCAAGCTTTCTGCAGAAGACAACGACACCATCGGAGCCGTCTTCAAGAGTACCGCTCCAGCAGGGCACAAGATTACGCTCACAGCTGGTGAGGGAGGTACGCTCCAGTGCTTCCTATCTACTGGTCCAGAGGTACAGTCTGGTAGCACTGTCGATGACGGTGTCGCTCTACGGTTCACCGCTAAACCTATGAAGGGCTACAAGACAGATCAGTGGACGATCAATGGCGAGCCATTTGCAAAGGGCAAGGGTAAGAACACCATCATCCAAAAAGCTGACAAGCCACTCAATGTCGAGGTTTCCTTCCTCAAGGACATACAGCTTTATACGGTCGAGTATGCCGCAGAGGCGGGTGGTACTATCAAGAGTGCCACATACTATGATCGTACTACTTACAACTACGTAGACTTTCAGAGTGGCAAGGAGCTACCCAAGGACTCCGAGGTTGACATTGAGGTCGAGCCAAAGGCGGGCTATGTCGTAGACCTCTGGTATCTCAATGATCAGCCTATTGATGCCTCCAAGGGCAAAACTAGCCAAACCATCAAGATCAGTGGGAATAGCAAGATCCGTATCACCTTTGCTACTAAGCCCAAGCAGACCGTAACGTACACAGCTAGCACTGGTGGTACCATCCAAGGTACTCTACAAGGCACCGCCTTTGACTCTGGATCTAAGCTCGATGAGGGCTCGTACATTATATTTACCGCTACTCCTAGTAAGGGGTATGAGGTTGATCAGTGGCGTATAGATGGAGAGGTCATCGCGCGCTATGCTGGCAAGAAGGAGATACAGGAGCGCCTTGGCAATAAGCCTCTCAAGGTGGAGGTCTCCTTCAAGAAGATCCCCGTCACCTTCCCTGTTGTCTTCACTGCTGGTGAGGGTGGTACTATCGTAGCTACTGTAGCTGAGGGATCGGCTCATAAGAGCATCTCGAGTGGTGATGCCATCGTTCAGTACAGCCGAGTCACATTCACCGCAAAGCCAAAGAGTGGCTATCTTGTTGATCAGTGGACTGTCAATGATCAGCCTCAACAATTCTTCGCTGGTAAGCCAGAACTCACTCGCTCTGTTCGTGAAACTCTCAAGGTACATGTAACCTTTAAGGAGGACAAGCCAGCTAAGCTCTGCACAATCAACTATACCAAGGAGAATGAGTGGGGTACGCTCGTCGCTTATTATGACACGCAAGCCTCTGGACGTATCAATGTCAAGCCTGGAGATAAGGTAGAGGAGGGATATATGATCACCTTCCTAGCTACGCCTAAGGAGGGCTACACCATTGATCACTGGACATACAACGGTACCAAGACTTCTACTGTCAAGCCCGAGATGCTGACCGTTAAGGCAACGGAAGATATGACTGTCGCCGTGGTATGCAACAAGGCAAAGCTATGTACCGTAACCTTTGATGCCGTAAGTGAGGGTGGCAAGATGACCGCCTCTTACCTCAAGGACGAAGGGCTCAACGGCTACAAGGATGTCTACATCAACTCTGGCGATCAGGTGCCTGCAGGTACCGAAGTAACTTTTGTCGTGACACTCACTGAGGGCTACACGCTGGAGCATTGGCTCGTAAACAATACGAAAAAGGCCTGCGACAAATACAGTCCGAACCGCCTACGCGAGCTTGTGATCAACGAAGATACAGAGGTTAAGGCCGTCTATAAGGCTCCTCAGAAGCCTCAGCATGCCGTCACCTTTACCGCTGGTGAGGGTGGTGCTATCGCTGCAACGGTTGGTACCGAGGCTAAGGCTATCCAGAGCAAGGATCAGGTAGAGCAGGGTGCAGTCATCACCTTTACCGCTACACCTAAGGAGGGCTATGAACTAGACCACTGGATGGTCAATGGCAAGCCTGCCGTCGCTGGTGCCGATACGAAGATTGAGGGCAATAAGCTCATCGTCACTCTAGGCGACCAGGACCTCAAGGTCGAGGCCACCTTCAAGAAGCTACCCGTCACCTACGAGGTTACCTACTCTGCTGGTGAGGGAGGAGATATCGTCGGAGCTAATTACAATGGTCGCAAGGTCATACCTAGCGGTTCAAAAGTAAATGAGAATGTCTCCATGCGCTTTACGGCAAAGCCAAACACAGCGCAGGGTTACAAGGTCGATCAGTGGTTTATCAATGGTCAGGTACAGAACCAGCTCACAGGAAGACCTTTTATCTTCTGGCAGATTAAGGCAAAGACCGAAGTCAAAGTCACCTTCAGAAAGGAGCAGATGTATGAGGTCGACTACAAGCCAGACAACGAGTGGGGAACTATCGAAGCCTACTATTACGATGGTGGTCGCAAGGTAACTGTAGAGCCCAAAGCCAAGGTTAAAGAGGGTACCTTCGTAGAGTTTCAAGCTACTGTCAAGGAAGGCTATGCTCTAGATGGTTGGACCAATAATGGACACGAAATCCCCGTAGCTGATATTGAGACCCTCAAGGCTAGCCTCACACTGCGAGCTAACGCCGTTATTGATGTCAAGTACCACAAGCTAGTTGTCAAGCATGCCGTTACCTTTACCGCTGGTGAGGGTGGTACTATCGTTGCAACGGTCGGTACCGAGGCTAAGGCTATCGAGAGCAAGGA
>NZ_ACLR01000173.1 GCF_000174775.1 Porphyromonas uenonis 60-3
ACTGTAGGTCTGTCTAGACATGGCAAATAGCTGTATAGGGGAAGGGCTTCTCAGAGCGCTCTACCGACCTTTTGCGATGCGAGACATCTCCTTTGATCCACAAAGATACAAAATACCTACTATTAACTACTATAATGTCGTCTTAATTTCAGGAGAAGAAGAGATTAGAAGTTAGACTTTAGAGGTTAGAGATTAGAAGTTTGGACTGCTCCTATCCGATAGCTCCGATCACCTCCGATAGTTCCGATAGCTCCGATTTCTATCTTCTAACCTCTAAAGTCTAACTTCTAATTTCTAATCTCTAACTTCTCCCCTCTCGTCCCTCCCCTCGGTAGGAAATACGAAATCTCCAGGGAGGAAACGAAATTTCTCCACGGAACCGGGAAATAAAAGTTCGGAAGAATGAAATGAAACTTCGGAAGAAAGATTTCGAAGTTCCGATGAATTTTTCGTTTCCTCGCTGGAGATTCAAAAGGCTTCACCGAGGAAATGGCGATTTCCTTCGATGGTGCTAAAATGAGCCCACTTTTTATATCATGCAGGGGTTGGGGTGGTGGTTGTCCATT
>NZ_ACLR01000172.1 GCF_000174775.1 Porphyromonas uenonis 60-3
CGTAACCAGCGTCACCCAGACAGGCAACCCNCTCCACAACGCTATGGCAGAGCGACTTAACGGGATCATCAAGAACGACTGGCTCTACAACTTTGAGGACAAACCCATAGAAGAAGTTCGAGAGATCCTCTCGCAAACGATTGCTCTCTATAACACAGCGCGTCCTCATCGAGCCCTCAACAAGAAGACTCCGATGCAGATGCTCATACCAGATTACCCCAACCCTCTAACCACACAACCATCTAAGAAACAGATTTCTAAGAACAATTCACCAAAAGCTCCGAGCCTCAAAGCTCCGAGCCCATGCCGCTTAACTCCCAACAAAGAGCTATCTTTGTGTACCTCCGCAGTAAAAACGACCACAAGTCGTGTACCCCAGCAGGAGCAAAACTAACAGATGAGTACACTCACAGGACTAACAAAAATAACCCGTGTACCATCTCAGTAACACCTTCCCAACTGTGTACTTTTTTCAGGAAGAGGACAACACCTATGGAACTCTAGTTTCATACGTGTGGCAATTTTGTTTCTCCCAGGTGAAACTCCAGTTTCTCCCGCATGAAACTCCAGTTTCTCCCGCATGAAACTCCAGTTTCTCCCGTATGAAACTACATTCTCCTCACAGATGGCGAAACTGAGGAGGACATCCTACTACTAATATACGTCTCAGCTCTACGCCACTGTCAAGGAAATTGAGAGATTCCTCCGTGGATATCCTTAATTATCCAGCGAGGAACGGACAAATTCTTCGGAACTTCGAAATCTTTCTTCCGAAGAATG
>NZ_ACLR01000171.1 GCF_000174775.1 Porphyromonas uenonis 60-3
GGACGCCCCCACCCCGACGAGCGGGTTCCCGAAGAGAAGTCGACCGAGCTTGCGAAACGAGAAAAAAAACTTCGCTTTTTACTTGCATTTGAACTTAGAAAGCGCTCAAATATTCCCTATTCTGACTTCATATGACGAGCTTGCTAACTATCTCTCTCCCTTTCTGGATGCTTGGGAGGGTGGCGCGCAAGACCAGTTACAGGGGCAGATAGCATCAGCAAAGATTCCTTTGTCAAGAATGATTTCACCAGCATTGTATTGGGTGATGACGGGCGATGACTTCTCTCTAGACATCAATAACCCAAATGAGCCGAAAGTGCTTGTAGTAGGGAACAACCCCGACCGACAAAACATCTATTCGGCTGCTCTTGGACTCTACAATAGCCGCATTGTGAAGCTTATCAATAAGAAGCATCAACTTAAAAGCTCGGTGATTATAGATGAGCTACCGACCATCTACTTCCGTGGTCTTGATAATCTGATTGCTACAGCTCGTAGTAACAAGGTCGCTGTGTGCTTAGGCTTTCAGGACTTCTCGCAGCTGACCCGAGATTATGGGGATAAGGAGAGTAAGGTGATACAGAACACCGTGGGTAATGTTTTTAGCGGGCAAGTTGTAGGTGAAACGGCTAAGACGCTTTCCGAGCGTTTCGGTAAGGTTCTACAACAACGGCAGTCTATGACCATCAACCGTAATGACAAGTCCACATCTATATCTACGCAGATGGATAGCTTGATTCCCGCAAGTAAGATTAGTAACCTTACACAAGGTATGTTTGTTGGAGCTGTCTCAGACAATTTCGATGAGCGCATCGACCAGAAGATTTTTCATGCGGAGATAGTCGTGGACTCTACCAAAATTTCCGCTGAAATGAAAACATACCAGCCTATACCTATGATAGTGGACTTCAAAAATAAAGATGGCTCCGATAATCTCAAAGAGACTATTGAAGCCAACTATCGTAAGGTAAAGCAAGAAATACTCTTGCTGGTTGATTCAGAAATGGAAAGGGTTAAAAACGACCCATTACTTTCTCATTTGATCAAACAGTAATCTTCAATAAAGTTTTTAATGAGAAAAGATTATATTACAGCATAGAAAAATATCATCCATGTTGAACTACAATAAAAAACAAAAAAGACTTTTCCCAAAAATAGACGCTTAGGACTTTTCTCCTGATATTCATCAACAAGATGGGATATTCTTGACTTCCTGAAATAGCATCTATACATGTATGTTACTATTGGCATGATTATTATGACAGACCATACCCATGAAAGTAAATCGTTTCTGCTTTTTATGGGTAGATGTTGTAATATATTTAATCCTATATGCTGTTCTGCGATATAAACTATAGTAAGTATATTTACAAATAATAAGACAGAAACAATTAAGGCTGAGTCTATGCGAGTATCTGCAGATTTTCCGTAGCTCTTGTTTTTTGATAAAAAATAATATGTCCAATATGCAATCTCTTTTAATAGCATAATCTTATCTCCTTGATTTTGATGCAGGACCAATGAAAGTTTGTCTGGGGCTAAATTTGGTATTCTTCTATCTCTCCCTGCTCATTGTGCCTCTGACTTGGTGTCCACTCGTGCAGGGGCACGTTGCCGTTCCACAGCCAGCAGGTGATGCCAATGGCATCCTTGCTCAGTCTTCTTCCGAGTGCGTCATAGGTGAACAGGGCATCAAAGGCAAAATCTCCCCCTCCGGGAGGTCTGACCTCCTTCAGCGTTCCGTTCTGGTTCCAGATATACCGCCAGCGTTCGGACTTGCTGTCCCACCATTTAGAGAACTATAAACGTGGGCAAACATCTTAAACATTACAATTCTTCGATATCCATATTAGCCAAGACTTCACAGTCGCAATATCCACCATATTCTTTTAACCAACTAACGGTTCCTTCTATATCCCTACGACCTATTTTACGCAAAAAATCGATAGTAATTGACAAATCGCCCTTACAAGGTCGGAATGTCATTTGACTATCAATATAATCCAATAGTTCTAATAAACATTCATTTGATAAACACATAATTAATCCTTACGTATTAAATTTAAAAAATTCTGTGCTGAGATTACTTTCCCTCGCTTATATTCCATTGTAGCAACTAAAATATTGTAGTTACCTGCAAGAAGTTTAGGATACAGTTCTTTTTCAAACTCTTCAACTGATATAGAGACAACTTTTTCATTACTCCATTCTTTTGTTAAATTGTAATATGCAAAATTTTCATCGCTCCACACTAAAAGTTCTGGTATATCATTAATGCCAATATTCATCGAAAATTTACCACTTTTTCGTTTAAAACTCCATATTGTTTGATTCTCTTTGATACGGCTTATCGTATAAGAGAATCGTTTTCCATAAGGGAGGTTCATAAATTCTTCAATATTCAATCCATTCATAATTCTCCAATATTTTTATTCTTTATTCCATATCCATCGTACTTATGCTGCAACCTATGATTACTAGTGTAGTTCAGATGAGAATATCGGTAATCATACCCTTTTGCAGACTCCATACCTCAATAATGCGCCAAATCATATCCTTTGGGGTTACGGATATATTTCTTTATTCTACCATTTTTATTTTTTATGTTTTCTATTGATGGCATTAATCTCTTGTCTAATCCACCCTTTAACATGCTTGGGAAGTTTGTCGTCATTCAGAAGGCTCTTCAATCTTTCTTGTCGCCCTTTTCTTCCTGGGGAATATGATAATCCCAATAAATCTAAACATCCATTCGTATCACTTACATATGAGAACAAAGCTATCGTCCCACTCGCAAAGCGGATGGGATCTTCAGATATATACCTACCCATTTGAGGGTCATAATATCTGAACTTGTTGTATGCCAGTTTGATTTCTTCGTCATAGTACTGTCCTTGGAAAAGGAACGGTATCTTGATGTAATCCTTGTAGGAAGTATAAAGCATGGACCGCACCTCGATGACCTTCCCGTTCATGTCAAGCCTGCGGTACCACACTTCCTCGCCCTGCTCGTTGTATGCCTCCACGGGCGTACCCAGATGGTCGGTCACTATGGAGTATGCCTTGCCGTCCTGGAACAGAGCCAAGGGCACGAAACTCTCCTCCTCAAAGAGCCATGTCCTGAGGTTTTTTTGGTTTTCTTCTATCTCTCCCTGCTCATTGCATATCTGCTTTGACATACCTCAATATGATACCTCATAATTTTGAAGATTCCATTTTTTATCTGTGAGAATATATTTTGCTGAAAGTTTAGTACCTTCTTCGACCGTCCATACTAAATCTTGAACTTTTTGCCCTTCCTCATTTTCAGAGAATACTTTTTGTTTAGGATTTCCAAACAACTCCATTGCCCGCTCATAAGATACGGTTTCTATAATCGATAGTTTTAATTTGCCATCTTCAGCAGGTAACCAAAGATTTTCAATTAAGAATAAACGCATATCCTCTATCAAATCTCCTATAAAAGGCTGCAAAGAAGGTAGTTTGTACTTATACTTCTTAATGTTCTCTGCAAAGAATGGGAAAAAGTGTCTGCCCATAGTCGCCCGCTGCATAGATACATTTTTCTTATACGGTCTAAATTCATCTTCGGGCATTATCAAGTCCATGCCAAGATAATTGCTGTCTTTCTCAAATCTAACTTTTGACCTAATCCCTCTTGTAGTGTACAATACCCTAAAACAAAAAACAAAGTCAAAATCCATTTGTTTGTATTTTGTTTCTACGATTGAGGAAAATGCGCGAAGCTCATCGCATATTTCGCTTACTTTTAAATAGCTAGGAGTGTCGAATGTGATTCTAGCTTTACACATAGCGTTTAGGTACGTTTGATAACGTGTTCATTACTCCGCTCCTCCACGGGCAACCACATGTTGTCGTAGCGGAAACTGACTATAGCGTGTTCATTTCTGGCTTCCGCCAGTGCCATGCCCGCCTTCATGCCCGTATCCACGGCGCTCACGTCCGCAGAGATGCCCTGTGAGGCGTTGGCGGAGGAATTGCCGGCAACACCCTCAAACGAGGAGCCCACACTCAGGGACAACTGGGTGCTGTCGCTTTCAAAGTAACCGTGGGAGGTGGAAGGCGAAGACATAGGCGGATTATTTATAATGGTAGTACAGGTAAACTAAGGCAAGAAGCAGGAGGACGGCGAGGACACCCTTCATGAACCGGACGGCATTCCTGCCAAACAGGTCAATCCACATTTGCGTAAAGTCGCTGTTCCCGCTCGGCAGCAGCGTCCATTTCCAGTCAAAAATCAACCCTATGAGATACAGGATTACAAGGAGGATTGCCACGAGAAGCCCGTATTGCGGATGTTCCCGGAGGTAGGCAAACAACTTGCCGAAAAAATCATTCAATTGTTCCATAATCTGACGGGATTTGTGGAGGGGTTTTCATTTGTTGCTGGTACATTGACGTTCCCTGAAAATGGTTGACTTATTTTTTGCTGAAACTGATTTCGGTTGACATCGTTTTCGTCGTCATACTAGAATGAGTTGTCTTGACTTTTCAAAGATACTGATTTTAGTTGACTCTGGTAGTTTGGGGTAGTTTGTCGTGGTATACCCCGGGCTTGTTTTTTTTCTTTTTCATCACCACCTTTCCTTATAATTCCCTGAGATTTAGGAGAGGTCATTTTAGCTTATATATTTGCTGTCTGAAAGGTATTATTCAAATCAAACAGAGTGATTTATGGAAGCAAATAGCAATGACAATTACGTGCTGGTCTTAGAGGATCGCACCGAGGTAAAGAACCAGCATGAAGCGGGAAAACTCACCATCGTTTCGGGGATTGATGATAAGGGCAAGCTCAAAACGACTGAGCCTCTTGAAGCCAACCAAGCGGCATTTCTAAAGTTCAACAGCAAGGATGGACTACTGAAGAACTTTATGACCAACTTCCTCAAGCAGTTCAACAACCCCTCCCATTTCGGGCTATACAAGGTGGTGGCGAACAATGTGGAGCAAGGCGTAGATAACCTGCGTACTCTGCTTCAAAGCCGTGAGACTCCTGAAAGCAGACAGCAGTTGGCAGAGGTCGGTGTACCCTTTGAAGACTATCTACCACAGCAGAAGAAGAGCACAGCCATTGATGCAGAAAAGGTAGACTGGAAGATGCTCGACAGTCTCGGACTCTCTCGTGAGCGGTTAGAGCAGAGTGGTGAGCTAGAGAAGATGCTCAATTGGCAGAAGAGCAACCTCGTGACCATAGCCATCCCCATAGGAGATACAACTATCTACACAGAGGCTCGCCTTGCCTTCCGCACAGATAATGAGGGCAATATCGGGTTAGCCATACACGCTATGCGTAAAGAGCCACAACTCGATTACCCCTATATGGGCTACAAGTTCTCACCCGAGGAAAAAGAGCAACTGCTCACGACAGGCAACCTTGGCAAGACCATCGAGGTAACACCCAAGAGCGGAGAGCCTTTTGCAGCCTACGTCTCCATCGACCCGCAGACCAATGAGATTATCGCCTTGCGTGCCGACCATGTAAGCATTCCTCAAGAGATCAAAGGCGTCACGCTCTCTGATCAACAATACAAAGATCTAGTGGAGGGCAAAGCGGTGAAAGTAGAAGGTATGACCGCTAAGAGTGGCAAGTCTTTCGATGCTACGCTTCAGGTCAATGCAGAGAAGAAAGGCATTGAGTTCATCTTCGGAGAGAACAAGAGTCTCAAAGAGCGTCAGGAACAGCGACAAGATCGTCAACAAGACAAGGCACCTCGCAAGCTTTGTGGTCTAGAGTTGTCAGAGAAGCAACGAGAAGCCTTAGACAACGGTCGCACACTTTATCTCAAAAATATGATCGATAAAGAGGGGCAACCCTTCAATGCCTATGTCCGTATGGACAAAGAGCAGAACCGCCCACGCTTCTACAAGTGGAACCCTGACAAGAAGCAAGGGACGGGAAAGGTCGAAGCCGTGGCGGAAGAGCACAAGACGCAAGTAGCCGTAAATAATCACGGCAAGACCAACGAAGCTACCAAGCAGGTGAAAGAGCCTCTGAAAAAGGGGCAAACAGAGCCCACTGCTGAACAAAAGCAGAAGCAGGACGAGAACAAGCAGAAGAAGTCCCGAGGACGTAAGATGTAACCCATAATCCTTTCAAAGACTATGACAACATGTATTATTGCTGAGAAACCCTCAGTAGCACGAGATATAGCCCGAATCGTTGGAGCGACAACAAAGCAAGACGGTTATTTAGCGGGAAACGGTTACCTCGTCACGTGGGCTATGGGACACCTCATTACACTTGCCATGCCCGAAGCTTATGGCTATTCTAAATACAAAGCAGAAGAGTTGCCCATTTGCCCCAATCCCTTCCAGCTCATTGTCCGACAAGTGCGTAAGGACAAAGAGTACCACGAAGACCCTGCAGCACTCAAGCAGCTCAAGGCAATAGGCTCCTGCTTTAATCAGGCAGATCGTATTATTGTGGCAACAGATGCTGGAAGAGAGGGCGAGCTCATCTTTCGCTGGATTTACAGACACTTAAACAGTCACAAGCCATTTGATCGCCTATGGATCTCCTCTCTTACTGACAAAGCTATCCGAGAGGGTCTAGCGAATATCAAGCCCGGGAGTCATTATGACCATCTCTACTACGCAGCCCAAGCACGAGCAGAAGCTGACTGGTTGATGGGAATCAATGCCAGCCGAGCACTCTCCATTGCTTACCGTGGAGGCTACTCACTAGGACGAGTGCAGACCCCAACTTTGGCCATGGTGTGTCATCGCTATATGGAGCATAGAGACTTTACCTCTGTTCCTTATTGGAAACTCACTGCGACGATAGAGGACGAGGGCTTATCCATCAAAGCTGTGAGCCTACAGAACTTTGATAATGAAGCTGCTGCCCAAACTGCGCTCACTTCATTACGCAGTCTCGGCTCGCTTACGGTCACAGAGGTCACAAGAAAGGTAACGCATACAGCTCCACCCCTCTTGTATGACCTGACCGCTCTGCAAAAGGAGGCTAATGTACGTCACGGCTTCTCTGCAGATAAGACCCTCACCCTCGCACAGTCGCTTTATGAGAAGAAGTTCACTACCTATCCCCGTACGGGTAGCCGATATATCAGTGAAGATGTTTTTGAGGAAGTTCCCGACCTCCTTCGCAAGATTGGCACACCATTACCCCAAGAGCTGAACCGCCACTCCGTAGATGACAGCAAAGTTACCGACCACCATGCCATTATCCCCACGGGAGAAACCGCATCGGTATTGTCGGTAGATGAGACCACGCTTTATCAAATGATTGTTACCCGCTTCGCAGAAGCCTTCTCGGCGCACTCTGAAGAGGAGCGTATGCAGGTAGTACTCAAGGACGAGACCAACAGCTATGTCTGGAAAGCGTGCCGTCAAGTCTCTTTGGGTTGGAAATCTGTGCAGAGTGCTACTCCTCAAGAGCATAAAGAGAGCGAGGAGGACGAGCCGATTTTGTCCTCTTTGCCCAACTTGACCGAGGGGCAAACTTTACCCCTGCAACAAGCAGACATAATCGAGCAAAAGAGCAAGCCTAAGCCACTCTATACAGAAGCGACCCTGCTCTCTGCTATGGAGCATGCAGGCAAGGAGGTAGAGGATATCGCAAGTAAAAAGGCTTTGGCAGAGTGTGGCATAGGCACTCCTGCCACACGAGCCAACATCATTGAGACACTCATCCTACGTGACTATATCCGTAGGGAGAAGAAGAGCATAGTCCCGACGGAGAAAGGATTAGCCGTCTATGAAATCGTTAAAGATAAACGCATTGCCAATGCGGAGATGACCGGAGCATGGGAGGTGGCGCTAGCAGCAATCGAGGCAGGAAGTATGGATGCTGGTAAGTTTGCACAAGGCATCAACTCCTACGTTTCCACCATTTGTGAAGAATTGCTCTCACTCGCACCTGCATCTAGGCAACAAAGGTATCCCACATATCACTGCCCTAAGTGTGGTCGTGAGAGTGTGGGGATCTATGCCAAGGTAGCGAGATGCAAGAATGATGATTGTGATTTCCACATATTCCGTGAAGTATGTGGTACGTATCTCTCCGATGAGAACATTCGCGACCTCATAACCAAGGGGCGTACCCCAATCTTGAAAGGTTTGACGAGCAAGGCTGGTAAGAAGTTCAATGCCCGATTGGTTCTACAAGAGGATGGTTCGACCAAATTTGAATTCGAGCAAAAGAGGAAGAAGTAATAGTCCGCACAAGCGACATAGCTCAGTGCCACAACTATCTCTCAGGACATTTTCCACATGTTCTATCGTAGTTAATAGGAAGCCACTTGGGGAGCCTTTGTGGTTTCTTAGCGGAGCGATGTAGTGCCAATACGCTTTGGCACTGTAGTCCCATCGGGGAGAAACTCGAGTGCCAACCCCTATTGGCACTACAGTTTCATACGTAGGAAACTCTAGTTTTATAGGGGAGAAACTGCAGTTTCATGGGGAAGAAACTCCCGTGCCAAGCCTATGGGAAACTTTTCCCATACGGATGAAACTGTGGCGTGACGGGGGTGAACAACAGTTCCACTCAGACGAGACTCCACCAATTCACGTGAGGAACAAAAACATCAAGTAATCGTACTTCCATTCTTGTGGGAGGTATCTCAACCCATTTCGTGGGATTGACTTCCTCCCTCCATGGCTAACAACTATCATCAACAAACAGAGTACCTCTATGGCATACAACAAGAAAGCAGTTTTGGCAGCAAATGCAGAAGCAATCCGTGTGGTGCTACGATTAGAAAAAGAGCATCGTCCAGCTACCGAAGCAGAGAAACGCATCTTGCGTGGCTACCAAGGCTTCGGAGGTCTGAAGTGTGTATTGAACCGCACAGACACGCCAGCGGACATCCGCTATTGGAGTAAGTCGGAGGAAGAACTCTTTGCTCCGACACAGCAGTTCAAGCAGATGATCTATCGGGAAGCGGTCGATGCTCACACCGCCAAGCGGTACTGGGAGAGCATCAAGGCAAGCGTGCTCACCTCATTCTATACAGATAGACGTATCGTCTCTGCTATTTCAGATGCTCTAGCAACAAGTGGTGTGACGCTCAAACGGTGCCTCGACCCCTCCTCGGGGATGGGGGCTTTTGCCGAAACATTTGCCAAGCAGGTGGGCCTTGTTGATGCCTTGGAGAAAGATCTGCTCACGGCTCGCATCAGTCAAGCGTTGCACCCATATGGCGAGGGCAACATCTTCGTGCGAAATGAACCCTTTGAAGCGATAGCACCCCTAGAAGAAACGGAGAAGTATGACCTTGTAACCAGCAACATCCCCTTTGGAGACTTTATGGTCTATGACCGTGAGTATAGTAGGGGGAATGATCTCTTCAAAAAGGAGTCAACACGAGCCATTCACAATTACTTCTTCGTAAAGGGCTTGGACTGTACTAGAGAGGGAGGTCTCGTTGCATTTATCACTTCACAAGGCGTACTCGATGCAGCTCTAAATGAGCCAATCTGACGCTATTTGATGCAAAACAGCCGACTCATCTCTGCTATCCGTCTGCCATCAGGTATGTTTAGCGAGCAGGCAGGAACTGAAGTCGGAAGCGACTTGATTGTCTTGCAAAAGCAATCGGGCAAGGAGATTGGCGAGGAGCTGGAGAAGCAGTTTGTTCAGACAGTCGCTGTACCCAAGGGGGATGGTTTTACTATGGCGTTCAACCATAACTCACTTTTCGAGGGCTCGTGGAATGATGTGGCGCCTCGCACCATAGCCACCAGTCGTGAGCTGGGAAGAGACCCTTACGGCAAGCCAACTTGGGAATATCGCTTTGAGGGAACTATGGAGGAACTAGCTGAGAGCCTCCGAATACAGCTCACACAAGATGTGGCAGCACGTTTTGACCGCAAGCTCTATGAAACGGGTATAGCGATGAGCGAAGAAGGAGAGTGACATCATCTCAGCTCTAGAGGGACGTATCTACTACAATCCAGAAGTAGATGGTTACGAGGTGGCAGACAAGTTTATCTCAGGCAATGTGATAGAGAAGAGCGAGCAGATTGAGTCGTGGCTACTAGAGCATCCCGATCATGAAGAAGCACAGCAAAGCTTAGCTGCCCTACGGGCTGCCACACCTACACCGATACCCTTTGCTGAGCTTGACTTCAACCTTGGGGAGCGGTGGATACCAGCTAAAGTCTATAGAGCATTTGCCTCAGAATTCTTTGAGACAGAGATCACCGTCACCTATCAGAGTACGATGGATGAATATGTTTTGCAATGTGATAGACGCAATGGCAACATTTGGCATAAGTATGCTGTGCAGGGAGAGTTCAGACGCTATGATGGACTTAATCTCTTAAAGCATGCTTTGCACAATACCATCCCCGATATCAATAAAAACAAAGAGGTACGAGATCTAGAGGCAGGCGAAACGAAAACTATCAAAGTGCGTGATGGGCATGCGATACAGATGGCTAATGCTAAGATAGAGGAGATACGTCAGGGCTTTGTAGATTGGCTAGGCAGAACGCTAGAGAGCTTTAAGCAACAACTATCCGACAGATATAATAAGCTATTCAACTGCTTCGTACGTCCCAACTTTGACGGTGCGCATCAATCCTTTCCCGATCTAAATCTGAAAGGGCTAGGTATCACTGACCTCTATAAGAGTCAGAAGGATGCCGTATGGATGCTCAACGCCAATGGCGGGGGTATTTGTGACCATGAGGTAGGGGCTGGTAAGACCCTCATCATGTGTACAGCAGCCTATGAGATGAAACGCTTGGGCTTAGCAAACAAGCCGATGATTATCGGACTAAAGGCAAATGTCTTTGACATTGCCGACACTTTTAGAAAGGCTTATCCCAATGCTAGAGTGCTATATCCCGGCAAGAACGACTTCAATAAGCAAAACCGCCAACGCATCTTTAACGACATCAAGAACAATGATTGGGATTGCATCATATTGACCCATGAGCAGTTTGGGATGATACCTCAAGCTCTAGAGATACAAGAGGCAATCTTGCAAAAGGAGAAAGACTCTATAGAGGAAAACCTAGAAGTCCTTCGTCAGCAAGGTGCAGACATTTCCCGAGCGATGCTCAAGGGATTGGAGAGGCGAAAGCAGACCCTCGAAGCCAAACTACAAGGCATTCAAGATAGTATTGCCGAGCGTAAGGATAATGCTGTGGACTTCAAAATGATGGGCATTGATCACCTCTTTGTGGACGAGAGTCATCAGTTTAAGAATCTGATGTTCAACACCCGTCACGACCGAGTCTCTGGCTTAGGTAACCCAGAGGGTTCACAGCGTGCACTCAATATGCTTTTTGCCATACGTACCATTCAGGAGCGGTCGGGTAAAGACTTAGGAGCTACTTTCCTTAGTGGCACGACCATCAGCAACTCTCTCACAGAGCTCTATCTGCTCTTCAAGTACCTACGTCCTCAAGCACTCGAAAAGCAAGGCATCAATAGCTTTGATGCTTGGGCTGCTGTCTTTGCAAAGAAGTCTACCGATTACGAGTTCTCCATCACCAATGACATCATACAGAAGGAACGCTTCAGGACCTTCATCAAAGTGCCAGAGCTGGCAGCCTTTTATGCGGAAGTATGGGAGTAGAAAGCAGAAAATGGCATAAAACTCATATCTGACTGAAATACAGCGGATATTGCTTGTTTCTTCTTAGGGTTGCATCATAGGAAACAGGCAGAAAAGGGAGCGAAAAGGAGGGAGTTCAGTTACCAAATCGTTCGAAAAACGATGAAAGGAAAAGGACGGCTGAAAGTGGTAACTAAAACGGAGTTTTCTCTTTCATTATCAATGTTTTGCATCGTTCAAAGTTCCTCAAAGAAGTGTAATTTTGCAAGTAAAAAACAATGGAAAAAGAAAAATTCAAGCTGCTTTTCTACCTCAAGAGAGGTACGCAGGACAAAAACGGAAAAAGTCCCATCATGGGACGCATCAGCGCAGGACGCTCTATGGTACAGTTCAGTTGCAAATGCTCGTGTACTCCTCGTTTGTGGGACAGTCGCAAAAACCGACTGCTGGGCAAGAGTGCCGAAGCCGTATCGGTAAACAAGGAACTTGACCGCCTTCAGGTGAGCATACACAAGGTTTATGAGTCTCTTTCGGGTAAATCCGATGCTCCCATCACGGCAGAGCGAGTACGGGAGCTTGTATTCGGACTGAACAGTGAGTCACAAGGACTGCTGCATCATACAGACGAGTATATCGACCGCTTCCGTGAGCGTGTGGGCATAGACCGCAGCGAACGCAGACTAAAATGCCTGTTGCTCTTTCACAAGCATCTGGCAAACTTCGTCAGGTATCGCTACCGTGTGGAGGATATTCCCGTGCAGAAAGCCGACATCGCCTTTATCAAAGACTTGGAGGACTACTTCGCCAAAGAAAAGGGATTCAAGCTCAACACTTCGGCTGGCTATCTCTCCATGCTGGCTTCCTTGCTCAAAGACCTGCATAAACGGCACATCATTGACACCTATCCCTTCATCAACCATTCCATTCGTTGGGAAGTGGGTACTCCACGTTACATCACAAGGGAGGAGGTAGGTCTTATCGCAGCCTTGGGAGAAGATAAATTGCAAGGCTATGAAAAAGTGTCGAGGGATATGTTCCTTTTCTCCTGCCTGACGGGGCTTTCCTATACCGACGTGTATCACTTGACGGAGCAGCACGTCTTTCACGAAGCGGGAATGACTTGGATACGCAAGCCGAGAATAAAGACGGGCAACGTGTGCCACATCCCCCTACTTCCCGAAGCCACTGCCATTATCGAGCGTTATCGGGGCATTCACACGAGGGCTTTCCGACACGAACCGCCCAAGGGGTATCTGCTGCCCATACCCGGATGCGACACGGTAAACATACACCTCAAAAAGATAGCACGGCTTTGCGGTATTCAGAAAACGCTGACCTATCACATGGCACGGCATACCTTCGCATCTCAGATGACACTGTCGGAGGGCGTGTCCATTGAGAGCGTTTCCAAAATGCTCGGACACAGTCAAATCAAAACCACGCAAGTGTATGCGGAGACATCTCCCGAGCGTGTCTTTCTGGACATAGAGAAAATACTTCCACAACTCGCACATTATCAACTGACCAACTAAAACCGCAGAACAATGAAAAGTACATTTGCCATACTATTCTACATAGATAGAAGCAAGACCAATGAAGACGGACTATGCGTAATCCGTTGCCGTATCACCTGTAATGGAACGTCCTCATCGTTTTCCACGCAGTTGCAAACTTCCCCCGACGAGTGGCTTGCCCGAAAAGGGTGCATCAAGGCGACAACAGGTAATTCAAGCGGCATCAATCTGCAACTGAACTCAATAGAAGAGTGCTTGCATTCACTCTATGAACGTACATTAAGGGAAGAAAACTATATCACGGCGGAATACCTCAAGGAGCGTTATATGCAGCAAAGTCGCCCCATGCCAACACTTACGGAGCTATATCAATCCGTTTGTGAATACAAGGAGGAATTGCAGGGCAGAACATTAAGCAAGGCAACTGTCAGGGCTTTTAAGGACAGCTACAAGAGTTTTGTTCATTTCCTGCAAGTAAGGGACAGGGCAGACTGTATGCCCACAGAGGTGGACAAGACTTTGCTTGAGGACTATCGCCTTTTTATGCTTCGGGACTTGGGAAACAAGGAAAGCAGTGTCGGCAACCGCCTACGCCACTTGCATCAGGTCATTCGCAAGGCATTGCAGGAGCGATACGTTCGTGAAGACCCTTTTGAACTCATAGACATAGAAACGCCTACCTACGAGCGCAATGCACTTACGGCGGACGACCTGCAAAAACTCTTGGCTTACCGTCCGCACCGCTCGACAGATAACCATTGCAGACTTATTTTCCTCTTGGGATGTTTCACGGGGCTGGCATTCTCAGACTTAAAGAAACTCCGAATGGACGATGTTTATACATTCGGGGATGGGCGTAGGTACATATCGCTCTGTCGAACAAAGACACAGAACAGAAGTATTGTCCCGTTGCTGCCCGTTGCCGAGAAAATACTCGCCATTGTGAGCCACGGACGAAGGGAGGGGCTTTTCTTTCGAGAGTTTCCCAGCAACAGTAATTTCAATAGAACTATTCAGGAGATATGTATTAAGGCAGGACTGCCACCGCATACTCAAGCGACCTCGCACACCGCACGGCACACCTTTGCCACGACCATCTGTCTGGAGAACGGACTTCCGATAGAGACGGTGAGCAAGATGCTGGGGCATCGCTTCATCTCCACGACCGAGATTTATGCACGGGTGACCAAGAGCAAGATTGCCAAGGAAATGCAACCCCTGATGGGTAGTGAGCATACAAGGGTACTGCGTAAAGCCTTACGGCTGTGTCCGTCAAGAACACCGAAAAAGTCAAGTCCCATAATTGGGATGTAACAGCCGTAATGAATGATTCAAAAAAAAGAAGTCCAACTTTTTAACAAGAAAAACAATGAAACAGAAGAACAAAAAGGAACTTTCCTACTTCCGATTGAAGTTAAGAAGTTACATGAGTGAGCATCACCCCGAAAAGTTGCAAGATACGGAGTTTATCACTGCACGGGCAGATATGGCTCTCACAGTTTACTGCGATGCTGTAGCACAAGGCTTTACACACATTGAAGCGGAGAGCATGGCAAGCGAGGCATTGTATCAAGGCTTGCACTTTTCCAAGTACGATACGCTTATATCCGTGTTGGAAAACGAGTTTGAAAGGGAACTTCCTGCACCGCTCCCAGAGAAACTCGTACCTATACTGTTGTCGAACAAGGCTGTTCAAGCCACATTCGACAAGTTCGGTTTGACGGACACATTGGCTTCTGACGAGCAATACGGCCGTCTTTACACCGAACTGACAGGCACGATAGTGCTGCTCATCGAGAGCAACAATCTGCCAACGGTCAGACTGACGGAGGAAGCAAGCCTGAAGGCGTTGTAGGCAAAGGCGGCGCACGCAAAGTTCCTGATGCCGTTTCTTATCGTGCAAAGGTACAACGGCAGCCTGTCTGCCCTGACAAGGTCGAGTCCTGCGGATGGAGAGAAGAATCTCCACCGCAGGATTTCTCTGTTTCAAGGTGGTATTGCCATTTTCTATATCCATGCGGTCGTATTCATCTCTCCCAACCTTGCAGGGCTGGGCTGCCGTAGAGAGTATAGGCACGACAAGAATACGGCATACTCAGGCTCTTTGGACGCAAGGCGTAACAACTAACAACAGATAGGACTGACGATAATACGGACAATCTATTGTTTGTACAATTTGTTGTCATGACTATCTGTTGTCAAAACTATATATCGTCAAAATAATCTATCGATAAAACTATCTATCGACACTTCGACATCTCGATTTGTCGAACTATCGAATTATCGATAAAACAACAAGATAATAAAAGGAACGAGCCGGCACCTCATCTCATTACCGCAATAACACAGACGGATTTCCTTTGTTTTTCTATTGCTTTCTCTCTATTTCCCTGCTTATCCTCATTTCTTGCAGTGGTGCTTCCGAGGGGTTACTTTTGCACCCGAGAAGTACGGCAATGGACTGCATAACAGTTTGTTTGCTGAGTAACAATAAAGTAATCAAAACAAAATTAAGGCAATGAAACTCATTATCATCGACCGCAAAGCGTGGGAGCGACATCGCTCCGAATTTGCAGACTTTATCCATCGTGTGGAAAAACTCATCGGTAATCCTCCCAAGACCGAGCAATGGCTCGACAACGAAGCCGTGTGCAAGCGTTTAGGCATCAGCAAGCGTACCCTACAATCATACCGAGATACGGGCAAAATCCCTTTCTCCATGATTGGACATAAGTGTTATTACAAACAGACCGACATCTGTGAAATGCTGAATGCAGTCAAGGATTGAAATCAAAGAATGAATGAATTATGGCAGAGAATGAAATCATTACGCGGGAAGACCCTCAGATGCAGTTGTTTTCACAACTGATGGAAGGCACTTTGAAGAAGTTGGAGCGGTATTGCTCTACCGCCCGTCCGATGCTGAATGGTGAGGTTTACCTTTCGGGTGAGGAGGTTTGCAGCCAATTACGGCTCAGCACACGCACGCTCCAAGAGTACAGAAACTCAGGAACGCTTCCTTTCTACAAAATCGGAGGGAAGATACTCTACAAGCAGAGCGACATACAAGCCATGCTTGAAAAACACTATAACCCGATACCCAAGAAATTATGGCAAGAATAGATGAAAAAAGGAAACAACGCTTGGAACAAGCCATTAGAGATATGGGAAATTATGGCGTTAAGCTCCGCAAGCCCGAAGAGTTACCCGATTTTGACCAGCCCTTCGATTATGAAGAGGAAAAGAGAAGGTTTGAGCCTGTTGATAAAGTTGAGGAACAAAATGACAAGGAGAGTAACAAGGATTTTTCTCAACCGTCCTATCAAGAAACAGCGTTGTCGCCAACAGAAAGGGCTACTTCTACCGAAGAATTTCATCAAAGAATGGGAAAAACAAAGGACAGAAAGCAATTATCCGAGTTTCAGGGGAAATATCTCCAGCCCTTTCGCAACAGCCACCGCAAAGCCGTGTATGTATCAGAGGAAACCCAACGAAAGTTAGACTTCGTGGTGCGGAGAATCGGTGAGCATGGAGCGAGCGTTTCGGGATATGTCGAACAGGTACTGCGGGAACACCTCGACCAATACAAGGAAGATGTGGAAAGATGGAGGAAACTCTGAATTACTGCATTCCTCGAATGCAAGCCTACGCCGAGTTACTGTATTCAATGAATGCAGTAACACAGCAGGGGCTTATAATCCCATTTTCTACATCAGCAAGGTGTGTCTTTGTACCACAAATTGCCATTTGTACCACAAAGACCCTTGCCCCGAAAGGGGATTAAATCACTCCAAAGTCGTGATTAGAAAGCAATGAAGAAGCAAAAACAAAAGAAGCCAGACGGCAGATGTGCCACCTGCCCACGATGGGACAGATGGCACATCAGAATACCTAATTCCGAAGACCAGCAGAAACTTATCAGACTCTATCGCAAGTCGGGAGCAAAGACAAAGAGCGACTTTGTCCGAGCAAGGCTTCTTGGTGAATCTTTTAAGGTCATCACCCAAGACCCTGCAAAAGAACCTTACTTGGAGAAACTCTCAGAAATCGTTGCCTTGGCTCATAAGATAGGAGTTCTGTACAACGAAGTCGTGAAAGTCCTCAATACTTATCATTCTGTTGCCACTGCTCAACAACTGCTCGGCAAACTCGAAACCTATTCCCAAATTCTCATCAGACTACAACAGCAAGCAGTACAACTGACAAAATCCTTTGGGAGTAGAGAAGAATGAATGCTGATAAATCATAACACCCATACTCGTATCGTACCGCGAATGTCCAATCCCTCTTTGGATGATACAAAAGGGTCACTTTGAACGATTACATAGGACCAGTTTCAACGATTTTTCCACTCTGCCCTAATACTTTATCTTTTGGAAAGTACATTGATAATCAGATAATTATTTCAATAACTCCCGATTTGGAGTATTACCCCACATTTATTATTTTTTTATTTTGACAATTCCCGATTTGGGGCATTACCATGACCATTAACAAACACAAAGTCTGTATAATCCCCTATAACTAACGTATCTTTTGAAATTTTCCGTATTTTGTAATCAACATATGGATAGAGCTTTTCCACAGGATGTGGAAGTTTCCAATAAATAAAAACTCGCATGCCATCAACATCAAACACTTTAGGGAATAAAATGTCCTGTTGGGAAGTAAATTCTTCATCTCCTTTCTTATTATAAGCTGAATTCAACTTGCAAATGCAACAGAATTCTGATTAATAATTTGTTTAAATTTTTCGTTTGGCGTGAGGTATCCAAGTCTTTTACGAGGTCGATTATTGAGTTTATTTTCAATCCACTTAATCTGTTTGTTGGTTACTTCACTAAAGTCCTTACCCTTTGGGATATACTGCCTGATAAGCCCGTCGGTGTTTTCATTGGCACCACGTTCCCATGAGTGGTATGGTTTGCAAAAATAGAATTTTATTTCCAATTTTTGCGCAATTTCCTCGTGCTTTGCAAACTCCTTTCCATTGTCAGCCGTAATTGTGTGTATTAAGTTTTTCACTTTCCGCAGTGCCCATACTGCAATCTTAGCTACCGGGATGGCTTCTTTTCCCGACAACTTGCGTATCCAGACCCTGCTTGTTGCTCTGTCGTTAATGGTAAGAATGGCACCTTTGTGGTTCTTACCAATAATTGTATCTATCTCTAAATCACCAAATCTCTCCTTCAGTTCCACTATCTCGGGACGCTCATCAATATCCACCCTGCCTGGGATAAATCCTCGCCCTGCATTTTTAGAACCACGTTTGGCATACCTGCGACCTTGTCTGCGAAGATATTTGTGCAGTTTGCCACCCCGCCGCTTATCCTCCCAAATCCAGCGATATATCGTTTCGTGAGATACCATCGCAATTCCCTCCAAGCGGCTCCTGCCGACAATCTGCTCCGGGCTGAATCCTTTCTTCAACAGCTTTATTATCCGTTTTCTCATTGCCGGTGTAAGCACTTCCTTGCGATGTTTTTGCTGCTTGCGCCTGTCTGCTTTTCGCTGGGCAAGCTCCATGCTATAGCTACCACTTCGGGCGTCGCAATTGCGCTTTATCTCCCTGTAAACAGTGCTTTTATCTACTCCGATAGCTTCCGCTATTGCTTTTTTGCTCATCGGTATTTGCAACATCATAGAAAATTGCATACCTTTGTACCTCGGTTATATGTTTGCTCATCTGCAACTTTTTTTTCTTTGGACGGACAATTAAAGCAAAGATAGCAAACTTTATCCATTCAGAGTGAGAGAAAGGGGGACATTGTCTCTCTTTCCTCTCTGAAAAATAAATGTTTTTATTGCTTATTATCCGCACCCAAAAAGTTGCATTTATAAGTTGAACTCAAGAAGTATTCACCTGTAAGAAGTTACTAATGACAAAAAAGAAATTGCCCGTTCGTTTTACGGGTCAGCACTTTACTATTGATAAAGTGCTAATAAAAGATGCAATAAGACAAGCAAATATAAGTAATCAGGATACGGTTTTAGATATTGGGGCAGGCAAGGGGTTTCTTACTGTTCATTTATTAAAAATCGCCAACAATGTTGTTGCTATTGAAAACGACACAGCTTTGGTTGAACATTTACGAAAATTATTTTCTGATGCCCGAAATGTTCAAGTTGTCGGTTGTGATTTTAGGAATTTTGCAGTTCCGAAATTTCCTTTCAAAGTGGTGTCAAATATTCCTTATGGCATTACTTCCGATATTTTCAAAATCCTGATGTTTGAGAGTCTTGGAAATTTTCTGGGAGGTTCCATTATCCTTCAATTAGAACCTACACAAAAGTTATTTTCGAGGAAGCTTTACAATCCATATACCGTTTTCTATCATACTTTTTTTGATTTGAAACTTGTCTATGAGGTAGGTCCTGAAAGTTTCTTGCCACCGCCAACTGTCAAATCAGCCCTGTTAAACATTAAAAGAAAACACTTATTTTTTGATTTTAAGTTTAAAGCCAAATACTTAGCATTTATTTCCTGTCTGTTAGAGAAACCTGATTTATCTGTAAAAACAGCTTTAAAGTCGATTTTCAGGAAAAGTCAGGTCAGGTCAATTTCGGAAAAATTCGGTTTAAACCTTAATGCTCAAATTGTTTGTTTGTCTCCAAGTCAATGGTTAAACTGTTTTTTGGAAATGCTGGAAGTTGTCCCTGAAAAATTTCATCCTTCGTAGTTCAAAGTCGGGTGGTCTACATCAATGCCACTGTTTATCTTCCATTGCTTACCCTTATAATCCATTCTCAGGGTGAGTTCCTGCCCACATATAGATAGTGTGTTCTCATAACTTAGGCTATCTATGTATGGTCTATTCGGTATAGTATAGTCGTAAGTGTTGCTTGTGTTTCTATCCTCTTCGTGATGCAGTCCGTACCCTGTCTGCAATTTCAACTGTTTGCCAAAAGGATGGGTATATTGCAATGATATTCTGCTTTCGTTGCGCAGGGTGGGCAGTTGTTGGCAAAGATTGCGCAACAGTAGTGAATCTCCGCCCACAGCGTTGCGCAGGTGGTGGAATTTCGTCAGTGAAAGGCTGGTATTATTAGTTTCATTCGAGTTACCGCCAAGTGTCGCCTTCACGGTAAATGATGCCCCAGCCTTGCCAATCCGCCGTGTGAGGTCGGCAGATACATGGTAATTCTTTCCATTGCTTTTTGTGTTATTTCGCAGCGTTCCCGAGGTCAGCGTGTCCGCAGCCGTATTGCGCTCATATAGGTATGTTGTGTTGTCAGTCAGGTTGTCTGACCGTCCGAAGTTTCCATTTGCACTTATATTCAGCAAAGTCTTTTTGTCTATGTTATACTGCAGATTTATGTTTGCGGCATTACTGTGATTCTTGCTCAAGGAAAGCAGCATTGATTCCCGATATTTTGTTCCCGATGAAAGATATTGCTCATCATAGTCATGATTCTCGCTTCCATTGTGGAAGGCATTGAGTGAGAGGCTTGCATTGAGCGTAATTTTCTTACCAAATTTCTTCACGATATTGCCCGACAATATGTTTTGGAAATTGTTTCCCCCAATGTTCATATTACTAAGATTGTCAGAGCGCAAAGTCAGCGAGGTGTTTTCGCCATCGGCATTGAATAGATTGCCCTGTACCTCATCCCTGCGTCTGTCGCGATTGCCGTGTTCAGCCGTTAGTGTTCCTGTCAGGCTGCCATTGTAGGTAGATTTGGTCTTGATGTCCAGCACATAATTGTCGGCACCATCATCTACTCCCGTCATTTTCTCCAATGCGCTGAGCATGTCATACAGTTTCAGTAGTTCCACTGCATCGGTTGGCATATTCTCCAACGCTGCGATAATGTCGTTGCCCATAAAGGTCTCGCCATTGATGTTTACGCCGTTCAATGGCTTTCCTTTGAATGATAGTTGCCTGTTCGCCTTGTCGTATTCCATGCCCGGAATATTCCTGATTAAGTCTTCCAAGTTAGCACCTTTCCTTACTCGAAGGCAATCAGTATTGATAAACGTGGTGTCTTTTCTTATGGAAAACAATTTCCGCTGTCCAATAACTTGAACTTCATCGAGTTCTATCGTTTTATGTAATGAAGAAACATGTTTTCGAGTAGGGTATATAGTATCACCCACAACTAAATTCAAAATAGTAGCATTAGCAGTGGGAAACAGCAGAAGTAGAATGATGAAGATTAAAAGAATTCTTTTGATTATCATTTTGCAAAATTACCATTGTTCATAGATATATGCAATACCTTAAAATGGCGATTTTATAGAATTAGAAATGTCTAAGGTTGATTTTCATTGAAAAAACAACGTAAATACTTTGCTTATATGAATTATATCGCTATCTTTGCAACATCAAACAGAGAGTTCTTTGAGACTTTGCAGAATAAAGAAAGGGAAAGAAACTCGCTCGTTTCTTAGTCGTTCACCTTATCAGATTATATATTCTGCTTTTTATTAGTAATCAGTCGATTACATTCACCCCCATTACTTTTATGCGGAGATTTGTGACTATCGTACCGCTAAGGATATCGGCATTGTCCGCCCGGAGAAGAACGAGGTATTGCATAACATACCGCCCACACCCGAGCAGGAAGAGTTCATCGGCAAGTTGATGGAGTTCGCCAAGATGGGGGATGCAACCCTTTTAGGACGAGATGAACTATCGGAAAAGGAAGAGAAAGCCAAGATGCTGATCGCAACGGACTATGCCCGCAAAAGGTTCAAGAAACTTGTATCTTTCAGATAATCAATAGAGCAGGAAAGAGTGTAGGGCAAAAGGGTTACGAGTTGGAAACGAGCAAGTTTCTTTTCCTATCTTCATTCTGCAGTGCTTCAAAGAACTCTCTATTTAATATCTGCAAAGATATAAAATCTACTCAAGATGGTATGCTAGATTTCGAGTTCATAGATTCAAATTTCACTGCATAAAAAGGGTAAAACTATGAACGTCAAGTGCGATTTCCAGTAGTAAGCGCAAAACGAAGCGTACAAAAGTACCCTCCCTTGGAGGTAGTTCCAGAGGTGGGTCAAAAGATTTAAATGGAATGAGCTAACTCCCTACGAAGTTTTTTCCCTACATTTGTAACTGTGTTGCACTTGACACTGGAAGGTGCCGAGGCAAGAGCGGGTTGCTTAACATTTTGCCATGTCACAAATATGAACTATATTTGTGACATGGGAAAGCAATTAAAAAGTACACATCAGCTTATCAAAGAGGCTGTTATTGATTCTGGAGAAGGGTCGATACTTTACCCTAACCAGTTTGCTCCTTGTGGCGATAGCACCGCTATAAGACAGGTGCTTAGTCGCATGACCAAAGAGGGTTATCTTGTGAGGTTGGCTCATGGGCTCTATTATTATCCTAAGGTGGACACCAAGTGGGGGACTGGTATTATTTATCCTTCCATTGAAGAGGTGGCTAGGATAATTGAAGAAAGGGACAAAATCACACTTATACCCTCTGGCACTTATGTCCTAAATAAATTAGGTCTTTCAACTCAAATCCCAATGAATGTAGTGTACATCACTAATGGATCACCACGAACAATAAAGCTGGGAAAGGGTCGAGGCATTCAGCTGAAAAGGTCTAATGATATGAACAATTTTGCATACACCTCAGAGTTGGTACGTATGCTTGTTTTTGCCTTAAGAGAGATTGGGCAAGGTAATCTAACGGAGGTGCATAAGAGCATTCTAAAAAAACATCTCCGCTCAATTTCAGAGGAAGAATATAAGAGGGATATTCACTTGGCTCCACAATGGATACAAGATGAACTAAACAGACTGAGAGAACAATGATATTTACAGACTTATCAAAAGAGGAGCAAAGAGAAGTACTGGAAATTGTCAGGCCACGAATTGGTGATATCCCTCTTAGTGTAATAGAGAAAGACTGGTGGGTAACTATGGTACTTCGAGCCCTATTTTCCTTACACTATGCGGATCAGCTCTCTTTCAAGGGTGGTACTTCACTCAGTAAGTGTTGGAATCTGATTAAACGCTTTTCCGAAGATATTGATATTGCAATTAATCGTGAGTATTTAGGGTTTGCTGGTCAGCTCTCTAAAACACAGATAAGTGACAAGCTAAGAAGAGCCTCATGCTCTTTTACAAGAGAAATGCTAAAGACTGATTTGGAGAAAGCGTTAGCAAGTCTATCAATTGACCCTTCGCTTTTTGAAGTAAGTGTCAATGTTACTTCTATTTCCACTACAGATCCAGAGGTGATAGAGGTTGCATATGAGTCGCTTTTTTCCGAGGAGACTGATTATCTCAAACCTGTCGTTAAAATAGAAGTAAGCGGACGCTCTATGTCGGAGCCTTTAGAAAGTGTAATGACTAATTCTTGGATTGAGCAGTATATGCCTAATACACCATTTGTGCAAAAGGAGTTTAAGGTCTTAGCTGTCAGTCCTGAACGAACATTTATAGAGAAACTTTGTCTGCTACACGAAGAGTTCGCAAAAAAGGAGTTTTCCTCAATCAGATCCGAAAGAATGAGCAGGCACCTATACGATGTCTACAAGATTTCTAAGACAGAAATCGCCACAAGAGCCTTAAGTGATCCAACGTTATACGCCTCAATAGTGCAGCATCGTAGTATGTTTATAGGACTGAAAGGTTTTGACTACCGAACGCTTGCTCCACAGAAGTTATCTATTGTACCACCGAAAGAAGTTCTTGATGAGTGGAGATCAGATTACGTCGCCATGTCTCAAGATATGATTTACGAAGAGACACCAAGCTTTGATAGTCTCTTGAATGAAATAACTGAACTAAATAAGAGCATAAATAAAATTGCTTGGACATTATCTTTATAGCTTTCCATATACTTACCTATTTATCCAGACTATAGTTTACCGTACCCTTTAGCCCTTATATTGAGAATGTGTGCTTCGCAAAAAAACTAGGCTATAAAACTCCCTATGAAGTTTTTTTCCTACCTTTGTAACTGCGTTGCACTTGACACTGGAATGTGCGACCTCGAAAAAAACTAGGCTATAAAACTCCCTATGAAGTTTTTTTCCTACATTTGTAACTGTGTTGCACTTGACACTGGAATGTGCGAAAGTTAAAAAATCCTCCCACTTTTGTTAGATATATTTTTTTGTGTAATTTTGTAATCGTTATGCGGCAGTAATAATATACATATTAATACGAGTTAGTAATCCTGTAGTTCTCATATGCTACGAGGAGGTATTAAAAGGTGCGTTTCGACAATGCATCTACTGTAGTATATTATTGCTTAATCCAAATGAATATTATAAATTTAGGAATTCTTGCTCACATTGATGCAGGAAAAACTTCCGTAACCGAGAATCTGCTGTTTGCCAGTGGAGCAACGGAAAAGTGCGGCCGTGTGGATAATGGTGACACCATAACGGACTCTATGGATATAGAGAAACGTAGAGGAATTACTGTCCGGGCTTCTACGACATCTATTATCTGGAATGGAGTGAAATGCAATATCATTGACACTCCGGGACACATGGATTTTATTGCGGAAGTGGAGCGGACATTCAAAATGCTTGATGGAGCAGTCCTCATCTTATCCGCAAAGGAAGGCATACAAGCGCAGACAAAGTTGCTGTTCAGTACTTTACAAAAGCTGCAAATCCCGACAATTATATTTATCAATAAGATTGACCGTGCCGGTGTGAATTTGGAGCGTTTGTATATGGATATAAAAACAAATCTGTCGCAAGATGTCCTGTTTATGCAAACTGTTGTCGATGGATCGGTTTATCCGGTTTGCTCCCAAACATATATAAAGGAAGAATACAAAGAATTTGTATGCAACCATGACGACGATATATTAGAACGATATTTGGCGGATAGCGAAATTTCACCGGCTGATTATTGGAATACGATAATCGCTCTTGTGGCAAAAGCCAAAGTCTATCCGGTGCTACATGGATCAGCAATGTTCAATATCGGTATCAATGAGTTGTTGGACGCCATTTCTTCTTTTATACTTCCTCCGGCATCAGTCTCAAACAGACTTTCAGCTTATCTCTATAAGATAGAGCATGACCCCAAAGGGCATAAAAGAAGTTTTCTTAAAATAATTGACGGAAGTCTGAGACTTCGAGACGTTGTAAGAATCAACGATTCGGAAAAATTCATCAAGATTAAAAATCTAAAGACTATTTATCAGGGCAGAGAGATAAATGTTGATGAAGTGGGTGCCAATGATATCGCGATTGTAGAAGATATAGAAGATTTTCGAATCGGAGATTATTTAGGTGCTAAACCTTGTTTGATTCAAGGATTATCTCATCAGCATCCCGCTCTCAAATCCTCCGTCCGGCCAAATAAGCCCGAAGAGAGAAGCAAGGTGATATCCGCTCTGAATACATTGTGGATTGAAGACCCGTCTTTGTCCTTTTCCATAAACTCATATAGTGATGAATTGGAAATCTCGTTATATGGTTTGACCCAAAAGGAAATCATACAGACATTGCTGGAAGAACGATTTTCCGTAAAGGTCCATTTTGATGAGATCAAGACTATCTACAAAGAACGACCTATAAAAAAGGTCAATAAGATTATTCAGATCGAAGTACCACCCAACCCTTACTGGGCCACAATAGGGCTGACTCTTGAACCCTTACCGTTAGGGGCAGGGTTGCAAATCGAAAGTGACATCTCCTATGGTTATCTGAACCATTCTTTTCAAAATGCCGTTTTTGAAGGGATTCGTATGTCTTGCCAATCTGGTTTACATGGATGGGAAGTGACAGATCTGAAAGTAACTTTTACTCAAGCCGAGTATTATAGCCCGGTAAGTACACCTGCTGATTTCAGACAGCTGACCCCTTATGTCTTCAGGCTGGCTTTGCAACAGTCAGGTGTGGACATTCTCGAACCGATGCTCTGTTTTGAGTTGCAGATACCCCAAGTAGCGAGTTCCAAAGCTATTACAGATTTGCAAAAACTGATGTCTGAGATTGAAGACATCAGTTGTAATAATGAGTGGTGTCATATTAAAGGGAAAGTTCCATTAAATACAAGTAAAGACTATGCCTCAGAAGTAAGTTCGTACACTAAGGGCTTAGGCATTTTTATGGTTAAGCCATGTGGGTATCAAATAACAAAAGACGGTTATTCTGATAATATCCGCATGAACGAAAAAGATAAACTTTTATTCATGTTCCAAAAATCAATGTCATTAAAATAATGGAGCGGTCAGGAAATTTCTATAAGGCAATACGGTTGGGATATATACTTATCTCCATTCTTATCGGATGTATGGCATATAATAGCCTCTATGAATGGCAGGAGATAGAAGCATTAGAACTTGGCAATAAAAAAATAGGTTCATCCGAGATTTTGTGTGATACCTAACAGCGGGATAAGAAAGAAGCTGGCTCTATCTTTAGTACCTTTGAAAAAGTTAACTAATACTATTCTTAGTACTTATGATAGAAACCAGCTTCTTTCTTATTCACCTTCTTGAAGTTGTAGCCGAGCGCACCCCCGAGGTTCTCCGTTGCTGAAATCTTAGCAATCATTACTTGCGGTAATCAATGGTCAGAGAGATAGCCTGCTCCTGTAATGCAATGATCTGAGCTGATAGTTGCTCCAGCTTCTCAAGCAGTATCTGAGCAGTCTTCACGCTATGATAGCTGTTGATGGCACGTACAGCTTGATTATACAGCACACCTATCTTATGTATCTGGGCAGTCAATTCGGAGAGTTTACGATAGTACTCCACAGCAGACTTATCTACCGTTATCACCTTGAAATGCTCCCCCAATATCCTTGCCCGCACAAAGTCGGACTTCGTTTCCGCCCCTGACTTATGGAACAACTCAATCGCCCGTTGCCTGGTCTTTCGGGTCAGGCAAGCGTACGTGCCAGTTGTCCCAGCGAGGCTTATTCAGCTCTTTTCGCTTACGATCTCTTTCTGTCTGCTCGTTCATCTGTTGTTTCTTCTGTTAATTACGACTTTGGAGTAATTCATCTCCCCTTCGGGGCAAGGGTCTTTGTGTTACAAACTGCGGTTTGTGTTACAAAGACACACCTTGCCAATATCAAGAATTGATGCCACGCATCTGCTTCAGATTAGGAATTAGCTTTTGACTTTCTGAGCTAAGTTTTGAGTCAGGTTAAGACTTAACTCAGTTTTGACTTGACTCAGTTTTGACTTGGCTCAGTTTTGACTCAACTCAATTTTGACTTGACTCAAAATTGACTTGAGTTAAAACCCACTTCTTGACCATACCAAATCTTGACTTACCCAACTCTTAACCGAAATCCCCTATGGCTTACTCATTTGACCGCAGGTAATTTGTAAGTTCAGATTAAACGCTGAAAACGCACCGATGAAGTCAACAATCCCCAAAGAGGGACAAAAGCACGCACACCGATGGAAGAATTGACACTCACCGAGAGATTGTATGCTCTTGATGTCAGCGTTCCCAAGTTCAAATGAGTATCCGCTAAACCATATCTCAACTCACTTCTTTTACCCCGCTGTCCAATTACTTATTTCTCTTATATATAGGACTTATAGTGCCTTTCAAGCATCGCTTGTATATCGCTCTGTTTGTAGAGTATCTTGCCTCCAATTTTGTAATAAGCTATTGTTCCACTATCTCGGTACTCTTGTAGTGTGCGACTGCTCAGACGTAACAGCTTGCAGACTTCCTCACTTGTAAGGTAAACCTCTCCGCCCAACATAGGACGTGCAGTAGCGCAATAACGCTTCAGCTTCTTCAAGACGCTCTCCATAAGTTGTGCAAACATCTGCATTTGAGGGTCTTGTTGTGTAATGATTTCGTTCTCTGACATAGTTCATTCAGTGTTTGAGTTCAGTCTTTCTTTGCACTCAGTATCTCAGTGATGTCGCTCTCTTTATAGTAGCACTTATGCCCGACCATAGAGAACGGGATTTTACCCGTATCCCGATAGTGTTGCAGGGTGCGCTTGCTGATTCCGAGCCTACGGCATACGGCTTCATTGTCAAGCCATTCTTCCGTTTCGGGAGGACACCCGATAAGCCGTTCGATACGGTGGATGAAATCTGCAAAGGAGGAGTAGTGCCTGCTCCCATGCCTTGCGGTCGATGATGATAAGTTTCATTGCATTGTTGTTGATTACGTTGTTAATACTCAGCAAACGAGCAGTTTTCTGTCGATTGCCCTTTTTGTCGGATGCAAAAGTAACCCCTCTAAAGCGGAAAAAGAAAGAGTGAGGAAGAATAAGGAAATAGTTAGGGAACAAGGGAAATGGTGAATACAAAAGCCTAGGCTATTGCGGTAATGAGATGAGGCGCTGGTTCGTTCCGTACTAGCGAAAATAAAATCAGATCACTCTCGAGTGTTTGATTGCTTCGACATCTCTCTATCAATTAACAGAGCAAGAGCACACTCTTTGGCTTGATTGATTGGTAGAGTATTTGTCTTGTCGCTTCTTGCGTCCAAAGAGCCTGAGTATGCCGTATTCGTTCGGGCTTATTCTTTTGGCGGTTAGCCTATTGCTGCAAGGTTGGAGCGAAAAATACGACCGCACTAACAATCGAGTTTTTGCAAGTATGATAGTCCCAAAGTACAGAGAAAAGCCCTGCGGTGGAGATTTTTCACTCCATCCGCAGGACTTGACCTTGCAAGCAATCAAAGCAACCGCCATACCTTTGCCCGACCGAATATGGCTTCAGGTCTTTGAGGAAAGTTCACCTACAAAGGTTCAGATTGCGTTTTGTCTTGCTGTGCTATTGACTCACAATAACCCTCAAAGGCAGAATGCTCTCTGTCAGTGAGTGCAGTCATATCCTCTTGTATCTTGTGATCGGTTATCTTTCCGTAGATTTGTGTTGTACCAATATTGCTGTGTCCGAGCATTTTACTAAGCGTTTCCATTGAGATCCCGTTGGATAGGCAAATTGTGGTTGAAAATGTATGGCGAGCCATATGAAAGGTCAAACCTTTCTCTATTCGGCATATCTGACCAATGTTCACACAAGCTAAAGACGCCTTGCGGGTGGTTAGGTTAGGGAATATCAAGTCGTCTACTTTCTTGTCTTTGATATAGAATGAAAGGATTTGCTTGGCAATAGGCAAAAGTGGAATGATAGCTTCTACGTCCGTTTTCTGCCTTTTGATACGGATTTCCTCCGTGCCGTCTGCATTACGGATGATATGCTTTAGCCTGATCCGTTGCATGTCCACACGTGCCAGACCAGTAAAGGCACAGAAAAGAAAGAGCTGCCTTGCCCGTTCGAACTGCCTGTCAATGATGGGTGTTTGTAATACCCGTTGGAGCTCCTCCGTAGTGAGATAACGCCTTGTGCGGTGTGGCAGTTCCGCTTTGTAGTCCACAAAGGGGTCGATGCGGATATACTTCTTCTGCTGACCTATGCCGATGAGCTTTCTTAGGAAGATGACCACAATCTGAATTGTGGCAAGGGAAAGGTTGCGCTCAGATTTGAGATAGAAGTCCATCCCCTCGATAAAGCCGTAGTCCAACAATGAGTAGCGAATATCCTCCAGTCCCAATCGTTCACGCAGATAAGCCTCTATGAGTTGTGTGGCATAGATGTAGTTGGCAAAGGTCGGCTTGGCAACCGTTACCCCCACACAGGGATGTTTATCCTCAATGAAGAGATGTGCTTCTTCCAAAAGAAAACCTTTAGGTTTGTCTTCTTCCATGAGTTCACATTTCAGTAGCTCGGCTGTGATATAGCCACGCTGCCATACTAATTCTTGATACTTCGCTTTGGCTTGTTCCTCTTTGGCTTGGAGATAGCGGTTGATTTCCTTTATCTCTTCGCCCGTTCCCTTGCATCTTCCCTTACGACTATCCCAAAGTTCGGGAGCAATCTCCTTGCCCGTGCTGTATTGCACCTGCTTTCCGTCTATAGTGATGCGTCCCATAATCGGACATTTGCCGTTCTTCTTTTCTTTGGACCGATTGATATAGAATAGTGTTTTGAATGTACTTCGTGCCATAATATCAAAGCTTCAAGGTGAATGTATCTTGTATGCGTTGCTGCACATTTTGCATCTCTCGATGGATTCTCTCGGAGGAAACAGCAGCATATACTTGTGTTGTTCTCAGGTTGGTGTGTCCGAGCATCTGGCTCACCGTTTCAATAGGCACTCCTGCTGAGAGCGTGATGAGCGATGCAAAGGTGTGGCGAGCCATATGAAAGGTTAGCGGGCTTTCCATACCGATATTTCTCTGTATGTAGTGCATGCCGTTGTGGATGATGTCGTTAGTCGGCACATCAAAGACAAAACCCGCACGCTTACCTCTGTACCGCTCCATTATCGCCCAAGCAGGTGGAAGCACCTGTACACGATACGGGGTCTTGGTTTTCATTCGCTTGCCCTTGATGCAAAGTTCACCTTCTTCCAAGACAATGTTTTCCTCTCTGAGATTGCGCACGTCTGAGATTGCCAAGCCTGCAAAGCAGGAGAATACGAACAAATCACGGACAATACGGTAGTTCTCCCATTCTATCTCCAAGTCAATGATGCGTTGCAGCTGGTCTTGTGAGATGCTTCTCGGCTCACCTTTGGGACGTTCATAACTGTAGCCCAAGAACGGGTAGAAGTCCAGCACGCCTTTCTTCACCGCCATGCGGACGATGCTCTTCAAGGTGGATAGAGCACTTGACACGCTGCTACGTTTCAGTTTTCGGTCAATGGAGAGGTAGTACTCGAAACCCTCAATAAAGGCTTTGTCTAATTGTGAAAGGGGAATGTCGCTTACTTTATACTTCTTCTGCAGATACTCACGGAGCAGGGATAGCTGATAGGTACGGAGCTTGAATGTCTTCAAGGCTCTATCAATGCCTATGCGTTCCTTTGTCTGTCTGAGATATTCCTCAAAACTCTGCAAAAGCAGGGCTTGACGGTGGATTTGCCCCTGATAAGCATCCCTCACATCGGTGGCGGTAAAGGTTTCTTCTCTTTCACTGAGTTCGTGAAAGCGTGCGTGGATGAGTGCGGTGCATTCACCGAGTTTCTGATTGACGGACACCGCCATAGCACTCTTGCCGGTGAGTCGTTGCTTACGGCTATCCCATAGGGAGATCGGAGTCTTACACTTGGTGGAGAACCCCGAATGGGTTCTGCCTACGGAGATGCGCCCGATGACAGGCACAAGTCCTTTCTTGTCGGTTCGTCTTGCCTGAACAAAGAACGATACTTTCAGTTTGTTTTCTTTCATTCTTCTATCGTTTTTCTAAATTCCCTTTGCTTGCAAAGGTACAGTGAAACAGGTGCTTCTGAGCGATGCAGAACGATGAAATACGATGAATAAAAAACTGTGGAGCAGTTGTTTAGCTTCAATTCGTAACCCCTCTTTGCTCTTTCTTCGATGGGTTACGATTTGGAAACGGAACTCCTGCCGTTTTATGCTCGTTTTTGCTTATCCTCAAAATAGCAAGAAAGCCTAAATGAGGCTATTCCAAATAGTTACATCCCTTGCATGTCCCGCTATTTCCCTTAATTCTTAACTGCCGATTATGCCCGCAAGATGAGCTTGGATATGAGAATGATAGACCTAGAAAAGTATTCGGACCATATAGACAACAAAGCCAGCCACTGTGCCAAGCTCCTCAATAACTACTATCAGAAGTATAACGAACAGAAGGGAACACAGTTTGTCTTCAGCGACTTGGGTACTTACAAGCCTGGCGAGTGGAATGTTTACTCGGAAATTAAGCGTAAGTTGGTAGAGGAGTATCACATCCCATCTCACGAGATTCGCTTCATTCAAGAGTGCAAGAATGAGAAAGCGAAGAAAGCGATGGTAGAAGCGATGAATAGGGGCGATATACGTATCATCTTCGGCTCTACATCTATGTTGGGCACGGGTGTCAATGCCCAGCAACGAGCTGTGGCTATACATCATCTTGATACCCCGTGGAGACCGTCAGACTTAGAGCAACGCAACGGACGAGCTATCCGAAAGGGCAATTTGGTCGCCAAGGAGTTTGCCGACAACAAGGTCGACGTGGTTATATATGCAGTGGAGCGTTCGTTGGACAGCTATAAGTTCAACCTACTACACAACAAGCAGCTTTTCATCAATCAATTGAAGAGCAATCAGCTCGGTATGCGTACCATCGATGAAGGCTCAATGGATGAAGACAGTGGCATGAACTTCTCTGAGTATGTAGCTGTGCTATCGGGCAATACAGACCTTTTGGAAAAGGCAAAGCTAGATAAGAAGATTACCGCATTAGAGTCAGAACGCAAGAACTTCCTACGTGAGCGAAATGGGGCTGTAGGTAAGTTGGCTGAGATTGACCATTCACTCTCTTACCACACGGGCAAGATACAAGAGGCGAAGAAAGACCTCGCTTGCTTTGAGCAGCGAGTGGAACGAGATGCAGAAGGCAACCCAGTCAATAGACTTTCAATTAAAGGCGTAGAGCATTGTTCTGACATCAAAGTCATTGCTCATCGTCTTCAAGAGATAGAGGAAAAGGCTCGTACCAATGGAGAGTACAACAAGATAGGAGAGCTTTATGGCTTCTCTGTTATGGTCAAGACGGAAAGTTCCTCCCAGAACTTATTTGACCTATCGGTGAACCGCTTCTTTGTAAAGGGCGAGGGTAGTATTTACTACACCTACAATAACGGCAAGTTGGCAAATGATCCTAAGCTGGCTTGTCTGAACTTCTTTAATGCGTTAGAGCGTATTCCCAAGGTGATTGAATCTCACGAGAAGGAGATAGCAAAGGTTTCAGCAAATAAGGAGGTCTACACCGCCATTGCCAATAGCTCATGGAAGAAGGAGGAGGATTTGCGTTCTCTCAAAGCTCAAGCAGCTGAACTGGACAGAAAGATTGCCCTTACGCTTTCTCCGCCAGAGGAGGAAGAAGAAGAAAAAGAGATGAAAGAGCAGGAGTACGGTCAAACTACGGCACAAGAAGTAACAACTCAAGAAATGAAACAGAAGACTGAACCCACGACACCACAACACACCCCTAAGCCTAAGTGGAGATGATTGCTCTGCGTCACCTTCAAAAGACGCTTTATAATTCGAGTTTGTCGATAAGAAAGGAGACCAAGCTAGTCGTATAAAGCAAAAAGGGACTATACAGACGAAGTGTATAGCCCCATTTTTCTACCTTTTATAGTGCTAATAGAGCGTCTAAAAGTCTCCATCGGCACTTTTCTTACTGCAAAGGTAATTCTTTATTCTGACTTACGCAAGCATTTCCCGAATATTTTTGATTCCAGTTGCTTCAGCAATGATGTTTTGTACCTCATTGTATTTCTCGTTCTTGTCGAACAGCTTTATCAATTCTTCCTTCAAGTCAGCTTGACGATTCACTGACACAATCCCTGTCATGTAGTATATGACTTTGATTGCACCATAGAGCTTATGATAGTTTGCACTTTCCATCTGACCAGCTGGACCTCGTCTTATAGATGTTGGTAGCGCAATATCATATAACACATTGCCATGTGCACAATAATTTCTGATCGTGAGAATTGCTTTCAAGTAGCGTTCAAACACTGGCAGTTGTCTGACTTTGAAATGTTCGCTGATTGCTCTACGAATCATCTGATCTTTAAGTGCCTTGAAAAGATGGATTATTCCCCCTAAAGTCATATATTCCAATGTCTTCCAAGCGGGAGCATACTTGTCGTTTATATGGGTTTTATGGTGCTGCTGTATAATAGAAATAGACTTAAATCGATTGGTATAGACTTCCTGATCAAATTTCCTTACGTATGCTGCAGTCACAATATTGGGATCTGCAAACCATGTAGGAGATGTCCTATAATAATTCGACACCTTGTATATGAGAAACGTCCTGAAATGAATCTCGATGCGGTTCAGATACTTCATAAGGATACTCCTTAAATTAAAATCGAAGTAGTATAGCTTCACGATGTAGTCAAAATTAGTCCCCTCTCTAAACTGATGCGTCCTGTTAATTTTATTCGGATATGTTGTTTCGAAAGGGAACCAATAAAACCCTAAGCGATAGTACCCCACATCCAAAAGCACTTCTTGGGCTTTTTCTTTATCCTTAATAACCATTCCACGACTTTCGAGCAGTTCGATCTGCTCCCATACATCAATTGCTGTCTTTCCCATATCTACTATATCTGATAACCAAACAAATTCAGAACCTAGTTTTCTGTAAAATGCTT
Source organism: Porphyromonas uenonis 60-3 (assembly GCF_000174775.1). Lineage (GTDB taxonomy): Bacteria > Bacteroidota > Bacteroidia > Bacteroidales > Porphyromonadaceae > Porphyromonas > Porphyromonas uenonis_A. Next base: position 34,163 of record NZ_ACLR01000171.1, read on the forward strand.
AGTCGCATTGTTATGAATTCTTTTTGCTATTCAAAAGCCAATATGTTCACTCTGTTTAAGTGCAAATATAAGCATTCTTAGCGATTGAAAAACGCACATTCCAATGTCAAGTGCAACACGATTATAAATATAGGGGAAAAAACTTCGTAGGGAGTTTTATATCCTAGTTTTTTACGAGGTCGTGCATTCCACCCGCTAATGCGATTTCTCAAGAATGATGTTTTTGATGACTTCATTGGGTGTCTTATAGTTTAGGTTTTTACGGGGTCTATTGTTTAGCTGATTCTGAATATGTCTGATTTCATCGTCCGAGACCTCATCAAAGGATTTTCCTTTAGGGATGTATTGTCAAATCAATCCATTCATATTTTCGATGTGAGGTTTGTCAGAAGAGCAATAAGGTTTAGCAAAGAATACAAGGATCTTCAGCGCCGGCTCTATAGACTTGAAGTGGGTGAACTCAGCTCCGTTGTCAATCGTAATGGAGAATATCTGTCCTCTGCGCTTTAAGAAGGCTAGTCTGCGATTGACCACCATGGGCAACTGTTTAGCGTCTTTGCCGTGCTTGGGGTTCTCCATGATTAGGTATCCAGTCTTTCTATCGGTAATTGTCAAGATAGCGCCCTTGTTGTTAGAACCATCAGTCGGACCCATTTCTAGGTCGTCCTCTCGGAGTTGCTGGTCAATACAAATAGGTCTCTGAGAAATGCTTTTTCTCTTTTCCCACTTAGTAGGTGCGACCAATCGTTGCTTCCTACGTCTTAAAGCATGACGACAACAAAGGTATAGGGAGCCTTTATTCTTTTTGTTTAAGTGCAGGTAGGTGTATAGGGTTGTTTTCCTGGCCATCGGGATTTGTTCCATTTGGCATCAATTGGAGATTTGTTTGGGTGAGCACTTTCTATCAATGAGAAGAACATGGGATCCACCATCTGCATAGACGAAAAGAACATCAACGGGGATTGCTACTCCATCGTGTCGAACCCAGAGACAAACAAAATCGTCCTGATGGTCAACACGCTCCGAGCCTCCCAGATCGTCTATCTAATGAGATCAAACATCTCCCAAGAAGCGCTTTTTGCAGTCTCTTGCGTAACCCGTAATATGGCTCCAAACTACGACTGGGTGGCTCGCGAACTCTTTCCCAATGCCTACCAAGTTGCGGACAAATTCCACGTTGTCAAAAACATCATTGACCAAGTCCAGTCCGTAAGAATAAGCTACCGACAAGAGCTTCTACGCAAGCAACGGGAGCTGGAGGAGGCGAGTCGCAAACAGCCTAAACTGCTGCCCGACCCCAAGCTCCAGCGAGAGCTCAAAAATCTCAAAAAGGAACTGTCCAATGGAGATACCCAGCTACAGCTTCTCCAGCGCAGCAAAGGGTTACTACACAAGCTCCCCACCGAACACACCGCCAGTCAAAAGCTACGCGCTCGGCTACTCTTTAGACTTTTCCCCGACATCAAAGAAGCGTACAAATTCTCTGTAGCTCTACGGAAATGGTACCAACGTCCCATGCGAGATGGCACCTCCATAACACCCTCCCGACACCTGTTGGAGCGCAAGAAGAAGGCACTTCTAGAGATCATCACCCATCACCTCAGTAGCCCATGTGAAGAGGTCAAGAACATCGCTCACTCATAGTCAAGCACATCGGAGAGATCTGCAACTACTTCCTAGGCTATAAGACCTACGCCTCAGCAGAAGTGCTCAACCAGAACCTCCAACGCTTTATTGCCATCAACTATGGAGCTCGCAATAGAGACTTCTTCCTCTACTGCATCGCCGTTCACTTCAGATAGTTTTTTGTGGGTGGCTTTCTACCCCAGCATCTCAAAACAGGAATTAGCTGTCAACTAAAATCAGTACTTTCGAAAAGTCAAGACAATTCATTCTAGTTTGACGACAAAAACGATGTCAACCGATATCAGGTTCAGCAAAAAATAAGTCAACCATTTTCAGATGACAAAAAAACACTTTATGTTAATGCCCTGCGTTTCTTCGTTTTATTGAGGCAAACTTCATACCTTTGTAAGCAAAAGATTCGCTAATGGCAAAGAAAGAAGTGCAAACAAATATATGGGGGTTCAAATTGTTGAAGTCTGCTCACATTACATTAGAATATCAAAGCTCTTATATCTCAGGGATAGAAAGTAGCTATGTTATACATCTTTTCCTAACATAGAAGCAATATAGTATGTATATAAAGGAAATCAAGATACTAAACTTCCGAAACTTCAAGGAAGCTTTGATACCTTTCCATGAAGGCGTGAATGTTATAATCGGTCATAATAATACAGGTAAAAGCAACCTACTTCGTGCAATCGGGTTAGTGCTTGGTTATAATTATGGTCATAGGTTGGGAGTGAGTGACTTATTTTATGAAACCGATCTAGCAGTGCTTCAACAGCAGTCACCACGGATTCAAATAACTCTTCTCCTTCGTAGAAGTGCGGGGGAAGCCTTGGATTCTGCAGAAATGGGACTCTTCTCAAATATGATGACAGATCCTGAATTAAGTGAGGAAGCTGAATTGAGATACGAGTTTAAATTGACTGATGCAGAAGAAGACAACTATAAGTCAGATGTAGCTAACGCAACTACAGCTAAGGAAATATGGAAAATTATAGATCATGACTACATCAGACTCTATAGAACTAGTCGCTTAGGAGGTAATCAGGCAGCAGGCATCAGTATCAATGAGACTTTGATGCAGATTGATTTTCAGTTTCTCGATGCCATTCGCGATGTCAGTCATGACCTATACGCCGGTTATAATCCTCTCCTTAGGGATGTGCTGAATTTCTTCATTGATTACTCGGTTAAGAATGATTCTACAAAGACAGAGGACGAGATAAAGGGACAATTAAAAACTCTGAGAGATGGTTTTGTACAACAGTCTAGTCCACTGATGCAGACTTTACAAGATAGATTGCAGAATGGCAAAAACGTGTTTCTGAAGTACGCACTCGATACAGGCGCAACATTCAACGGAGCTGTACCTGATTTTGATGGGACGGTGACGGAAAATGAGATGTTTGCAGTATTAAGAATGATTATCAAATATGCTGATGGTATAGAAGTACCAGCAACGTATAATGGTTTAGGCTATAACAATTTAATCTATATGTCGCTTTTGCTTGCAAGAATGCAGGCGGACAGTAGCATCACTTACATGAAACGCAATGCTAAGATACTCTCATTCCTTGCTGTAGAAGAATGTGAAGCACATCTGCATCCAGCTATGCAATATAAGTTCCTACAGTTTCTACAGGACAACAATGCAAATGGACATGTACGTCAGATATTCATAACCTCCCATTCTACCCAAATTGCCTCTGCTGTGAAGCTGGATGACTTGATTTGTCTAACTTCACCTGCATTAGGGCAGATTAATGTTGGATATCCGCGTGACATTTATAAAGAAGATAATGATGATGTTGAATCCAAGCGATATGTCCAAAGGTTTTTAGATGCTACCAAAGCTGATATGTTTTTTGCCAACAAATTGATATTCGTTGAGGGCATTGCGGAGGAGCTGCTACTCCCTGTCTTTGCTAGATATTTGGACAAGAACCTTACAGATGAGCATGTGCTGGTGATAAATATGGGTGGTCGCTATTTCAAACACTTTCTAAAGTTGTTTGATACAAACAATCCACACACCATCAACAAGAAGATTGTCTGCTTGACAGACATTGATCCCTGTAGGAAAAAGCATGGATCTGACGAGGCTTATGAAGCCTGCTACCCATATGAGTACAATATTGACGCAGACAACTACGACTATAAGCATCATGCGGATACAGAGGTGATTCAATATGCAGACCATCCCAACATTAGGTTTTATAGGCAAGATGTAACGTATGGAAAAACACTGGAGTATGACATAATGCGTGAGAATCCTGATTGTGAACTGTTATTGACTGACTCTGTTTCCAATTTAAAGGAGATAAAAGCTATGATGGCGGAAGAGGATGTGAACGAGATGATGAATAAAATGCGAACTAGTGAAACTAATTCCCGTATTAAGACATCCATAGGTGCATCGGAGTGGACGGATGAAGAGAAACGAAAAGCCTTACTTGCATCACGTTATTTGAACTCCGTTTCAAAAGGTAGCAATGCGCTGGAACTAAACGTGGCGCTTATGGCTAATCTGGAGAAATCTGCAACAGATAGAAAAGAGTTTAATGTTCCCCGATATATTGTTGACGCATTAACATGGCTATTATCATAACATCAGAGCAGACCATACCTGTAGACGAACCGTTTAAGGTGACTGCTGGGCCTGGTGCTGGAAAGACACATTGGTTGATAAGCCATATCAAAAATGTAGTATCAAACAGCAACAAACTTGATGTGGTGAGGAAGGTGGCTTGTATCACTTATACCAATGTGGGTATCGACACCATCACTTCACGTTTGAATATGAGGAATGACGTGGTTGAGGTATGTACCATCCATAGTTTTTTGTATGCCAATATAGTAAAGCCCTATATTCATCTGGTAGCTAAAGAATTTGGGCTGGAGTTGAGCAAACTTGTGGTTATAGATGACTCTAATTTTAAGACAGAAGGAATAGCTATATCAGTATTGAAGCTTATTAATAAGTCATGGGTGAATGCTAGAAGCTATCTGAAAGGCTTGAATAATGCCACGTGGCATTATTCAAAGCACGCATACAACGATTATAAACCAAGGTACCCAATAAAGGCCGGCAAGTGGTTCGTGGGCAATGATTGCTATATGGGGTTCAAAAGATGGCTATGGAGTAGAGGGTATATGTCTTTTGATGATATTTTGTACTTCTCTTACATTCTACTTTCGAGATACCCCCATATATACAAATTGATAAAGGCTAGGTATCCATATATTTTCGTGGATGAGTTTCAAGATACAATTCCTTTTGTGGTTGACTTCCTTACCCAGTTAGGCAATAAGGGGGTAATTGTGGGAGTAGTTGGCGATAAAGCACAATCAATCTATGATTTTCTCGGTGCTACAGTGCAGCAATTTGACAGTTTTACTGTTCCAGAAATGCAGGAGTATGAGATACGAGGGAATAGGCGTAGCACGAAGCAGATAATAGATTTACTGAATATTGTCAGGACTGATTTCTCGCAAGACTGGCTGAATGGATTAGAAGGAATGATGCCGGAATTGCTAGTTGGCGATATGCTTAACTGCTACCAACAGAGTATAGAAAAGAGTGGAACTGACGAAATACAATCACTGGCCTTTCAAAACGTACTTGCCAATTCGATGCGTAAGAAGAACGGAGTGAGAGAAGTCGAAAAAATATTAGAGATTGATTTTGACAGCAATGCAGGACGTCAGATGATTATAAAGACGTTGATAAAGGCCGTGGAATATACAAAAATGAATGACTTGCGAAATGCTTGGCATCAACTAGACATCATCAATCGCGATAGAACAATAACCATTGTGGCTCTAAGACGTTTGCTAGATGGCTATAAGGACTATAAAGACGGAAGCCTGATGGATTTCTACAATTTTCTAGTGAATGATTTACAACTCAAGATAACTAAGATAACAGGCAAGGCAATCAAGGATTTCTACGTAAACCATACATACGCTGATGCTGTCCTTGGAGTGAAGTATGGTGATTCAAATGACAAGCATAAGACTATCCACAAATCAAAAGGAGAGGAGTTTGATAACGTCTTTGTCATTCTTGAAAAGGAAGAAGACTTGGAGTTCCTGTTGTCTCCAAACCTAGATGGCAACAATGTTCATCGGGTGTATTATGTGGCTGCTAGTCGTGCAATAAAACGCTTGTTTATCTGTGTACCCACATTGAGTGAAGAAAACTATATCAAACTGAAGGACATGCCAATAAATATACCTTCTTAGGTGTAACTTTGTGCATGAGAAAAAGAAACCTGCAACTGGCTTTTAGGACTGCCTTGTAACTTTATACTGAGACTGTTGAAAAGCCCTCAAACTCTAGCTTAAGAACTTTTCAACAGTCTCCAATGGATAAACGAGCCGTTTTCACCGCTTCCAGACGAGATTGAAATAGCATAGGGGGGGGGGATACCCCCGTTTTTACAGCAAATATCGAAGGGCGATTGACCCGCTTGACAGCTATTTTACGCCCATCGCTCACAAAAAAAAGCGCTTAAAACACTATTAGGTGCGATTCATTTTTTTTGCAAATGTGAGTTTCATTTCTTAATAGAATATACGTAGGACACTATTGGATTTAGCCATCTTTGTTAGCCTTGCTTACTGTTAATGAATAAACCTAACATCTACCACTCCTCTCTTCTTTTTAGCATCTCATCGATTTCCTCACGAAGGAATAATAGGCGACCATTAGCTTTAAGGTAAGGAATCTTACCCGCCCATACCCAATTGTAGATGGTCTTTTGCTCAACCTTTAGCAATCTAGACACATCGATGATGTCAAGATACTCAGGCTTGAGCGGTGGCTTAACAGCAACTTCTATGTCTTGCTCTCGTAATACCAGCAAGTGGTCTAGTTTTTCTTCCACACTCGCTAGCTTATCGAACAGACGTTTTTGCCAAGGATCTTCTGTAAGATAGTCTAAGTATGACATAGTTTCCCTTTTTGATAATTCCCTGCAGTATCTTGTGACAAGATACGTTGCTCTCTCATATAAGCAATATACTTCTTTGCTGTGCGCTCTTTGACTCCCATCTCTCGCATTAAGACATCGCACAACTCTTGGTAGGAGAGACGGCGGTTGCTTTGAAAGATCTCAGTAACAATTGAGATTAATTCGTCAGTTTTTCGCTTCTCCTTATCCTCCTTAGACTTTTCCCCACGATAGACATGCATCCCCAGCTCTTTATCCCATCCAAAAAGCATCATAGGAACATCTAAAGGGCTCCCATCTCTCACCTTCAAAGCCTTGACTACAGAGTATTCAGGATTGTCATCCTTCTCAATTGAAAGAATTCCTGCTGACTTACGTTGTAATTCTGAGCCTATGTGTCCACGAAGCTTGATACCGTTTGGAACAAAGTGTAATACACAAATGATACATGTGTTATAAATACCCGCTAGCCTGTAAAGCTCATCTACAACAGCGATACTCTCTGTCTCATCGTTTGCAGAGCGCACCAAGTCTGCAATCCCATCAATAACTACTAAGTGTATTCCTCCATGTTTATGACGAAACAAGTCCATGCTTTCACGAATAAGTTTCAACCGATCCTTACGAGAAAGTGAGGCTAGATATAGAGAGTGGTAAAAGTCAGGAACAGTTTCTACATCTGCTCTCCGTAATGTCTTCCCTAAGTTCTTGTATAGCTGAGCCTCAGACTGCTCTGTGTCATAGTGCAAAACAGCCAAGGCTTTTGGATTGGGAGTTATTTCTAATCCTAGTGTTCGCTCTGAATCTAACCTTTCAGCACATAATGTGCCTGCAAGGATAGAGCCAATGTAATTACTCTTGCCCGTACCCTCTCCACCTGTAATGCAGAAAAGATTGTCCTGAGAGCCAAGAGGGACTCCATTGACTGAGACAACCGACTTAGAAACATCTGGAGGGTTGTCGTAATCAATCTCACAAGATTGCAATATCATCATTGTTTCGCTGTATAGGCTGGAAAACATTCGCGCGAGAAGATCTCTTAAATCCTGCTGACTATGGCCTAGGGCAAAGTAGTCAGAGATATCTTTCTCCGTTTTGATACCACTCAAAGGGAGTTGTAGTCTAAGCACTCCAAATTCAGAAAGCGCTTCCACCTGTTTCTGTGCCTCTCTGATCCCTGTTTCATCAGAGTCGTATAAGATGATGAGGTGTAAGAAGCGAAGTGAAAGACTTTCGATAATACCTCTTGGTATTTGTGCAGTCTCGCTATTGAAACAAATAGCATTGAAATGGTGTGCAGAAAGAGAGAGGACATCTTTTTCTCCTCCCGTAATAAATAGGATATCTCCTTTATTAGGTAGTTGTGCTAGCCCAAATACATACTCTTCCGATTTTTCTCCACCATATAGAAACCTCAGTTTACTATTCGGTCGATATATTTTGACGAAGTCATTGTGAGCGTAACAGAAAATGGGTTCTTCGGAAGAAGAGATGAGCTTAAAAGGTTTTCCCTCTCTACTCACCGATTCGTAGCAAGACAACGATTTGACATGGTATTGCTCCAATGTTTCCAAGGAGATCCCATATTGTTCCCAAAAAGCAAGTTCCTTTTGCGTAAAGGGTCGCTCATAAACTCTGAACGATTTTTTGTTTGCTATGTATTCCACTTTATCCATCGATTCTGTACACCTCTTTTGACTCTGTTCAACGGATTGCCTAGGATAGGTGGAACGGGCCGCTTTCATGTTTGTGTCTCCTCTGTATTCAATAGAAATCTTTAGATTTAGATCCTGGATAATAGTCACTAAAACCTTCTTGAACTCAGATCGGACATCAAGCCCCAAAATTGTTGCAGCAAACCAAAAGCAATCACCTGAGTATGCTTCATTTCCAAAGTCTTTCATTCGATAGGAGTCTGACTTAGGATCAAAATAGATATTGCAAGATGCTCGTTTGTCATCATAGAGAGGATTGCGAAAGTTCCGCTTGGGAACAAAGTCAATTGGCATATAGAAGTAGAAAACCTCTAATCCTCGATTGGTCAACTGCAGGATTTCTTCTTTTAGTGTCATAGCTCTTCAAAAAGATTTTGTGCATCTTCCCCCAAATAACCTTTCAGTATGCCATCCTTGTAAGCATTCAACCGTTGCAATGCTTCTATGCGTCTAAATCCTTTGAACGTCACACGTCCTGATTTTACAGCTATATATAGACCCTTAAAAGGATAAAGGACATGATTACAGGATACATAGCGATATGGAACAGCATTGGCATCTCGCCATCGAGCAAGAGAAGCTTTTGATATTCCTAATAGACGCATGACGTCTGATGAATTTAGCTCGATCTTTTCCTCAAGGACGCTATACTCTCTTTTGAGTTCTTTGATGAAGTCTGCAACTTGGCGTACTTCCTCTCGAAGTCCTTGAATTTCATCGAGGAGTGTGCTAGGGTTATACGTCTCCATAGGATTCTGCCAATGTTTGAAAGGTTTCAGCTAGAAGTGGAAGAAGCTTCTTCAGTAGCTCATGTTCGGTTTCTTTCAGGAAGATCTCAATGAGGCGTTCAATATTGGATAATGTATCATCTATTTCCAGCGGGTGAAAATGGCGAAGAATACGTAGTAAGTCCTCTTTCTGCACCATAAGACATTGATTCCCATGGTGAGTTTGGACAGAGGCGAAAGATTCAACCGCACCTAACGGCAAATGCAGGATAAGCGTATCCATACCAAAAGCTTCAGCACATCTTTGATAAGTACTGAGTCGAATGTCTCTTTGGAACTTGCAAGTCTTTACAAAGTTCTAGTAGTCTAATCCGCTATCATATGCTATTTGCTTGACATTGTCACATGAAGCCAACATCATATCTAATGTTGGACAAATGACATACAATCGTCTATCTCTTGCGGGCTTAACGGGTCGATTTTTGTTCATGTTTCTTCTACTGTTGAATTATCATCTGCAAAGATCCTATTCAAAGCCCTTTATAGACGAATATCTAAACACCATTCATTGGTAATATTCTACCAGTGTATGTTCAGCAACACACTTCTCTGCATAGCGATAGCCCTTCATAGATCTTTTGGGCATGCCACTTCCATTGTTTTAGGAGACGTCATAATGAGATAAGCTGAAGTGAGTAGCATCTCATATAATGACCGCCAGTGCACGGTGCAAGCCTTATCTATATATAAGGGCTTGCACCGTGCACTGGAATTGTAGCCAAGAAACTTAGAGTAATTTTATTCCCAGATATTTGGAGGTTGTTCTACTTATTCGTACCTTTGAACCCGAGAAATGCAAGCGAGCAAATCTCACAGCAATAGCTATGAGTATTCTCAAAATACTCTCCTATGGCTACAATTTGGCTACAATTAAATCTTAGAGGAATATAAACAACTACGATATAAGGAGTTAGAAGGTTTGGTTTACAATCCTCTCTCTCCGCAAAAGCTACGTCAGTGGCAAATAGACTGAGTATCGCAATTCTAACGAGTTGCGATACTTTCTTTAATATACCCCTTCGGATATGAGTGAGGGGACTCAACCGCATTTGATTGAGTCCCCTCGTTGTGTCGTTTTGTTTGAGTAGTGGCGCTCTCTATAGAGCCTCTACTATAAGGTAGGTCATGTAGGCGACGTAGACGATGAGTAGCGCCACGCCCTCCTTGCGACTGATCATGGCTCGCCCCATGACGTTGCTAAAGATGAAGAGGAGGAAGACAGCCACCAGCATCATCATATAGTCCATCAGCTGTATGCCCGCTGGGACTAGAGGCGTGATCGTAGCTGAGGCTCCAAGGATGAAGAGAATGTTGAATATGCTGCTCCCCACAACGTTGCCGATGGCAAGGTCTGGTTGACGCTTGACGGCTGCTACAACGGATGTAGCCAACTCTGGTAGCGAGGTGCCGATGGCTACGATGGTGAGTCCGATGATTGCTTCGCTGACACCCCACGAGCGTGCTATACTGGAGGCATTGTCAACGAATAAGCGTCCGCCGAAGATTAGCAGAGCGAGTCCACCGATGACCTTAACGATCGATAGAAGCATTGTGGGCTTAGCGCTTTTGGCCTCTAAGGGTGGTTGGTCAGCTTCTAGCGTCTTTTCCTTAGGCGCTGACATGAAGGCTAGATAAAGGTAGAAGATGAGGAAGCCGAGCAGGATGATGCCATCGCCACGGTCAATGATGTTGCCCGAAAAGCCACCCGTGAGAAGATGATCGCTCGCCATGACGAGACAGATGGCCGTGACCAGCATGGCAATCGGTATATCTCGCTTCATAGCATCGTGCGTCACACGGAGCGGATAGATCACAGCGCTGACACCTAGGATGAGGAGGATATTGGCGATGTTGCTACCCACCACATTGGCGATGGCGATGTCAGGCTTATTGGCCAGAGCAGATGTTAGACTCACGACCAACTCAGGGGCTGAGGTACCAAAGCCTACGATCGTGAGACCGATCACCAGTTGCGACACGCCAAGACGCTCAGCAATCGTCACAGAGCCATTGGTCAGATAGTTTGCCCCAGCGGTAATCATGACCAAGCCTAGGATGAGTAGTAGGAAGTAGAGTAATATTGACATGATGCCTAATATATAAGGTATAGCATACGTTACCAGCCACCAGTGGCTCCACCGCCACCGCCTGAACCACCGCCGAAGCCTCCGCCTCCGAAACCTCCACCGCTGAAACCGCCGCCGCCTCGTCCGAATGATCCTCCGAGGATAGAACCTATGATAGCTCCCGTGACAAAGCCCGAGCCATCGTCACGGTAGACTGTGTCATCCTTGTGGTGATCTTGATCACAGTAAAGGCAGTGATACTCCTCACGGTTGATATAGGCGATACGCCGATCGGTAGAGCGCAAACGCTGCGTACCGACTCGTTGCATAGCGTAGGTTCCGCAGTGCGGGCAACGCTTGTAGGGTGAGCCTCCGACTACTTCGCCATAACGCTCTACAGCACCACAGTTGTCGCATTGCTTGACCAAATAGTACACGCTACCAAGTCGCTCTTCCAATTGTTGTGCGGGCGTAAGGAGCGATAATTTATCCGTGCTGGAGAGTCGCTGCAACTTGTTTTGATGGCATGTAGCACAGCGGAGCGCCTCCTGAGAGAGACGATAGCGCAGGATAGCGTAGAGAGCGAGGAGTACGACGATGGCGCTCGCTATAAAGAGGAAGCTTCCGCCGATCATAGCGATCAAGGCAATGAATACGAAGCTAACGATCTGCCTATTGAGTCGTTTAGTCCTTTGCTCTGGAGCGGTCTGCTTGTCTCGGTATGAGGCCAGCATGACGACACAGAGGATCAGCACCAAGAGGACCACCAGTCCATTGAATACGCCCTCCGCCACTTGATCTTCCTCGGAGCCATCGGTACGAGTAGCCCCTTCGTAGTTGGCCGAGATGGTCTCTTGTATCGCCTGCACGCCCGAGAGGATACCTGTACTATAGTCACCACGCTTGAAGTGAGGCGCCATACGATGAGCAATGATCTGACTACAGAGGGCATCTGGTAGCACGCCCTCTAGTCCGTAGCCCGTCTCTATGCGTATCTGACGACTATCTAGCGAGATGAGCATGACGAAGCCACTATTGTCAACCTTAGAGCCAACGCCCCAGCCACGCAGTATCCCTAGTGCGAGCTCCTCGATAGAGCCTCCGTTGCCGATAGTCGGGAGGGTGATGACGACACCCTCCACGCCATGCGTCTGGCGCAGACTTTGGAGCGTCTCGTTGATACGTTGTAGAGCTTCGGGCTCGATGATGTGCGCTACGTCCGAGACAAACTGCGTGCTGTCCTGTAGCTGTACGTTGGGGATATCCTCCCACGACAACGCCTTCTGAGCAGGTAATGCCCAGAAGGATAGCAATAGTCCGAGGAAGAGTAACGTGCGCTTCATGAGAGGACTTAGAGATTAGAAATTAGAGGTTAGAGATTAGAAGGACTAGGGGCTAGAAAGATCTCATCTCTAATATCTAACCTCTAACTTCTAATCTCTAACAACTAAAACTTCACTTGAGGAGCTTGCTCAGCGCCAGCCTCGGTCTGGAAGTAAGGACGCTGATGAAAGCCAAAGAGGCCAGCGAATATGTTCGTCGGAAAGCGACGTACCTTCGTATTGTACTGCTGCGCCTCATTGTTGAAGTCCATGCGAGCCGTCGTGATACGGTTTTCCGTACCCTCTAGCTGAGCTTGTAGCTGACGGAAGTTTTCGTCTGCCTTGAGCTCAGGATAACGCTCCACCACAACCATCAGTCTATTGAGTGCACTGGTTAGGTCTCCCTGAGCTTGCTGGAACTGATTCAGTTGCTCTTGAGTCATTCCATCACCAGCCTGTATGATCGGCTGTGAAGCCTTAGCACGCGCATTGATCACCCCCTCAAGAGTCTCACGCTCATGAGAAGCGTAGCCTTTGACCGTCTCCACAAGGTTGGGAATGAGGTCGGCACGGCGCTGGTATTGGTTCTCCACTTGGCTCCACGAGGTATTGACCTGCTCGTCTAGCACCACGAGCGAGTTGTACTGACCCACGCCCCAGAAGACGAGGAGCAGTACGACAGCCACGACGATGATCGTTAAGGTGAGACCACGACGTGACTTAGGGGCTGTAGTTTGATCTGTCATAGTATTGAGAGTTTGTTAGTTAATGGATTCGTTGATTAGAGTAGCTCAATGCGTTCCTCCGAGACCTTGCGCCCGCAGTAGTGACAGCGTAGCACCTCGTGCTCGGCATCTATCAGATGAAAGTGCGTACGCACTGGCTCATTGTTCGTAATGCACTTAGCATTGGGGCACTTGACGAAGCCAATGATCTCCTCGGGAAGGTGTAGCGTCCGCTTCTCCACCACCTCATAGTCCTTAATTATATTGACATGCACATCAGGGGCAAGGAGCGCTATACGGCTTGCCTCCTCATCGGAGAGCATCCGTCCAGAGATCTTGATGATACCCTTCTTGCCTAGGTAGCGACTATCTAAGTTGTTGCCTATCGTGATAGGCTCCTCCATATCTTCGAGCTGTAGGAGATGGGCTATCTTAAAGAGCTTACTAGGGGGAATATGATCTATCACGGTGCCATTGCAGATGGCTGTGACCATCATCCCCTCTTGCTGCTTGATTAGAGCTTTCTGAGACTTAGCATTCATAGTGTGTAGTGTGTTACTTATCAACTTCTATACCGAGCACCTCGCAGAGTATCGACTGGCGTATGTAGAGCCCGTTCTGAGCTTGGCGAAAGTACTCCGCCTTAGGACTGCTATCCACATCGATATCAATCTCATTGACACGAGGTAGCGGGTGGAGAATGCGGAGATTGTCCTTAGTCCCTTGTAGCATCTCCTTATTAAGTATGTAGACATCCTTGACACGCTCATACTCTTCCATATCTGTAAAGCGCTCCCGCTGTACCCTAGTCATGTAGAGTATGTCGGCATCGGCAATCACCTCAGGGGTAAAAAGCGAGGTCTCCTCATAGCGTAGATGATGCTCATCGCAATATTGCCTGTACTCCTCGGGAAGCCTCAGCTCGGGCGGTGCGACGAAGGTAAAGCGAGGCGAGAAGAAGCGCATCCCCTCTATAAGCGAGTGGATCGTACGTCCGAAGCGCAAGTCGCCTACCATCACGATGTGTAGATCCTTGAGAGTGCCCTGTGTAGAGCGAATTGTGTAAAGGTCAAGGAGCGTCTGCGAAGGGTGCTGATTGGCACCATCGCCAGCGTTGACGATCGGCACGGGCGACACCTCCGTAGCATAGAGAGCCGCACCCTCCAGGTAGTGCCGCATGATGATCACGTCGGCATAGTTAGAGACGATCAGGAGGGTGTCCTTCAGCGACTCGCCCTTTGTCGAACTACTAGACTTAGGATCGGAAAAGCCGATGACTCGTCCGCCCAACCTATTGACCGCCGTCTCGAAGCTCAGTCGGGTACGCGTCGAAGGTTCGAAAAACAGGGTGGCACCCACCATCCCATCCATTAGATGGCGATTAGGATTAGCCTCAAAGAGTGCAGCCCGATCCAAGATACGCAGTATATCTTGCTCAGCGCACTGCTCGATAGATACGATATGCTTCATCATACGGCACAGTCTATTTTCATTTCATCCGTAAAGGTACAAAAAAGGCTAGACTACGATACACCTATCGCCCCTGCTCGGCAGGGCTGACGCATTATATATAGTTATTGCTGTCCAGTGAAAGCTTTTTGAGGGGGCATCGGGTAAATCGTTCTGCAGAAATGAGCTAACTATCAGTACCACTTGGATGAGACTAAAGTTCCTGTCCTCTCCTGAAATAGTACACAGTTGGGGAAGCCAACCCCAACAACAATGAAACAAGAAAAAAGTAACCGAGGACGAAAGGGATATCCCTTAGATTTCAAGTGGAGAGTCATCGATGGCCTCCTAGCCACAGGCGAGAGCATCGCCACCACCAGCCAGCGCTACGGCATCACCGCACGCACCATTCGAAATTGGTTGCGTACCTTTGGTGTAGAGTTACCCAACCAAAGCACTATGAGCAAGACAAACAAGAACAAAGCCGTAGATCCAGATTACGCAGAACTCAAGCGCGAAAACGCTCGCCTCAAAGCAGCCCTCTTCCAAGCTGAGAGCAAGGCCTTGGTCAACAAAACACTACTCGAAGTGGTCTTGAATCGCTACCACATTGATCTAAAAAAAAAAGACCGATTTGTAGCCGTGAGACAGCTTGAATCCGCCCAAGTGAGAGATCAAAAGCT
>NZ_ACLR01000170.1 GCF_000174775.1 Porphyromonas uenonis 60-3
AAGAGCATGGTGTCGGTCTTGACTCCTCGACCAGCGTTCTTCTTGCTCCAAGAGACGAGGCTCCGGAACCCCTTAGGGTTGTTTTCTACAGTGGTGTAGGCGAGCTGCTGCTCGCTGTCTGATTCTGATTCGTAGCGAATCAGGGTGGCGTCCAGTTTTTCTTTGGAAACGTCGATGCCGATAAAGTGATATTCCATAACTTTGTATCTGATTATTGATAAGGACCAGCTAGGCTACATTAGGCTATTACTTTAATTAGGCTATAGGCCTCACTTTCTAATGAGTCTCAAGTAGCTGAACTCCAGAGGGTCTATAACAGACCTTAGGCTCGAAGCCTCGTAGGGACGATAGATTACCCTCTGGTTGCTGTCCTTACCTCACTACAACAAAGGTAAGAACAACCCGTTCAACTGACCTAATCTCGGGTCGATTTCTTTTCACTCTGCAAAGTTAAAGTAGGGACGCACGATCTGTGCGTCCGTTGTAGAACGTTCTTGACGATGTAGCTTTTGACGGGACGGACGCACAGATCGTGCGTCCCTACAAAGGGCTACACGACTCGCTTTGACAGAACTACAAGCGTTACTCGTCTAGATGCGGAGCCAGCTCCAGAGGTCACGTAGGGAGGGTTTCTTGCCCGTGAAGAGGATTCCGACACGGTAGATACGTGCGGCTAGCCAGGCGATGCCAAAGGCGGTGAGGTAGAGGAGCCCGATGCTGAGGATAAGCTCCCACGTGGCGACTCCATAGGGTAGTCGAACCATCATCACGAAGGGCGAAGAGAAGGGGATGATACTGCCCCAGAAGGCCATCGTGCCGTCGGGATTGTCCATGCTGCCCATAGCGATGTAGAAGCCGAGCATCATGACGAGGACGAAGGGCATCATAAACTGGCTGGCATCTTCGTCGCTCGAGACGCTCGACCCGATCGCTGCAAAGAGCGAAGCGTAGAGGAGGTAGCCCCCGATGAAGTAGACGAGGAGCATGATGATGAGCTGTACGAAGTTGATACTCTGTAGCACCTCTAGGCTAGACTGCATCTCGGTGACGGAGTCCATACTCATACCGCCTGCAAGACCACCCATCTGTGCGGGGTCTAGCTGTGAGAGTGCCGAGAGGTCGTAGACACCACCGACGGCGACAAGAGAGCCGACGACAAAGATAATTCCTCCGAAGATCAACCAGATAGCGACCTGTGTTAGTCCAACGAGGAAGACACCGACCATCTTTGCGATCATCATCTCTATGGGGCGAACGGTGCTGACGATGACCTCCATGATGCGGTTCTTCTTTTCCTCTAGCACACCGCTCATCACCTGTCCCGAATAGTTGGACATGAAGGCGAGGATGATACCCGAGAGGACCATCCCGATGACACCAGCTAGCGAGCCACTAGACTTAGCCTCCTCGCCCTTGGAGTCCCACTGATAGGTGGGCACGGAGATGGTGGTCTCCACATCGTTGATGATTTCGGGGAGTCCCTCTATATCGTACTGAGCGATGCGTTGCTCTTTGAGCCGCTCGGTAAAAGCATCATTGATGTAGCGAACGATACCGTCGGGGAGCTTCTTGTAGGAGTAAAGGCTCCAGCCGTTGGGATTGTTCATCAGCGTGTCTTTTATATAGAGGACTGCTGTGATTCCCTCTTCCTCGAGCTTTGCCTTGTCGGTATAAGCCTTGAGTGGCTCGGAGCTTGGAATGAAAGTGTAGTACTCGTTGTCGGCCAGTACGTCGCTATAGAGTCCCGTCTCGTCAATGACGGCGACGCGCTCGTCACTGAGCGAACTCATACTGACGTAGATAACGATAAAGAAGATAGCCGCAATGAGGATCGGGACGAGGAGGGTGGTGACGATGAAGGACTTCTTCTTGACACGCACCATGTATTCTCGCTCGATGAGTATGGAGAGCTTGGAGGGTGATTTCTTGTTCATAAGAGTGGGGCTGGTTAAAGGGTGGTCGTAGCGGGCTGAGCTTGAGCCGTGGTGGTACGGATGAAGATGTCTTGCATGGAGGGTATCTCCTGCGCTACCTCTAGGAGGTGCAGGTCGGTGGGAACCAGCTCAGCGAGAGCGCGTACGTCACGCTGCTGCGGGTCTTTGAGGCGAACGCGCATATCGTGTCCCTCACGCTTGATCTCGAGTAGCTCAATCTGTTGCTCGGTCAGAGACTCGACCCAGTTGGGACGATACCCCTCGCCTGCGATGAGTAGCGAAGCGATGCCCTCGAAGTGGCTTCGCTTGACTTCGGTCACGTTGCCACGGAGCACTACCTTACTCTGGTTGATGAGGGCTATGTCATCGCAGATCTCCTCGACGGACTGCATGTTGTGCGTGGAGAAGATGACGGCACAGCCGTTGTCTCGTAGCTCTAGGATCTCACGCTTGAGGAGCTCTGCATTGACCGGGTCAAAACCGCTAAAGGGCTCGTCGAAGATGAGTAGCTTGGGACGGTGAATGACGGTGCAGATGAACTGGACCTTCTGCTGCATTCCCTTAGACAGCTCCTCAACCTTACGGCGCCACCAGGGCATGATATCAAACTTCTCAAACCAGTGCTTCAGCTCCTGCTGCGCCTCCTGTCGGGAGAGTCCGTGCAGACGAGCGAGGTAGATGGCTTGGTCGCCGACCTTCATCTTCTTATAGAGCCCGCGCTCCTCGGGAAGGTAGCCGATATGGCGTATATCTTCGTAGGTCATCTCCTTGCCGTTGAGCAGTACGGTTCCGCTGTCGGCGAGGAGGATTTTGTTGATGATCTTGATGAGGGTACTCTTGCCAGCACCGTTGGGACCGAGGAGTCCGAAGACGCTGTTGGGCTGGACTTGTATGGAGACATCGTCGAGGGCGAGGTGGTTCTTGTATCGCTTGACGATATGCTCTGCTTCTAGTAAGTATGGCATGAGACTTTAGAGGTTAGAGGTTAGACTTTAGAGGTTAGACCTTTGAGGTTTGGAGTATGTCGAGGGCTCGCTGGTAGGAGGGTATCTCGGCGAGCGGTTTTGCCGTGGCGGTGGCGTAGTCTATCTGCAGGACGAGGTGGAAGAGCCCATTGGTCATCATCAGGAGCGGTGCGTGATAGTGCGCGTTGTAGCGAGAGATCTGGTTGATCGTCTCCTGAGAGAGTGGCACTTCGGGCGCCTTGCACTCGATGAGGGCGAGGACTTGTCCGCCTGGGCCGTAGATCATCGCGTCAAAGCGGTCTTGACGTATGGAGCTGGCGACGAGGCTCTCCACCTGTATTGAGAGGCGCGGGTAGCCTAGATGATCCGAGAGATAGTGCAGGAAGTGCTGGCGCACCCACTCCTCAGGGGTTAGAGCGACCATACTCTGACGATAGACGTCGTATATGACCGAACGCCCTGACTGCTCCTCAATAAGAGCAGGGTAGGAGGGTAAGTGGAGGGGTTTCATTAACTTTGCTTCGCACTACAGCTATTAGACGGTGCAAAGTTACCATTTCCACCAATGAAAACAAAGAAAGAGATTGCTACCAATTGGTTAACGAGGTACACTACACGGAGCCTCGAGGCGTTTGCACCACACATACTCCTGACCAACTTCACGAGCTACCTGCAAGCTTTTGCCAAGAAGATCGGCGAGCCGATCCTAGGCGAGAGCGCCTCGATGCCAAACTGTGGCAATGCGGATATGACGATGATACACATTGGCATGGGCAGTCCGAATGCGGCGACGATCATGGATCTGCTCTCGGCCATTGAGCCGCGGGCGGTGGTCTTCCTCGGTAAGTGTGGTGGGCTTAAGTCGCAGCTGACGCTCGGGGACTACGTCCTCCCGATTGCGGCGATACGTGGCGAGGGGACGAGCGACGACTATATGCCTCGTGAGGTACCGTCGCTCCCTTCCTTTAATGTGCTCAAAGCTTGTAGCAATGCGCTCCTCGAGGCGGGCATAACGTATGCCCCAGGGACGGTCTACACGACGAATAGACGGCTCTGGGAGCATGACGAGCACTTCAAGGAGTACCTCCGCACGACTCATGCGGACGCCATCGATATGGAGACGGCTACGCTCTTTACGGTGGGCTATGCGAACCGCATCCCTACGGGCGCTCTCCTGATGGTGAGCGATATGCCGATGACACCCGAAGGGGTCAAGAGCGACGAGAGCGATAGCTACGTGACAGCACACTTCGCCGAGCAGCATCTCCAGCTCGGCATCCGCACCGTCGAGAGCCTCCTCCAATCTCCCGAGGAGATGAAGAGCATTGTCTTTGACTGGTAATAGAGACATCAAACCGCTATGACTGAACTCGTACAGATTAGTGACCAAATCCGGTCGGGGCAACCGCTCCCGCCTCTCGTGCTTGGCTACGGAGAGGAGAGCTACTATATCAATCGCCTAGAGGAGCTGGTCGTCGAGAACTATATCCCTAAGGAGGAGCGCACGACCCAGCTGGTCGTCTACTTCGGCTCCGAGACGACCGCTCCTGAGGTCCTTCAGCAGGCGCAGACCTTCTCCATGTTTGCGCCGAAGCGTCTGATCGTCTTGCGTGATGCGCAGGATCTTAAGAAGAGCTCTGTCCTCAAGAAGCCGTACGGCATTGCCGAGCTGATACGCGATGCGACCACCTTTGCCGAGGGTACCACACTCCTTATATTATACCACGATGCGCTCCCCGCAGCTGCCAAGAAGAATGCGCAGGCGCTCAAGTCGCAGGTGGCGCTCATCGAGTCGGCACCTGTCAGGCGTGACAACGAACTAAGAGAGGCGATGATCCAGATGGCTAAGGGGCTAGACTTGGAGTTGGCTCCGCAAGCAATCTCGACGCTGATCGAGCGTGTCGGATACGATCTGGAGACGCTCTACTCGGAGCTGCAAAAGCTCTCCATACCTGCCAAGGGCGCTGGCGGACTCGTCTCTCGTGCCATGGTGCAGCAGGTGGTGAGCAAGTCGCGTAAGTACGGCCCCTACGACCTGCTCAATGCGGTGCAGCGACGCCGAGATGACGAGGCTCTGCAGATAGCACTCGCCATGGCGGAGGACGAAAAGCGGTACCCCGTTCCCCAGATCATCGCTTCGCTCTACGGCTTCTTTGCTAATCTGATGGTAGCGCACTATCTCCCATCCAATAGTCAGAAAAATATACAGGAGGCGCTCAACCTGAAGTATGAGTCGATGGCTCGAATGTACCAGTCGGCCATGCGTCTCTACTCCAAGCAGCAGACGCTCAACATCATCTCCGCCATACGACGTGCCGACGGTGACGCCAAGGGTGCCCACGGGGTCAACGCCTCGGCACGCACCATCTACCTAGACCTCCTGACGCAAATCTTTGCGCTGAAGTACTAAACGAACGCTCCCGCTCGTTGGAAATATCCTTCGAGCAGACACCTCCTCCCTTTCCGTTGATTACGATTTCTCCCGAGGAAATCGGAAATCTCCAGCGAGCAAACGGAAATTCTCCACGGAGCCGGGAAATAAAAGTTCGGAAGAATGAAATGAAACTTCGGAAGAAAGAAATCGAAGTTCCGAAGAATTTTTTTATTACTCCGTGGAGGATTTGCGTTTTCTATCGAGGCATTTTCGATTTCCTCGGGGGTGTGGTGTCGCGGTCCTTGGAGTGCGTTGAAGTGCCTCGGAGCCATCGGAGGGGTAACCCCTGTGAGGAAACACACGGAACGAGTAACTCCGTGTAGGGAGGCTCGGCCGAGCGTCACCTTTGCATCGTCTACTTATTAAGGAGCGAGATATGTTGGGCCTCAATGTGGGTTAGAACCACTTGTCAATCTCATCGGAGGTGAGCGAGACCATGATGGAGCGCCCGAGCGGGTCGAACTGCGAATTGGGCGTCAGGAAGAGGTCTGAGATAATCTGACTAGGCTGCGCGGCTCGTGCATGGAGCGTGTGGCGTACCAGTTCGATGGCTTGGCGGAGCGCTTCGCCAGAGAGGAAGAGCTGCGCTAGGATTTCTGCAGGGGGAAGTGTGGTATCCGTATCGTCTTTATCGACCTGATCCAGGTATTCACCGAGCGTTTTGGTGATCAAGTCGGCGACACCGATGGGGCGGAGTGGCTTGGGGACGGAGGTGATGAGGTAGACGTTTTCGTCTGGGTCTGCGGAGGCCTCTGCTTGTGGGGTGATCTCAAAGCCGATCTGCTGCAAGCTCTCGACCAACTCGTGATGGGTCGGGTAGAGGTCGCTGGGTAGTGACAGTTCCTCGGCAAAGAGTAGTGGCTGTGCTTGGTCAGGTTCGAGTGTGAGTGTGGCTATTTGCTGTTCGTAGTAGATGCGTAGTAGCGCACGCTCGATCTGTATGACGGCGAGGCGGTCGCTCATGGTGGTGAAGAGGTAGCGCTCCTGAAAGGTGTAGACCAAGTTGGAGCTATGGGGCACAGGCTGAGAGGGGCTAGCGGAGACCGTAAAGAGTGGATCCATCGCTGTGGGGGCTGCCTCAGTGGGTTGGCTTTCGGGAAGTGTTGATTCGCCTCGTCTCTGCTGGAAGTCGTCGATAAAGCTTTCCCAATGAGCGGGCGAGCCACTACTCATTGAGGAGAGCGGGTCGAGGGGCTTCTGGTCGTCCGTAGAGATAGCTTTAAAGGGATTGTACTCAGGGTCTATCTGTACAGGCGGTGGCTGAAGTGCAGTGCTACTCTGGCGTGTGGCATCGTAGGCTGGTATCTCAATGAGCTGATCGGTGCTAAAGGTGATAGCGGGCATAGCGCTGGTGGTGCTGAGGTGCTCTCGTAGCACTACCATGAGGAGCTTGAAGATGGCCTGCTCGTCGAGGAACTTGATCTCGGTCTTTGTCGGATGTATATTGACATCGATGCGACTGGGGTCCACCTGAAAGTAGATAAAGTAGTTGGGCTGGCTACCTGGCGCGACGAGGTCCTCAAAGACGTTCATGACAGCACGGTGGAAGTAGGGGTGCTTCATATAGCGTCCATTGACAAAGAAGAATTGCTGGGCTCCTCTGCGCTTAGCGTCTCGTGGCAAGGTGATGAAGCCCGAGACATTTGCCAAGGGACCCTGGTACTCGATGGGGATGAGCTGCTTGGAGTAGCTCTTGCCTAGGAGGTCTACGATACGATGCTGGAGGTCGCTCTTGGGGAGGTTGCGTATGAGCTTGCCCTCGGAGTAGAGTGTGAAGGCAATCTCGGGGTAGACCAGAGCAATCCGCTCGAACTGGCGGTAGATGTGTCGTAGCTCTGTCTCGGAGCCTTTGAGGAAGCGTCGCCGTGCGGGGACGTTGTAAAAGAGATTCTTCACCGTGATAGAGGTGCCTATCTCGGCAACGGTGGGTGCGGAGCTGATGACCTCAGAGCCGTTGATCAAGAGCTTGTAGCCTATGTCACTGTCGGCTTGTCGTGTGATCAGCTCGATCTGAGCTACAGCCACGATGGAGGCAAGAGCCTCGCCTCGGAAACCCATGGATCGGAGCGTGAAGAGGTCATCGACGGAGGATATCTTGCTGGTGGCGTGTCTCTCGAAGGCCATACGAGCGTCTAGCGGACTCATCCCGACACCGTCATCGATGACGCGCATGAGCTCTTTGCCAGCATCTTGTAACTCAATGGCTATCTGCGTGGCGTGGGCATCGATGGCGTTTTCGACCAGCTCTTTGAGCATGGAGGCTGGTCGCTGGATCACTTCACCAGCGGCTATCTGATTGGCGATGCTGTCGGGGAGGAGATGTATGATTTCGCTCATAGGAAGGAGAAGAGGGGTCCCTGTCTATAGTATAGTACCCAGATGACGAAGCCTAAGAGAATGAGCATAAGGATGCAGCGCAGGATGATCCCCGAGCGGGCGTAGTTGTCTATCCCTCGGTCTCGTTGCTTCTTAAGATGTCGCGTACCACCGTAGAGGCTCTCGGAGAGGGTGTCACGAAACTCTTCGCCAGAGCCATAGGCGGACTCTACTTGCTTGCCGTCTTCTTTGCTGGTGTCGTCGCTACTTCCTGCTGTGTCGGAGCCTTCGGCAGCTTCGAGCTCTCGTCTGATCTGCTCGATGCGTCGCTGGAGTTGCTCCTTCTTAGGATCCCAGTAGATGGGTTGGTGGTGGAAGGTGCGCGGTTTTCGCGGTCTAAATATGAGTCCCATGAGTATAGTGGTAAGAGGTGCATGTAGCTCTGCAACGAGTCTGCGAGAGACAGTACGGAGCTGGTGTCGCTCTCTAGTGGGCGACGAATGTAGACGGGAAGTGGCTCCACGGCTATGGCAGTCGTATCGGGTGATGCCGTATTCTTAGCTTTTGCTGGCTTAGGCTTCTCAATGGCTTGCTTGTATTCCTTATAGAAGGCTTGCCATGCGGCTAGGCCATCGAAGCCTTTGCTCATCTTGCTGTTTTGCCCCTGCAGTGTGGCGAGCGAGTCGGTAGAGGCTGGAGGCGCTGTGCGGTCGGGGATAACATCTTCGGGTGAGAGCGGACGCTTGTCGCCATGCCACTCGGCACCGCTCATCTGACGCAGTTCATCGGTGAGGTCTTGGATCGGGTGGATCGTTCCCTCGGCCTTGCCATGCCAGAGGATGTGGTCGAGCTTGTCATCGGTAATGTAGACATCCATCTGCGGGTTCTTAACCTGAGCCAGAGCGTAGTAGTGCTTCGCTTTCTCCTGTATGAGGTAGTAGCGAGATTCAACGTTGGAGCGGTAGAAAGCGTGGTCAAGGGTCCCCTCGCGAAAGTATGCTTGGATCGTATCGGCCTTGACACGATCCTGCTTAACGGAGTCAAGCCAGCGAACGCTTGACGCATTAAGCCAGGCGAAGGCGTGGTCGATCGTATCGTTGGCAAGGTGTGCATAAATGGTGTCGCCCTTGAGCTGGGTCGAGTCGTTCCACAAGATCGGAGAACCAAAGAGCTTGATGAGCGAGTCCAGGGAGAAGTAGTGCACCGAGTCCCCGATGGCCTGTATATCCTTGCGGTAAAGGCGTACGTTGTGGTAGCCTTTGGTGTACTTGACCTCTAGCGAGTCGGTAGCTCCTGGAGGCGGGGGCAGATTGCGCTTGATCCCCTCCATAATCTCGGCAGACATATATAAGGTGTCCTCCTCAGAGTAGTCCATGACGTAGGCTCGTCCTGTGGCATAGGTATAGCCGTTGTCTTGATCGAGATAGCCGTAGTCGCCGAAGTAGGTGGCCTTGTCTTTTTGGTTGTCTATCACCACGTCGTAGTAGGCCTGGCAGATCTCTCTTTTCTTGTCGTAGAGTATCGAGTCGCCCGTCATGGTGCCATCGGGATGGGTGACGAGAGAATGGTCGAGGAGGATGCTCTGCTCGGTGTCGGTATTGTAAAAGCCACGATCCGTCTCTATCGTGACTGAGTCGGTCGTCTCAATGATGGTGGGGCTAACGATACGGCAGATCGAGGTCTTCGTATTGTAGTGCAGGATGTCGGTGTCGAGGGTGAAGCGGTCGTTCTCTAGATGTACCTGATTCTGAAAGAGCGCTTCGTCAGAGCCCGTGTTGTACTCCCCGTAGACAGAGGTAAGCGTATTGATCGAGTCGGCGAGAGTACCGAAGTTGTCGTAGTAAGCGACCTTTTGGCTGCGATTGTAGAAGAGTCTTTCGGTAAAGAGGGTCGTGACATTCTTGGTCAATATCACATTGTCGTGGAGCTCCGCTAGAGTAGTCATACCGTCGTAGGTCATCTCTCCAGCGGTGATCGAGATCGAGTCACCCTCTTGTATCCGTACATGCCCGAAAGCGTCAAAGGAGTTGGTCACCTCGTTGAGATTGGCACTATCGCAAGTCATGATCCAGCTACCGTGCCTGAGGCGTACATTACCTGACAAGATGACGACGTCCGGGAGTATAGCTTGATCGTGGCTGAGGATGTCGGCGTGGTCTAGGATGATGAGACGCTTGCCACTCACCATCGTAGGGGGAGGCGCTGGAGCCTCTACCGTATGAGGCGAAGAGTGTAGCCATGCTGTCCCACCCCAGAGCGGTAGCCCCACGAAGAGGAGCAGAGCGACTGCTAGCAACCCGCTGAGGGTGAGTAGTAGTCGCCTTGTCGTGCTTGCTTCGTTAGGCTGATGGGACATAGACTCTTATAATCTAATGGGCAGAGATATGGATCCTCTATCGTCTTCCCAGAGGATGCGTCGGAGCTACTTCTTGATCCAACCTGGATACCTGAAGTTGCACTGCTGAAAGTCAGGGCTGATGCGTATATAAGTGCTCTTCTGATGCTGGACGATCCACTTGTCTATCTCCTTCTGCTTCTTATCCTGCAGGGCTAGTTGCTTGATAAGCTGAAAGTCGGTAGCCATATCAGCACGGTGCCCCGAGATACGCTGCTTGAGCTTAAGGAGAACGACCTGTGTATTGCCATTTGCATCCTGAGAAACGAATGCTGGAGAGACATCGCCCACCTGCATCTTGTCTACTTGGGAAGCATAGTCTTGCTGTAGCTCAGACATCGTAAAGAGAGCCGTGCCGTAGCGGTCACTCTCCTGGTTTTCGTTGAGGAGGAGGCCATAGTTGTTTTTCGTCTCTTCCACGTTGCTACATAGGACGACGGCATCGTCAAAAGTCGTTTTACCATTGCGCACCACTACAGCGACAGAGTCCGCCTTGCTGACGGCTTGCTGTAGTTTGTCAGGTGCAATGCTGGGCTTGAGAAGTATGTGGCGGAAGTTGATTGTGTTGTCACGCTTCTCAATCAGCTGTACGATATGGTAGCCCGTAGCGGTACGTATGATGGGAGATACCTGCTTGGTGTCAGACAGTGCGAAGACAACCTGTGCGAACTCAGGCTCTAGCGAACTACGAGCCACGAAGCCATACTCGCCACCACGTACAGAGGTGCGGGAGTCCTGCGAGTAGAGTCGTGCGATCGTAGAGAAGTCACGTTGCCCAGCCCGGATGTCCTCGGAGTAGCCTCTGAGTTGCTCTTTGATCTTGTCAATAGCTGCTAGCTCAATCTCTGGAGTAATCCTAAGCACCTGCACCTCAACAGCATCTGGTATGTAGGGCAAGCTGTCTTGTGGTATCTGAGCGTAGTACGAGCGAATCTCTGAGGGCGTGACCGTGACTCCCTGGATGATCTTCTGCTGCATCTGTCGAACGATCTCATTATTGACCGCCATGGTGCGCTGTTGCTCACGAATGCTTGAGTAGGGACGATTGAAGTACTCCTCGAGACGCTCACGAGAGCCGACTTGCTGTACGAGGCTCTCCATAAAGTTGTCCACAAATCGGTCTACCTTAGTATTATCTACCGAGATACTATCAATCTTAGCTTGATTGAGGAAGAGCATCTGAACCGCTAGTTGCTCCGTCAGGTAGCAGTCGGGATTTCCCTCGAGGTGCATCCCCTGAGAGCGCATGTAGAGCTTTTGGTTCTCTATCTCAGACTTGAGTATGGGCTCATCGCCTACGGTCCATATGACCTCATCAACGATCGATCCTCTGGATGCTTTGTGCTGTGGCGTTTGTGCCGTCAGGGAGAAGCTCGCCAGTAGCGACAAGAGGATGAACGGTATCATCCAGCGTACATGTGATGTAGATGATCTATAGATAGACATAAGAGTTGTATTGCTAATGTGGTCTTTATTGATTGCAGGAGTAGATGATCATAGCGAGTCGTAGCTCCGCCTCATTGTAGAAGTCTTCGTACTCGCTGATGAGATCGTCCAGGGTACACCCAGGGTGATCCTCTAGATACTCCTTTAGCTCGTCATAGCTATCCTCACCAAGCTCAGAGGTGATGAGGTAGTTGAGCTTTACCTTAGTGCCAGACTTGACGATGCGCTCCAGCTCTGTGAGCAGGTCGTCTGTGCTGATGGAGTGCGAGATAGCTATATCCTCAAGGATTATCTGACGGTCTAGTTGCTGCACGATAGAGATATGCTGCTTGGTATTGTTGGGCAGAGTGCGGATCTTGTAGTCCTCAGGTCGCTCTATCTCATACTCCTCGACATAGTTGCGTATGATGCGGACAAACTCCTCTCCATACTTGTCGGCTTGCTCTACATTGATACCCGAAATGTTTTTCAGCTCCTGTAAGGTTATGGGGTATAGAGTAGACATCTCCTCAAGTGCTGAGTCGGGGAAGATACCAGCCGTGCCGAGTCCTAGCTTGGTGCTCAGCTTCTTGCGTATATCCCTGAGTATGCTGTATAGAGCGGGGTCTGTGGAGGCCGTACGACCACGTCCACTAGATGCAGCGCTATCTACCTCATCATCATCGTCTAGATCATCGTCGTCATCGTCTAGATCCTCCGCATCGGGAGCGACAATCTTGAATGAAGTAGGCTTCTTGATAAACTTCTTACCACTCGGTGTGACGCTCAGGATGCCGTAAGTCTCAGTACTCTCGGTGAGGTACTGCAGCACCAATGCACGCTCTACGACTAGCTCCCAGATCTCTCGTGAGTAGTCTTCACCGATACCGTAGGACTTCAGCTTGTCATGATGAAAGTCCTCAATAGGGGCTGTGTCGCAACCTAGTATAACGTCGATGACGTGGTCCTTCTTAAATTGTTCTTTGAGCTCCAAGACCGTTTGGAGCAGTTGTTTCAAAAGCTCTTTCGCCTCCATCGTTTGTCTGTTTTTTGCACAATTGTCACACGCTCCACAGTTCTCCTGGTCATATCTCTCTCCGAAATAATAGAGCAAATATGCCCGTCGACACATGGGCGTGAGTGCAAAGGTAGAAGTTTTTGCGAGTAATTGCCTACCTATTTCCTGCTCGGCGATAGGTTTTCCCTGCATGAAGTTCTCCAGCTTCTGTATATCTTTCTCATTATAAAAGGCTAAGCAATATCCCTCGCCTCCATCACGACCTGCACGTCCTGTCTCCTGATAGTAACCCTCGAGGCTCTTAGGCATGTCGTAGTGTATGACGTAGCGTACGTCGGGCTTGTCTATACCCATGCCAAAGGCTATTGTGGCGACGATCACACGGCACTCCTCACTGAGGAAAGCATCTTGGTTTGCCGAGCGCTCCTTAGCGTCCAGTCCCGCATGGTAGGGGAGAGCCTTGATGCCGTTCATCTGGAGTAGCTTGGAGAGGTTCATCACCTTCTCACGGCTCATGCAGTAGATGATACCGCTCTTGTTAGGTCTCTTGCGAATGAAGCGGATGATGCGCGCATTGACGTCTTCCCCCTTTGGCTCTACGCTGTAGTAAAGGTTAGGACGGTTGAAGCTAGACTTAAATATATTCCCATCGAGGATGCCTAGATTCTTGCGTATGTCGTGCTCCACCTTAGGCGTCGCCGTCGCCGTTAGGGCGATGATCGGTCTGCGTCCTATCTCATCGACTACAGGGCGTATCTTGCGATACTCAGGGCGAAAGTCATGACCCCACTCCGAGATACAGTGCGCCTCATCAATCGCAAAGAAGGATATCTTGATCTTGCGAAAGAACTCAATGTTCTCAGCCTTGCCGAGCGACTCGGGAGCTACATAGAGTAGCTTTGTAGCACCCGCAGAGACATCTTGATAGACCTGATCCAGCTGAGCTTTATTGAGCGACGAGTTGAGTACGTGCGCTATGTCGTTAGATCCAGTCGTCTCTCGCAGGGCATCGACCTGATTCTTCATTAGAGCAATCAGCGGGGAGACGATGATAGCCGTCCCCTCCATGATGAGTGCAGGGAGCTGATAGCATAGGGACTTACCGCTACCCGTAGGCATCAAGACAAAAGTGTCGTGACCCTCCAGCAGGCTTTGGATGATCTCTTTCTGATTTCCCTTGAACTCTTCAAAGCCGAAGATCTTACTCAGTAGTTCTGTCAGATTGTGTGTCATGGTAAGTGAGATTGACCGTCAGGAGAGCTGTTGTATGTACTCTCCAAAAGGTGGATAACGATTACATAGAGAGATGCACAGGTTTGTGTCAGAGGTAGATTTAGTTTGCTAGAGAGGCAGTCATGCTCGGCGTCACCTTAGAGCGGGCATACTGCTCTGTGATACGTAGCGTCTTGCGCTTGAGAGAGGGTATCTCGTACATCGCATCGATCATGATCTTCTCCACGATCGAGCGTAGTCCACGAGCCCCCAGCTTAGTCTCGACAGCTATGCTGACGATATACTTAAGAGCGTCCTCGTCAAAGGTCAGCCGTACGCCATCCATCTCAAAGAGCTTCTGATACTGCTTCGTGATAGCGTTCTTAGGCTCCACGAGGATGCGCAGGAGCGACTCACTATCTAGAGCGTCTAGATAGGTGAGGATAGGCAGACGGCCTATGATCTCGGGGATCAAACCGTAGCGTCGTAGGTCTTGATGAGTAATGTGCGCCAGCAGATTGTTTTGGATTGTCTGGTAGTCCATCTGCTGCTCCTTATAACCCACCACACGGGTGTTGAGACGAGAGCCGATGATACGTTCGATGCCATCGAAGGCTCCTGCACAGATGAAGAGAATCTGCTGCGTATTGACCTGGATAAACTTCTGCTCTGGATGCTTGCGACCACCATAAGGGGGGACGTTGATGACGCTTCCCTCGAGCAGCTTGAGGAGACCCTGCTGGACCCCTTCTCCACTCACATCACGAGTGATGGAGGGGTTGTCGCCTTTGCGGGCTATCTTGTCGATCTCATCAATGAAGACGATGCCACGCTCTGCAGCTGCTACGTCGTAGTCACAGTTTTGCAGTAGACGAGAGATGATACTCTCTATATCTTCTCCCACATAACCCGCTTGCGTCAGAACCGTCGCATCGACCATCGCAAAGGGCACCTGTAACATACGAGCGATAGACTGCGCTAGTAGCGTCTTGCCACACCCCGTCGGTCCTACCATGAGGATGTTGCTCTTGGCAATCTCTACATCGTCCAGCTTAGAGCTCTCGTCACTCTTACCGTCCTTCTCTTGGCTAGCTAAGATACGTTTGTAGTGGTTGTAGACAGCCACCGAGAGATACTTCTTAGCATCGCTCTGTCCGATCACATAGCGGTCCAGATAGGCATCTATCTCCTGAGGCTTAGGTAGCGACTCATAGGTGAGTGGAGCAAATGAAGCGTTCTTGACTTTCTGCTTCTCCTGTTGAGTAGCGTCCAGCACAGGTGCAGAGACAAGCCCGTTCTGATAGAGCAACGTGTAGATCTGCTCAGCACAATCACTACAAATCTGTGCAGAGCCCTCGGCACCTATTAGTATAGGCACCTCGCTCTCAGGACGATTGCAAAAGGAGCATCGACGCTCTATCGAATTACTTTTCTTTGCCATCTGCCTTCTTCTCCTTAGCTGTCTGCTTAGTCGATGTGAGTACTTTGTCGATCATACCATACTCTAGCGCCTCCGAGGCGGTCATCCACTTGTCACGGTCGCTGTCTCGCTCGATCTCCTCGACAGAGCGACCCGAGTGATCAGCGATGATTTTGTAGAGCTCAGCCTTCACCTTGAGAATCTCCTTGGCAGCGATCTCTATGTCGCTCGCCTGACCCTGCATACCGCCCATCGGCTGGTGGATCATCACCCGCGAGTGGGGTAGTGCGTAGCGCTTGCCCTCGGCACCCGCTACGAGTAGGACAGCAGCCATCGAGGCGGCCATGCCCGTACACATCGTCGAGACATCACAGCCCACATACTGCATCGTATCGTAGATGCCAAAGCCCGCATAGACCGACCCGCCAGGACTGTTGATATAGATCGAAATATCCTTGCCAGGGTCTGCATTGTCTAGGTATAGGAGCTGTGCCTGGATCACATTGGCCGTGTAGTCGTTGACCTCCGTGCCGAGGAAGATGATACGATCCATCATCAGTCGGCTGAAGACATCCATCTGAGCCACGTTGAGCTGACGCTCCTCAATGATGGTTGGGTTGATATAGCCTGCAGAGGCAGTTATGTAGTCGTTGAGTGCATTCGTATTCATCCGAAGATGAGCGTGTGCATAGTGGACGAAGTCCTTATTATGGTCTGTCATATTGATGAAGCAGAGTTGTGTGAGTTACTATTTATAGGTTAAAGGAGCGAAGCCAAGCTTCACTTGCTAAAGGTTATAGCCAGGCAAGTCAACCTCACCTAGCTCAATCCAGAAACAAAGATAACGTTATTTCTGAACATACGCTACACCTCTCTCGTCGTAGATCCCGCAAATATCACGAGTAGCTGGTGTAGGGACGCACGGTGAGTGTTTAGCGGGAGGGCGTCCGTTGTGTCAAAGGTTACAGCGTCCGTTGTGTCAAAGCGAGACGTGTAACGGGTGTAGGGACGCACGATCTGTGCGTCCGTTGTGTCAAAGCGAGACGTATAACGGTTGTAGGGACGCACGATCTGTACGTCCGTTGTGTCAAAGCGAGACGTGTAACGGTTGTAGGAACGCTCGGTCGAGCGTCCGTTGTGTCAAGGCGAGACATATAATCTAGTCATCATACAAACCGGGAATCGTAACTTTTAACGGGGCCGGACGCACGACCGTGCGTCCCTACCCCAGGTTACACGTCCGATTACTCTGATACCTCAGATAGCTCTGATAAAAAGGACCTCGCAAGAGGTCCGACGCTTCGTAGCCGTCGGTCGTAGGGGTTACAGCCCCGAACGACCGATGGATAGACGAACGTGGTAGATGATCGACCCCTTGTGGGTCGGACTAGACGAAGCTTACAGTCCCAGTCAGAGCGCTCTTATTATAGAACTCTCCAGTTTTTCTTCTCTGAAATAGTTACGTCAGCATCGCTACAGCTGTTTTTATCCTTTTTCTTAGAGGAGCGATCTACTAGATAAATAATACCACAGTACATACCCCTTCGATTGGGAAGACTATTCACCAACTTGGTCATAGCCTTGCCTTTGATATAATTGCTGTCGCAAGCAATAATCCTCAATCTAGCACACCCAGAAATGTTCAAGTTGGTCAGCTTATTGTTGCTGCAGTAAAGCAGGTCCAAAGCGGTGTTCTTTGACACGTCCAAACTAGTCAGCTTATTGTCGTTGCAGTAAAGCGTTTCCAAGGCGGTGTTCTTTGACATATCCAAGCTCGTCAGTTGATTCCATGAGCAGTCAAGCAGTTTCAAGGCGGTGTTCTTTGACACATTCAAGCAGGTCAGTTGATTCTCATTGCAGTCAAGCTCTGTTACATCGCCTCGGATGGTAATCGTCTGGTTTTTAGTTGTGTAGAACTTGAAACCGTCCTCGCTCATTTCTCCATTCTCTAGAGCCCCCTCGATGGATACGTTGCCATTCGCTACGACTTTTAGTAAGATTGTCTCTCCGACTCTTTTGGAGGTGGTCATGGTGATGACGCCTTGGGCGAGGAGAGTGGTGGACGCTAGGAGCGTGCCGAGAATGGCGAAGAGCCAGATGCGTAGATGTTTGCTCATAATGTAGCTAGAGATTAGAAGTTAGAGATTAGGGGTTAGAAGTGGGGGGAGCGGTGAGGACTCGGCCGCGCGAGTTGTATTTTCTGCGAAGTTATACCTTTACTGGAAATTAAGCAAGAGGGGGGGAGAGGTTAGAAGTTATTGCTGTCTGATAAAAGTCAAAAAGGGCATACCGAGGGGGCTCAACCGCTGAATTGAAGCGGTTGGACTTTCTAGTTTTGATTTCCAAGCCCCCCTTTTGAGCAAAACGCCTTCTTGAACTCCAAATATTCCTGGTTTTTCAAGAGTGCCGTTTTTCAAACAAGTGTCCTTCAATGAGTAAATTGGCTGTTCGATAAAGATACGTAGTCTTTTTACTGTCTGATTAGCTCTACAGTAGAAGGAAATCCCTTATAACAAACATTTGATGGACTCTCTGCTATAATCAGAAATCTGACAAGCTGTAAACTCGGCTGTCCGATGAAGTAAACGACTCTTCTTCAGCTGAAAAAATTTTATCGGACAGCAATAAAAGAAGAGTAATCCGCTCCCTTATGGTCTGTTGAGATGAATGGAGACTACAAGGTGCTCTGTGCATCAGAGCTCACGCTTTGTGGTCTGCTGTGTTGCTTTTGTGGAGGCTGACTAACTAGGCGTTGCTTTACGATTGGCATCCCAAGCACCTTTAGAGACTGTTGCATAAAGGCGAATCGCTGTGTTGCTTTCGGGATTCGGCTTCGGTCACATACGGAGGTATGCTCCCTTCAGACCTCACCCTCAGCGCCTTGCGCTTCATCCTTTCTGCAAAGTCAGGACAATCTTGCCTGCAAGATTGGGAGACTGTTGACTTTTGCAACAGTCTCCTTTAATTAATAGGTGCTGGGGATTAGCTGATTTGTCCCCAGTGGTGGGCGTTGGGGTGGATGCGCTCGAGGTTGATGCGGTAGAGCTCTGTGTCGGGTTTGTCGAGGAGAGGGCTATAGTCGAGGAGGTAGTTGACATCTAGTCGTGTGAGGGCGAGGAGGTTGTAGTCTGCCACGGGGTCGGCTATGCTGATGCCCGCTAGGGTACCGCTCTGTCGTGTACCTTCCATCTGTCCGAAGCCTCGTAGACGCATATCCTCTTCCGCTATCTTGAATCCATCTTGCGTGGCAACCATTGTATCAATGCGTTGCTTGGCGTCGCCTTGCAAGTCGTCGGGCGTGACCAGGAGGCAGTAGCTTTTGTCGCCACCACGTCCCACCCGTCCTCGCAGCTGATGTAGCTGTGCTAGTCCGAAGCGCTGTGCATCGTTGATTACCATGACCGTAGCGTTTGGCACGTTGACGCCCACCTCGATGACTGTAGTGGCAAGGAGTATCGGCACCTCTCCCGAGGCAAAGCGCTCCATCTGCTCCGCCTTGTCCTCGGCACTGAGTCGTCCGTGAACGTAGACGACTCGCTCTTCGCCAAAGCGCTCCACATACTCCTTGTAGCCTACCTCAAGATTGGCAAAGTCAGACTCTTCGGTTCCCTCAATCATAGGGAAGACAACGTAGATCTGTTGTCCACGATTGATCGTTTCGTTGATGAGACTGTAGAGTGTTTCCTTCTTCTTTTCTGCTATCTGGACGGTTGTGATCGGTTTGCGCCCAGGGGGCATCTCGTCTATGACCGATACCTCTAGGTCGCCATACATGGTCATGGCTAGGGTGCGGGGTATCGGGGTGGCGCTCATGACGAGGATGTGGGGAAGGGTCAGCACGTTCTTGCCCCAGAGCTTGGATCGCTGGGCTACGCCAAAGCGGTGCTGCTCGTCGATGACGGCCATGCCGAGCTTGCGAAAGGCAACTCGCTCCTCTAATATAGCGTGTGTGCCGATCAAGATGGAGAGGCTACCATCGGCTAGTGCCGACAAGGTCTCACGTCGCTCTCTCGTCTTGCTGCTCCCCGTGAGGAGTGCGATGGATACATCGAGTCCCTCGACGAACTCGGAGATGGTTTCGTAGTGTTGCTGCGCTAGGATCTCCGTCGGGGCGAGCATGCAGGCTTGGTAACCGTTGTCTACGGCTAGGAGCATGGCAAAGAGTGCGACGAGAGTTTTACCACTGCCCACGTCACCCTGCAGGAGTCGGTTCATCTGTGCTCCTGAGTTGGTGTCCCGACGGATCTCACGGAGGACCCGCTTTTGCGCTCCCGTGAGGTCGTAGGGGAGTGCGTGGTATAGACTGTTGAAGAGCGGGCCCACCTGATCTAGTCGGTAGCCCTCGTAGCGCATGCGCTGCATGACGGCTAGGCGACGTAGGTAGAGATTGAGGTAAAAGAGTTCGTCGTATTTGAGTCTGAACTTAGCCACCTGCGCCTGCTCAACACTCTGTGGGTGATGAATCCATCTGATAGCAGTCTGGAGTGGCACCAGATGGCGGTGCGCTATGAGTGGCTCGGAGAGCGTCTCGGGGATAGAGAAGTAGGGGCTCTGGAGAAGCTGGTCGATGTAGCGCCCTAAGAATGCGGAGTCGATGCGGGAGCGCTTGAGTCGCTCGGTGATTCGGTAGATTGGTTGGTACCCTCCGACGGATGGGTTGGGCTTGTCTGCGAGCTTGATTTCAGGGTGTGTGATCTGCAGCTGGTTATTGAAGAGCTGTAGCTTGCCGTAGACGATATATTTGCACCCAGGGGTGAGTGAGCGCTGTATGTAGTCTTGCCCTTTGAACCAAACCAATAGCAACTCTCCCGTGTCGTCCATAAGTCGTGCTGAGAGATTGCTCTTGCGTCCCAAAGAGGGGGCGCTAAAGGGTTGTAAAATCCCCTCGACCTGCACCTCCGACATGGAGGGCATGAGCGAACCTATGGGGTAGATGACCCGACGGTCGGCGTAGCGGTAGGGGATGTGGTAGAGCAGGTCCCGATAGGTGTGTAGGTCTAGCTCTTCGGCTATTAGTTGCGCCCGCTTGGTGCCCAGTCCAGGCAGATCTGCTAGGGGTGTGGTCAAGAAGCTCATAGCAGTATGGGCAGAGAGAGGGGAAGGGCTTACCGACTCGAGAGTAGTCGCTGTGTAAGTCGCAGACGCTCCTGACGGGATGTGGTCAGGAGATGCTCGGCCCAGTAGAGTTGGTCAGGAGTAGTGATCTTGATATTCTCTGTGGTGTCAGGCACTAAAGCTAGGTCGCTGTAGAGCTGGTCATAGACAGAGCAGTCGTCGGTGAAACTCTCCTGATAGGGTTGCTGATAAGCCTCCTTGATGCGCTCCGACCAGAAGACTTGTGGCGTGCGTACCAAACGGTAGCGACTACGATCTACAGCTTGCGAAGGTTGTGCTCCAGCCCCTTCGTCGGGGTGGTAGCGTAAGCTCTCCGAGAGCTGTAGGACAGGCACAGCAGCACCTACACGCTGAGCCTCTTCGTAGCATTTGTCCACTACAGCCTTAGAGGCAAAAGGGCGCACCGCATCGTGGATGCCGACGAGTGTGCCGTCGGGTACGGTCCGTAGAGCCTTTCGCACGGTATCAAAGCGTGTCTTGCCAGCTACGGATAGCTGGATGCGGTCTGCCAAGCGCATCCGTTGTATCGCATCTTCGATGACGACCCAGTAGTCGTAGGAGACTCCTAGGATGATGAAGTCAGTATGGGGTAGCATCGCCTCGACTGTGTGCTGAAGAATTGTTTTGCCACCCAGCTTGATGTACTGCTTGGGTAGCTCAGCACCCATACGAACGCCCGATCCTCCAGAGGGGATGATGAGATATCTCTTCGTGTGATCTGACTCCTTTATTACTTGCTCCATATTTATAACAGGCTGTGAAGAGGAAGGTTACTTCTCTCTGAGGAAGACATTGATGGGAGTACCGCAAAAGTCCCAGTTCTTGCGGATTTGATTTTCGAGGAAACGCTTGTACGGCTCACGCACCCACTGAGGTAGGTTGGCATAAAAGGCAAATGTCGGCACCGCTGTGGGGAGCTGCTGGACAAACTTGATCTTTATGTACTTACCCTTGATAGAGGGTGGGGGAGTCTTCTCGATGAGAGGTAGCAAGACTTGGTTAAGCTCGTGGGTTGGTATGCGCGTAGAGCGCATATCGTAGACATGCTGCGCCATCTCGATCACCTTCAGGATGCGCTGCTTGTTGAGTGCTGAGATGAAGATGATAGGGAAGTCAGTAAAGGGGGCGAACCTAGCACGGATTGCTTCCTCCATGGTGCGCTGCACGGGCAGGCTCTTGTCCTCGACGAGGTCCCACTTATTGACGCAGACGACCAGCCCCTTGCTATTGCGCTGGATCACCCGAAAGATGTTGGCGTCTTGAGCCTCTATTCCTCTCGTAGCGTCAATGAGCATGATGCAGACATCGGCATTTTCGATGGCACGGATGGCACGAATCACCGAGTAGTACTCAAGGTCTTCGTTGACCTTGCCTTTCTTGCGGATACCTGCCGTATCAACTAGGTAGAAGTGCTGATTGTACTTGTCATACTCAGCAAAGATACTGTCTCGCGTGGTGCCTGAGCGGTCGGTGACTATGTTGCGCTCCTCTCCGATGAGGGCATTGAGGAGCGAAGACTTACCCGCATTCGGTCTGCCCACGATGGCAAAGCGAGGAAGCTCAAGGAGAGGCTCATGATTGCCCTCCTTGGGGAGTAGTCCTAAGATGTGATCGAGGAGGTCACCTGTCGAGGAACCGTTAATCGCAGAGATAGGGTGCGGGTCGCCTAGACCTAGGGAGTAGAACTCGGCAGCGTCGTTGTGCTGGGTAAAGTTGTCCGCCTTGTTCGCCACCAAGATGACAGGCTTGCTAGTCTGTCGGAGCATGAGAGCTATCTCGTCGTCTAGGTCCGTCACCCCGTTGAGAATGTCCACGACAAAGAGTATCAAGTCGGCCTCTTCGACCGCTATGCGGACCTGCTTATTGATCTCCTCCTCAAAGACATCATCACTGCGCAAAACCCATCCGCCCGTGTCTACAATCGAAAAGGTACGCTCGCACCAAGTGACGTGGCCGTACTGTCGGTCACGAGTCGTACCCGCCTCGTCTGTGACGATCGCTTGGCGAGAGCGGGTCAGACGGTTGAAGAGGGTACTCTTGCCCACGTTGGGGCGCCCTACGATGGCTACTAGATTACTCATAGCTTGATGTCTCTTATAGACTTCTTCTCTTAGTCTGCTTACTTAATATATAGGTGTGTCAAAAGCTACCCATCGTCTAGATGTCATAGCCAAACTGTGTCAATGCTTGATCGCTCTGACGCCAATCCTTATCCACACGAACTAATAGTGTCAGGTGAATATGCTTGTCAAAGAATCGCTCCAGATCCTTTCGTGCCGAAATGCCTAGACGCTTGATGGCGGAGCCTTTGTGACCGATGATGATCCCCTTCTGAGACTCACGCTCCACGAGGATTACGCAGCGCATGTCAATCCTATCGGGACTCTCGACAAACTCCTCCACGACGACTTCCACAGCGTACGGCACCTCCTGGTGATAGTACTGAAGTGCCTTCTCACGAATGATCTCCGAGACGAAAAAACGTGCTGGCCGATCGGTCAGAGCGTCCTGCTCGAAGTAAGGTGGCGATACGGGAAGTAGCTCCTCGATGCGCTTCTTGAGCGGTGCTAGGTTAAACTGCCTCAGTGCCGACACGGGGATAATCTCCGCCTGTGGGATGACACTGTGCCAGTAGTCCACCAGTTCCTCTAGATGCTTCTGTTCCGTCAGGTCTACCTTGTTGATGACAATGATGATCGGACAGGAGAGTCGCTGTACACGCTCCACAAAGTCGTGATGCTTGTCCCGCTCCTCCATCGTGTCGGTGACGTAGAGTAGCAGGTCGGCATCTTCTAGCGCCTGCTCCGAGTAAGCACGCATACGCTCCTGCAGCTTGTAGCTAGGCTGTAGCACACCAGGCGTATCGCTGTAGACAACCTGCATGCGATCGCTATTGACGATACCTAGGATACGGTGCCGCGTCGTCTGCGCCTTGCTCGTGATGATCGAGATGCGCTCCCCGACTAGGTAGTTCATCAGCGTCGACTTACCCACGTTTGGGTTGCCGACGATACTTACGAAGCCACTCTTGTAGCCCTCTGGCAAGGGGTTACTTGCGAGGTGCCGTAGCTCCGTCATAGCCCCAGACTAGATAGACAGCTCCCCACGTGTACCCTGCACCGAAGGAGCTTAGGATGAGCTTGTCGCCCTTCTTGAGCTTAGGCTCATACTCCCAGAGACAGATAGGTATCGTGGCGGAGGATATGTTGCCATACTTCTCGATGGTCACCATCACCTTGTCCATCGGCACTTCGGTATACTCCGAGACTGCCTGGATGATACGCATATTAGCTTGGTGAGGTACTACCCAAGCGACATCATCGTTGGTCAGATGATTGCGCTTCATCACCTCACGGCTCACACGAGCCATGTCGAGGACAGCGTTTTTGAAGACATGCTGCCCCTCCTGATAGACAAAGTGCTCACGTCGAGCGACCGTCTCAGCCGTGGCAGGGCTAGCCGAGCCGCCCGACTTCATGATCAGGTGCGAGCGTCCATTGCCGTCCGTCTTGAAGAGGGCATCCTGCACGCCTAGCGAAGTGTCTTCCGTACGCTCTAGCAAGACGCATCCCGAGCCATCGCCAAAGAGCGGACTCGTCTGGCGATCGGTGTAGTCGATTGCTGCGGACATCTTCTCCGTAGCCACTACGATCAGTCGCTTGTACTGCCCAGAGCGGATGAAGTTCGCACCCGTCTCTAGAGCGTAGAGCCAGCTAGGACAGGCCGAGTTGATGTCAAAGGTGAAGGCATGTCGGCACCCAGTCTCAAAGGCTACTATCGAAGCGGTCGAGGGGAAGTGGTAGTCGGCCGTATTCGTCGCTAGTATGATCCCCTCCACGGAGAGCGGGTCTATATCCCATCGCTCCAACATCTGGCGAACGGCTTGGATAGCAAGGTAGGAGGCACCGAGACTCTTGTCCTTGAGTATACGGCGCTCCTTGATGCCTACACGTGTCATAATCCACTCGTCGGTGGTGTCGACCATCTGCTCTAGGTCGGCATTAGTCAGTCGA
Organism: Porphyromonas uenonis 60-3; assembly: GCF_000174775.1. GTDB lineage: Bacteria > Bacteroidota > Bacteroidia > Bacteroidales > Porphyromonadaceae > Porphyromonas > Porphyromonas uenonis_A. Next base: position 24,248 of record NZ_ACLR01000170.1, read on the forward strand.
TCCTCTGGTAGGTAAGCTCCTACGGCAGTGATCATCGCATTGTATTGGGTCGAAATCATGTACTAGATACTACTCTGAAATGGTATTCAGTCGCTAAGGTAGTAAAAATCGGACAACCTAACATACACTCGGACCGAAATATGTCCGCAAGGATTGTAATTAAACACTATTTTACAGAGGTGGGTGGAGTCAACTTGCCTCTGTTTTTTTGTAATCTCTTGAATTTGCTGACTTTCTCAGGAGGAAATTGGGAATCTCCACGGAGCAAACGAAAAATTCTTCGGAACTTCGAAATCTTTCTTCCGAAGTTTCATTTCATTCTTCCGAACTTTTATTTCCCGGCTCCGTGGAGAATTTTCGTTTGCTCCGTGGAGATTCCCAATTTCCTCGGTAGAAAGCGGTCATTCCATGTAATTTCTAGAGGAAAGGAGTAGAATGCGTCCTCACTGTAAGTGCTGGTCATTTGTCATAAAATAACTAACTTTGGGACGAGCAAGAGACAAGCTCGCAAATACGAACTAGAAGAACAGACCAATATGCCAACCGCCAAAAAGAAGACCACCTCTGCCACGACAGAGCGTAAGGAGACTATTAGTAAGAGACCCTTTAAGATGAAGCCACGAGCCAAGGCCACGAGCCCAGCTACCGTCCTGTCGCATAGTAAGAACTTCGTCCTAGACACCAACGTTATCCTGCACGACTACGAGTGCCTGGATAAGTTTGAGGACAACGACATCTATCTCCCCATCGTCGTCCTAGAGGAGCTAGACAAGTTTAAGAAAGGCTCCGATCAGATCAACTTCAACGCACGTGCTTTCGTTCGCAAGCTTGATGAGCTGGCTGGCGCTGACTTCTTCGAGCATGGCGCTGACCTAGGAGAGGGGAGAGGGCGCCTCTACGTCTATCTAGGCAATAAACCCCACGAGCGTGTGGCGCATGCCTTTGGCGAAAACATCCCTGATCATAAGATCCTGAGCGCTACACTACACATCGCTGAGGCAAACCCCTCCGAGCGCACCATACTCGTGAGCAAGGACATCAACCTACGCATGAAGGCTAAGTCGCTCGGCATACCTGTGGAGGACTATTTCAACGATAAGGTGCCGACTTTTGATCTCTTTGACCAGGCTCAGCCGACCTTCGAGGGGATTGATGCAGAGCTTATCAACCGTCTCTACGACAATGAGCAGGGCATCTCACTCGACGAGCTGGACTTCGGCAGTAAGATACAGCCCAATGAGTGCTTCGTCCTCAAGAGTGATCAGAGCAGTGTGCTGGTGCGCTACAACCCCTTTGAGGCGATGGTGCGACGAGTCGATAAGTATACCCACATGGGCATCACGCCGAGGAATGCGGAGCAGGCCTTCGCCTTTGACGTACTGATGGATCCCAACGTGCTCCTCGTGGCGCTCTCGGGCAAGGCTGGTACGGGCAAGACGCTCCTAGCTCTAGCTGCAGCTCTCGACCAAGCCGACCACTACGGGCAGATTATGCTGGCGCGGCCTATCGTGGCGCTCGCCAATAAGGACCTAGGCGCTCTGCCTGGTACGGAGCAGGAGAAGGTGAGACCCTATATGCAGCCACTCTTTGACAATCTGAATGTGATCAAGTCTCAGATGAAAGGTGGCAAGCAACAGGCTGAGCTGGAGAAGCTACAGCAGGACAACAAACTGATCATCGAGGCGCTCGCCTATCTACGTGGTCGTAGCTTGGCGGATGCTATCGTAATCGTTGATGAGGCGCAAAACCTAACCCCGCACGAGGTCAAGACAATCATTACACGTGCTGGTGAGGGGACGAAGATGATCTTCTGCGGTGACGTGGATCAGATCGACTCGCCTTATCTAGACAGCCAGAGCAATGGTCTCGCTTACATGATCGATAGGATGCGTGGCGAGACGCTCTTCGCTCATGTTAACCTAATCAAGGGCGAGCGTAGCGAGCTGAGTGAGCTGGCTTCGCATCTGCTCTAATTCTAATATTGTAGATACCCCCAAAACCTCTAATATGAAAGAAACTACATCTCCCTCCACGGCTCGTGATGGAGCCGTCGAGGGGCTCTCCCTACTAGGCAATAAGCGCACAGTCTACGCACAGGACTATGATCCGAGTGTGCTGGAGGCTTTTGAGAATAGGCATCAAGACCGAGACTATCACGTACGCTTCGAGTGCCCTGAGTTTACTGCGCTCTGCCCGATCACGGGGCAGCCTGACTTCGCTACTATATATATAGAGTATGTCCCAGACGTGCGTATGGTCGAGAGCAAGAGCCTCAAGCTCTATCTCTTTAGCTTCCGCTCGCATGGCGCCTTCCATGAGGATTGTGTCAACATCATCATGGACGACTTGATCCGTCTGATGGACCCGAAGTATATCGAGGTGACGGGCGACTTCTCTCCTCGCGGAGGCATTAGCATTGTGCCCTTTTGCAATTACGGTCGCCCTGGCACTCCATACGAGGCGTATGCGCGTGAACGTATGCTCGCCTTCCACCACTAGATCGACTGCGGTATGAAAGGGGCTAAACGAAAGTACCTGACCATCATCAACCCGCACTCTGGTACAAGCCGTAAGACGAGTATCCCAGAGCTAGCTTACAACATCCTCTCTGAGAATGGTAGCGAGCTATACTTCGTCTACACCAACGAGCAGGGACACGTGGCGCAGATCATAGACGATGTGGCGACCCAGGGCTTTGATGTGGTGATCGGTGTCGGTGGTGATGGCACGATCAATGAGGTAGCCGATGCGGTACGCCCTACGGATATGGCGATGGGCATCATCCCGATGGGCTCGGGCAATGGATTGGCGCGCTCTCTAGACATACCGATGGATCCTGAGGGTGCGCTGGAGGTCATTCGCAAGGGGTATGTCAAGCGGATCGACTGCTGTGAGGCAAACGGGGTCCCATTCTTCGTTACCTTTGGCGTAGGCTTTGATGCGCAGGTGACGGCTAGCTACGATCAGAAGAGCTTTCGTGGCCCGCTCTCGTATATCATCTCGACGGTCGATCAGTTTATCAAGCACAAGTCCTCGCTCTATCGCCTCCATCTCAATGGCGAGGTGATCGAGCAGAAAGCCTTTCTCGTGACCTGCGCTAATGCGGATCAGTATGGCAACAACGCTATCATAGCTCCCGAGGCGGAGCTGGATGACGGGCTCTTTGATGTGGTGGTCATCCGCAACATGTCCTTACTGAAGGCTCCGCAGGTGGCGATCAACCTCTTTACCAAGAACATCAACGAGAGCGCCTCCATCGATATCTACCGCACCGACCATCTAATCATAGAGCGTGAGGAGGCGGACTATGCGCAGGTGGACGGCGAGCTCCTTGAGCTAGGTCGTCGCATCGAGATCACCATCCAGAAGCAACAGCTCCCCATCCTGGTCCCGCTGCTTAAAAGCTAACTCTCCCAAATGGAGCTCTAGCCCAAGCATTGATCTATAAAACAAGAGCCTGCCCGCTGGTTAGCGAGTAGGCTCTTGCTCTGCTTAGTGCACTGGAACTGTCGCAGACTGGCGACAGACTCCTTGCTTAGTGGTGTATGTAGCGAGTATTTAGGCGTATTTGTTTGCCTGGTTCGGGCTTGTAGTCATCGCCAGGCCAGAAGTCTGAGCCAAGCAGTGTGGAGCCCAGTCCCGTCAGCTTTACTACATGCAGAGAGATGGTGTGCTCTGCATTGTAGTAGTACCAATACTCGTTGCCGAACTGATCCTTGCCTAGACCAGTGTACTGGTAGCCTGCCTTCTCGAGGACTGCCCTGAGCTCCTTGTCAATACCCGTCTTGAATTGCTTGGTAGGGTTGATCGTTAGAGCACCCTTATTATAGACATTCATATTGTCCTTGGTAGCATTACTTGCGGCGCAGTAGTGATAGCCACTGATGGCAGCTGCTTTAAGCTTAGAGAGGCCCTTAATAGAGACCTCTAGGCGAGTAGAGGCATAGTCAATTTTGCCATCATCGCCTTTCATAGGAGCTCTGTAGGTGACATCCTCCCCCTTAGCCATCTCACTGGTGTAGATAGAGCCTGCGGGTGTCCCTGGGGTGGGCACATCAGCAGGGTTGAACTTCTCGCCAAAGTTGTAGGAGGGGAAGATGCTGGTGTCCTCTGCAACGTTAGGTGCGGACGGCTTCTTCTTGGCACTGAAGCTAAAGACGATACCCCCCTGTGTCTCTGTAATGAGGACTGTGTAGTAGTTATTTTCGCTACTGAAGGTGTTTCCACCGACGATCGTCTTAGCAGGCTTGCTAAAGCCATTGCGTACAAACCACAGGCCTACATCGGGGTTGCTCTCGACCATATCAATGGTGAGTGCATGGCTGAGCGCTAGGATGCCAGGCTCGTAGGTAGTACCATTGCTTGTGTAGCCCTGTGGGTAATAACTGACTATGCTGAAGTTACCCTTCTTCTTGTCCTTAGCTACGAAAGTCGCACGCTTAGGATCATTGAGCGACTTCTCCTGTCTGAGCCCTAGAGTAGCTTCATACTGACGGATCTCATCTAGAGAGGTCTCCTCAGCTAGCTTGCTGGCAAGGGGAAGTCCTGGAGTGTCTTGTCTAGGTCTACCTCGGCGACCGACCCTGGCATCGGAAGGAAGGAAAGCTGCGCATAGCCAGCTACTGCACCTCTTGATACGCCTACGATGAGGTTGCCCTTGCGATACATCGGAGACTTGCTGGAGCTTTCGTCCATAGCTTCAAAGCCGTCATTGATGGTCATTATGTCAAAATCCCGTCTGACATCGCCCTTCTGGTCGTAGACGAGTTGCTCATCAATGAGCACGGTTGAGATCTGTAGCTTACCCTCGCCAGAATTGCCGATGAGGTAGATGCGTAGAGGCTGCTTGCTACTCTTGTCTTGAGTGTTAAAGACGTAGTTCTTGAGGTTATTACCCTTTGCATCGGTGATTACTTTCTCCGTTTGTAGCACGGAGCCATGAGCTGCCTCCCACTTTTGAGAGGATGCTCTCCTGCCGTAAAGTCTACGAAGGGTATTGGCAGATGCTTTAGATTGCCATCAGCATCTAGCTCATAGATAGGCGTGTACTCGCCCTGCTGGATGGGATCCTCCTTGTTGGGGTCTTTCTTATTGGGATCGCCTCCATCATCGGGACAGTCTTGGTAACAACCGACCAGCCCAAAGCAAGTTGACATGATCAATGCGAGGATCAGAGAGATTTGTTTATTCATAGTTCTAACCTTGTTAGTTTATATATCAGCGCTGGCATAGAGACCAAATAGCGAAGGAAGGTACCCATAGCAGATGACTGTCGTCAATCTTCTGAAGAAATAGACCTCCCTTGCGAACAAAGATACAAAAAGAAAGAGAACTACGCTCGTCTGCTAAAAGGTTCCACCGCTGGAACCGAAGAGTTCCTCCGTTGGAACTAAAAAGTTCCAAGAGGGGAACTACTTTTGGAACTTGTAAGTGTCAAGAGGATAGTGCGATACGAAGAAGCTTTGACAGCGCCCTTTGGCAGTAAGGGGACGATGAAAAGAGATGTAGCCCGCTGGTAGGAGAGATTTCCTATTAGCGGGCTACACGTTTAATGTGTTGGGGTTGGCTTTTACTCTAAAGCTCCCGATGTGGCATAGCGACGGACTAGCTGCGTCACGATGGCTAGGCAGCGCTCCATAGCATCGAGCGAGCAGTACTCGTGGATGGAGTGGAAGTTGCCCCCGCTGGTGAAGATGTTGGGGCAGGGGATGCCTCGCTCCGAGAGGACCGCCCCATCGGTGCCGCCACGTATCGGCTGGATGATAGGCTTGACACCGACCGCCTCATAGGCTGCCACCGCATGCTCGATGACCTCTGGGTGCGGAGCGATGTAGTCGTACATGTTGCGGTACTGGTAGGAGACTTCGACCGCTAGCTGTGCGGCGTGTGGCTCTTCGTTGATCTGCTGAGCCACCTCTCGGATGCATGCTATGCGCTCCTCTAGGAGCTGGCGGTCGTGGTCGCGGATGATGTACTCAGCGGTTGCGGACGAGACATCTCCCGCCATGTGGCATAGGTGCAGGAAGCCCTCTCGTCCCTGGGTTACCTCGGGTCGCTCGTGCGTGTAACCTAGTCTGTAGTCGAGCTTGATGAGCGACTGGAGTGCGTGGCGCATCGTGTGGTAGGCACTGCCTGGGTGGACGTTGTGTCCTGTGGCGGTGATGCGTACGGAGGCTGCGTGAAAGCATTCGTACTCAAACTCGCCCTCAAGTCCTCCGTCGATGGTGTAAGCGTAGGTCGCCTGAAGCTGGCTCTCGTCAAAGGACTCTAGCCCTCGTCCCACTTCTTCGTCTGTCGTGAAGGCTAGTGCGATAGGTCCGTGCGCTAACTCGGGCTTGCTCTGTAGCTCCGCAGCGAGGGTCATCAAGATGGCGACGCCCGCCTTGTCGTCAGCTCCGAGGAGTGTCGTACCATCGCTCGTGATGAGCGTATGCCCCACATAGCGTAGCAGGTCGGGGTAGTCGCTGGGACTGAGTATGCTCCCCTTTAGCTGAATTGGCTTGCCGTCGTAGTTGGGGTGGAGACAGGGAGAGACCTTTTCGCCAGGAGCTTCGGGAGAGGTGTCTACATGAGCGAGGAGCGCGATGCGGGGAACCTTTTCGTAACCGGCCGTGGCGGGGATTTGCGCTATCACATAGCCCGCATCATAGCAAGTGGCAGGTATCTGTAGCGCCTCTAGCTCCGAGTGAAGCAGACGGAGCAAGTCCCACTGACAGGAGGTCGAGGGCTTCGTCGGACTATTTGGATCGGAGGTGGTGTGCACCTTTGCGTAGCGGAGGAATCGCTCTAGGAGTTGGCTCATAGTGTGTGCAGAGGCTTAGCGCTGCTTGAGGATACTATTGATGACGCGGCAGGTGGAGATGAGCTTACCGCTCTGGGTGGAGTAGATATCCACGTTCCAGACGTGGGTGCTGCGCCCCTTGTGAAGTATCGTGGCGACGCCGCGCACGGTGTCTCCGACGACTGTCGAGGAGACGTGGTAGCCACTCACCTGCATGCCGACTTGTATCTCGCCTTCGTTGGCTATAGCCACTGAACCTAGCCCCGCGAGGGTCTCGGCAAAGGCTAGCGAGGCGCCTCCGTGCAGGATGCCCATTGGCTGTCTCGTGCGACTGTCCACGGGCATCGTGCCAGTGACATAGCCCTGCGCTATCTCTGTGCAGCGCATGCCGAGCGCTCCCATGAGTGTGTTGGGCATGATAGCGTTGGCATCTTCTGGGTCAAAGGGAACCCCATCGTAGCGCAGCTTGATCTGCTTGGTGATCATGTGGGCTAAGCCCGCAGCATCGCAAGAGGTGGTGATATAGTCGGCGCAACTCTTGAGTGGCTCGGGAGCGTTTGCCATAGCTACGCCTAGTCCAGCGCGCTGTACCATGGCGACATCCTCTAGGGTGGTGCCGACGGCGATGATGTTTTGCTGGTTAAGGTCTAGTCGGTCTAGGATAAAGTCCAGCGCACCCCGCAGGCTGACGCCAGAAGCCACGATCGAGAGCTCATTCATCGGCTCATCGTAGAGGGTGGCGGTCAAGGTTTGCTCGGCTTTGAGCCGTTCGCTCAGCTTCTCCAGTCGATCCTGTCTGGCTAAGATGAGCGCTCTAAAGATTGGTTCGGAGGGCGCTTGGAAGGATTCGTCCGCTTCGGCCAATTCCAAGATCGGCATACCCCAGAGCTTGGCGAGCTGTAGGACACGAGGCTGATGGGTCTTGGTCGCGTAGAGCGCTTTCTCGCCAATGAGTGCGAGCGTGTAGTCGCTATTCACCAGCTCGTAGAGACGAGTGAGCTCGGCGGGGCGGAGTGGGCGAGAGGCCAGCTCACGACCCGTGCGACAGTTGTGAACGCGTGCGCCTAGATGGGAGATGATGTAGCCACTATTGCGTGGTAGTTGCAGCTGCTCGGAGAGCTTCAGGAGACTAGTCATAGGCGCTTCGCTGGCGATCGCCACACGTAGAGCGTACTCCTCCTGCACCTCTAGGAGAGCTTCGCGGTCCTCTAGCGCTATCTGCCCATTGCTCCCGAGCAGACAGTCACGGTCTTTGATGGCGAGGAACTTATAGCCACCACTCTTTGCTTGATCTGTCATAGGACTCCTTATTATAATGCGGACCAGTTAAACTGTACCCCGATGCGCCCGCTGTAGGGCTGCTTCATATTGTAAGTACCTAGTCCATAGTACTGACTGTCGAAAGTGGCAAAGAGCGTCCACATATCCGTCAAGCGATACTGCGCTGTCACCTCAGCGGTAAACCTTGTGAGCGAAGCCCACGCTGCGCCCTCACGAAGCCCAGTCTTGGGAGCCTGAGCGGGGTGAAGGATCTTTGGTGAGAGGCAGGTGTCGTAGTAAACCACCCCACGAAGGTCTAGGCGACGCATAGGACGGACGGCCAACTTCGCATAGCTCTGGAAGTAAGGCTTGGGGACGCGGACGGAGAAGTTCGCCTGACGGTTGAACTGCGCTCCGAGGCTCAGCTCACACACCTTTGCGATGACCGTAGAGAGGTCTAGACCTGCGTAGAAGATGTCTAGCTTCGTGTAATCATTGCGCTGCGACTGTAGCCATGAGCAGTAAAGCTCTTCGCCAGTGTAGTAGGGTAGGAGGTTGAAGCCGTAAGTGCGGCCATAGTGATCGTACCCGCCGTACAGCTCGTAGGTGCCAGAGCCGAGCTGGAGCTTGACGCCTGTGCGGGAGCCGAGCTGCTGACGCTCAGGTCTAGGCAATGCGTTGAGCATGACACCTGGTATGCGAGCTAGGTAGTCAAAGGGGAGGACATCTTGTATTCCACCTGAAGCCCGCAGGTACCACTCCCAGCGCCTCTGATCAGAGAGCGACAGACGAACCTCTGGGTAGACCAGCACCTCTTGGTTGGCAAAGTCCACGCCGACACCGCCTGAGAAGTCTAGGTCGGCAAAGTTAACGAACCCACGATAGCGGAACTGCGGGTGTGCCCTTAGGAGAAAGAGCTGTGAGGGCTGACTCGTGCGGATGCGCATATCGGCGCTCAGTCCGAGAGACCAGTCTTCAGAGAGCTGCACAGCGGTAGCTCCATCAGCGTCAATCGTATGTAGATATTCGCTAGCCAGGAGGTCGCCTGGGGCTGGGCTAGGTAGTGAATGGTATAGGAAGGCGTAGCGTGCACCAAGGTCAAAGGTCCAGTTATGCGCCTGGAGGTTCTCTATGCGACCCGTTAGGCTATACTCGCGTAGCTTGTCTTGCCAACGGGTGCGGTCCAGTAGGGGGAGCGTACCCATCTGCATTCTATGCTGCGTAGGGGTGTGCGCAAAGATGTGACTACGGATGCCTCCCTGCAGCTTGACGGTGCTCTCCTTCCAGTGATAGCTGTAGCCTAGGACTCCCTCGGTAGCGTGGCGGTACATCTCCGTCTGTCGGGGAACTTCCTCAAGGTAGTGATAGTCTGGATCGGACTGGTCCATAGGTCCATGCACGGAGCGGTTAGGCCCGTTCTTGCTGAGCGTGAAAAGCTCCGAGCGATGCGTCAGATCGAGAGAAAGGACATTGTGCTTGCTCCCAAAGTGCCACTGCCCCGCCAGATCCCCACCGAAAGCCGGTGCAAAGCCTCCGAAGAGCCGAGCCATGATCCCATTGTAAGGCTGAGGCACCTCACGGGCAAAGCTAGACAGCTGAGGCGTCGGCGCTGGCGAGAGGGTAGGTGTGAAGTCTCTCGTGGAGCGAGGTGTGGCTGGGTTGTAGCGCTCTATCTGAGGCTTCGTCAGAGGTATCAGCGTAAAGATAGGATTGGTGTCATCTATCTGTCTCACCTTTTCGCTCACCACGGTGACCTCACGGCTGATCGTGTCACGCTTGGCGGGAGGGGTGGGCTTTTGAGCTAAAGCTGGGAGCAGACTGCTGAGCAGTACTGGGAGAAGTATGTATAGTCGTTTCATCGATGATAGGCTTAATCGTGAGAAATGGAAGGCGAGAGGCGCATTAGCGAGCCGTACTTTGGCGAAGCTGTGCGAGCTTCTCTGTGGCGCGCTGACGTATCGGCGAAGTCTCGTCGGTGTAGTTCTTGAGCAAGCTCTCTAGGTATAGTCTTGCCGTGTCGGGATCCCCCTTGGCGAGGTACCAGTCGGAGAGCGTTATGATCGTCTCAGCAGATAGATCGGGGTCTGGGTAGGCTTCGTTGACCAGCTTGTCCAGTAGCTGCTTCGAGTAGCTTTGCTGCACCTTGTTGGAGACGTAGTACTGAGCTAATAGGAGCGTCCCCTGACTGCCAGCGTAAGTCCCTATGCGAGCGACAAGAGGCTTTAGCAAAGATTCGATCTGGTTGCCACGACCTGTCTTCAAGTAGCTGGTAGCTAGGCGACAAGTCAAGAGGTCTAGTTGCTCTTGGCTCCATCCCTTAGCTTTGTCTAGCTGAGGGGTTACGACCTTGATGACCCACGCATACTGTCCTGCGTGGAGTGCGCTCTCAGTAGCTGAGAGCAGTGTCGTCTGATAGCTCGCAGGGGCTAGCGGTAGTGTGAGTAGCTCTTGCTGCAAAGGCAATGCCTGCGCAAAGGCTCGCTGATGAAGGCGGATCGTAGACATCCTTTGGAGCAAACCAATGTGTAGCTCCTGCGACAGTTGCTTGCGACTGGGGTAGATGCGCTCATAGAGTGTCAGAGCGTCTGCCTCCTTACCAGCACGTTCGTAGAGATCGCCCAAGTAGTAGTGCGCTAAGAGCGAAGAAGCACCTTGTGGCTTCAGGGCTAGGTACTCCTTGAGCAAGCGCTCTGCCTGTGGCTGTCTGGACTGGTAAGCACGCTCGGCCGTCTCGAAGGAGATGCTCATCGCCTCGCTCTCGTTGATGGCATAGCTGCCGCCGATGCTATTGGCGTACTGGACAAACTCAGTGGAGCGTCCCTCCTCGATGTAGATACTCTTCAGCGCTTCGTAAGCTTGCTTCGCCTCGCCACTCTGTGGCGCCTCTGCGAGGAGCGCCTTGTAAGTCTCGATGGCTCGGTTCGTTTCGTTCCTATTATAATATAGTAGTGCCAACTGCAAGGCAGCCTTGCGCCCATACTCGCTCTGCGGGTACTCCTGCGTCAGGCGTGTGAAAGTTCCGATAGCCTCCGCATGCTGTCCGTACAGTTCCATAGCTCGTCCCTGATCATACATAGCGCGAGGCTTGTAAAGGCTGTTCGGATGGCGAGCGATCAATTTATCAAGTGCAGCTATCTGCGCCTTGTAGTCCTTCTTGAGACCCTCAATGTCGGACAGCATATAGAGCGCATAGACCTGATTGTCAGGAGCGATCCTGTAAGCCTCCTCGTAGTAGCGTACGGCAGGTGTGTAGTGTCCCTGCATATAGTGCGCATCGCCTAGGCGAGCGTGGACATCCGCCTGCAGCGTATTATCGAGCGTGCCCTCTTGGAGTAAGATAGAGAGCGTCTGCGTGGCAGCACTGTACTGCTTCTGCTTGATCTGACTGTAGCCCAGTAGGTAGCGAGCTATCTGTAGCTGTGCGCTAGTAGCTGTGCGCTTATTGAGGATAGCAGTGAGGGCTTGTGAAGCACGCTTGTAGGCTCCCTGCTGAGAGAGGAGTTGCGCCCCTAGTAGCTCCGCTTCAGTGTGGTGTGTGGAGCGCGTGCCGAGCCCTTGCGCTTGCTGGTTGTAGTGCTGTGCTAGGGCTAGGTCGCCCGCCTGTTGCGCCTGCTGTGTGAGCTGATTCAGCAGATAGCACTGCGCCTCTACAATAACGGGCGAAGGATTCTTGATACGTCCTATCGAGGCTAGACTAGTCAGGTAATCGGGGCTGCGGTAGTAGCTCTCAATGAGGAAGTGCTCCATCGCCTCACGGTGTGCCGACTGGGCGAATGTATTGAGAAACTCCTCGCAGAGCCTCACCTCCTGACCAAACGACCCGCCCGCCTTACTGCGCATCAGCAATACCTGCTCATAGATGGCAGCTTCACGGATCGTAGGAGCTACAGCTCTATCTGCTGCCACCTGATAGGAGGCCAAAGCTTCGGAGTAAAGCCCCATATCTCTACGAGCACGGGCTAGGTAAAGGTTGGCCACCCCGCTCGTCTCCGCATCGCCACGGGTCGCTAGGAGTAGATGCGGGATCGCTTGCTCCGTGCGCTCCGTCTCCATGTAAGCCGCTGCGAGGATAAGTTGGTCTTCGGGTGTTAGGGCATTAGCCTTTTGCTCTGCTAGTGGAGCGAGACGCTCGATAGCTTTGCTCGGCTCCTCCAGACGATACCACGCGTTTGCCTCTAGGATCTGACTCTCCGTGCGCTGCTCCTCCGAGAGGCGTGCCGTAGCAAGTGCCTCGGTGTGCGTGAGCACCGACTGATAGTTTTGCCGATAGAGGGCTATCCGCGCCAGTCCTAGACGAGCGTCATACTGCAGGTCGCCCTGATCCTGTATCGGGAGGAGCGTGCGCTCAGCCTTGTCTAGATTGTTTTGCGCTATGTATAGTTGCGCTAGATAGAGCCTAGCCACATCGCCCCAGTAACCTCCATTGTCAGCAGTCAACTCAAAGAGTCGCTCGACCTGATCTACAGAGCGACCAGACAGTAGGAGCGCATAGGCCATCTTGACCTGCCACTCGCTCCGCGCCTCACGTGTCAAGGTGCGCTCACGCACCTGCTCTAGCGTATGGCGAGCACGATTGTACTCCTTATTATATAGGTAGTGTGTGGCACGAGCTATGCGCGCTATCTGCGCCTGACGGGAGACGGGCTCTCTGGTGATATACTCCTCCAGCTCGGCTGCAGCACTCGGACGACCCAGCAGATGCGCCCCATAAGTGGCAAACCACCCATCCGCCTCGCTCAGACGTCGTGTAGAAGAGAGGAGCGTCATGGTGCGTAGGGGCGAGCCAGCTGCGAGAGTCACCTCGATGGCATGCTGCTCGGTGGGTCTGCTAAAGGTCTCTTGCGCCTGTAGTGGATAGGCTAGTGGCAAGCTACCACAGAGCAGTAGCGTATATAGGTATCCTTTGTAGTTCATCGGTAGTAGTCTTATCTGATGGGGGGCGAAGTCCTCTGGATACGCCCAATCGATTCTAACGCAAATCTACTGAAATAACTCTTGAGGGCAAAATATAGTCAAGCCTGACACCTGATACAAGATGACTTCATCGATGGCACTATCAAGGAAATCGGACAATTCCTCGGTGGAGATTGTTGATTATCCTGCGAGGAAACGAAAAATTCTTCGGAACTTCGAAATCTTTCTTCCGAAGTTTCATTTCATTCTTCCGAACTTTTATTTCCCGGTTCCGTGGGGAATTTTCATTTGCTCCTTGGAAATCCACGATTTCCTCGGTAGAATTTGGAATCAGCGGAGATGTAGGAGTCACTGTGGAGTGAGGTTAGAGCGCTATATAGCGAGGATCTAGCCATATTTTCCAGGTTTGTCACTGTATGTAGCTCCTAGAGGGGAGGATTACAATGCCACTTTCAGGACTCTCTACGGATAATATATCTAGAAAGCAATCTTTTTCGCTACCTAATGGTAGGTATTCAAAATATTATTCGTAACTTTGAGGGCGAAGAACTAATTGTATCACGGTACTCGACTTTTATCCGTTGAGATGAGAGGGGGTACAACAATCTATAAAGTACTACACATGGCAAAATTTAGAGGAGCAATCGTAGTCAACGAGCAGCGCTGCAAGGGGTGCAACCTCTGCGTTGTAGCATGCCCTACTACGAGTATCTCGCTTCACCCTGATGAGGTGAACGATAAGGGGTATCACTACTGCTACATGAGTAGCCCCGAAACGTGCATTGGCTGCGCAAACTGTGGCGTGGTTTGTCCCGACGGTTGTATCAGCGTCTATAAAGTAACCCTTTAATCCTAATAGCTATCATGGCAGAAGTAAAACTGATGAAGGGCAACGAGGCCCTGGCACACTCGGCAATCCTCAACGGACTGGATGGCTATTTCGGATATCCTATCACACCTCAGTCTGAGGTCCTCGAGACTCTTATGTCGCTACGCCCCTGGGAGAAGACTGGCATGGTCGTCCTACAGGCTGAGAGCGAGGTCTCTTCTATTAACATGGTATACGGAGGTGCTGGCGCTGGTAAGCGTGTTATGACCTCCTCCTCTAGCCCTGGTATCAGCCTTATGGCTGAGGGTATCAGCTACATCGCTGGTGCTGAGCTACCTACTCTGATTGTCAACGTCATGCGTGGTGGCCCTGGTCTAGGTACGATCCAGCCAAGTCAGGCTGACTACTTCCAGACCACTAAGGGTGGTGGTCACGGTGACTACCGCCTCATCGTACTAGCTCCTTACTCTGTACAGGAGATGGTAGACTTCGTAGGTCTCGGTATGGATCTAGCATTTAAGTATCGCAACCCCGTCATGATGCTTAGCGATGGTATCATCGGACAGATGATGGAGAAGGTGGTACTACCCGATCAGAAGCCTCGTCACACCGATGAGGAGATCGCTGCTAGTTGCCCCTGGGCTACTACGGGTCATACACCTGACAAGCGTGCTATCATCACTTCTCTCGAGCTAGACTCAGCTGTGATGGAGCAAAACAACCTACGCTTCCAGGAGAAGTATCGCAAGATCGAGGAGAACGAGATCCGCTACGAGGAGACGATGACGGAGGATGCTGACTACGTACTCGTAGCTTTTGGCTCTTCTGCACGTATCTGTCAGAAGGTCGTTCAGGTGGCTCGCCAAGAGGGTCTCAAAGTAGGTCTCGTACGTCCTATCACGCTATGGCCTTATCCATACGAGGTGATTTCCAAGCTCGCTGAGCGTGGTGTCAAGGGCTTCCTCTCTGTCGAGCTCAACGCTGGTCAGATGGTCGAGGATGTCAGACTAGCCGTCAACGGCCGTTGCCCTGTAGAGCACTTCGGACGTATGGGTGGTATGCTATTCTCTCCAGATGAGGTCCTCAACGCTCTGCGTACGAAGCTCGTCAAGTAAGCTTACCCTCTTATCAATAACCAGTAATAGACAACGAATATCATGGATATAAAGGATATAACCAAACCAGAGAACTTGGTATATCAGAAGCCAAGTCTGCTCAATAATAATACGATGCACTACTGCCCTGGCTGTAGCCACGGTGTCGTGCACAAGCTGGTTGCAGAGGTCCTCGAGGAGATGGGCATGGGCGACCAGGCCGTCGGTATAGCTCCTGTGGGCTGCTCCGTCTTCGCATACAACTATATAGACATTGACTGGCAGGAGGCTGCTCATGGACGTGCGCCCGCTGTCGCTACTGCTATCAAGCGTCTCTATCCTAATAAGCTCGTCTTCACCTATCAGGGTGATGGTGACCTAGCTGCTATCGGTACCGCTGAGACGATCCACGCTGCAAACCGTGGTGAGAACATCGTCATCATCTTCATCAACAACGGTATCTATGGTATGACTGGTGGTCAGATGGCTCCTACCACACTACTCGGTATGAAGACTGTCACCTGCCCTGATGGTCGTACACCTGAGCTCAACGGCTACCCACTCGTCATCTCTAAGATCCTCTCTGAGCTAGACGGTACTTGCTACGTCACACGTCAGAGTGTACACACGGCTGGTGCTGTTCGCAAGGCTAAGAAGGCGCTACGCAAGGCTTTTGAGAACTCACTCGCAGGCAAGGGTACCAGCGTCGTTGAGTTTGTCTCAACCTGCAATACGGGCTGGAAGATGACTCCTGCTAAGGCTAATGAGTGGATGTCGAAGTTTATGGTCGACAAGTACGCTCTCGGTGACATCAAGGATGTCGAGTCTAAGGGTAGCAACGACGAGGTGGTTACAATGAAAATCTAATCAGACGAAAGGAACAACTATGAATTACGAAATAGTCATATCTGGCTTCGGAGGTCAGGGTGTACTCTCTATGGGTAAGATCATTGCTTACTCTGGTATCATGGAGAATAAGGAGGTATCCTGGATGCCTTCTTACGGACCTGAGCAGCGTGGTGGTACGAGTAACGTCACGGTCATCGTCAGCGATGAGCCTGTGAGCTCACCCGTTGTCAACGAGTATGATGTCGTCATCGTGCTCAACCAACCATCACTCGACAAGTTCGGTCCTCGTGTCAAGAAGGGCGGTATCCTGATCTACGACCCAGCTCTCATCCAGCACAAGTCTGATCGCAAGGACATCAACATCTACGAGGTCCCCGCTACGGAGCAGAGTATGGAGATGGGTAATGACAAGATCTTCAACATGATCATACTCGGTGGTATGCTTAAGGCCGCTCCTATGCTAAAGCTCGAGAGCATCATCGCAGGTCTTAAGAAGTCTCTGCCTGAGCGTCACCACAAGCTGATCCCCCTCAACGAGGAGGCTATTAAGCGCGGTATGAATAGTCTGAGCAAGGTCAACTAATCTAGGGAGACCCGCACACACTATATAATATAATGTCAAGGCGTCCGCCGATCTACTCGTTAGATTGACGGACGCCTTTCTCTTTTCGGCTAAAGCGTTCGTTTCCTTATAAAAGAGTACCTTTGCACCGATTGAGACTGAGGCAACGGTCTCAGATAGCGTGAGAATATGGCAAAGCAGAAGAACTTAGTAATAGTAGAGTCCCCCGCAAAGGCGAAGACGATTGGCAAATTCCTCGGAGCTGACTACAAAGTGCTCTCGAGCTATGGACACATACGTGACCTCAAGCCGAGCAGCTTTAGTGTAGACGTGGAGCACCACTTCGCACCCATCTATGAGATCCCCGCAGATAAGCAGCGTCTCGTATCGGAGCTTCGCAAAGCGGCTAAGGCGAGTGACGTCGTCTGGCTCGCATCCGATGAAGACCGCGAGGGAGAGGCGATCGCTTGGCACCTTTATCATGTGCTAGACCTACAGAACAAGGAGACACACCGTATCGCATTCCATGAGATTACTAAGAGCGCCATACAGCACGCCATACAGAACCCACGCTCGATCAACGAAAACCTCGTAGATGCTCAGCAGGCGCGCCGTGTCCTAGATCGTATCGTAGGCTTTGAGCTCTCGCCAGTCCTCTGGCGACGTGTCGGCCCCTCGCTCTCGGCTGGACGTGTGCAGAGCGTAGCCGTGCGTCTCATCGTAGAGCGGGAGCGCGAGATACTAGCCTTCCAGCCCGAGACCTCTTTTGCCATCTCATCTCGCCTAGAGACCAAGGGCGGAGAAACCTTTACTGCGACACTCCCTGACAACCTTCCCTCCGAGGAAGCTGCTCGCCAACTCATGCAGCGAGCTATCGATAGTCAGTCCACCTTTGCTGTGCAGCAGGTTGAGCAGAAGCCTGGGCGTCGCTCGCCATCGGCACCATTCACCACGAGTACGCTCCAGCAGGAGGCTTCTCGCAAGCTCGGTATGAGCGTTTCCAACACGATGCGTGTGGCGCAGGCTCTTTACGAGCGAGGTCTCATCACTTACATGCGTACCGACTCGGTCAATCTCTCCAGCCTCGCACTCCATGATGCCGAGACAGTAATCCTAGAGCAGTGGGGCGCCGACTACTATCAGCGCCGACATTACCACGTTAAGAGCAAAGGAGCGCAGGAGGCGCACGAAGCTATTCGCCCGACCTATCTGCGCAATGCCACGATACAAGGGACCAAGCAGGAGCAAGCCCTCTACGATCTCATCCGCAAGCGCACGCTCGCTAGTCAGATGGCCGACGCACGCATTGAGCGGACGATCGCGCAGATCGCTTCGCAGGGTGCAGAGCCCGTACGTCTAGAGGCTCGTGGCGAGGTCATCGTCTTCGACGGCTTCATCAGCGCTTACACGGAGAGCCGTGATGATGAGGAGGATACTAGTAGCAATGAGCTTCCCAAGCTGAAGGCCGGAGACCTGCTACAGCTACGAGAGATAGAGGGGCGCCAATCCTTTACCAAGCCCAAGCCCCGCTACACCGAAGCATCCCTCGTTCGCAAGATGGAGGAGCTAGGCATCGGTCGCCCGTCTACTTACGCACCGACGATTCAGACGATCCAAAACAGAGATTACGTTCGTCGTGGCGAGAGCCAAGGCGAGAGTCGCGCTGTGCTGTACCTCAGCTGGCAGCACAGCGCAGGAAATACAACTATCCAGTCGCACCAGCAGAAGGAGCGCTACGGTGGCGACCGTGGACGGCTGGTCCCCACTGATATGGGCATTGTGGTGACCGACTTCCTGACGGAAAACTTTTCCCGTGTCGTGGACTACAACTTCACGGCCGATGTCGAGGAGCGCTTTGACAAAGTTGCCGAGGGCGAGGCCCAGTGGCAGGATCTGATTGGAACGTTTTACGATAAGTTCCACCCGATGATCGAGGAGCAAAGCCAGTCAGGTGCCAAGCGCTATACAGGCGAGCGTCTGCTCGGCACCGATCCCGTCAGTGGCAAACCAGTTATCGCGCGCATCGGTCGCTACGGTCCGATGGTACAGATCGGAGAGGCGCCCGACAATGATCTGCCCGAGGCGGAGCGGGAGCGCTTGAAGCCACGCTTCGCCAGTATCCCCAGCAATCTGCTCATAGAGACCATCACGCTAGAGGAGGCGCTGAAACTCTTTGATTTGCCTCGCACGGTCGGTGAGTTTGAGGGAGGTGACGTAGTCGCTGCCGTAGGTCGCTTCGGCCCTTATCTACGGCACAAAGGAGCCTTCACCTCAATCCCCAAGAGCAGTGGCCTGACGCCCGAGGAGATAACGCTCCAGGAGGCGATTGAGCTGATTGAGGAGAAGCGTCGCAAGGACGCTGCCAGTCTGCTCAAGAGCTTCCCCGAGGACCCCGACATTGCAATCCGTGACGGACGCTGGGGCGCTTACATCAAGGCGGGCAAGAAGAACTACAAGCTCACCAAGGAGCAGAAAGCTGACCCCACGAAGCTGACATACGCCGAGGTCGTCGCCATCATCGCTGAGCAAGACAAAGAGACCCCGAAGAAGGGACGTACCACGACGAAGAAGACTACAACGAAGAAGGCGACTACCACTGCCAAGAAGGCGGCGCCTAAGCGTAGTGCAGCCTCTAAGTCTTGATAGCTCCCCACCCTCAAAAGCCATGGAGGCTCCCATACAGCGTGTATTCCTCGAGGTAGCTTACGACGGCACCAACTACTGTGGCTGGCAGGTACAGCCCCGTGGTGTTTCGGTGCAGTCTGAGCTAGAGCGCGCCCTGTCCATGCTCTTTCGCCAGCCGATCTCGGTCACGGGAGCTGGTCGCACAGACGCTGGGGTGCACGCCTACAGTATGATGGCACATGCCGACCTTCCGATCCCGCACCCACCGCTAGCACAGATACAGAGAGGCTTGTGTGGCATACTGCGTGGTGGCATATCCGTTCGCTCTGTCACGCCCGTCATCCCGACAGCGCACGCCCGCTTTGACGCTACCTCACGAAGGTATCACTACTACATATCGGCTTGTAGCAACCCCTTCTGGGGTGACTACTGCTGGGAGCGACGCACGCTCCCCGATATGGAGCTGATGAACGAAGCTTGTCGCCACTTCATCGGTGAGCACGACTTCACCTCCTTTAGCAAGTTACACACGCAGACGAAGCACAATCGCTGTACCGTCTACACAGCGCATTGGGAGCAGGTCGAGATGCCTGGTCTCTGGGATGCGATGCGCTACGAGGTGTGTGCCAATCGCTTCCTCCACGGCATGGTGCGTACGATGGTTGGGACGCTCCTTGAGGTGGGCTACGGACAGCGCACACCAGACTCTATCGCAGAGCTGATCCAGAGAGAAGACCGCACGCTAGCCGGCTCGGCAGCTCCAGCCCGTGCGCTCTTCTTCGTCGAGGCCACCTATCCCGACTCGATCTATAGCCTAGATCCTCAGTAAGAGCCTCATCGGCTACACACGCTCTCGTCACATTCACTTCCTAAAAACAGCTCTTCAAGGGTTGTCGTACCTACGGCAACTCCCATGTCGTTTGCGCAAATTCCAGTTTCTTCCGCATGAAACTCCAGTTTCTTCCGTATGAAACTCCAGTTTCTTCCGTATGAAACTCCAGTTTCTCTCGTATGAAACTCCAGTTTCCCCCGTATGAAACTCTAGTTTCACCCATATGAAACTTTAGTGCCAAAGGGGGATGAAACTTTAGTTTCACTAGGTGAAACCAAGGTTTGGCGTGGTTTTGCTCCGACGGCTCAGAGGCATTCGTCGCGTACCGCTCCAACCAAAGGCATAAAGGTCAAAACAAAAAACGGCCACAAGAGTGACCGTTCTCCGTTCAATAACTATTTAATTGATGATTCCTACAAGCTACCTCTTGGTCTAGTACACTTATCGGAGTAAGAATATCAAGTGCACTTGGAATTTCTCTGTAAATAGGGGCATTTATCAAGTATACTTGAAAATTCTGGAGCGGTTAGCGAGAGCGGCGCTTGCGCTGGAAGTAGGAGACCATCAGTTCGCGGCACTCCTCCTCACAGACACCTCCCATGACGACACTCTTGGGGTGGGGGAGCGTACTGCTGTAGCGCATGTAGCCGCCCTTGGGGTCAGCAGCGCCATAGACGATACGTCCTATCTGTGTCCATCGCAAGGCACCCATACACATGGGGCAGGGCTCGACGGTCACGTAGAGCGTGCACTGCGGGAGGTACTTGCCTCCGATGGCTGCAGTGGCCTGCGTGATGGCAAGCATCTCGGCGTGTGCCGTGGGGTCGTTGAGCAGCTCAACTTGATTATGACTCTTTGCTAAGATGCGTGTGCCGACCGCTATGACAGCTCCGATGGGCACTTCGTCAGCTTCGTAAGCTACGAGAGCCTGCTGGAGGGCTAGCTGCATCATGCGCTCGTCTAGGAGTGGATCTATGGGAGGGAGCCCAGTCATACCTTAGCGATGATAGATTGACTCGAGCGTGTCGAAGAGCTCGGCACCACGTAGGGAGCGTGCGGAGATTGTCCCGTCGGGCGCTATCAGCATGATCTCGGGGATGCTATAGATCCCGTAAGTGATGGATGTATGGGCGGTAGGCTCATAGAGTTGTGGCCACTGGAGCTGGTACTCGGACTGTAGCATCTTTAGATTGTACCGATCGTCCCAGAGGAAGATGCCGACCATGTTTAGTCCGCGCTCATGGTAGATTTTGTAAGCTTTGATCAGGTTAGGCATCTCGTCTAGGCAAGGTTTGCACCAGCCAGCCCAGCAGTGCAGGAGGGTGTAGCAGCCTGGGAGCAACTGCTCGGATAGGGAGGTCGTATCGCCCTCTAGTGTCTCTAGGGGAAGGTCTATGATGGGGGTGCCAGGAGCAGTACGGTAGAAGTTGTCTACGGTGCTTAGGTAGAGATCTATCTCTTTATTCTTCAAGACGAGGGGTCCCATATGGCTTCGCACGAAAGGCGCCGTCTCGAGGAGGCTCTCATAGTTGATCGTCAGGAGCATTACCGAGGCGATGATTCCGACGGGGTCGTTGGGGTGGCGCAGGCAGTAGTCTTTAGCCAGTGCGGTGTAGTTGTCGATAGCGGACTTAAAGCCTTGATCGAAGGCGTCATAGAGCGCACTGTCGGGCGGTACGTTGGCCAGCTTTCGCTTGAAGTCTCCTCCCAAGCTGTCGAGGGAAACGTAGAGGCGGTCGAGCTCTTGATTGAGATAGTCACCCTCGATTAGTCTACGCTTGATGAAGTCAATAACGAGTGGCTGTGTCGAGAGGACGATTGGGATAGGTTGCTCTCCAGTTATCTCTAGGTAAGCGATGTCTTGGCCCATGCTGTCCACATAGTCTCCCTTGAGGTGAAACTCCCCTTTGTACACAAAGCAACTGTCGATGGTTTTACCGTCTAGAGTCAACTTGAGCAAAGGCGGGTCGGCACCTTCCTGCGCATCGGTGTATCCTGATATGTGGTATCTCTGTTGCTTGTGGCAACTGCAGAGGAGGCTCAGCACAAGGATGAGGAGCAGGAGGAGTGTCCTAGAGAGGCGTCGCTGTGTGGTGTGAGTAGACATGAGCGGAGGAAAGGACTATTACGACTGAGGCATCAAGATGTCGAGCAACTCTTTGACCCCTTGCGTGGCAACCTTCTGAATGTGTGTGACATGAGCGATGCCGTGCGTATTGACCTCTTTGGGATCAATGAGGTAGATGGGAGTCCCGTTGGGAACGTAAGCGAGGAGGCTCGCAGCGGGGTAGACATTGAGCGAGGTGCCGACGACCACCATAATGTCTGCCTGGCTTGCCTCACGGATGGCTGGCTCGATCATGGGGACTGCCTCGCCAAACCATACAATAAAAGGTCTCAGCTGCGACCCGTCGGGAGCGAGATCGCCCACATGCAGGTCGGGATGCTTGGGATCGACGGGGTAAGTCTTCTGGGTATTGCGCACGGAGCAGTTTTTCATCAACTCGCCATGGAGGTGGATCACTTTGCTGCTGCCAGCACGCTCGTGGAGGTTGTCCACATTTTGCGTCACGACGGTCACATCGTACTGACGCTCCAGCTCGGCCAGTCCATAGTGTGCCGCATTGGGCTCGCAGCCTACATAGTCACGACGACGAGCATTGTAAAAGTCTAGCACCAACTGAGGATTGCGTACGAAGCCCTCGATGGAGGCTACGTCCTGGACGGGGTAGTTCTCCCACAGCCCGTCACTATCTCTAAAGGTGGATATGCCACTCTCGGCACTGACGCCAGCACCGGTGAGGATGACCAGCTTGCGCTTCGCTTGATTGCTTGGATTAGTCATAGTGTCTGTCTTTTTTATAGTGTGCGCCTAAGGTACGAAACTTATTTCTCAAGGTCAAATAAGGGCTCGGGCTGCAAGAGTTGAAAGCCCTGTCGGTGTAATGGACAGGAGCCGTGCTGGCGGATCCCCTCACGGTGCTGCGCTGTCGGGTAACCTTTGTTTTGCTCCCAGCCGTAGTGCGGGTATTCTAGCGCTTGCTGTGTCATATACTCGTCTCGGTGCGTCTTGGCAAGGATAGAGGCGGCAGCGATGGCTAGATAGCGGTCGTCGCCCTTGACGATGGTGTGGTACTCAACCTCGTCGGGGCGTGGGTCGTAGTAGTTACCATCGATGAGCAGACGCTCCGGTGTGCAGGACAAAGCCTCGATGGCGCGCTGCATGGCAAGCATAGAGGCATGGAGGATGTTGATCTGCTGGATCTCCTGAACGGTTGCCACGCCCACGGCCCACGCTGTGGCGTGCTCCTCGATGAAGTGGCGTAGCTCTTCGCGTTGCTTTGCGGTGAGCTTCTTACTATCTCGCAGATGCGGGTGGTCTAGCGTGTCGGGCCAGATGACTGCTGCCGCGTAGAGGTCGCCAGCGAGGGCTCCTCGTCCAGCCTCGTCACAGCCGCACTCGATGAGTCCGTCCGATGCGTAGCGATGTAGTAAGGACATAGCCACCTTTAGCCTAGCATGGTGAGCGCACGGTGTAGCGCTTTCGCAAAGATCTCTAGATCCTCGTGCGTGTTGTACAGACCGAGGGAAGCTCTGATCGTGGCGTGGTGTCCCATACCCTCGATGAGCGGGATGGCGCAGTGATGGCCCGTGCGGAGTGCTACACCCTGCTGGTCTAGGAGCAGACCGAGATCGTAAGCGTGTGCCTGATGGCTGATGAAGGTGACGACGGCTCCCTTGCTAGGGGCGGTACCGAGGATCTCAAGCGAAGGCTCCTGACTGATGATCTGCGTGAGATGCTCTAGGAGCTCGGTCTCGTAAGCGTGGATGCGGTCCAGGCCTATAGCGGAGATGTACTCAACGGCTGTGGCGAAGGCGTGCGAGCCGATGAAGTCGGGCGTACCTGCCTCAAACTTGTACGGCAGTTCGTTGAAGGTGGTCTCCTCAAAGGATACGTGCTCGATCATTTCGCCACCATACTGGTAGGGCGGTATCTGCTCAAGGAGCTTGCGCCGTCCCCATACGATGCCAATGCCTGTGGGGCCGTACACTTTGTGAGATGAGCAGACGTAAGCGTCGATGCCGAGCTCCTGCACATTGACCGACATGTGGGGCGCGGACTGTGCTCCATCGACGATGATGATGGCGCCTTTGTCGTGGGCCAGACGAGCTAGCTGTGCGATAGGATTGACCGTGCCGAGGACGTTGCTCACATGTGCCACGGAGACGATCTTAGTGCGGTCGGAGAGTAGCGCCTCAAAGGCGGGGAGGTCCAGCGAACCGTCCTCTAGAAGCGGAGCGACACGCAGATGCGCTCCTTTGCGTAGGCAGAGCTGTTGCCACGGCACGAGGTTAGCGTGGTGCTCCATGGCGGTGATGAGCACTTCGTCATCGGGACCGACGAGCGTTTCGCCAGCCGTAGAGGCTAGCAGGTTGAGCCCTTCGGTGGTGCCACGTGTGAAGATTACTTCGTTAGGGTCGGACGCACCGATGAAGTGTGCCAGCGTGGCACGCGCAGCTTCGTGACGATCGGTCGCCTCACGGCTAAGTTGGTAGACGCCTCTGTGGACGTTGGCGTTGTATCGTGTGTAGCCCTCGGTGATAGCATCGATGACCACTTGGGGCTTTTGTGTAGTGGCACCGCTGTCTAGGTAGACCCAGCCAGGCTGCGCTGAGGCGTAGTGCTGTATGAGCGGGAAGTCTAGACGATATGAGGAGAGGTCTGTGGAAGACATAAGGATAAGAGAAATGTTTTGACTAAAGCAACAGCCCGTCAATCAGATAGGCTGCTATATGTACGACGGCTAGCAAGACGACCCCTAGGGAGGTGCGCCTGAGCACAGCGTTGAGCTGGCTGCCAGTCACATGGATCATCTGACGGTATACGGATAGCGCGTAGAGAAGGTAGGGGAGGAGTAGGACGATGCCCCAGATGTTTCCCTTGAAGGCAACGATGGAGAGGAGCCATGCGAGGAGTATGTTGGCCAAGTAAAACTTCGGGGCGAACTCTTGGCCGAGACGTACGATGCTCGTTCGCTTATTGTTTTTGCGATCCTCCTCGTAGTCTCGGTAGTTGTTGACCACAAGGATATTGACCGCCACCGCTCCCATGGCTGTTGCCACGAGAAAGCTCTGTGTCGTGACCGCTCCTGTCAGCAGGTAGTAAGTGGTTATCACAGCGACCCAGCCGTAGAAGGTCATCACCGCCACGTCACCTAGCCCAAGGTAAGCGAGCGGGAAGGGGCCACCTGTGTACATCCAGGCGAAGAGTATGATGAGCGCCCCGAGGAGTAGTAGCCATGGGCTAGTCAGCAGGCAAAGGGTCACCCCCGACACGGCTGCGATGAGCCCCCAAAAGAGAGCCACCCCGATGATGTCACGCTCTCGCAATTGACCCGAAGCGAGCGGACGGCTAAAGCCTACGCGCTCCTCGCCATCAGCGCCACGCTTGAAGTCGTAGTAGTCGTTGCAACAGTTCGAAAAGGATTGCGCCGACAGCCCCACGACAAGGCAGAGCGTCCCGATGAGCCAGTTAGAGTCGCCCTGTAACCAAGCCAAAGCGATGGCAACGGCTATCGGTGCTAGCGAAGCTGGCCAACTGTACGGTCGTGAGACCGAGATGAATTGCTTGAGGGTCATAACGTAGAGCGAGTGTCTCCAGGCTACACTTTATTATAGTACCTCTGGTCCTGGCGTACGCAGATGAGCGAAGAGGTGATCCGAGAGATAGACCATCGCACGCTTCTTCTCTTCCGTTGCGATGACTAGGTCAATGCTGTTGCTGCTAGTCCCATAACAGATAAGCCGTACAGCGACATCGTCCACCGCCTCGAGGATACGCGCCTCAAAGCCTATGCGATGCCAACCCATATCTCCGACAATTGCCAGGATCGAGAGGTCGCTCTGCACGGAGCCCTCTGCCCAGGGAGTCATCTCCTTGATCAACGTATCTATAGCCCCCGAGTCCTCCTCCGTGACGATGACGTAGCCATCGCCCGAAGCCATCAAGATGTCCGGCTCTATGTGCAGACGGTGCATAGCCTCCGTCAGCGTAATGAGGAATTGCCCCGTAGAGACGTCGCTATTGCTCAGATGTTTCAGCAGAAGCGTCACGACACACATCCCGTCCTTTGCCGAGATTGCTTTGATCATATCTCTGTTTGTCACATGAGATATGAGCGTGCCAGGGGCCGAGGGGTCGAGCGTGTTGAGCAGTCGCACTGGGATACCCGCACGTCGTGCTGGCTCGATGCAAGCAGGGTGCAATATCTTAGCACCGCAACGCGCTAGCTCGGCTGCCTCGCCAAAGCTCAGACGACGCACTGGCGACGTCATATTGACCACCCGCGGATCGTTGTTGTGTAGCCCGTCAATGTCGGTCCATATCTGTATCTCCTCAGCTTGTACCGCCTCGCCAATGAGCGTAGCGCTGTAGTCGCTTCCGCCACGACGTAGGTTGTCCACCTCGCCGAAAGCGTTGCGACAGATGTACCCCTCCGTGAGAAAGAGCGCCTCCGCATCGCGCACCCCCTCGACCATCGGACGCAACCGCTGAGCGATGTACTCGATGTCTGGTCGTCCCTCGTGAGTAATGCGCATGAAGTCTAGCGCCAAGAGCTTGTGCGGTGTGATCCCCTCGTAGAGCTGTAGCGTGAGCGCCATCAGAGCGGTACACATCATCTCTCCGCAGGCGAGGATCTGCTTCTCGTCGTTGTGGGTAAAAGCCTCGTTGAGCGTCTGTAGCAAGAGGCTATCCAAGATTGGGGTCAAAGCCTCCTCCGCCAGTTGCTGGTGTAGCTCATGCCCCGCAAAAAGCTCCGGCACCACATTGTCTATGTAGCGGCTGCGGAGCATCTCCACATGACGGGTCGCACGGTCACGCTCGCCAGAGGTAATCAGCTGCGTCAGCGTCACGAGATCGTTCGTCGTGCCTGCCATAGCCGAGAGTACCAGCGTCTTGCGCCCTGGTATACATGCCACTAGATGCGCTACCGAGCGTATGCGATCTGGTGAACCGACAGAGGTGCCGCCAAACTTCAGTACGATCATAGCGCTACTTCAATAGGATCTGTAAAAGGCTCAGAGCTAGTTCCCTCAACTTGCTCTAGGGTAGGGGATAAGTCAATGCGCTCCAGCGTACGACTCTCCAGGTTGATATGGTATCTCGTAGCGGGTAGCTCCTGTATGAGCGTCTCATTGTGCGTGCTCATCAGCACTGCTACGCCCTCCTTAGCCAGGGACTGGATCAGTTGACCGATCAGTAGCGACGTCTCACTGTCTAGTCCCGTCGTAGGCTCATCAAGTAGGATCAGACGTGGACGTACGACTAGGGCACGCGCTATGCAGATACGCTCAGCCTCGCCACCGCTCAGCTCGTGCGGGTACTTGTAGTGCTTGCCCTCCATGCCGACCTGCTTCAGCGCCTCCTCGATACGCATAGCACGCTGCTCTCGCTTTTTCACTCCCACAGCACGCAAGACGAAGTCTAGGTTGCCCTGCACCGTGTAGTTATATAGGAGCTGCGCCTGTGACTGGAAGACGATCCCCAGCGAGCGCCTCAGAGCTTGTCGCTGACGTACGGACATGCGGTGCAGGTTGTAGTCCAGCACTTTAGCGACGCCTCCCTTAGGCGCCAGCTCGCCATAGAGTAGCTCTAGAAGCGAACTCTTGCCACTCCCCACGGGTCCCGTAAGGTAGGCAAAGTCCCCCGCTTCGAGCGATAGTGTGACGTCTCGTAGTAGTTCATGCTCCTGGCGTGATACCGTGACGCCCTGTAGGTCAATGATCGTACTCATAAGTGGCTAACGTCTAGATTAAATGTTTACTGTAGCGCAAAGCGCAGATACGCCTCGCAGTTTGCTGGCAACCTCTCGGCGACCGTATCGCTATAAGTATCGTAAAAGGCGTGATGCCCTATATAGTCAGCTCGTGCGAAAGCTGCTAGCCCCTCATATGGTGTGAGGAAAGTCGCTAGCGTATGCTTTTGAGATCCGCCCTCGCAGAAGTTTGCCTCAGCGCTACCGCATGAGACAGCAACACCGAGCTGACGACCAACCCATGCGTCGCCCCCCTCACCGAAGGCCCAGCCCTCGCCAAAGACCTCGTCAGTCCACTGCTTCAAGATCGCTGGAGCGGAGTACCAGTAGAGGGGGAACTGTAGTATCACACGATCGTGACGCTCCACGAGCGCACGCTCATGCGCCACATCTATAGGCGTCCCCGTGGGGTAAGCGTCACAGAGGCTATGTATCGTAGCGTGCCCCGTGAGCGCCTCCATCCAAGCTTTGTTGATGACAGAGTGCTCCAAGTCGGGGTGCGCTACGATGATCAGCGTATTATGATTCTTCATAAGGACTTAGAATGTAAAGCCAGCACCGAGATAGAAGGAGGTATTGCGCATAGCCTTCTGACCAAGCTTCTCTATCTTGGGATCATTCTTCTCAAGCTTCAGTTCATCGACGAAGCCCAAGTCAGCACCTAGCATACCGTACCACGAGCCGAAGGTTACCTTAGCCTTAGCACCCAGACCGATGTCGTAGCGCTTGAGCTTGGCGCTATCCATTCCGAGGATACCATCCTTGTAGACGTTGTAAGTCTTCTGGATATCGTCTAGGATCTTGCCCTGGCTAACGGTCGCTCCTAGAGCGTAAGCAAAGTAAGGACCAGCCTCTATGGAGCAACCGATGCGAGGCGTCACGTTCAGGCGCACACCCACGTTGATGGGGATCTGCATATAGTGGCTGTAAACCTTGATGTCGCCACTCTTCCCCATCAAGTCGAGGACTGTATACTGATTTCCCTTCATCGCAAGAGATAGTCCCGTGCCGACGTACATCATCTTGCCCACGTTGACATCCAGTCCAGCACCGAGACGGTAGCCGACGAAAACCTTGTTTTCAGAGACATCTTGGAGAGTCTTGGCTTGTGAAAGGTTAAAGAGCGGAGCTGCGTCAACGTAGATACGCAGAGGCATCTGAGCCTGCGCCGTGCCACCGAGAGCGCAGAGCGCCACGAGTGAAAGTAGTAGTGTACGTAGTCTTGTCATAGTAGTATATGTATAAGCTAAAGTTGCAATTACTCCTCAAAAGTACAACAATCTTGCGAGATGAGTAACGATGAGACGTGTACCCCGCCGTGGAAACGCTCGGTCGATACGTGTAACCCGCTGTGGGGACGCACGGGAGTGTCTAGCGGGAGGGCGTCCGTTGTAGTACAGCAAGACGTGTGACGGTTGTAGGAACGCTCGGTCGAGCGTCCGTTGTGTCAAAGCAAGACGTGTAATCCGCCGTATGGACGCACGGGAGTGTCTACAAAGGGTTACACGTCCCGTGTGACCCCCACAACGGGTTACTTGTCCGATCCCTCCGACCTCTAACCTCTAATCTCTCATCTCTAACCTCTAATTTCTCATCGTCTAACCTCTAACTCCCTCAATGCACTTCGAAACCCTTCGACACCCTAGACCCCACACCTCCGAGGAAATCGAAAATCTCCAGGGAGCAAACGAAAATCCTCCACGGAGGCATAAAAAAAATCTTCCGAACTTTGATTTGCTTCTTCCGAAGTTTCATTTCATTCTTCCGAACTTTTATTTCGGCCCTCCGTGGAGAAAATTCGTTTTCTATCGAGCTATCCGCAATTTCCTCCGTAGGCGACGAAAACTAGATCAGTTCGGACACGCTACTCTCTTCTTTTAATGTTATCTTTGCAGAGTAGTACGACAGCTATGGCACAAAATAAGATTGAGGTAGACATATTAGAGGACAAGCTCCCCACGTCTCTCCTAGAGATACTCCTGCAGGATCACACTACGGAGAAGAATATCTTTTGGGCTTGCAATGACTATGAGGAGCTCGGGGCGGGTTACGCCTTTTCCGACCCCATCACCCTAGGCTCTATCCGGGGGGAGCATGGGCGGGTCATCATGCCCCGTGTTATGAAGCATCGTGACCTGAAGCGACGTCGTACCAAGGAAAAGGCGGAGATATTTACCCCAGCGTGGGTCTGCAACCTACAGTGTAACTGTGGCGACGATGGGTACCTCGCTGAGGGGAGCAGCTTCAACTACAATCTAGATGCCGAGGGTCGTGAGTGGGAGGCTACGACTGAGCCTATTCGCTTTGCCGAGGGGGTGACGTGGCAGGACTATATCCTTAGGACCTGTATGGAGATCACCTGTGGCGAGGCCCCTTACTTGGCCAGTCGCTACGATGCAGTCACGGGTGAGACGATACCTATATACAAGCGCATCGGGCTCCTCGACCGCAAGCTACGTGTCGTCGGCGAAAACGTCTCAGACCGTGCCGACTGGCTCGTCTGGGTGACTAAGTCCTTCCAGAGTGTCTACGGCTACGAGTGGCAGGGGGACAATATCCTCCTAGCTCGTGAGAATATGCTCTACACCTTCATCGAGTACTATCGTGACCGCTGGGGCGAGGAGCCTACGCTGGAGGAGCAGACGGAGATCGCAGAGGTCATAGCGTGGAATATTTTCCAGATGGATGGTCTCAAGTTTGTCATCCCTAACTCCTGCCATGAAGAAGTGCAGCACTCAGGTCTATTCGAGGCAGATGTCAAGCGTGTCCCTTGTCCTGGCTGTAAGAAGAATGACCCGCTCCTGCACAACGGCATCTATGCCAAGATCAGAGATTGGCAGCAGGATGGAGTGCTTCACCTCGTCGATGTCTATCGCCAAGGCAAGGCACGCAATGAGCGTGAAGCAATGGAAGCTAAGAAGGCGGAGGCGGAGCAACGTCAATCAAAGCAACGTAAGAAGAAGCAATGAGTGAAGAACTGATTGATACGTTAATTATTGGGAGGGTAGAACCTTATATTTACGCTTTCTCGACGGAGAGTGTACCCAACTATCTCAAGGTTGGGGATACTTACCGACCAGTCTTACAACGGCTGGATGAGTGGAGACGCTACTTCCCCAATTTGCGTTCTCGCTATAGTGCCGTAGCTAAGGTCGATGAGGAGACCTACTTCCGAGACTTTGCGGTGCATCGCTATCTAGAGCATCAGTTACAGCGTAGTCGGTTGCGTCCGAGCGACCTGTCTGAGGAACTTTACTACTCGCGGGAGTTCTTTCGAGAAGCTACGGAGGAAGACCTGCGCCAAGCGATGGCAGACATTGAGCAATCTTATGAGCGTGGAGAGGGTCGGTATGATTTCTTCAAGTTTGAGGAGAGTCGTATTCCTGTGAAACACACCTATAAGCGTACAGAGAGCTTTGAACCACGACCAAACCAGCGGGAGACAATCGAGCGATTTAAGAAGGCCATATCACAAGGGCGTAGCAACCTGCTGATGTATGCGGTGATGCGCTTTGGTAAGAGCTTTACCTCGCTCTGCTGTGCGGTTGAGATGCAAGCGAAACTTGTCCTTGTGGTCTCTGCAAAGGCAGATGTCCGCGAGGAGTGGAAATGCTCAGTCGAGAGCCACGTGAAGTTTGCCGAGTACAGCTTCCTAGACAAAGACAAGCTCATGGAGAGTGAGACAGTTCTAGAGGATACGTTAGCTACAGGGCGTGCCGTAGTCTTCTTGACGCTACAAGACTTGATGGGTAGTGAGATCAAGCAGCGTCATCATGCACTCTTCGACCGTGAGATAGATCTCCTACTCATTGATGAGACTCACTATGGAGCTAGAGCCGCAGAGTATGGTCGTGTTCTGAAGCTCAACAAGAGAGAGCTCAAACAGGAGACTTACGAGCTGGACAGTGCTGAGCAGTACGATGATTGTACAGAGCTAAAGCAACTGCGTAGCCGTGTCCGTATTCACCTATCGGGGACTCCTTATCGCATCTTGATGGGGAGTGAGTTTGAGGCGGAAGATATTATCGCCTTCTACCAGTTCTCAGACATTGTCGAGGAGCAGGCAGAGTGGGACCGTGAGCATATACTCTCGGATGAGGTGAAAGAGTGGGACAATCCCTACTACGGCTTCCCCCAGATGGTGCGCTTTGCCTTCCTACCTAATGAAAGCTCGCTACGTGTTATGGAGACATTGCGGGCAGACGGCTATGAGATGGGTCTGTCAGAGCTCTTTCGTCCTCGCTCTATCTTGCGAGACAATAAGGAGGGACGGCACCGCCTATTCGTCCACGAGGATGAGATCTTGGAGTTTTTACAGGCGATTGATGGCGTGCAGAAGGATGCGCATCTATTGCCTTTCCTTGATTTGGAGCAGATCAAGCGAGGGCAGATGTGTAGGCATCTCGTTTTCGTCTTACCCTACAGAGCTTCGTGCGATGCCATGGAGCATCTATTGACGGAGTATAAAGAACTCTTCCGCAATCTATCTGACTACACCATAGTCAATATAGCTGGTGTCGATGATCCCAAGCGATATTGTAGCACCGAAGATGTCAAAGCTCAGATAGCTGACTGCGAGAGAAAGGGCGAGAAGAGTATCACCCTAACGGTCAATCGTATGCTAACGGGTAGCACCATCCCTGAGTGGGATACGATGCTCTATCTCAAGGATTGTGCCTCGCCACAAGAGTACGACCAGGCTATCTTCCGACTTCAGAATCAGTACATACGGACGCTGACGACAGAGGATGGCTCGGAGCAGGTCAAGTACAATATGAAGCCTCAGACGCTTTTGGTAGACTTTGACCCGCAGCGGATGTTTCGCCTACAGGAGCAACGAGCGCAGATCTACAATGTCAATACGGATCAAGCTGGCAATAAGAAGCTTCAGGAGCGCATTGAGACGGAGCTACGCCACTCGCCGATAGCTACAATCGGAGCCGAAGGCTTACAGCGTGTAGAGGCTAGTGACATAATGGATTCCGTGCGCTCCTACAGTGCTGAGCGCAGTGTGATGGATGAGGCTACCGAGATACCGATAGACTATACGCTACTGGCTGACGAGCGGATGCGCTCTGTCATCTCGCAGCTGAATCCGATAGATGCCTCTAAGGGAATAGAGATACAGGCGGTCACGGGCGAGGAGAGCGAACTAGAGCTAGAGACACATGACACGCCTAAGGGAGGCGGTGCTACCTCTACGCAGGTAGCTCCCTCCGCAGAGACTGATGAAGGTCGCTTGCTGGGCAAGCAGTTGGCGACTTACTATGCGCAGATACTCTTTTACGCTTTTCTGACAGAGACTCCAGTCTCCTCGCTAGAGGATCTGATAGCTTCGATCAGTCAGGGTGCAGACAATAAGCGCATAGCACGCAATGTGGGGTTACAAGCCTCTATCCTACAGATCATACAGACCGTGAGCAATCCTTTTGTCTTGCGAGCTCTGGACTATAAGATTGCGAATATCAACACGCTGATGAGTGACACGTCGCTTATCCCGAGTGAGCGTGTAGCTGTGGCGATGAAGAAGTTCGGACGACTCTCCTCATCGGAGATAGTCACGCCACAGGCTGTCGCACTAGAGATGATCGATGCGCTAGACGAAGGTGTCATCACGTCAGAGACACGTATATTAGACATAGCGTCCAAGCAGGGCGAGTTTACCAGAGCTTTGGTCAGCAGGTTTGGCATGGCAGTCGGACGCAATGTCTATGCTCTCCCCACCTCCACGGTGAGTTACGAGTTTACCCTCAAGGTCTATCGTCTCCTCGGATTAGACACCGACCATGTCATTTCAGACTTTACGACCTATGATATCCTTGATAAAGAAAAGAAAGACAGAATCATGCAGCAACTCATAGATATGAACTTCGAGATAGTAATTGGAAATCCTCCATACCAAGAGTCAGATGGAGGAGCGGGAGCAAGCTCTAAACCAATTTATCAAGAGTTTGTGTATGCTTCCAATGAAGTCGCAAAGTCGCATTCAGTAATGATTATGCCCGCTCGTTGGTATACAGGAGGAAAAGGTCTAGACCAATTTCGAGAGGATATGCTTACAGATAAGCATATAAAACTCCTCTACGACTATCAACGTCCTGACGAAGTCTTCCCAAACACAAACAATCGTGGTGGGGTTTGCTTTGTTGTTAGGGATCGTCGCTTCGATAACTCCAAGGGGCAAACGACAATTGTATCTAATTATGGAGGAGGAAAAACGTCTATGCAGCATCGTAGCTTAAAAACGAAAGGGCTGAAGATTTTCATCCGCCATCAAGAGTCTATAACTATTCTAACTAAGGTGACGAAGCATCCTGATTTTAGTTCTATAGCCAATTACATTTCATCTCGAAAGCCGTTTGGTATAGAAGGAAATGTTGTTGAGGATAACAGCCTATTTAAGAGACAACGGACAAAGAGCAACCCTATTTTGTGCTATGGTCGTTCTTCAGCGAGAGGGTATGTGCCTTTGTCGTTGGTAAAGACTAATGTAGATTGGATAGAAAGGTACAAAGTCTATATACCATATGCAAACAATATTGGCACTGAGCTTAGTGATGACAACTTGAATGCTTTTATAGGGGCACCAAACACTGTTTGTTCAGAGACTTTCCTAGCGGTAGGCGTTGACTTAAACTTATTAGAAAAAGAGGCAACCAACATAGTCTTGTACCTTAAGACTAAGATGGTTCGATTTTTACATAGTTTGAGTAAGTCAAGCCAACATGG
Source organism: Porphyromonas uenonis 60-3 (assembly GCF_000174775.1). Lineage (GTDB taxonomy): Bacteria > Bacteroidota > Bacteroidia > Bacteroidales > Porphyromonadaceae > Porphyromonas > Porphyromonas uenonis_A. Next base: position 58,540 of record NZ_ACLR01000170.1, read on the forward strand.
TACGAGTAAGACTTATCGGTTCGTGCCACTGCAAGACTTCACCGCAGATTCTGACATCGACTGGAGTCAGTCGGTCACCGATATAGACCGTCAGCTCTACAAGAAGTATGCCCTCACCCCCGACGAAATAGCCTTCATCGAGGAGAAGGTTCGCCCTATGGTGTAATATGAACTATAAAAACTAGGTAATATGTACCAAATCCGAACAACAGATATAGAAATCCCAGTTGGAGACCCTTTCCGTAACTGTAAACTGGGACGTCAACAATATGCAGAGGTCTTGAAGACTTTGACGATAGGGAACAATAACGGTTGCGTGATCTCTCTAAATGGAGCTTGGGGAACAGGTAAGACTACTTTCATCCAGATGTTTAAGCAAATGATGAACAATGAAGGGTATCCTACGCTCTACTTCAATGCTTGGGAAACTGATTATATTTCAGACCCAATCATTGGACTAATAGGAGAACTGAAAAAGCTGGAAGGGAAAGGAACTAAATCTAGAGTTAAAGATATGGCTCAGAAAATAGGCCCTATTCTTGTCAAGAGAGCAATCCCCGAGTTTCTCAAACACGTTCTAAAAAAACATGCTGGAGAAGAATGTGCAGACATTCTTAAGGAAGTAGCAAAAGGAGGTGCAGAACTATTTGAAGCGGAGATCGAGAACTACGAAAACCAAAAGAAAAGCATTGAGGGGTTCAAAAAGGTATTAGGAGAGTACGTATCTACATTAGGTGAAAAGGCACCTCTCATCTTTATTGTAGATGAACTAGATCGATGTAATCCTCACTATGCTGTAATGGTCTTGGAGCGAATCAAGCACCTGTTCTCCATTCCTCAGATAGTATTTGTGCTAGCGATAGACAAGGAGCAACTTTGTAACTCTATCAAGGGGTATTATGGAAGTGATAGAATTGATGCGGCGGAGTATCTACGTCGATTTATAGATATAGAGTACACCTTGCCCAGTCCTGACTATAGAAGCTTTATCAAAGTGGAATTAGAAAGATTGGATTTCCAAGCTCTCTTCAAAGGAAGTCAGAAGATGAATACCTGGGAAGAGACTATTACTAGCATACTAGTATCCTTCGCGGAGAAGTCACATTTAAGTTTACGTCAGGTACAGAAAATGATGAACCAGGTTAGGTTAACATATTCTACGATAGATGTAAACAACGAGAACTATACCAATCGTGTTATCGCTCTTTTTCTACTAGTGTACATTAGATCTTTTCATAGTGAGGTATATGACCTAATTACGAAGAAAGAGGCTACGTTGCAAGAGGTTGCTAGTCAAATCGAAAGATGCTTGCCGTTGTCGCTATTCAATAAAGAAGCAGAGAGTAATCGTGCTCCAAAATCTTTGGCGCATGCTTTTACAGTTATCCTGCTCATGTACTCAAACGATGAAAATGGATACCCCAAATATTCATTGTTTGAAAAGAACGAAGAGGGCTTAAAGATCAAGTTCTCCGTTGAAAGATTTCATGAAGACGATATAGTCGAGGCTTTGAAGGTTTACGCTGGCATGCCAATTTATATAACCCTAGATTCTTTGATAAGTAAGGTAGAGCTGTACGACAATGTTCGAGTGAATTAATTCCACCTTTAGCCCACTAGAGTTTTCGTCTTGAAGATGACTCGCTTTAACCTATTCAACTTTCCCTTATGAAAGAACTTTGTGGAAGTTGTTAGTCCTGGTCGATACATTACAAAAATGCAAAGGATAGCTGGAAGTCACTCAGAGCAGTGAGATGCATAATTACTATTAGCTATGATGTACCTTTGTGGCTGGTAAATAATAGCTGGTGGTGGGTCGTGTCAGGCGAGGTCGAAGGTGTGCCACGAGCCGTGCCACAGGTCGACGGTGAGGAGTTTGCCGAGGAGGGCGGGCGTCTGCCCTAAGGCTAGCTGGAGCGTTTGGCTCGCTTGGATGCTGCCGATGACGCCAGCGGTGGCGCCGATGACGCCGGGCGGTACGGTCTTCTCTGCGCTGTGCGGCTCGCTGTACAGGTCGCGGTAACGCAGACTACTAGAGGGTGCAAAGATGGTGCATTGTCCCCTCCATCCTTCGATGGCTCCATGCACAAGTGGCTTGGCGGTGCTGCGGGTGTAGTCGTCTAGGAGGTAGCGTGTGGGGTAGTTGTCCGTAGCATCAACGATGATTTGGTAGTCGGCTAGTAAGGTCGCTACATTGGTCTCATTGAGTCGCTCGGTGATGGCCTCGATATGGAGGGTACTATTGAGCGCGATGAGACGCTTTTGCGCTTGGATAGCTTTGGGGTGTGCGAGGTCGGACTCACAGTAGAGGATCTGACGCTGGAGGTTGGACGGGGAGACGACATCGCAGTCGATGATGGCGATGCGCCCGATGCCTGCAGCTGTGAGGTAATAAAGTATAGGAGCCCCCAAGCCCCCAGCGCCAACGACCGCCACGCTCGTCTGAGCGAGGAGTCGCTGACCCTCGGGACCTATCTCGGGGAGCTGTAGCTGACGCTCGTATCGTGCGCTGTCAGCGATGCCCTTGTTGCCCGTATTGTTTTGGGGCGTGCGGGTTACATCCACTGGTCCCAGTCTTTCCAGATGACTTCGTATCCCTGTGCTTTGATAGCAGCGATCATCTCTTCGGGAGAGCGTGAGTCGTTGATAGAGAATTGCTCGAGCTCAGGATTAGGATCGACATAACCGCCAGGCTGTGTGCTACTGCCGGCACTCATAGAGTTGGCGCCGATGCGTACCGCCATATCTCTGAAGGCACTGCTCTCGCGTGTGGATAGCGAGATCTCGACCTCGGGGTCAAAGATGCGGTAAGCACAGATGAGCTGTACCATCTGACGGTCGTTGATCGGGTCTGCGGGCATGTAGGAGCCTACGTGTGGACGCAGACGGGGTAGCGAGATAGAGTACTTGGTCTGCCAGTGGTGGCTCTCTAGATAGTCTAGGTGTAGCGCGGTGAAGAAAGCGTCCGTGCGCCAGTTGTCTAGTCCTAGGAGAGCACCGATACCGACCTTGCGAAAGCCTGCCTCAGCGGCTCTGTCGGGCGTCTCTAAGCGGAAACGGTAGTTAGCCTTGAGCCCCTTGGGGTGAAAGCGTGGGTAGCTCTCCTCGTTGTAGGTCTCCTGGTAGACGCAGACGTAGTGAGCGCCCGCCTCGACGAGAACTTTGTAATCCTCGACAGACATAGGCTGTACCTCGATCGATATTTGCGCAAACATGGGGCGGATGAGCTCGATGACCTGACGGTAGTAGTCGACGCCAGCATGCTTGGGCGACTCGCCAGCCACGAGAAGGATATGGGTGAAGCCCATGTCGGCAATAGCTTTTGCCTCAGCCTGCACCTCCTCCATGGTGAGTACCTTGCGGACGATCTTGTTCTCCTGATTGAACCCACAGTAGACGCAGTGGTTGTGGCAATAGTTAGAGAGGTAGAGAGGCTCGTACATGCGTATGGTTTTGCCAAAACGCTCGATGCTGAGCTGCTGTGCTTTGGTCGCCATAGCGTCTAGGTAAGCATCTCCTGCGGGGGAGATGAGCGCCTTGAAGTCGCGTAGAGTAGGCGTAGCTGTGGCGATGGCGTGCTCTACATCTTGAGCAGTAAAGGTGTCAAACTCAGCACACTCCTGCTCCCAATTGTACTGCTGCTTATAATCGTAGAATGTCATTAGTCAAAGAATCCTTGGAGTGGTGAAGTGGCGGTGGCAGTCATATCGGTAGCGGGCTGGTGCAGTCCCATCTCGTAAGCTGAGCGACCAGCCTCGACAGCTTTTCTAAAGGCGATGGCCATAGCTACTGGGTCGGCAGCGGTGGAGATGGCGGTATTGACGAGTACCGCATCGGCTCCTAGCTCCATAGCCTCGGCAGCGTGCGAGGGACGACCGATACCAGCGTCTACAACTACGGGAACGGTGCTCTCAGCGATGATGATGCGTAGCATGTCTCTCGTGGTGAGTCCCATATTGCTGCCGATCGGAGCGCCAAGGGGCATGACGCAAGGTGCACCGACCTCCTCGAGTCGCTTACAGAGTACGGGGTCTGCCTGTATGTATGGCATGACGATGAAGCCCTCCTTGACGAGTTGCTCGGTGGCGCGGAGCGTCTCCATAGCATCGGGGAGAAGGTACTTGGGATCGGGGTGTACCTCTAGTTTGATCCAGTTGGTCTGTAACGCCTCACGGGCTAACTGTGCTGCGTAGACCGCTTCGTCGGCAGTGCGTGCGCCAGAGGTGTTGGGTAGGATGATGACATTGGGGCGTGTGATGCTCTCAATGAGTGTGTCGTGGAGGCCTGCAGAGGTCTCTACTCGGCGAAGCGCGACAGTGATAAGCTCGCTGCCAGAAGCGTCGAGTGCGTCTGACATTAGTTGATTGTTGGCAAATTTGCCAGTTCCGATGAAGAGGCGCGAGGTGAAGTCGTGGTCTCCGATTTTCAATGACTTAGTCTGCATGTGTATAGTAGATTAGAATGTATGTCTAATTAGGAAAGCTTGATGTGTCACGCAGTAACTGCGATACGGTATGGCCCATATCGGTGGCGTGCTCGATGGCACCGCTCACGGCGATGCCGTCAATGTCTTTGTTGCTAAAGAGAGTCTCAGCATCTTCTGGTCGTATGCCTCCGATAGCTACAATCTGAGGAACGATGAACTGTCGGTTCGTCTCTTTGACTTGCTGAGCTATCTGCGAGATACCCTCTAAGCCTAGGATGGGAGCGAGGAGTGCTTTGGTCTGTGTGTCTCGATAGGGACCCACACCGATGTAGTCAATGTTGGCCGCCAAGGCACGAGGTAGGTCGTCAAGACTATTGACCGTATAGCCGATGATGTACTCATCGCCTAGGATACGCCGCGCCTCTTGTGGAGGGCAGTCTCGCTTGCCGAGGTGAACCCCGTCAGCGTCTACAGCGATGGTGGCGATGATGTCGTCGTCGATGAGCAAGCAGGCATCGTAGCAATCGGTCAGCCTGCGGAGGCGCAGTCCCATCTCGATGCGCTCTTCGGTGGTCGCCTCCTTGAGTCGTAGCTGCACCCAGCGCCCGCCCGCCTCAAGGTATTGGGATACCTTATTATATAGTCTGTCGGGGTCCGACTCGTTGGTCACGTACTGTAGATCAAAGTCAAAGTACAGATGCTGCTTCTTCCGACTTCCTCTAAATATCTTGGGACAAAGTAGCTGTCGCTCGGGGAGGTTGGGTTGCCCCGCAAAGATAGTGGCGAGGTAGTGGCAAGCACGCTGCACGGAGCTAACGAGGCTGTACTCCATAGCCCAGTAGCTGGCGATTGCTGCGGAGAGCATACAGCCAGTCCCGTGGATTGACTTGTCGTAGCGATGCGTGTAGTAGGGGTGGATGCCGTCGCTAGTGATCAGTTGGTTGACCACAAGATGTGGCGAAGTGGTGTCGTGTCCACCCTTTAGTAGAATAGCCACATCGTGCTTCTGAGCAATGCGCTGGAGCTCTGCGGGATCGTCTGTACCGAAGAGTGCCTGAGCCTCGGGCTTATTGGGCGTGACAAGGCTTACTTCATTCAGTAGGGTAGCGAGCTTGTCCTGCTCCTCTGTCCAAAGGTTGGGTTGCGTCACCTCTGTTGCTGTGGGTTGGAGGATAGGGTCCCATATGATTCGCTTGACGCCTAGCGCCTTCATCTGCGCAACGATATGTACCGCCTGCTGTAAGTCTTGCACCATACCGAGCTTAGCCACGGTGACGGGGTGGTCGGTGAGGAGCGTCGTTAGCGATGCCTGTAGTTGGTCGGACGGAGTGGCGGTAGTGGAGACGAAGCGGTGCAGGCTTTGTGCCGTGAGCGTAGAAATAACGCTGTAGCACTGCACGCTCAGATCATTTGCGATGCGGGTGTCTACGCTGATGCCAGCTCCCGATGTGGGGTCGTGACCCGCAACGGTTAGGATGGCGGGCAATTGGTACTGAGCTAGTCGCTCTGGCAGTTGTTTCCACGGTTGCGACCAGATGTCTCCCAGCACAGCGACCCCAGCGTAGCCAGCCTTTGCGACAGCCTCTTGCTTTTCGGGGGTGATGCCTCCAAGCGCGTAGACGGGGTAAGGAAGTTTGATCAATGCCTCACGACACGAAAGTAACGCAGGGTTGCCCTGATAGCCCTCTTTGCTAATGCTATCAAAGAGCGGGCTGAGCAAAGCGTAGTGTGGTGTGAAAGGTAACTCCTGTAGCTCTTGGATCGAATGGGCACCGACCGCTATCGTCTGGTGAGGAGCGAGAGGGATATTCCTCCACTCCGCCACGCGACGATAGGGTAGGTAGACGCCCGCCACGTCATACTCCGCCAGTAGCGCATAGTGGTCACACAGCACGACATGCTGGTGGTAGGCGGGCTCTAGACTGTCTAAGACTTTTCTAAAGTCCGCCTCAGAAGCTCCTGGCATGCGCAGATGTACCTTACAGATGCAACTACTTGCGACATCAATGATATCGCCAGCTACATCTTCTACAAGCTGACGTTCGGGCGGCGTGATAACGATCATAGAGCGTCTGGCGGTTACTGATTACTTGTCGTCCTCAATGCGCTTCTGTAGCTGACGACTCGCACGCATCGAGCAGAAGTGCTCACCACACATCGAGCAGAAGTGTGCCTCCTTGTGTCCCTCAGCGGGTAGCGTCTCGTCGTGATACTGGAGTGCTGTCTCGCTGTCAAGTGCTAGGTGGAACTGATCCTTCCAGCGGAACTCATAGCGCGCCTTGCTCATAGCGTAGTCACGGTAGTAAGCGCCTGGGTGTCCCTTGGCAAGGTCGGCTGCGTGGGCTGCCAGCTTGAAGGTGACGACACCCTCCTTGACATCGTCCTTGTTGGGTAGACCCAGGTGCTCCTTGCGGGTCACGTAGCATAGCATCGCTGTGCCACGCCACGCAATCATAGCACCACCGATGGCACTGGTGATGTGGTCATAGCCTGGAGCAATGTCGGTGACCAACGGGCCGAGTGTGTAGAAGGGAGCTTCGTTGCAAAGGTCTAGCTGCAAGTCCATATTCTCCTTGATGCGCTGCATAGGCACGTGACCAGGACCCTCGATGAGTACCTGAACGCAATGCTTGTCCGCAATACGAGATAGCTCGCCCAGTGTACGTAGCTCGGCAAACTGCGCCTCATCGTTGGCATCGGCGATAGAGCCAGGACGCAAACCGTCACCAATACTGATACCTACGTCGTAGCGAGCGCAGATCTGACAGATCTCGTCAAAGTGCTCATAGAGGAAGCTCTCACGCTTGTGCGTCGTACACCAGTTCGCCATAATCGCACCACCGCGAGAGACGATGCCCGTGAGGCGCTTCATCGTCAGCGGGATGAACTGCCAGCGTAAGCCAGCATGGATGGTGAAGTAGTCGACACCCTGCTCAGCCTGCTCGATGAGCGTGTCTCGGTAAAGCTCCCACGTAAGCTTGTCTGCCTGTCCCTTGACTTTTTCCAAAGCTTGGTATAGAGGCACGGTGCCTACGGGTACTGGCGAATTGCGAATGATCCACTCTCTCGTCTCGTGGATGTTGCGCCCCGTGGAGAGGTCCATGATGGTGTCAGCACCCCAGCGGATAGCCCAGACCGCCTTCTCAACTTCCTCCTGGATAGAGGAGGTGATGGGCGAGTTACCAATGTTGGCATTGATCTTGACGAGGAAGTTGCGCCCGATGATCATCGGTTCGCTCTCGGGGTGGTTGATGTTGTTGGGGAGGATAGCTCGTCCAGCAGCGATCTCGTCACGAACGAACTCTGGGGTGATGCGCTCAGGGATATTAGCTCCAAAGCTCTCGCCCAGATGCTGCGGGTACTGCTCTCGGATCTCGTCGATGAGCTGGTTCTCACGGATAGCGACATACTCCATCTCGGGGGTGATGATTCCCTGACGTGCGTAGTATAGCTGCGTGACCGGATGCTCCTCGGTGCCTACGAGTGGCTGGTCGTTGAGATGGGCAAAGCGCAGATGATCCAGCGAAGTGTCTTGTCTCCGCTTGCGACCATACTCCGAGCTCTGCTCAGATAGTCTCGTCGTGTCGCCACGCTCCTCAATCCACTGCTGACGTATCTTAGGTAGCCCTTGGTGTGGATCGACATGATAGTCGGGATCGGTGTAGGGTCCCGAGGTATCGTAGACCACTACCGAGCCGTTGTTGTGCCGTACGCCCTCCTCGTCAATGGTGTCAGAGAGTGCGATGCGACGCATCGGCACGCGAATGTCGGGGCGAGAGCCAGTGACATATATCTTAGTAGAGCCAGGGAGCGGTCCCTGAGAGATGTTTAGATTGTCCGTTTGATCTTTTTGCTTCATAGAGTAAAGAGATTAAGTGTGTTTGGAAGAAGAGGTGTGTCTTAGCCACCCATAGCTGCGGTAATGATCGTGACAGCATCACCCTCGCAGAGCTGGTGCGTAGCCCAGGCATCACGTGGTATGACACGATGATTGACCGCTAGCGCCGTGTGGTCGAGCGTAGCGACGACAGGCGATACCGCCTCTAGTAGCGAGGTCCCTGCTGGCAGGTCATGTGGAGTCTTATTGATCGTTACTTGCATAAGCCATATAAAAAGAAAAAGAGCCTACATACCTTCATCAGTTTGGTATGTAAAACTCTTAGTGTGTACCGCCAAGCTCAAGGGCTTGACAAGTAGGGTGTCCCAGTATGAGAGTCTGCACGGTCAGCGTGTAGTCGTTCTCTTTGCCTACGCCAGTATTATCTGGATCAGGTCGAGGGTCTCATCTCAGCCACCACGCAGTCGCACTGTGGCACCCCTAAGAGTCTGATGCAAAGGTAATGAAAATATCTCAGAGTAGAGCTATCTCATCCGAGTACCTCGGAAGATATAGCTCTAGGGGTGGATACAATAAAAAAGGGGCTGTCCTAAGACAGCCCCTTCTCATTAACCTTAAAATCTAACACCATGAAAAACACGTTGCAAAGGTAAGACTTATTCTTCATATATGCAACACGCTGGCGCAACATCTTCGTAATTTCTTTTGACTTAGGGCTCCTCAAGTCCCAGACTTAGCGATACTACTTGGCTAGAGACTGGGACTAATACAGTGAGAGCGAGTAACTCGGAGGGGGTGAGACCCTAGAGTTACTCGCTCTTGCTATTTGTTGTGCTAGTGTCTTACGGAGGCGTCTGTCACGAAGTGTGGTAGACGCCCCGTAGGAGTGTTAGCTTCATTTACTTAGCTTTCTTAGCATCGCGGATGATTACCTCGATGAGGTTGTTCTGCTTGAGGAGCTCCTGAGCAATCTTCTGGACGTCTGCAGGCTTGATGCTGTTGAGCGTCTTCTCGTAGTCTGTCTGGAAGTCACGACCGTAGAAGAAGAAGTCAACCATATGATCGAGCCAGTAGTCGTTCTTCTTGAGATCCTCAGCGTGGTCCTTCTTCATATTGAGGATTGTCTTGTCAAACATCTCCTTGTCGGGACCATTCTTAGCTACCTTCTCGAGCTCTGCGTAGATGATCTTGTTGAGTCTGTCTACCTTCTCAGGGTCTGTCTGGTAGAAGATCTGGAAGACCGTCTCGCCCTTAGGATTGTCGCTGATAGAGCCACCCGAGCTGACACCGTATGTGCCACCCTCGTCCTCACGGACGGTAGCTGTGTAGACCTGATCCATGACTGCTCCGAGTACCTCCATGGCTAGCTCGTTGTGGAGCGTGTAGGGTAGCTTGCCCGTATAAGCAGCCATGACCATAGCCATAGGAGTAGCAAGCTCCTTCTTGAAGTCAATGTGCATAGAGCCCTGACGTACTGCGGGTACGAGCTCCTTGTGCATGTTGTGCTTGCGACCCTTGGTAGGTACAGAGGCTACATACTTCTCTAGGTAAGGAATGAGTTGCTCTGGAGTTACATTACCGATGAAGTATAGCTGTAGGTCACCTAGGTCTGCGATGCGCTCCTTCCAGATCTTCATCACACGGTCATAGTTGACAGCCTCGATGTCGGCGATGGTAGCACGCTTCATCAATGGATTGTTGTTGTAGAGCGCATAGGTGAGCGAGTCTTGGAAGGGAACCATAGGATTGGACTCCATGTTCTTGATCTGCTCGATCATGTTGGTGCGCCAGTTTGCAAAGGCATCAGCATCCTGTCTAGGCTGTGTCATGCGGAGGTAGAGGAGCTGGAAGAAGGTCTCCATATCCTCAAGCGTAGAGATACCACTGAAGTAAGTTCTCGTGCCACCCATAGAGCCCGAAGCAGAGACGCTACGACCCGTGAGTGCCTTGGAGAGGGTAGGATTGTCAAACTTGCCTACACCACCCAGTGCGACGACGCTACTGAGGTTCTTGATGTTGGGTAGATCCTTAGCGTTCTTAAGGTAAGCGTTGGTGCCACCAGGAGCGACAGCTGTGAGTGAGATCTGATTCTTCTTGTAGTCGGTCGTTTTGAGATAGACTACCATGCCGTTGCTCAGGGTGAGGCGCGTCGTACCAAACTTAAGGTTGTCCTCACGCTTGGTTACTTTGCCAGCCTTGGGCGCCTTATCCATCAGCTTCATATCAGAGACGGCATCCTTGATAGGCTCTACGGGGAGCTTGCGGTACTCGTTGACCTTAGCGACTAGCTCAGCCTCGGTGGGTAGTACGAGTCCCTTCTTGTCTGGAGCCGTGAGCATAAGAACCATGTTCTTGTCCCCGATGAGAGACTGTACCATCTGGTTGACTACATCTAGGGGTATATTTTTAGCAACTTGCTCCATGATGGCCTTCTCCATCTCAATGCCTGGGATGTAGCCACCTGTGGTGAAGTAATTCTTATACTCGTTGGCGTAAGCACTATTCTTACGAGTCTCACGCTCGTTGTAGCTATTCTCATAAGCCTTGAGGAGACCAGTGCGAGCACGCTCATACTCACCCTGAGTGAAGCCATACTGGCGTATGCGCTCTATCTCAGCCATGAGAGCCTTGAGTGCTACATCTAGCTCGCCCTCACGTGCTGTAACGTCAAAGGTAAGAGCGTCTTTCGTCTGAGCGAGGAAGAAGTTGCTTATATAGCCATTAGCGCTAGTGAAAGCGGGATTTGGCTTGTGCATTAGGTCTGTGAAGCGCTCATCGATGATGCGGTTTGTGATACCATATAGGTAGTTCTTCATAACGCCAGCGATGGTGCGTGTCATCTCGACAGGCATAGCGTCTGTCTTGAACATAACCATTAGGTTCGTGCTGGTAGCCTCCTTGTCCTTTTCGATAGCTACGAGAGGAGCATCGTTGTCCTCTACGGGGAAGTAGACACGCTCTGCTGCATTGACAGGAGCGGGGATGTCGGCAAACATCTCTTTGATCTTCTTCTCTACGTAGTCTACGTCGACATCGCCGACCACGATGATGGCCTGTAGGTCGGGGCGATACCACTTGTGATAGTAGTCGCGTAGCTCGTTGTACTTAAAGCCGTTGACCACGCTCATCAGACCGATAGGCATGCGTACGCCGTAGCGGTTGTTGGGGTAGATCTTGGGGAGTGCGGTATTGAGCATACGCATCTGCGCATTGTCTCGTGAGCGCCACTCCTCGGTGATGACCCCGCGCTCCTTGTCTATCTCCTGGTCAGCTAGGGTCACGAAGCCACTCCAGTCATGTAGGATGAGTAGGCAGCTGTCGATGAATCCCTTGCGCTCTGTGGGAGCTTCCATCAGCGTGTAGACTGTCTCGTCAATACCCGTATAGGCGTTGAGGTTGTAGCCGAAGCGCATACCGTTTGACTCAAGGTAGCTAATGAGTGTCTTGTCAGGGAAGTTCTTCGTGCCGTTGAAGCACATGTGCTCTAGGAAGTGAGCCAGACCGCGCTGATTCTCCTCCTCAAGGATAGATCCGACCCGCTGAGCAATGTAAAACTCTGCACGATTCTTCGGCTGCTCGTTGTGACGGATGAAGTAGGTTAGCCCATTGGCGAGCTTGCCCGTACGGACTTGTGGGTCTATGGGCAGTGGTTGACTCATGTCCTGAGCAAAGGCTACACGAGGTAGCAGCATGGTCAGGAGGACCACAGCCATAGACAGCATTCGCTTTAGATTCATATCCAGTTGTCTAAAAGTTATTGATGTATTACTAGTTGTCTGTTCAAAAGATCGTGAGTGTAGAGCTAGAGAGACACACCCTTTGTTATATAGACGAGTAGGAACCCGTATATGTTGCAAGAGGTCTTCACTGAGATCTAGCACATTCACCCAAATGCAAAGATACTCACTTTTTACAAACCATGGATTGTCCCTCAAGGCTGACGCATCCTAATCTCTCTTCTAGGGTCTACATAAGGTAACCTCTAGGGAAAGAATATGGCTAGAACCTCGCTACACAGCGCTATAGCCCCACTTTATAGCCACTCTAGCATATCGGCTGATTGTGCTCTCTACCGAGGAATTCGGAAATCTCCAGGGAGCAAACGAAAATTCCCCACGGAGGGCCGAAATAAAAGTTCGGAAGAATGAAATGAAACTTCGGAAGAATGAAATCAAAGTTCCGATGATTTTTTTTATTCCTCGGTGGAGGATTCGGGACCCCTCCATGGATAATCCCGATTTCCCAGGGAGGGTGCTCAACGGGGGTGCTTTTAAAGAAAAAAGGGGAGGACACCATCGCTTGGTATCCTCCCCATAGAAATAGGATGACGTATGTGTGCTTAGAAGCGGTAGCCCACGGAGATAGCTGGGTGGACGTAGACGTCGTCAAAGTCTTCGCCCTTCACAAGATTGCGTCCCACACGTATACTGATCTCGCCACTCCAGTTGCTCCGAGAGACGAACTTCCAGCCACCACCGAGACCGATACCCCAAGAGGTACTTCGTTTGTTCTCGCTTGTCGTTTGCTCGTTCGTGGGGTTGTAGTGTCTTATGGTATAGCGATTGTAGTTGATCGCCGTGTTTGCCTCTATAAAGAAGCCTGAGTTAAGCCTTGTCATCGAGAGCTTCTTGCCACCGAAGTACCAGCGAGCATAAGGCATCACGCCAAAGGCGGGAAAGAGCGAGGCCTCATAGTCTTCCCCCTGGGCAAAGCTGGCGCTGATGGTAGCTCCGAAGCCTAGGTCTTTGACCTTGGTCGTGGCGCGCTCGTACTCGAGTGAGACAGCCTTGAAGGCTACGGGTGCTAGGAGGTTGAGGCGTACCTCGTTGAGTGTCTGTGGTAGTGGAGCCTCTGGCTCGCCCTGCACGACGACTACCTGTGCAGAGAGACAGTATCCCGTAGCGAGGACGAGGGCGCAGAGTGCGAAGGCTTTCTTGAGTAGGTTGTTCATAAGGGTACTTATATTTGATAGGTTATACGTGCTTGTGGAGCCAAAGGTAGCAAATAGTTTTCAAATAGTCACAGATTCGTCTGGCTAGAGTAATGCACAGATGGGCTTCTTTCGTTATCCTGTTGTATCTTTGTGGTGCAATAACTATAAGTCTACCTGTACTATGAAACAAGACGCTACTGCTACAAAGCAAAACTCGACGAAAAGCTATACTTGGCTCATCTATCTAGCTGCATGGCTCGTCATCGTGCTGATCCAGTCCATCCTGATCGGGCAGAGCAGTACGATGGCTAAGTCCTTATTCCAGGCACCATCACACTATCTCTCTACATGGTTTCTGGATATCTTTCTGATCGCAATCTTCTACCTCAACTACTACTATGTCGCTGGGCACATGATGCGCCGTCGTCACTTCGGGGGCTACATCGCTTTTGTGGTGGTCGTGGCTGTGGTTGCGCTCTTTATGCCGATCCTCTGCAAGGCGCTCTTCGGATGGCGTACGCCTACGCAGGATCTACCCTTTGTCACGGTCTCTTGGTCGGGCGCTATCGGGGCAGTCACGGTCATCACGATCGGACTGGCGGTGCGTGCGCTCCTAGAGTGGCTCAAGCTCAACAAGCTCACGGCTGAGCAACGTGAAGAGCTGATCAAGCTACGCAATGAGGTGACCTCGCATAAGATGCAAGCGAAGAGTGACACAATCAAGCCCACCACGGAGATAACGCCTACACCAGCAGAGCTTGCAGCACAAGAGCCAAAGCCTATCGCTCCCGCTCAGCCTGACTAAGCGGACAGAATGCGAATGATCGTGAGTCCATCACGAAGTGGGAGGAGGAGCTGCTCCACTCCGCTGTCCTGAGCTACCAGTGCGTTGAAGTGCTGGATCCCTTCCAGCTGAAGGTCGTGATGGGTCGTTGGGGCGGTTACTTTACCGTCCCAAAGGGTATTGTCGGCCAAGATGATAGCTCCTGGGCGTAAGTGCTTGCGCAGTAGCTGGTAGTAGTCGGGGTACTGACGCTTGTTGGCATCAATGTAGACAAGATCGTAGTCGTGCTGTGCAAGTAGTGCGGGCATCAGCTCTAGAGCCTGACCGTGGTGTATGTGAATGCGCTCGGCACACCCGCTGCGTGCTACAAAAGGGGAGAGGAAGTGGATCATCTCTGCATCGCACTCGATGGAGTCAATTTCGCCAGACACAGGTTCGAGCGCTATCGCCATGGCTATCGTTGAGTAACCACTATAAGCGCCCAGCTCTAGGACACGCTTGGCACTACTGAGCTTGATGAGCATCGAGAGTAGCCCCGCCTGCGTAGCTCCACAGACCATCCTCGGCTGAAGGAGGCGCACATAGGCAGTGCGGAGCAATTCGTCTAGTAGGGGATCCCCGAAGGAGCTGTGCTGCTGGGCATAAAGCTCTAGCTCTGCGTCCATAGTCTATATAATATAAGGTGTCAACGGCTCAGCTGAAGAGCTGCCCGTACGGCTAAGTCGTAGCTGGCCACGCCAAAGCCAGCGATACTACCACGGCAATAGGGCGCTATGAGTGAAGTGTGGCGGTAAGTCTCACGAGCTAGTGGCTGGGAGATGTGCACCTCGATGACTGGTAGAGAGATAGCACGTATCGTGTCTGCGATAGCTACGGAGGTATGCGTGTAGCCCCCCGCATTGAGTATGACCGCTTGGTAGCCTAGTTCCTGAGCCATGTAGAGGTACTCGATGAGTGCGCCCTCGTAGTGCGAGTAGCGTATGGCGATTGTCACCGCTGTGGTAGCATTTGCTAGCTGCTCCAAGTAGGGGACTAGAGGCGTCGATCCGTAGATCTCGGCTTCGCGCTGACCCACCTGGATTAGGTTAGGACCATTGAGGATGAGTATGGCTGGCTTGCCCGTGGTCGGGGTAGAGAGGGGTTCGATCAAACTATTTGTAGACATAGTAAACTTGTCGATTTAGATGCAAATGGCTAACTTCGTAGCGCAAAGATAGTAAGAAACTCCCTTGCAATGAGTCTAGAACCAAGACAGCAACTGATACAGCGCTACAAAACTTATCTGAGGCTGGAGCAACACCTCTCGGACAATAGTATCGACTCCTACCTCTACGACGTGGACAAGCTCTACACCTACATAGGTGACATGGGGCTGAGTCTGCGCGAGGTAACTCTGCAGCATCTCAACAACTTTGCGGCGCATCTGCTGGACTTAGGTATCTCGATGCGTTCGCTGGCTCGTGTGTTGAGCGGGGTCAAGAGTTTCTTTCGCTTTCTATCGCTAGAGGAGGAGATAGAGCGTGACCCGACGGATATGCTACAGACGCCACCGATACCTAAGAAGCTCCCGGAGGTGCTTACGCTGGCAGAGATAGACAGCCTCCTCGGAGCTATCGACGAGGAGCGCCCCGAAGCCTCACGAGACACGGCTATCATAGAGGTGCTCTACAGTTGCGGGCTACGTGTGTCGGAGCTTTGCGGGCTGACCTATTCCGACGTCTTCCTCGACGAAGGCTATCTGCACGTCTGGGGCAAGGGACGCAAAGAGCGTCTGGTGCCGATGAGTCCCAAGGCGGTCTCTGACGTGCAGCGCTATCTCAACGATCCCTGTCGCTATAATGCGAAGCCTGAGTATGATCAGTACATCTTCATCTCACGTCGTGGTCAACCGATCTCTCGCATCACGGTCTTCTGTCTGATCCGCACGCTGGCTGAGCTGGCGGGTATACATAAGGAGATCAGTCCGCACACGTTGCGTCACAGCTTTGCTACGCACCTGCTCGAGGGAGGTGCCGACCTGCACGCTATCCAGCTGATGATGGGGCACGAAAGCATCGCAACGACGGAGATCTACACCCACGTGGACCGCACAGCACTCCGTGCCGACATCCTGCGTTACCACCCTCGCAATCAACAGCACCCTACGTCTCACGATGCCGAGTGACCCAATCAAGTTCTAAAAGCAAAAGCAGGAGACAGCCCGTGAGCCGTCTCCTGCTTTGATTGTGTTGTAGCGCTTCGCTAAGACTTAGAAGCGATAGGTAGCACCGAGTGTTAGGAAGGTTAGTCCATAACCCAACTCACCCATGACAGCCCAGCGGTCGGAGAGATAGTAGCGAGCGCCGATGTGTGCGCTCCAACCGAAGCCAGCTGCAGTGTCCTTGTCCTTGATTGCGTTATCAGCCACCTTCATATTATAGTTCCAGCTGATGATGTTTACACCAAGCATCAAGCTGAAGTAGGTGTCTAGCTTGTCTACAAACTGATAGTGTAGAGAGCCACGAGGTCCGACGAGTGTCTGGCTCCATACAGAGCTGTCGAAACCTTTGTAGCGATAGACCTCAGCGCCTAGGTAACCACCTACGCCGATAGAGCCGTTGCCATCAAAGAGGCCACTGGCTACGCTGTGGTCAATTCCTACAGATAGAGGGGGGAGTAGAACACTGAAATCCTTGTCAAAGAGGGTACTTCCGATGCCTAGTCCGATGTTGGCCGTTGTCGTTCCCTTGGTAAAGGTAGACTGAGCCTGCGCTGCAAAGCCAAGCGTGAGCATGGCGATGATGAGTAGTGCGATTCTTTTCATAGTTTGTTTATGAAGTGATTGGATTGTTTATGCTTTGTTGGCGCGCTTGCGGTCTAGCTCGTTGAGGAGTATCTTGCGCAGACGCATGGACTTAGGCGTGACCTCAACATATTCATCAGCCTTGATATACTCAAGCGCATCCTCTAGGCTGAAGACGACGGGAGGAGCCAGTGCTACCTTGTCATCACTACCTGCAGCACGCATATTGGTGAGCTTCTTGCTCTTGCAGACGTTGACCGTCAGGTCGTTGTCCTTCGTATGCTCACCGATCACCTGACCAGCGTAGACCTCCTCTTGGGGGGCGATGAAGAAGCGTCCGCGACTCTGGAGGTTGTTCAGCGCATAGGCAAAAGCGGTACCGCTCTCACCCGCTATGATGCTACCATTGTTACGACGCTCGATATCTCCACGCCAAGGACCAAACTCTAGGAAGCGGTGTGCTATGACAGCCTCACCAGCCGAAGCAGTCAAGACGCTGTTGTTGAGCCCGATGATACCACGCGAAGGTATTGTGAAGACGAGGTGCGTACGACCGTTCTTGCTTTCCATGGCGGTCATCTCGCCCTTGCGCTGTATGACCATATCAATGATACGACTACTGGTCTCGTCGGGGAGATTGATCGTCAGCTCTTCAATCGGCTCGCACTTCACGCCGTCTATCTCTTTGATAATGACCTGAGGCTGACCCACCTGTAGCTCGTAACCCTCACGGCGCATCGTCTCGATTAGCACGGAGAGGTGCAGGACACCACGGCCGAATACGTTCCACGAGTCTGCCTGATCGGTCGTCTCGACACGCAGAGCAAGGTTCTTGTCCAGCTCACGCATCAGACGCTCATGGATATGGCGAGAGGTAACAAACTTACCTTCCCGTCCGTAGAAGGGGGAGTTATTGATCGTGAAAAGCATCGACATCGTCGGCTCATCGACCGAAATCGTGTCTAGCGCCTCGGCATGCTCAGGGTCAGCGATCGTGTCGCCAATCTCAAAGTGGTCAAAGCCCACGATGGCGCAAATGTCGCCACTGGAGACCGAGTCTGCCTTTGCCTTGCCAATGCCTTCAAAAGTGTAGAGCTCCTTGACCTTCTCCCGATGAGGCTCACGGTCTTTGTGGCAGAGGAGCACGGTGTCGCCGTTGTGTATAGTGCCACGATGCACGCGTCCTACGGCGATACGTCCTACGTAGGAGCTGTAGTCCAGCGAGGTGATGAGCATCTGCAGAGGGCCGTCTAACTGTTGTGGTGCGGGGATCTCAGAGATGATCGCATCGAGTAGGGGCGTGATGTCTTCCGTAGGCTTCTCCACGTCACGGCTCATCCAGCCCTGCTTGGCGCTACCGAAGAGGGTGACGAAGTCAAGCTGCTCATCGGTCGCTTCCAGCGAAGCCATCAAGTCGAAGACCATGTCCTGCACCTCCATGGGGCGGCAGTTGGGCTTGTCCACTTTGTTGATGACGACGATCGGCTTAAGTCCTATGGCGAGGGCTTTCTGCAGTACGAAGCGGGTCTGAGGCATTGGCCCCTCGAAGGCATCTACGAGTAGCAGGCACCCGTCGGCCATGTTGAGCACGCGCTCCACCTCACCGCCGAAGTCCGCGTGTCCTGGGGTGTCTATAACGTTGATCTTGACCCCTTTGTAGGTGATGCTGACATTTTTAGAAACGATCGTGATGCCTCGCTCTCGCTCTAGGTCGTTGTTGTCTAGAAAGGTGTCAACCTCAGCAGCTTTGTCCTCTCGAAAGAGCTTGGCCGCGAGGAGCATTTTGTCGACAAGGGTCGTCTTACCGTGGTCGACGTGAGCGATGATAGCGATGTTTCTTAGTTCTTGCATGTGTGTGGAGCTTCTGTCCTATAGTTATACGGGTGCAAAGGTACGAAAAACGGCGGGGAGAGATAGGGGTTAGAGGTTAGAAGTTAGAGATTAGAGGTGAGAGGGTAGAGATTGGGACCACAGTTTGCGTCTTGTTCCTCCGCTGGAACTGAAAAGTTCCAAGAGAGGAACTATTTTTGGAACTCGTATGTGTTTCGGAAACAGCGCGATAGGAGCGATACTGTCTATGCCCTGAAATGATAAAAGTCCCTAGCGCTAGAGATAGCACTAGGGACTTGTCGTAATATAGGTCAGGGAGTTACCCTTGTATCATAGCTCTGATGTCAATCATCTGGAGCGCAGCGATGGCGCACTCGGAGCCTTTGTTGCCTACGGCACCACCAGAGCGGGCACGAGCCTGCTCGATGTTTTCGACGGTGACGAGCCCAAAGATAACGGGCGCCTTGCCTCGTAGATTGAGCTCGGTAGCTCCCTCGGTGACGCTGTTGCAGATGAGGTCGTAGTGCGAGGTCTCGCCACGTATGACGCAACCAATGATGATGATAGCATCGTAGGGCTGGGTTGCCTCACTGAGTAGATTCGCTGTATAGGTGAGCTCGAAGGCTCCTGGCACGGAGAAGGTCTCAATCTGCTGGCGCTCTAGGCCGCACTCTAGGAGTGTCGTGACAGCTCCATCGCGGAGCGCATGGGTGATCTCAGCGTTCCACTCCGAGTAGACGACAGCGATGCAACGAATGTCCGCCGTATGTCTGTGCTGGAGCGTGTAGTGAGCTGGTGTCTGCTGGCTGTGGAGTTGTGAAGACATGGATTTTTAGAGGTGAGAGGTTAGAGATTAGACTTTAGAAGTTAGAGATTAGAGGTTAGAGGTTAGACTTTAGAGGTTAGAGGTCGGAGGGATCGGAGTGTTCGGAAGTCCAATCTCTTGCTTCTAATCTCTAACTTCTAAAGTCTAATCTCTAAAGTCTAACATCTAAGTTTCTATTTCTTAAGCTTAGCCTCTACGCGTATGATCGAAGCCTCGATGCTCTCAGACTCAGGCGCTGTGTAGTACTTCTCCTGTATCTCTTTGTAAGCCTTGAGTGCCTTGTCATACTGACCTAGCTCCTCGTAGACATGGCCTGCCTTGATGAGACAGCTCGGAGAGATGACAGGGTTGTCGGCAGCCTTGGCAGCGTCCATAAAGTACTTGGCAGCCTCGTCGTACTTGCCTAGCTCTACGTAGCAGTCGCCGATGAGACGGGTGATAGAGGGAGCGACCATCTTCTCCTTAGCCTTGAACTCTTTGAGCTCGCGGATAGCCTCCTCGTACTTACCCTCGTCGTAGTAGATGATACCAGCGTAAGCGTGAGCTAGCTTGCCAGCATCGGTGCTACTGTACTTGTCTGCAATCGCTAGGAGTCCCATGGCTCCAGCCGCGGGAGCATTGAGCGCAGCGCTATCAGCACCAGCCATAAACTGCTCCTCAGCAAGGTATAGCTCTGCAGCTGCCTTGTCACCACGGGGCTTGACCACCTTGTCGATGTAGAGCCAGATGCCCACACCTAGCACGATGACGCCCAGCACACACCAGATGATGGTCTTGCTGTACTTCTCAATGAAACGCTCGCTACGAGACACGATCTCCTCAGAGTGGTGAGAGCCTTGTGACCCAGATTCTTTTAATGCCATACTATATCAATTCGTTTTATGTTATTCTATATGGAATGAGCTATTGCCTGCAAAGTTAGCAGTTTCGGAGGAATAAATCACTCTTTTGCCTTTTTGACCTTCACAAATGGCTCAATCAATGTAGCGACGGGTGATCTCTCCGTAGCTATCTATGCGCCGATCACGCAGGTAAGGCCACCAGCGTCGGACGAGCTCGGTACGCTCTAGGTCCAGCTCCACGACAACGCCCGCCTCCTCGGTCTGGCTCAGATCGCAAAGCATCTCGCCCTGCTGACCTGTGACGAAGCTGTGACCCCAAAACTGTATCCCCTCGGTGACGCCTGAGGGGTCGGGTTCGAAGCCGACACGATTCACCGCAATGACGGGGAGGTTGTTGGCGACGGCATGACCACGCTGCACCAGTTGCCACGCATCGATCTGGCGCTGCTGCTCTTCGGGCGTATCGTAAGCAGCGGTGCCTATAGCGGTCGGGTAGATGAGTAGCTCGGCACCCTTGAGAGCCATAAGCCGTGCAGCCTCGGGGTACCACTGATCCCAGCAAATGAGGATGCCGAGGCGACCTACGGAGGTGTCGATCGGCTCGAAGCCTAGGTCGCCAGGGGTGAAGTAAAACTTCTCGTAGTAGGCGGGGTCGTCCGGTATGTGCATCTTGCGATAGCGACCTGCTATGGAGCCGTCTCGCTCGAGCACTACGGCGGTGTTGTGGTAAAGACCCGTGGCGCGCTTCTCAAAGAGTGAGAGAACGATCACAACGCCCAGTTCACGTGCTAAGGCTCCGAAGCTTTCGGTGGATGGACCGGGTATCGTCTCCGCTTGGTCAAAGAGAGCGACATCTTCGGTTTGGCAGAAGTACAATCCGTTGTGTAGCTCCTGTAGGACGATCAGTTCGGCCCCTTCGTGGGCTAGCTGGCGGATGCGCTCTTGGAGGCGGTGGATATTGTTCGTATGGTCAGCACCGTTGTGCTGCTGTATGATACCTACTTTCATCTTGTTATGGTGTTTAGAAGTGAAGGGTTGAGGAAGCCTTGCGGTATCTGCATGGAGATGCAGTGCAGGCTACCGTGCTGCTCGAGCAGTATGGAGCAGTCGATCGGCACGACCTCGAGGTGAGGTAGTGCTTGCTGGAGGATGCGCTGCGCCTCGCTGTCGGTGCTGCGCCCGTAGATGGGGAGGAGGAGTGCGCCGTTGACGAGGAGGAAGTTCGCATAGGTGGCCGGTATGAGGCAGTCCGGCTCATAGCGTGAGGGAAAGTCGCCCACATCGGGCAAGGCGATCAGTCGCAAGGCGGGACGCTGACGAGCTAGCTCTTGTAGCTGACGCTCTAGCTGTGTCAAGGCGACGAAGCTTTGCGCCGTAGGGTCGCTCGGGGAGACATATATAATGGTGTCTGGGTCGACGAAGCGGGCGATCGTGTCTATATGTCCATCGGTGTCGTCGCCTGGTAGGGGAGCGACTTCGAGCGAGCAGTAGTCGGTCAGGCCGAGACATTGTAGCAGTGCCTCATATATATAAGGAGTCTCGCAGAGATGCGGATTGCGGAGCGGGTCCTCTACGCAGGACTTGGTGGTCAAGAGAAGGCCCTCGCCATTGCACTCCAAAGCTCCCCCCTCGAAGGTTAAACTTGATGCCTCAAAGTAAGCGACATCCAGCGCAAAGAGTTCCTTCATCATGAGGCGACGCACCACTAGATTGTCAAGTGCCGAGACAAACTTACCGCCCCATGCGTTGAAGGTGAAGTCAACGAGGACGCGCGCGCCACTAGGACTCTGGAGAGCCAGCGGACCGTAGTCACGGCACCACGTATCATTGGTAGGGCAGGGGACGAGCAGACAGCGCGAGCGTAGCTCCGACGGCAGAGAGGCATACTCGTTTGGATCCTCTGGCACGAGTAGCACGACAGGCTCGAAGCGTGTCACCTGCTCAATAATGTTGCAGTAGGTGCACTGTACCTCGTGTAGGATCGGAGCCCAGTCGCTTTGGTTGTGTGGCCAGGCGAGGAGGATCGCATCTTGTGGCGCCCACTCGGGGAGCATTTGTATAGTCTCTTGTGTCATAAGTCTCTCACCGCATTAGCGTGTTATGATCTTAAGGTCCTGACGCAGGCTCGTAGCCATGCTGCCGAGTATGCCAAGGCCGTCGTGGATATTGTTGTAGATGAGGTTCGGCTCCGAGATGCCCGTATTGCCTAGACCATTATAGCGCTTTGCTGTAACCGTCTGCCAGTAGTGATAGAGGTCGCCTGTGATAGCATAAACGGTGACACGCAGGGCGACATACTCTGATATTCCTTTAGCCGTCCGCTCATCGTCTGTGGATCCATCGGCTTTGCACACCCTTGTGGCAAAGGAGAGCGTCGTCTTGAGCGTGCAGTCGCTCGCTGAAACGTTAGAACCAGCCAATAGATTCATCACTCGACCTCTGCTAGACTCAAAGATCAGGTCGCCATTGCCAAACTGCGTCATACGTGGGTCGTCAATCTTCTCTTGACTCCAAGCGTAAGGACTCTCTTGGAACTCGCGCTCAGGATCCACTGCTTGCTTCTCTACGATGATGCGGTAGTAGCTATCCTTCGTGATGCCCTGAAGCGGGATGGATAGTTCGTAGTCTTGAACCTCGACATATCTACCATCTGGCATATCTATCCTACCTGGCATATTGTACGCATAGGGCGCGCGATGTGTCTTGTCCAGCTTCTTGACCGCTATGACGCCTACGGTAGGCTGTGCGGGCACCGTGGTAGTGGCCGAAGCAGTCTTGAGCCCAGCCTTCTCTACCGAGATCGCTATGCGGTCGCCCGCTTGTGGCTTGTATTGCTTCACCTCGCTGATCGGTACGAGCTGATCGTTGACCTGGAGCGTCATACGATAGGGGCAGTCGGGGTGGTCGTAGTTGTAGTTGACTTCAACCTTAGGCGAAGCGACACCCGTCGGCTTGCTCTGAGATAAGGATATATCGATGCCCTGCTGCGCCGTAGCGATCGCATTGATGACGATGCGAGGCGTGTTGTCGCCTAGGTCGAGGGGAATGGTCGTCTGACAGGCCGTGAGGAGCGTGATGAGTAGTGCGCTGCTGGCTAACTGGATATATTGTATAGGTCTCATAGTGGTCTTAGGCTAAAAGGAGTAGGTGTAGCTGATGTTGGGCATGATCGGGAAAATCGTCACCTGACGCAAGACGGTGCGGTAGGAGTTGTCGCTTCCGAGTTCGCTCACAGGGGTTACGATGAAGGGGTTCATCTGATTGTAAACGTTGTAGACGCTTAGGTTCCACAAGCTCTTGCCCCGCTTGTGATGCTTCGTATAGGTGATGCTCAGATCCAGTCGGTGGTAAGGCTTAAAGCGGTAGTTATTTCGCTCAGCCACATATTCGAGAGATCCATTTACACTCTCCCATGAGAGCGGATCTTTCAGCCCATCGTACTCATGCGTTGCGATAGTGCCCGTCTGACCCGAGGCAAAGACCCAAGTAGCGGCAAAGTCCCAGCTCTTGCCCAGCTGATACATCGCAGTAATCTTAAAGTCGTGAATGCGGTCATACTTAGCGGGGAAGGTGCGTCCGAAGTTCAGTTCCTCGCCTGGCTGGTCAAAGGTGCGCCACGTGCGAGCCCAGGCGTAGCTCACCCAGCCCGTTAGCTTGCCCACCTTACGCTGCCAGAGTAGCTCCAGACCGTAAGCCGTGCCACGTCCCATGGCGACCATCTGCTCCCAGTTTGTCGAGACACCATAGAAGAAAGAACCCTCCTTGTACTCCAGCACATTGCTCATCGGCTTGTAGTAGCCCTCTACCGAGAAGTCTCCCCACTGAGGCACATGGAGGAATAGCCCCGCCGTAAAGTGGTGCACGTGCATCGGTTTGATGCGGTCCGTCGAGGGCACCCACAGATCCGTAGGCAGGCTCAGACTATTGTTCGTCAGGAGGTGCACATGCTGCGTCATCAGAGCGTAGCCCACCTTGGCCGTTAGGGCAGGCGTGATGCGCCAAGCCGCACTCACACGAGGCTCTATATTATGGTAGCCCTTGCCACGCACGTGGTAGAAACTGTAGCGTAGCCCCGTATTAAAGGTCCACTTGTCCCCCAGCTTCATCTCATCCTCAGCGTAGAGCGAGGCCTCGTGGGCGTAGATCTTAGGATTGTTGCCGAAGACATTAAAGTCCGTCCCAGTTAAGTCCGAAAGGTCCTTGCCGTTTACCTTTATCGAAGTCATCTCAGGGCGAAAGGTGTGGAAGGTGTAGTTAGCCCCGAAGAGTAACTGATGCTGCTCCACAGGTGAGTAGTGCAGTTCGCTCGTCAGGAGCCAGTCCTGGATGCCCGAGTCGTAACTCATCGCTACGGGAGGCTCATCCTTGTCCTCCTGCATCTTCATGCGTAGCCTAGAGCGGTACTGCGTATAGGAGGCTGTGGTATTGAGAAAGAGCTGTCCGTTGATGACATGGTTCCACCGTAGCGAACCCATCGCATTGCCCCACAGCCAAGACATCTGCTGCTTGTCATCTCTATGAGCATAGCGCGTCCAGACACGGTCGTTGCCGTAATAGCCGAAGAGGTACAGCTGGTCTCTATCAGAGAAGCGGTGTGTCACCTTCAAGTTCAGATCGTGAAAGTCATACCCGCCCTTCATCTTCTCGCCATCCTCACCCTCCTGGCGGTTACGTATCGCAAAAGCCATCGCAGCCAGCAGGTCTAGGTAGGTGCGCCGTGCCGAGAAGTTGAAGGTAGTGCGATCCTTGACTATCGGTCCCTCCACATTGATCTTTGAGGAGATCAGTCCGATGCTTGCATTGCCGTGGTACTCCTGCATGTCGCCATCCTTGAGACGTACATCCACGACCGAGGAGAGACGCCCTCCGAAGCGGGCGGGAAAGGTACCCTTATACAGCGTCACCGACTTGACCGCATCGGGGTTGAAGGTTGAGAAAGCTCCCAGCATGTGATTCGGATTGTAGAGCGAGATGCCGTCCATGAGGATCAAGTTTTGGTCTGGATCACCACCACGCACGAAGAGTCCCGACGAACCCTCCGAACCGCTCTGTACGCCAGGTAGCAGTTGTAGCGCCTTGATCACATCCTGCTCTCCAAAGAAAGCGGGCAGTCGCTTGATCTCGCTCGCCGATATGTGTTGCGCACCGATCGTAGCAGTCTCAACACCCGAGGGGTTCGGACTCCCCACCACGACCACCTCGCCGAGTAGCTGACCCTCGATGAGCGAAGCCGAGAGTGTCGTATCGGACGAGAGGTGCAGACGTATCGTGTCGCTCTGATAGCCCACATAGGAAAACTGTAGGCGCACCTCTCCCGCTGGGAGCGTCAGCGAGTAGTGGCCGAACTCATTCGTCACGGCACCCGTACGGCTGTTGAGCTCCATCACATTGGCAGCAATCAGCGTCTCGCCACTCTGCGCATCATGCACGAAGCCATTGACCGTGTACTTGCGCTGCGCTTGCTTTTGTGCTTGCCCGCTAAGTGGCGTGGCGAGCATCATCAGAAGGAGAGCCAGAAGCCCCACTGCAAAGTTATATCGACGTAAATAGGTCATGAGTAAGTTGCTATACGTTGCTAAATGAGAGTTTAAAGTGTGGTTACCGACTGTCAGTTCACGCTCCGACCCCGTAGTTAATGGCTACAAAGATACTGAATTAGAGGTTAGAAGTTAGAGATTAGAGGTTAGAGACCAGTAACCCTTTGTAGGGACGCTCGCTCTGAGCGTCCGTTGTATCAAAAGTTACGAAGTCAGTACTCGTTTTGTTCTGTTCGACAACGGACGCTCAGAGCGAGCGTCCCTACAAAGGGTTACACGTCTCGCTTTGATGCGTACGTGGATATTTTCAAACCGCCACGTGGAAAACGAAAATTCTCCACGGAGCCAAGAAATAAAAGTTCGGAAGAATGAAATCAAAGTTCCGAGGAATTTGTCCGTTCCTCCGTGGAGATTTTCGATTTCCTACCGAGGAAACTGGAGTTTCCTCCGTATGAAACTAGAGTTTCTCCCGCATGAAACTGGAGTTTCCTTCGCATGAAACTGGAGTTTCACCCGCATGAAACTGTCGGAGCCTCTGAAAAAAGCGAAAGATTATCCCTTCCTGTGCTTCAATATGGCACACCCTGCGGTGTACCTTTGCACTGTGTTCAACAAATCAGATTAAGAACTATGGATACAAATGACTTACTAAAGAGGCAGCTGGACGAGACTGCTTGGAGAGAAATCACAGATGAGTTCCCCTGGACATTAGAGACCCTCAGGAAGTATGGCAAGAAGCTAGACTGGGAATTCGTCTCTAGCAACCCCGAGATCCTATGGACACCCGAGATGCTCGAGGAGTTCGAGCATTGGATAAACTGGACGAGACTCTCTCAGACTGATTGCGACACCATTCTAACAGTAGACTGCTTGGAGCGGTTTGCAGACTACTGGGACTGGGATAAACTATCTGAGAATGAGTCCATACCACTGGACTATGATACGATAGATCGCTTCATCGACAAGTGGAACTGGGCCGCGCTAATAGACCACAGTCACTGGAGGGGTGCAGACCTTGGGGCATCGCATCTGTACAGCTATGAATTCCTAGAGCGCTACGCTAGCCGCATCCCCGCAAATGCGCTGGAAGAGTCTCAGCTGTGGTTCACCATCAAGGAGCAGCGCAAGAAAGAGTTGCATCGCCAGATCGCCTGTGGAGAGGCGTAGCTCGCTAGAGATTAGATGTTAGAAGTTAGAGATTAGAGGTGCTTGCCTCTGGTCTCTATGCAACAAGAAAAAGTGTGCAGCCCACGCTCGCCCCGCTATTGTATGTTTCGGTAAAAGGTTGTACCTCAGTGGCGCAGTAGGGGAGCTCTCTCCTCACTGTCACATGAAACATACGAAGCGATTGTGCTTATCTCGAAGTCGGGAACGTAGGAAATTCAAGACTTGTTCGGAGAGTAGGCATAGTGGTTTCCACGCAAAGAGCGTGGGCTGCTATCAACGTATCTCTGAATCAAGGTATCCTACGACCTCCGACTTAGAACGTAGTACAGCAGCACCACGCTTCTTTTGTTTTATGGAGCTCATCGAATAGAAATCAAAACGTAGGAAACGTGCTCTCCCTACCCCTACAGAGAGCCACTAAACAAACAAAACACTATGTCACAGATGATCAATCGCACTAAGGAGCTAATCCGAATTAGCCCAAAAGACCCTAGAGTCCTTGAGTACTCCACTAATGATGGCAGAGTTTGGACGAGGCGCTATAAAGCCTCCTCCATTCAAGGAGACTTTGAGGATCTGACGGACAACGGAAAAGAAATCCTAGCAACTTGCGAAAAGGGATTGTTCTACTCGACTAATGAAGGGAGAGTCTGGACTAGGCGAAACAGCCGCTAACACGGTATGGTGGTAATAGGTCGGGACAACTAGTTCGTCCTGACCTATTATCTTACTTGTCCCTGCCGATAACTTTGCTGTGATCAATGAAGCTTATGAAAGGGAGTAGATTGAAGCGTGGTAATAAGTCCGTTGCTCAGCTGAAGAAGATTGTCAAGCTACTTCGAGTGCTAGACTGGGTAGCAGACTTGGTGATTATATCCAATGTCGTCTGCATCGTCATATTGCTAAATAATGAGACCTCGCCACAGATGACGAAGTGGATCGAGATCTTTCTTGACATTAGCCTAGTGGTACTTTTCATAGAGCTGGGGGTGCGTATGTACTACAAGCGCAACTTCTGGCGTACGCCTGGGGATGTCTTTGATCTCGTTGTCACGACAGTTTGTGCGGTGAGCTTTATGCCGAGCTTGATCTCGCTGAGAACACTGCGATTAGTCCGACTGATTCGCATGCTCCGCATCTTCTCGATCAATAAGCACATGCGTCTCTTCTCAGAGGCGATGGTTAAGTCGTTGCCTCGTGTAGCTTGGTCGAGTGGCTTCTTTGGGATGACGCTACTCATCTATGCAATCATAGGAATGGACAGCTATGGTGCGACGGCTCCTGAGTACTTTGGCTCTTTAAGCCGCTCGCTCTTTACGCTATTTCAAGTTATGTCGCTAGAGTCTTGGGCATCAGCTGTCGCTCGTCCTATCATGAGTGTGCATCCGCTGGCATGGCTCTATTTCGTCAGTTACATACTGATCGCCTCGTATATCCTACTGAGTCTTGTGGCTGGTGTGATCACCGCAACGACGGTAGAGGTCTACGAGCATGAGGAGTCTCACAAGGATATCCTCACTGCTATAAAAAAGCTACAGAAGCAGGTCGATGAGCTCTCCAAGCGACTACCCTCAGAGAACGACAAGAAGGAATAGCTGTGTGGAGTCTTGTGCCACGGTTTGGCAGAGCCAATGTTGTATCTTTGCCCTTAGAGAAAGAGACTAATAGTTGTATGGCAAACAAATTCGGACGATATGTCTGGCTGATTGAGCAATTTCGCCAATACGGGCGACTGACCTTTGAGGAGATTAGTCGCCACTGGGTGGATAGCGGGCTGAGCTATGAGGAGCCTTTGCCGAAGCGCACCTTTCACAATCATCGGGCGGCGATCCTAGACATCTTTCAGGTGGATATCTTATGTGACCCCCAGGATGGTTACCGCTACTACATTGATAATCCTGAGGAGCTGGAGCAGGACAACCTGCGCAGCTGGCTCATAGACTCCTACACGGCGATGAATCAGATACAAGCCGACAGCAAGCTCCAGGGGCGAATTCTCTTCGAGCATGTCCCCTCTGGTCGTAAGTGGCTCAACGTGATTGCCGAGGCGATGCGTCATGGCAAGGTTATCCAGATGACTTACCAAGCGTTTGGCAGACCCGAGGCTTACAGCTTTGAGGCGGAGCCTTACTACCTCAAAGTGGCGAATCGCAGATGGTATCTCCTGGCTCGTAGCCCTTACTACTCAGCTCGCAATGAGGAGCTCAACGCTGAGGACGGGGGCTCGCGCCCCAAGGATGTCTATCTAGTCTATGCTCTGGATCGCATCTTAGCTTGCGAACCGCTAGAGGAGAGCTTTGAGATGGATGAGACCTTTGATATAGAGGCTTACTACCGAGGCTGTTGTGGGGTGATTCACTCCGAGGAGGAGCCTGTGCGTCTGCTAGTCAATGCCTATGGTCAGGGTGCGGACTACCTTCGCACGCTACCGATACATGAGTCGCAGAGAGAGCTGCCCTCAGAGGTGGAGGGTGTGGCTTGCTTTGAGCTGGAGGTCTGTCCTACGTATGATCTTTATCAAGCTCTATTAGCAATGGGCGATCAGATTGAAGTGCTGGAGCCTCAGTCCGTACGAGAGGAGATGTATAACTTTGCCAAGAATCTTATGGCATACTACGAGCCAACCTCCGAAGCGTGATGAATACATTAGACTTTATAGCCATTGACTTTGAGACCGCCACGGGACAGCGCACCTCCATCTGTGAGGTGGGGATCTGTCTGGTCCGCAACGGAGAGATTGCTGAGACGCGCTCTTGGCTGGTGCAGCCTGAGGGCAACCGATACAGCTACTGGAATATGCAGTGCCATGGCATCCGTCCTGAGGATACGAAGAGGGCTCCTTCGTTTGCCGAGGTGTGGCAAGAGATAGCAGAGCAATACATAGGCGAGGGTGCCTTGCTGGTAGCGCACAATGTGCCGTTTGATCGAAGTTGCCTGGAGCAGGCAGCACAGCTCTACGAGCTCACGCTCCCCGAGCTGCAGTGGGACTGCTCGCTACGCCGTGCTCGCCAGATCTACGACTACGGCTGCCATACGCTCGCCTACCTCTGCGAGCAACTATCCATCCCCGAGGGGAGGCACCACCGCGCAGGCGACGACGCCGAGATGTGCGCCCGCCTCTACCTACGCGAGCTACACGACAGTTACGAGAGCTACACGTCAGTACCCAATTCTAAGCTGTTTGAGATTGAGAGCGATCCTTTATGATTGCCTATAGATTAGCAAGCTTCTAGATCCCGCAAGTCGGGTAGCACGATGAGACGGGTGATGATTTGCGGCATTTAGGATTCATAATAGAGAGACTCCCCTCGGTCGGATCGTGTCCGGCTGAGGGGAGTCTCTTTTGCGTGTGGGGGAGGGTTAGTCCCTCGGAGCATTATCTCCGACCATAGCTGATCTGGAAGGTCAGTCGAAAGCCAGGATGATCTTCTTCCCTTTCTGTAAACATAACCCCTCTGAGCGGTGTCTTCGGGTCAAACTTCGTATTGTAAGCTACATAGGCATTGTCTCTTCCTAGCACAGTAAATTGAGCATCTTCCGTGAAGCCATAGTGCTCCATAATCTTAAGCAACTCCTTCTGCACTTTTAGGTCCTTAGGCTCTGTGAAAGTCTCAGGTTTTACCAGATAGTCCATAGCAAAGTGGCGGTAGAGCCCCATCCGAATGTAGACGGGTGCGCCTGGCATAGAGTGGTTGTAGGCGAGGAAGTCCATGCAGAACTGAGATTTCGTATCTATCTCCTTGCCATTTTCATCCTTTTTATTGGGAGACACAAATCGGTAGAATAACTTGCCCTCTGGATCTTTTGCGTCAGCCTCATAGATCCAGCCGAAGGGAGTTACGGCAGACTTGAAGAGGTCGAGCTTGTCGGGCTTGAAGTCCTCCTCCTTAGGGATGTAGATAGGTGCGAAGTACTGCTGATCTTCAGCAGAGGCATCCAGCCCTAAATAGCGCGACTTATCGATATTGTTAGGCTTCGTTACGGACACCTTACAGACTTTTGTTACGTTGCCAGCGGTCGCTTTAACCTCTGCCTCTCCCTCAGCGATAGCCTTCAGGACACCCTTCTCACATACGGTGACCACCTGCGTGTTGGTAGACTCGAAGGTGACCTTGAGATCTTTTGGGTAGACGTTTACTTCGAGTTTATAGGTCTCTCCGACGAGTAGCTTTACCGCTTCGGGGATGCTGATCTTCACCTCAACGGGTTTGTCTTTTTCCTTACAGGCTCCTAGTCCCATACAGCAGATGAGTATGGTGACGAGAGTTATGAGTTTCTTTTGTGTCATGAGATTATTGTTTAAAGTGATGTGATTCAAACCGAATTGTGCTACAAAGATATAGCCTTTTTCGAAGCCATGCAAGTAGAGACCGCACAGCATAGAGGCTCTCTAGGCACCTGAGACTGTGATGCCGAGAGGCCTCTACGCTTATGTAGGAAAGGAAAAGGACACTTTACCCTTGCGTGCGAATGCGATCATCAAAGGCGGAGAGAGCAGCCTTGGCACCCTCGCCCATAGCGATCACCACTTGCTTGTAGGGGATGCTGGCACAGTCGCCTGCGGCATAGATGCCAGGCACTGAGCTACGACAGTGGTCGTCGATGACGATCTCGCCCATACGGTTGCGCTCGACTAGACCGTCGAAGACATCCGTATTCGCCTTGAGTCCGATCTGCACGAATACCCCAGCGACAGCTAGTTCGAAGGGAGCACTCCCGTCTCGAGGAGCTATGCGAAGTGCGGACACTTTGTTCCCATTGCCGATGACCTCTTCTGTTGCCACGTTCGTGTGGACAGTCACGTTCGGTAGCTTGGCCAGTTGCTCCTGCAGCACAGTGTCTGCCTTAAGGCTCTCCATAAACTCCAAGACGGTCACATGCTTGCAGATACCCGCCAAGTCGATAGCGGCCTCAATGCCTGAGTTACCACCGCCCACGACCGCTATATCTTGCCCCTTGAAGAACGGTCCGTCGCAGTGCGGGCAGAAGGCCACCCCGCGACCAATGTGCTCTGCTTCGCCAGGCACGCCTAGCTTGCGCCAGGAAGCTCCAGTGGCGATGATCACTTGTGGCGCTACGAGCGTCTCGCCGAGCGAAGTGACTACCTCCTTCTGGGTATCGACCAGTTTGATCTGCTCGACATGTCTCTGCTCCAGTATCTCTACGTGGTAGTGTAGCACATGCTGGCGCAGATCTTCGGCCAGTTGGGTACCTGTCGTGTGAAGTACGGAGGGAACGTTTTCGATAGCCGTCGTTTCATTCACCTGACCGCCCATGCGGTCCGCCACCAGTGCCACGTGTAGTCCTTTGCGAGCCGAGTATAGCGCAGCAGCTGCGCCAGCCGGACCACCACCGATGACGATCTGGTCGTACTCCTTGCGCTCCGCCGTGACGGACGATGGCTCCACTCCGACAGCATCGGCTAGCTTGCCGAGTAGTTCACCCAGCGAACTCTTGCCTATATGTAGCACCTGATCTCCCAGGTAGACCGTTGGTACGGCCGATATGTTTAGCTCCTTAGCCTCCTCTGTGTAGAGAGCCCCGTCGACCATCTCGTGGGTCACTCCCTCACCAGCGATGAGCGTGATTAGGTTAAGGCTCTGCACCACGTCGGGGCAGTTGGTACAGCTGAGCGAAATGTAACTGCGCAGGTGAATAGGCTTGCGTAGCGAACGAATCTTGTCACAGATCGCTGCATCGGGGAGGTTCTTCCCCTGACCATCCGCATTGTATATGGCCAATATCAGACTGCTAAACTCATGCCCCGAGGGGATCGCTCTAAAGGTTATCCCCGTGGGCTGGTCGTCACGTAGTATCTCCACGCTGAGCTTGTCGCCCACGCCCATCTCTAGCGATATTTGCGGGGAGGTCGAGGCGAAGTCGCCGAGGAGCTGCTCTAGCTCGCCGTAGTGGTCGCCCTCGGGAGCCTTCGCTCTGAGCGTATATCGATGCTTTAGCGAGGCAAAGATGCTTTGCAGTTGCTGTAAGGTATCTTGGTCTAGTCTCATGATTGTGCTGTTTTTTTAGAAAGAGTAGAGGGCTGTGCCGCTCGTGTGAGTATACGACACAACCCTCTCGTCTTGATATGTGAGACTGTTGCAAAGTCAACAGCCTCACAATCTTGCTTGCAAGATTGTCTAGACTTTGCAGAAAGGATGAAGCGCAAGGCGCTGAGGGTGAGGTCTGAAGGGAGCATACCTACGTATGTGACCGAAGCCGAATCCCGAAAGCAACACAGCGATTCGCCTTTATGCAACAGTCTCTTGTGGATCTAGGTGTTAGATCTTACCAACTAGGTCTATACTAGGCTTGAGAGTGGCATCGCCTTGTCTCCACTTAGCGGGGCACACCTCACCTGGGTGCTCATAGATAAACTGAGCAGCGCGCACCTTGCGCAGTAGCTCCTGAGCGTCACGGCCTATGCCGTTGTCGTGGATCTCAGCCACACGCACCTTGCCATCTGGATCAATGAGGAAAGTGCCGCGGTAAGCCTGCCCAGCCTCCTCGATCATCACGCCGAAGGCACGAGCCAACTCGAAGCGCATGTCAGCGAGCATCGTGTACTGCACCTTCTTGACCGCCTCGCTAGCATCCTGCCAAGCCTTGTGAACGAAGTGTGAGTCTGTGCTCACAGAGTAGATATCCACGCCGATCTGCTGAAACTCAGCATAGTTGTCGGCAAGGTCAGCTAGCTCCGTAGGACATACGAAGGTGAAGTCGCCAGGATAGAAGAAGAGTACGCTCCAGCGCCCCTTGAGATCCTCGTTAGAGACCTCGTGGAAGCCCTTGGACTTGGTATATGCGGGTACTTTGAACTCTGGTAAGTTGCTATTGATAATAGGTTGCATAGTCATTTGCATTTAAGTTTTGGATAAAGATTTATTGCCGTTGGTCGGACATCCCCACCAACAGCTACAAAGATAGGGGTAAGCACCCAAAATAAAAAGCAAACAGCATACCTAGAACAAGGTATTCTCCCCCTAATGCGAGTAGTTTCTCCCATATGAAACTAGAGTTTCTCCCATATGAAACTAGAGTTTCCTCCGTATG
>NZ_ACLR01000169.1 GCF_000174775.1 Porphyromonas uenonis 60-3
AGGGAGCGCCTAGTGACAATGCGGATCGCAGCATCTTCTTCATCCGAGGCGTCCTGGAGGCGATCAAAAGCTTGCACTGGATCCCCGATGTGATTCATTGTCTGGGGTGGTTCTCCGCACTGGCACCCGTCTACCTGAAGACGGCTTACAAGAATGACCCTTACTTCGAGCGTGCTAAGGTGCTCTTTTCGGTCGATGGTAACGAGGAGGAGGGCGAGATTGGCGAAGACTTGATCAAGAAGCTTGAGTTTGACAAGATTACGGGAGACCTGCTCGACCCGCTACAAGGGGAGGTGACGCCAGACGCGCTACGTCGTATGGCGATCCACTACTCAGATGGTGTGATCCTGGGGCAGGAGTCGGTCTCTCCTGAGCTCATCGAGTACCTTCGCTCGGAGCCTGACCACAAAGTGCTAGAGTACCCTGGCCCAGCAGTAGATCATGCTGAGGCTTACGTAGACTTCTACCGAAGCTTTACGGAGTAAGAGCTCCCCTTTTCCGACATATACAGCGAAGCCCCTAGCGATCAAG
>NZ_ACLR01000168.1 GCF_000174775.1 Porphyromonas uenonis 60-3
TCTTCATCCGAGGCGTCCTGGAGGCGATCAAAAGCTTGCACTGGATCCCCGATGTGATCCATTGTCTGGGGTGGTTCTCCGCACTGGCACCCGTCTACCTGAAGACGGCTTACAAGAATGACCCTTACTTCGAGCGTGCTAAGGTGCTCTTCTCGGTCGATGGTAACGAGGAGGAGGGCGAGATTGGCGAAGACTTGATCAAGAAGCTTGAGTTTGACAAGATTACGGGCGACCTGCTCGACCCGCTACAAGGAGAGGTGACGCCAGACGCGCTACGTCGTATGGCGATCCACTACTCAGATGGTGTGATCCTGGGGCAGGAGTCGGTCTCTCCCGAGCTCATCGAGTACCTTCGCTCGGAGCCTGACCACAAAGTGCTAGAGTACCCTGGGCCAGCAGTAGATCATGCTGAGGCTTATGTAGACTTCTACCGAAGCTTTACGGAGTAAGAGCTCCCCTTTTCCGACATATACAGCGAAGCCCCTAGCGATCAAGATTGGTCCCTAGGGGCTTCGCTGTATTAGAAGGTTTCGTCAGATAGGGACAGATGTTCGCATTTTCATACCCAAAAATGGCTAGTATCAGGGAAATAAGTCGTACCTTTGTGCTGTCTATGTGGTTCCGTCTATCAGATCATGGTGGTGGAGTGGTGAGAGGTCGCTGGTGTCCCCTATTTCTAGCACTTGCTTACAAGTCTCTCCTGCTGTAGAAGATGGTGCTGAGCGCATAGCAAACAGAACGTATGTAGGGGTCTATTGCTAGGAAGGTCTCGCTCAATCACCCTCTCAAGGAGTTGAGCCCTACGCCTTTTATTCATCCTAATTATGACAGACAAACCGAACAAAAGAATTATCGAAGAGGTAGTGGTCCGCTTCTCAGGCGACTCAGGTGACGGTATGCAGCTCACGGGTTCCATCTTCTCTGACATGTCAGCGATGTATGGTAACTCGGTCTCAACATTCCCCGACTATCCTGCCGAGATCCGCGCTCCTCAAGGCACACAGGGAGGTGTGTCAGGCTTTCAGGTGCGCATCGGACATAATCAAGTCCACACCCCTGGGGACTATGCCGATGTCTTGTGGCGATGAATGCTGCAGCACTCAAGGTCAACGTGAAGAATCTACGTCGCGACTCAATCATCATCATCGATAGCGACTCTTGTGGAGAGAAGGATCTCAAGAAGGCTCTCTACGAGACGGACGATCCCATCAAGGAGCTGGGGCTCAACCCCGACAGAGTCCTCGCATGTCCCATCAGCACGATGGTTCAGGAGGTACTCAAGGATGTGGATATGGACGCTAGAGGCAGACTGAGGTGCAAGAACATGTTTGCCCTAGGTGTCGTCTCGTGGCTCTTTGACCGACCCCTCGAGCAGGCTGAGCACTTCATCAGCAAGAAGTTTGCTAAGAAGGAGATCATTCGTCAGGCCAACATAGCAGCTCTCCACGGAGGTTACTCTTATGCGGCTAACACACACGCATCTGTAGGCACTCCCTTCGTTATTGAGGGCGCTCCACAGGACTCAGGTATCTATCTTGACGTAACTGGCAACAAGGCTACCGCTTTCGGACTCATCGCTGGTGCTGAGCGTGCTGGACTCAAGCTCTTCCTCGGGTCTTATCCTATTACTCCCGCCACAGATATCCTACACTTCCTCGCTAAGTACAAGTCTCTTGACGTAATCACCGTACAGGCTGAGGACGAGATCGCTGGTATCTGTACTGCCATCGGAGCTTCCTACGCAGGTCGCCTAGGTGTCACCTCTACATCAGGCCCTGGTGTCGCTCTCAAGAGTGAGGCGATCAACCTCGCCGTCATCGCTGAGCTACCGCTCGTTGTCGTAGACGTACAGCGTGGAGGTCCCTCGACAGGTATGCCTACAAAGTCGGAGCAGACCGACCTCCTGCAGGCTATGTTCGGACGCAATGGTGAGTCACCCCTAGTGGTCATAGCACCCACCTCTCCCTCTAAGTGCTTTGATGCAGCTTACGAGGCTGTCAAGCTGGCCGTCGAGCATATGACGCCAGTGATCCTTCTGTCGGATGCTTATCTAGGCAACGGCTCTGTCGCATGGCGCTTGCCCGATTACGAGCAATATCCCGCTATCAAGCCTCATTACGTAGATCAGTACAAGGGTGAGGAGCCTTGGATGCCTTATATGCGTGATCCCGAGACACTCGTACGCTACTGGTCTGTACCTGGTCCTGGCGCTCTGCCATACCGTACAGGTGGTCTGGAGAAGGACAATAAGACTGGTGCTATCAGCACGGATGGTGCTAACCACGACCTGATGGTACACAAGAGATACGATAAGATACAGCATATCGCTGAGGTTATACCACCACTCACCGTAGAGGGCGATGTGGAGGATGCAGACCTTCTGATCGTTGGCTGGGGTAGTACCTATGGACACCTGAGTGATGCCTGCCAGCTCCTTCGCAAGAAGGGTCACAAGGTAGCACACACGCAGTTTACCATCATCAATCCTATGCCTAAGAATACGGAGGAGATCATGCGTCGCTACCCACGTGTCGTCGTCGCTGAGCAAAACCTCGGTCAGATGGCTATGCTCCTACGCACTAAGGTGGAGGGTGTCAAGTTCCATCAATACAACGAAGTACAGGGTCAGCCACTCAAGGTGGAGAGACTGGTCGCTGCTTTTGAAGAGATACTCAATGAGCAACTGTAAAAACCACAACTGCTATGACTGAAACAACAAGTAATCTAGAGAAGGGCGCACTACGCTATGCCCCCAAGGATTTCAAAAACGCATCACCCGTCAAGTGGTGCCCAGGATGTGGTGACCACGGTGTCCTAGCAGCCATTCACAAGGCAATGGCAGAGCTAGGGATATCTCCCGAAGAGACCATTGTCGTCTCTGGTATCGGTTGCTCCTCACGACTACCTTATTATATGAATACGTTCGGCTTCCACACCGTCCATGGTCGTGGTGCTGCCGTAGCCTCTGGTGTCAAGGTAGCTCGTCCCGACCTCACCGTATGGCTAATGTCTGGCGATGGAGATAGCCTTGCTATCGGTGGTAATCACTTCATCCATGCTGTACGACGCAATGTGGATATCAATGAGGTACTCTTCAACAACCGCATCTACGGACTGACCAAGGGACAGTACTCACCTACGTCGCCTCGTGGTCTAGTCACCAAGAGCTCTCCTTACGGAACTGTCGAGGATCCCTTTGAGCCAGCCGAGCTGGTCATGGGTGCCCGTGGCAACTTCTTCGCTCGCTCACTCGATGTCGATCAGCCTACGCTCACTGCGTGTCTGCTAGCTGGTGCTAAGCACAAGGGCTTTGCAGTCACAGAGGTTCTGGTGAACTGTATGATCTTCAACAACGGTGCCCACGCCTCTATCAGCGATCGCGCCGTACGTGCTGACAAAACGATCGTACTGCGTCATGGCGAGAAGATGACCTTCGGCGAAAACAACGAGCGCGGTCTCGTCCTAGATGGCTTCAAGCTACGTGCCGTGACGATCGGTGAAGATGGCTACACGCTCGACGATGTGCTGACGCACGATGCGCACGAGCCTAACCCCTTCCTACATATGATGCTCGCCGCCATGAACGGTGCCGACGGTCTTCCCGTCGCTATGGGCATCATACGTGATGTCGAGGGTGTGACCTACGACTGGGCTGTCCATGATCAGATCGCTCAGCAGCAGGGCAAGAACAAGGTTCGCACACTCCGCGAGCTCCTCATGACGGAGGACACGTGGGAGATCAAGTAAGGCGCACCTCTTTAGCCTACTCATCACCTGCGTAAGGTGATAAAAATAGCGAGGGAGACTCATAGCTGGGTCTCCCTCACTGTTTTTTATGGCTGTTAGCTAGAGACACTAGAGGAGTCCCCTCTAACCTCTGATTTCTAACTTCTAGTTTCTGATGCCTCGGTGGAAAATCCGAAAGCTTCAGTGAGGAAACGAAAATTCTTCACGGAGCCGGGAAATAAAAGTTCGGAAGAATGAAATGAAACTTCGGAAGAAGCAAATCAAAGTTCGGAAGAATTTTTCGTTTCCTCGCTGGAGAATCCGAAATCCCTCCGAAGAGATTTTCGATTTCCTCGAGAGTGAGGTGTCGGGCTCATCGGACGAGTAACCCTGTGTAGGGACGCACGATCTGTGCGTCCGTTGTATCAAAGGTTACAGCACCATGGCTTTAACGAGGACGGACGCACAGATCGTGCGTCCCTACAACGGGTTACACGTCTCCCTCTAATCTCTAATTTCGTACCTTTGCGCTATAATAGAGAGAACTGTATGGATTACAATCACCACGACATAGAGCAATCGGCTCAGCGCATCTGGCATGACGCAGATATTTATCGCGTAGAGATAGACCGCGATAAGCCTTCGTACTACGTACTCGACATGTTTCCCTATCCCTCGGGGGCGGGACTACATGTGGGACACCCGCTAGGATACATTGCCTCTGACATTTACGCTCGCTATAAGCGACTACAGGGGTACAACGTCCTGCACCCTATGGGGTACGATGCTTTCGGTCTGCCAGCCGAGCAGTACGCTATCCAGACGAATCGTCACCCGGAGGAGACGACGCGGGTCAACATAGCGCGCTATCGTGAGCAGCTAGACAACATTGGCTTTGGTTTCGACTGGAGCCGCCAGGTGGTGACCTGCGATCCGGAGTACTACAAGTGGACGCAGTGGGCATTCATACAGCTTTTCCACCATTACTACGACACTGCCACAGAGCGTGCCGAGCCTATCGACAAATTGATTCAGTATCTAGAGGTTCACGGCACGGAGGGCTGTACCGCCTACGCCAGTACGCCACTAGAGCTAACGGCTGAGGCGTGGCGGGATGCGAGCGAGGCGGAGCGGTCGGAGTGGCTGATGCACTATCGCTTGGCATTCCTCGGTGAGAGTGTGGTCAACTGGTGCCCTGAGCTGGGCACCGTCCTCGCCAATGATGAGGTGAGCGATGGCGTGAGCGAGCGTGGGGGCTACCCCGTGGTGCAGCGCAAGATGAAGCAGTGGAGCCTCCGCGTCTCTGCCTATGCGGAGCGTCTGCTAGCGGGTCTCGATAGGCTTGACTGGAGCGATGCACTCAAGGAGATGCAGCGCAACTGGATCGGTAAGTCGGTCGGTGCATCGGTTACTTTCAAGGCTAGTACCGCTCATGGCACGTTGCCTATCGAGGTCTTTACCACTCGTCCCGACACGCTCTACGGGGTCACCTTTATGGTGCTAGCTCCCGAGAGTAGTCTAGTGGCTGACCTGACTACGGAGGAGCAGCGTGACGCTGTCGAGACCTACCTAGATCGCACGAAGCGCCGCACAGAGCGGGAGCGTCAGGCGGATCACTCGGTGACGGGTGTCTTCACGGGCTCCTATGCACAGCACCCGCTGACGGAGGCGTTGATCCCGATCTGGATTAGCGACTATGTATTGGCGGGCTATGGTACGGGCGCTATCATGGCGGTGCCAGCGCACGACTCGAGAGACTTTGCTTTCGCACGGCACTTTGACTTGCTGATACGTCAGGTTGTTTTACCAAAGGGTGGCGAAGAGTCCGACCCGTCCACCTGGAGCGAAAGCATCGACAGCAAAGAGGGCGAGCTGATCAATTCGCCACTTCTCAATGGCAAGCCAGTCTCTGATGCGATTGACTGGATGTGTCACTATCTGGACGAGCAGGGGCTCGGTCAGAAGCGGATCAACTACCGCCTGCGTGACGCTATCTTTAGCCGTCAGCGCTACTGGGGCGAGCCGATACCTATATATTATAAGGAGGGTGTGCCGCACACGCTACCGCTCGATAAGCTCCCGCTGACCCTGCCTGAGGTGGATAAGTATCTCCCCACGGAGAGTGGCGAGCCTCCGCTAGGGCGTGCCAAGCACTGGTGTACTGAGGAGGGCTATCCCTACGAACTCTGCACGATGCCAGGCTTTGCGGGGAGTAGCGCTTACTACCTACGCTATATGGATCCGCACAATCACGATGCTTTGGTCTCCCCCGATGCCAATAACTACTGGCGACAGGTGGATCTCTACATCGGCGGTACGGAGCACGCTACGGGGCACCTGATCTATAGTCGCTTCTGGAATAAGTTCCTCTACGACCTTGGGATCGTGTGCGAGGATGAGCCATTCAAGCGACTGGTCAACCAAGGGATGATCCAGGGGCGCTCCAACTACGTTTACCGCATCAAGGGGACGAACCAGTTTGTCACCTACTCGCAGCGTGAGCAGTACGATGTGACGCAGATGCACGTGGACATACATTTGGTCCACAACGATGTCCTTGATCAGGAGGCATTCCGTCAGTGGCGTGACGACCTGCACGACGCGACCTTCATCACCGAGGCGGACGGCAGCTATCTCTGTGGCTATGGGGTGGAGAAGATGAGCAAGTCCATGTTCAACGTGGTCAACCCTGACGAGATCATCGAGCAGTATGGCGCTGATACGCTGAGGATGTATGAGATGTTTCTCGGACCTCTGGAGCAGAGCAAGCCGTGGGACACGAATGGCATCGACGGCGTCTACCGCTTCCTCAAGCGTGTCTGGTCACTCTACCACGACAGTGAGGGGCAGCTGACTGTCTCGGCCGATGCTGAGGCTAGCCGTGAGGAGCTACGCACGATCCATAAGCTGATTCAGAAGATTACCCAGGACATCGAGCGTCTCTCCTTCAATACCTCTGTCTCGGCCTTTATGATTGCTGTGGGCGAGCTACAGAAGGCTGGAACCACTTCGCTGGAGGTGCTTCGCCCCTTGGCGATTCTGCTTTCGCCTTTTGCGCCACATATCGCAGAGATGTTGTGGCAGGAGATGCGCACCGCATGCTGTAGCGACACGCTCTCGGCTGAGAGCATCGTGATGGCTGCGTGGCCTCAGTGTGACGAGTCGCTCATTGCTGAGGATTCGGTGCGCTATCCCGTGAGCTTCAACGGTAAGGTACGCTTTAACCTAGAGCTCCCCGCTGGTCTTTCTAAGGAGCAGATCGAGGAGCAGGTGCTGGCGCATCCCGACACGGTTAAGTGGATCGACGGCAAGCCCCTCAAGAAGGTAATTGTCGTGCCAGGTCGTATAGTCAACATTGTATTGTAATGATCAAGTCTCCAGGCTCTGCCGTGCTGACGCTGGGCTGTGTGAAGACTATTCCATCTATCTCTAGAAAAACAAATCATATAGTATGTCTCAAGCTTTAGGAGCTCCTACTAGTAAGCGAGCGCAAGTGTGGTACTTCGTTCACGACTTCCTTTTCATCGTCCTAGGGGTCTGTCTCTATGTAATCGGCTGGGCGGGCTTCGTCCTCTCGCAGGAGATCGCTACGGGCGGACTGGCGGGTGTTACGACCATCATACAGATAGCGACGAACATCCCCGCTTTCATCCCTTACAACATCATCAACGTCGGACTGCTGATCGTCTCGATCATCTTCCTCGGGTGGCGCTACTCTATCAAGACACTCATCGGAGTCATCCTTATGGGTATCGCTATCCCTATCGGTCAGGCTCTCTTTGGAGATCCAAATACGGAGGTCTACCACAACCTCAACCACTGGCTCACGGACAATATCCCCAATGTGGGTCCTCTGCTCAGGGAAGAGCGCTTTATGGCGGTCATCATCGGTGGTATCCTATGTGGTAGCGGACTCTTTCTGGTCTTTCACGTAAATGGCAGTACGGGCGGTACGGATGTGATCGTCTCGCTCTTTAACAAGTACACGACGCTCTCACTGGGACGTGCCATGATCCTGATCGATGCGACGATCGTGACGGCCTCTTACTTTGTCAATGTCTACATATCGGGCAAAGATCCACAACTCGGCGCTGAGCTACTCACCTTCTCCATCGTGGAGGTGGTCTTCTGCTCGATGACGCTCGACTACTGGACTAATAGCAATAAGCACTCGACACAGCTCTTTATCTTTAGCAAGAAGTACAAGGAGATCAACGAAGCAATCACGCAGCGCCTGCACCGAGGCTGCACACTCATCCATGCCGATGGCGGCTACTCGCAAGAGGAGATGCGTATCCTCATGGTAGTCACCCGCAAGGCGCAGCTACAGAGCATCAATCGGATTATTAAAGAGATTGACCCAGACGCCTTCGTATCGGAGGGCACCGTGCACGGAGTCTACGGACGAGGCTTTGACAATCTGAAGTAAGGTCAACGTCAAGGCGACATGCTCGCTACGAGCCGACACAACAAAGCACTACTCGCTCTACTCGCTTGCTTGCTAGTAGGGGGACTAGTGCTTTACTTGTATCGTCCCGAAGCTCTGCCGATACCTCGCTGTCCCTTCCTACAGCTCACGGGATGGCAATGCCCTGGCTGTGGTTCGCTACGAGGTATCCACGCCTTGCTCCATGGCGACCTAGGTCGAGTCCTACAGCTCAACGTGATGCTCCTCCCAGCCCTCGTCTACTTCACCCTCCTCGTGATACTGGAGCTACTGCGTCCCTATCGTCCACAAGCGGAGCGCCTCTATCGAAGACTCGCTGGGCGCACCGCCTGCTGGATCATCTTCGCCATCATCGTCGTCTGGGGCATCGTACGCAACCTCCTCTGAGACAGCTCTAGCACCTTATGAGACTCCTTGCACTCCTGACGCTAGGGCTACTCCTCTCCTGTAGTGGAGCGCTCGCACAGAGCAGTTCGTCAGACACGCTTGCCCCATCGCCCGATCCTCTCGTCGCACTACTCCCAGGAGCGCTCTATGCTGCCTATCCGCTTCATCACAGCGATGTGGCTATTCGTACGACTCGGCACAACCTCCTGGGCTCTCAGTGGCGCAATCACTACGACGATCACATGCAGTTTGCCTCCTATGGCCTACAGCTCGCGATGCGCTGTGGCGGTGCCACGGGTCGCTCTCGCTCGTGGGGCGAGATGCTGACCGCTGATGGCATAGGCGCACTAGGGACGGCAGCTATCGTCCTTTCGGTCAAAAGTGGCGTGCAGCGCATGCGTCCTGACGGATCGACACGCAATAGCTTTCCCTCGGGGCATACAGCGACAGCCTTCCTCGGTGCCGAGCTCTTTAACCTAGAGTATGGCGCCGACTACCCTTTGCTGGCTCATATGCAGTATCTCTTCGCCACCTCAGTCGCTTTTGGGCGCATGGCCAACAATCGTCACTGGTACTCCGACGTCCTGTGGGGCGGGCTCATCGGAGTGACCATGGCCCGTGTCGGGTATCTCGCCAGTGATCTCATCTTTGGTCGCTACACACCTGCGGTAAGTTCGCAGAGTCCAGACCAATACTTCTACGTCTCGCTCCTCTATAGTCGCAACTTATTCGGTGGAGCTGGCTGTCTCGGCACACAA
Organism: Porphyromonas uenonis 60-3; assembly: GCF_000174775.1. Lineage (GTDB taxonomy): Bacteria > Bacteroidota > Bacteroidia > Bacteroidales > Porphyromonadaceae > Porphyromonas > Porphyromonas uenonis_A. The sequence goes on from NZ_ACLR01000168.1 coordinate 9,319, forward strand.
CTCGGCTGGCAGACACCCTCTCTCAACTATGCTGCAGAGCTTTCTCTACGACCCGACAAGGAGCGCCCCACGCTCCACGGTGACCTCATCGTGGGAGCACCGCTCTACCAGTGGCGATACTTAAGCCTGCGACAGAGCTACGGCATAGGCATAGGCTATGACAAAGCAACTAGCGAGCGCACCTATGCACATCTGCAGGCTGGTCTAGAGGCTCTCCCCAGACTGCGCTACCTAGATAAGCTGGGCCTATTCCTCCGGCTCCACTGCGAGCCTTATCGTCAGAGCTATCTGACGCTAGGTCTGTCGCTCCGTCATCCCTGCTGGTAAAGCCTCTACTGTCTAGCCTCTTTTTCGTACCTTTGGAGGGCATTCAGTAATCTAAGGTCGCCCCGAGACGACCTTTCCTTCACTCATCTCATACTATCCTATGACTAGAAGAAACTTGTTTCGTAGCCTCGTGGCTCTCATTTTCTCTACATTAGCTCTGCCTATGACTGCACAGCAAGGGACCAAGCAGATGACCCCAGAGATGCTCCTCACGATGCCTCGTGTAGGAAGCTACGCTCTAGCGCCTAATGGTAAGCAGGTGGTCTACAACGTATCCCAACCCTCTATCAAGGACAACAACAGCCGCACCTCTATCTACCTCATCAATAGCGACGGCACAGGACGTACCGAGCTGACAGCACCCTCTGCGGGTAGCGAGTACACGCCACGCTGGAGCCGGGACGGTAAGCAGATATACTTCATGCGTGGCACCGACCAGGGCATGCAGCTCTTCGCACGCACCCTCAGCGATGGGGCCGAGCGTCAGCTCACAGCCATTGACGGAGGCATCGTCGACTACCGCTTCTCGCCCGATGAGAAGACGCTCCTCTACGTGCAGGACATCAAGGCTCGCCCCGTCGTCACGGACGTTTATCCTGATCTAGACAAAGCTGACGCACGCATCATCGAGGATCTGATGTACAAGCATTGGGACGAATGGGTCTCAACGATGCCACACCCCTTTATCGCAAAGGTTGCGGCTCAGCCCATCACCAAGGGGTTGGACCTTCTCGAAGGTGAGCCCTACGAGGCGCCTATGCGTCCGCACAACGGCATCGAGGATATAGCTTTTAGTCCCGATGGCAACCTCATCGCCTACGCTTGTCGCAAGAAGACGGGTCTAGAGTACAGCCTCTCGACCAATAGCGACATCTACCTATATAATGTATCGACTGGCGAGACGACCAACGTTAGCGAGGGCATCATGGGCTACGACACGAACCCCGTCTTCAGCCCCGACGGTCGCTCGCTCATCTGGGTCGGTATGGAGCGCGACGGCTACGAGTCTGACCTGCAGGTACTCTACCTCTACGACTTGGCTAAAAAGCAGTACCGTCCTCTCACGGCCGACTTTGAGTACAACATTGCCAACCCCACCTGGAGTGCCGACAGCAAGACCATCTACTTCACCACCTGTCGTGAGGCGTTGACCCACATTTACAGCTATCAGCTTGCTAATGGCAAGATCAAGCAGATCACCGACGGGCAGTACAACTACACTGGCTTTGACCTTAATGACAAAGGTGTCTGCGTAGCCTCTCGCCAAGCGATGACCTACCCCACAGAGCTCTTCATGGTCAACCTGAAGAACGGCAAGGCTACCGCACTAACTGCGGAGGACAAGCCAATCATGAGCCAGCTAGGCAACCTAACTTGCGAAAAGCGCTGGATGCCTACGACCGATGGCGGCAAGATGCTCACATGGGTCCTCTACCCACCGCACTTTGACAAGAACAAGCAGTACCCCTCCATCCTCTACTGTCAGGGTGGTCCGCAAAGCACCATTAGCCAGTTCTGGTCTTACCGCTGGAATCCACGACTCATGGCGGAGCAGGGCTATATCGTCATTCTCCCCAACCGTCACGGCGTGCCAGGCTTTGGTAAGGCGTGGAACGAGCAGATCAGTGGCGACTACAGCGGGCAAAACATCCGCGACTACCTCACCGCAGCGGACTTGATGCGTAAGGAGCCCTTCATCGATCCTCATCGTATGGGCGCTGTCGGCGCTAGCTACGGTGGTTACTCAGTCTACTACCTAGCAGGTGTACACGAGGGTCGCTTCGCAGCCTTCATCGCTCACGCTGGTATCTTCAACCTCGAGGCGCAGTACCTTGAGACTGAGGAGAAGTGGTTTGCCAACTGGGATATGGGCGGTGCTCCTTGGGATAAGGACAACGCTACGGCTCAGCGCACCTTTGCCAATTCCCCTCACAAGCTAGTCGACAAGTGGGATACGCCTATCCTGATCATTCACGGAGAGCATGACTACCGCATCCTCGCTTCGCAGGGTATGATGGCCTTTGACGCAGCCAAGATGCGTGGCATACCGACGAAGATGCTCCTCTTCCCCGAGGAGACGCACTGGGTCCTCAAGCCTCAGAATGCACTCCTATGGCAGCGCACCTTCTTCGACTGGCTCGATCGTTGGCTTAAGAAGTAAGAAGCCGTGATAGATACACTCGTATTTGACTTCGGAGGCGTCTTAGTGGATCTCCAGCCGGAGGTGTCGCTAAGACGCTTCCGTGAGCTAGGTGTCCAGGACATCGATGAGATGCTCAATCCGTACCGACAGCTCGGTGTCTTCCACGATCTAGAGATGGGGCTCGTGGGGCGTGAAGGGTTTGTCGCACGGCTCAATGAGCATGCGGGCACAGCCCTGACCGACGAAGAGATCAATGAGGCGATCATGCTCTTCCTCAAGGAAGTGCCTCAGTACAAGTTTGACTATCTAGAGCAGCTGCGCAAGCAGTACAAGATCTATATCCTGTCAAACACCAACCCCTACATCATGGCTTATGCCCACAGTCCGCACTTCCTCCCCGCCACGGGGCGGACGCTGAGCGACTATGTGGACAAGGTCTACGCCTCCTGTGATATGCACACGATGAAGCCCGATCGAGCTATCTATGAGCAGATGATAGCGGACAGCGGGATGGTGCCCGAGCGGACGCTCTTCATCGACGACAGCACGGCCAATCTGGAAGCTGCCTCAGCGCTTGGCCTGCAGACCCTCCTAGCGGTCAATGGCATGGACTGGCGCCCCGCCCTCGTGGCTCGTCTGCAGTAATACTACTTGAGACTGTTGACTTTTGCAACAGTCTCTACTTATAGGACACACTATAGAGTCAGGGGACTCAGTCGCTTCGGTGATTGAGTCCCCTTGCTTTATGCTATTCTAGTTACTTCAGGACTCATTGATAGGAGTCGCTAGGTGCCGAAAAGCTTGTCCCAAACTGATGGGAGCTCCTCGTCCCATCAAGTGACCCCTCCGTTGGGAAGTTCTCGTCCCTCCGTTGGGATTGAAGATTTCCTCCCTTGGAACTCGAAAGTTTGTCCTCTCCTGAAATAGTACACAGTCGGGAAGCCAACCCCAACAACAATGAAACAAGAAAAAAGTAACCGAGGACGAAAGGGATATCCCCTAGATTTCAAGTGGAGAGTCATCGATGACCTCCTAGCCACAGGCGAGAGCATCGCCACCACCAGCCAGCGCTACGGCATCACCACACGCACCATTCGAAATTGGTTGCGTACCTTTGGTGTAGAGTTACCCAACCAAAGCACTATGAGCAAGACAAACAAGAACAAAGACGTAGATCCAGAGTACGCAGAACTCAAGCGTGAAAACGCTCGCCTCAAAGCAGCCCTCTTCCAGGCTGAGAGCAAGGCCTTGGTCAACAAAACACTACTCGAAGTGGTCTTGAATCGCTACCACATTGATCTAAAAAAAAAGACCGATTTGTAGCCGTGAGACAGCTTGAACAGGCCAAAGTGAGAGATCAAAAGCTCT
>NZ_ACLR01000167.1 GCF_000174775.1 Porphyromonas uenonis 60-3
CAACTCAACGACCTGCGCACCTTGCTGAAAGCGCAAAACATGGACAACGTCCGTACGCAGAAGTACGACTACCCCGAGTCCGTAAGCTATATGGATCTCGTAGGCTACTACGAGCAGCTGGGTGACTACGTGCTCAACGTCGGTCCCAGGCCGCTACCAAGGGATAGGAGAGACGTCTATTCGCAGACCCCTCTGCCTAGCTTCTAATACAAATAGCGATACCTACTGACGCAAACCGTCAGGACGCAGCATCCGTGCGTTCTGACGGTTTGTGTATGTGCAAAGGACTACTCGTGAGACTTGCTGTGTGTACATCCCCCTAAAAAACGCCTGAGACATTGGTTCCAACAGGTTGAAACTAAAGTTCCAACCCCCTCTGGAACAAAAGTTTCACCTAGGTGAAACTCCAGTTTCACCCGTATGAAACTCTAGTTTCTTCTGTATGAAACTCTAGTTTCTTCTGTATGAAACTCTAGTTTCTTCTGTATGAAACTCTAGTTTCTTCCGTATGAAACTCTAGTTTCACCTATATGAAACTAATAAGAGC
>NZ_ACLR01000166.1 GCF_000174775.1 Porphyromonas uenonis 60-3
CAAGCTCGTCGGAGGCGGACGCTCGTGAGAGCTATACACTGGAGAAGCAACTCAACGACCTGCGCACCTTGCTGAAAGCGCAAAACATGGACAACGTCCGTACGCAGAAGTACGACTACCCCGAGTCCGTAAGCTATATGGATCTCGTAGGCTACTACGAGCAGCTGGGTGACTACGTGCTCAACGTCGTCCAGGCCGCTACCAAGGGATAGGAGAGACGTCTATTCGCAGACCCCTCTGCCTAGCTTCTAATACAAATAGCGATACCTACTGACGCAAACCGTCAGGACGCAGCATCCGTGCGTTCTGACGGTTTGTGTATGTGCAAAGGACTACTCGTGAGACTTGCTGTGTGTACATCCCCCTAAAAAACGCCTGAGACATTGGTTCCAACAGGTTGAAACTAAAGTTCCAACCCCCTCTGGAACAAAAGTTTCACCTAGGTGAAACTCCAGTTTCACCCGTATGAAACTCTAGTTTCTTCTGTATGAAACTCTAGTTTCTTCTGTATGAAACTCTAGTTTCTTCTGTA
>NZ_ACLR01000165.1 GCF_000174775.1 Porphyromonas uenonis 60-3
CCGCGGCAAGGGGTGGGAGCCCCCACCCCGACGAGCGGTTACGAAGAGAAGAGAGTCCTCCGAGGCAAGTTCAGAAAGGAAAATCTCCGCTCCGGGAGCGCCCCCGCGGCAAGGGGTGGGAGCCCCCACCCCGACGAGCGGGTTCCCGAAGAGAAGTCGACCGAGCTTGCGAAACGAGAAAAAAAACTTCGCTTTTTACTTGCATTTGAACTTAGAAAGCGCTCAAATATTCCCTATTCTGACTTCATATGACGAGCTTGCTAACTATCTCTCTCCCTTTCTGGATGCTTGGGAGGGTGGCGCGCAAGACCAGTTACAGGGGCAGATAGCATCAGCAAAGATTCCTTTGTCAAGAATGATTTCACCAGCATTGTATTGGGTGATGACGGGCGATGACTTCTCTCTAGACATCAATAACCCAAATGAGCCGAAAGTGCTTGTAGTAGGGAACAACCCCGACCGACAAAACATCTATTCGGCTGCTCTTGGACTCTACAATAGCCGCATTGTGAAGCTTATCAATAAGAAGCATCAACTTAAAAGCTCGGTGATTATAGATGAGCTACCGACCATCTACTTCCGTGGTCTTGATAATCTGATTG
>NZ_ACLR01000164.1 GCF_000174775.1 Porphyromonas uenonis 60-3
GTAGTAGCCTTTGCGGCTGACTTCTAGCTGCTGACAAAGGTAGGTTATGGAGAGCTTTTGATCTCTCACTTTGGCCTGTTCAAGCTGTCTCACGGCTACAAATCGGTCTTTTTTTTTAGATCAATGTGGTAGCGATTCAAGACCACTTCGAGTAGTGTTTTGTTGACCAAGGCCTTGCTCTCAGCCTGGAAGAGGGCTGCTTTGAGGCGAGCGTTTTCACGCTTGAGTTCTGCGTACTCTGGATCTACGTCTTTGTTCTTGTTTGTCTTGCTCATAGTGCTTTGGTTGGGTAACTCTACACCAAAGGTACGCAACCAATTTCGAATGGTGCGTGTGGTGATGCCGTAGCGCTGGCTGGTGGTGGCGATGCTCTCGCCTGTGGCTAGGAGGTCATCGATGACTCTCCACTTGAAATCTAGGGGATATCCCTTTCGTCCTCGGTTACTTTTTTCTTGTTTCATTGTTGTTGGGGTTGGCTTCCCGACTGTGTACTATTTCAGGAGAGGACAAACTGTAGATTGGTCGAAGGGAGG
>NZ_ACLR01000163.1 GCF_000174775.1 Porphyromonas uenonis 60-3
CAGCGAGAGCGATCGACAGGCTGACCAAGCTCAGACATGTTGAAGTCATGCTCAAACTGGATGGCACTGCGAACGTTATCCACAAAGCTCTTGTCCTCAGAGATATTGAGCTTAGAGTAGTCCTTCCACTTGTCAGGATAGCCGATCTTGACGGTGAAGTTAGAGAGCTTCTCAATAGCCTTCTGCTTCGTCTCGTCAGACATCCACTTGAGCTGAGAGATGCGATCCTTGAGGGCAGACTGGAGGTTGCTAACCATCGTCTTCATACGCTCCTTAGCCTCCTCGGGGAAGTACTTCTTGACATAGACCTCGCCGAGCGCCTCACCGAGCGTGCCATTGAGCAGATTGACTGCACGACGCCAGCTGGGTGCATCTCCTTGATACCAGAGAGTGTCTTGGAGTAGAAGTCAAAGTTGGCCTGTACAAAGTACGTCAGAGAGGTAGCCAGCATAGCCATCGATGGTCTGTGCTAAGACATAGTCCTTGAGAGCCTGTAGGTCTGCCGTGGGGAACCACTTGCTAAAGTCCTTGAAGAACTTTAGCTGACCAGCGTTCCAGACTCTAGACGTCTGAGGTTGCGTCCCTTGATGTAGCGTGCCCAGTCAAAGCCAGGGTTGTCAGCGACAAACTTCTTGATCTGAACCTTGTTGAAGTTGCGAGTGAGCATCACGCAGCTCCGTCTGTGAGTAGCACATCTTGGCGAGCTGAGTGCTGACGGCAATATTGTTTTCGCAATGCGCTGAGCCTCCTCGGCAGAGTAACCAGCTAGCTGAGCGATGCGCTCGATGTACTGATTGTATGCCTTGATGATCTCGCCATTCTTTGGATCTGTGTAGTACTCCTTGTTGCCCAGAGCTAGGCTTGTCTGTTTCAGGTTAAAGATGTTCATGTCACTATTCTCAGCATCAG
>NZ_ACLR01000162.1 GCF_000174775.1 Porphyromonas uenonis 60-3
GGATATGCACGGCAACAGACATTAAGGGGATAGTACTGAGAACACCCGTCTTCTTGCGACGAAGTACAACCCAGCTCTGGCCGTGCATAGAGATGATGTTGTCTCTCACTAGACGAGATATATCTGCATAAGAAAGTCCCGTATAACAAGAAAAGAGAAAGGCATCTCGTACTAGAAGAAGCTTAGGGTTTGAAAGCTCAACTGAACGCAAACGCTCCAAGTCGGAATCATCTAAGAACCCCCTATCTGTAGGTTGCATGCGTAAAACAACCTTTGGAAAAGGGACTCGCATAAGCAAGTCATCTTCAACGGCTCGCTCCATCGCTTTTCTCAAAAAGCGCAGAACTTTGATGGCTGTGTTGTGGGTGTAGTTTTTCTCGCCCTTTAAGTATAACTCATAGCTGGATAGCTCATCTTTCTGCACAGCAGAGAGGGGTAAGTCGTCCTTTCCATATTGATAGCCCAAGTACCCTTGTAATAAGGTCATCTGATAGTTGTGCCATCTAAGAGTTGCACTTGTT
>NZ_ACLR01000161.1 GCF_000174775.1 Porphyromonas uenonis 60-3
CTTAAAGCGGATAGACCAGTTCTTCTCAGTATTTGGGCTTTGGCTTTTTTGATGCGTATAATAAAGTGGGGAAAAAGAAAGATTCTAGTTTCAGTGGAAGCTTAGACTTGCAACCAAACTTAGAAACAACAATTCACTTCAAAGCTCTTCCAAACTCATTCAACCCAAAGAATCTAGATGCGCTAAAACTGGAGGTTGAATTCACACTACGTGCTAAGGAACCGTTCGCCATAGACCCAGAATTAGACAATCAGCCCAATCCGCTAAAGCCGACGACAACAGTTGTATCATTTACTTGGCAGGAAAAAATAAACGGAGAAGTCACGAGACAGGAAAGCCAAACAGTCAAGCTATACGATCCTGACAATAACGCAGAGTATAGGAGCAAAGAGTACAAGACAGGAATAAAATAAACTATAAAACCTGCAAGGCAAGCAGAGCTAGCAAGTATAAACCAAACACGGGCAGTAGATTCTACTGCCCGTGTTTGGTGTTTTTGTCAAAAA
>NZ_ACLR01000160.1 GCF_000174775.1 Porphyromonas uenonis 60-3
CACTTGCTATGAGTGTAGGAAAGATATCCCGTATCACATTCTGCTCGCAGCTCAAAAAGTGGGAGACCAAGTGGGATACTTTTCTCAAGGAGAAGACCATAAATGATGAAAACGGCAAATGGCAATACACGCACAAATCACTTAGATCAGCCCACTTTTCCTTTCGTCAATACCTCCCTACACTCTTTACTTACGAGGAACATCCGGATATACAGATCCCTAAAACCAATAACGCCATTGAAGGGCTATTTACTGCACTCAAAAGCCGTCTTAGAGCGCATAATGGAATGTCCCAAGCTCACAAGAAACGATTCGTGGATGGTTTTTTTAGGCATAGGGATATCGCCCAGTTTACATCCAAAAAAGAGGAGGGGCAATAGTACCCCTCCCCTGTCAGTGTAAACTGTTCTGACTCCATTGACCGTATCCCTCACCGGTTGCACCCCTGCAGAGCCGGCTACGTTTCAGGTCAACGAACAAAGGTATCTGTTTTTTTCTTCTACTTCGTCCACCATTTTGACCTATACTTCAGTACGAAAATGGCTATTAGGCTGTTTTACCCACCATTTTGACCTATACGCCTAATTTCTAACCTCTAATCTCTATCTTCTCCCCTCTCCCCTCGATGTGCTTGTTTTTGTGTACTTTTGTGGTAGTGGAGGTGTGAGGCGTATGGAGCTTTGACCTCTCTATGATACAAGCTAAAGATAGATATAGACACTAGGTAGCATCAGATTATGTACAGAACGCATACGTGTGGAGCTCTGCGTGCCTCCGACGAGGGACAGCAGGTGACGCTCGCTGGTTGGGTAGCTAAGATTCGTCGCATGGGAGCTATGACCTTCCTCGACTTACGTGATAGATATGGCATTACGCAGATTTTCTTTGATGAGTCACATCAGGCTCTCCTCAGTGAGGTAGGGCGTGAGTGGGTGCTGGCGGTGACGGGTACCGTGCGCCTGCGTAGCAGTGTCAATGAGAAAATCCCCACGGGGCAGATTGAGATCCTCGCAGAGAGCATGAAGGTGCTCAACCGTGCCGACACACCTCCCTTTACCATCGAGGATGTGAGTGACGGTGGCGATGACCTACGTATGAAGTACCGCTATCTGGACCTACGTCGTAGGCCAGTGCTGAGCAATATAGAGCTGCGTCACCGTATGACGATGGAGACGAGACGCTATCTCGATGGGCTACACTTCCTAGAGATAGAGACGCCGATGCTAATCGGTTCGACACCTGAGGGTGCACGTGACTTTGTGGTGCCTAGTCGTATGAACCCAGGGCAGTTTTATGCATTGCCTCAGTCGCCACAGACCTTCAAGCAGCTACTGATGGTGGCTGGTATGGACCGTTACTTCCAGATCGTGAAGTGCTTTAGAGATGAGGACCTACGTGCCGACCGTCAGCCAGAGTTCACGCAGATAGACTGCGAGATGAGCTTCGTAGAGCAGGATGACATCTTGAGCACCTTCGAGGGACTGGCGAAGCATCTCTTTAAGGAGATCCGTGGTATTGACCTCCCTACGCCACTACGCCGCATGACTTGGTACGAGGCTATGGATCGCTACGGTAGCGACAAGCCAGACTTGCGCTTCGGCATGGAGATCGAGGAGGTGACCAAGACGATCCAGGGTCATGGCTTTGGCGTGGTTGATGATGCTGAGTACATCGGCGCTATCGTGGTCACGGGCAAGGCGGACTACACGCGCAAGCAGATAGACCAGCTGACTGACTTTGTCAAGCGTCCACAGGTGGGCGCCAAGGGACTACTCTGGCTACGCTATCAGGCTGATGGGACGATGAAGAGTAGCTTCGACAAGTTCCTCACGGCCGACCAACTCAAAGCACTCGCCGACCAGCTATCTATGCAACCAGGCGACATAGCTTTCCTCATCTCAGGAGGCAAGCGTACGGCGCAGAAGCAACTGGGCACGCTACGTCTACATGTCGCCTCCGAGCTGGGGCTGATGAAGCCAGGGCACTACGAGTGTCTCTGGGTAGTTGACTTCCCGCTACTCGAGTGGGACGAGGAGACGCAGCGCTACTATGCGATGCACCACCCCTTTACCGCACCGAAGCCTGAGGATCAGGATCGTCTCGAGAGCGACCCAGGCAGTGTCCGTGCCGATGCTTACGACATGGTGATCAACGGTGTCGAGGTGGGCGGTGGCTCTATCCGTATCCACGATGCGGAGCTACAGGCGCGGGTCTTTGCAGCACTAGGCTTTACGAAGGAGCGTGCCGAGGAGCAGTTTGGCTTCTTGATGAATGCCTTTAAGTATGGCGCACCTCCTCACGGCGGTATCGCCTTTGGCCTAGATCGCTGGGTATCGCTCATGGCTGAGCTGGACTCGATACGTGACTGTATCGCCTTCCCGAAGAACAATTCGGGCCGTGATGTGATGATCGATGCCCCCGCACGACTAGATCCCGAGCAGCTTGATGAGCTACACCTGACGGTTCGGGAGACACTATAATATATAAGGAGTCCTTATGGTCACGATCGGAGATGTAGTTCGTACGATAGAGGAGTGCTACCCGCTGAGCTACCAGGAGAGCTACGACAACTCGGGCCTTCAGGTGGGGGACGTGACGCAGCCACTGCGTGGCATTATGCTGGCTGTGGAGACGACCGAGGCGGTCCTCGAGGAGTGCCTGCAGCGTGGGTGCAACCTGCTCGTATCGCATCACCCGATCCTCTTCCGAGGGCTTAAGCGAATCACACCAGCGACCTATCAGGAGCGCTGCGTAGCTTTTGCCCTGAGAAACAATATAGCTATCTACGCCTGCCACACTTCGGCAGACAATGAGGTGAGCCAGGGCGTGAATCATTGCTTGGCCAACCTAGTCGGTCTCAAGCGTGAGGGGCGGCGACCGATGATGCCTCAGCGAGGACGCTTCTACAAGCTACAGACCTTCATCCCGCACAGCCACGCCGAGGCGCTACGCACCGCCTATGAGGAGGCGGGTATTGGTTCGCTCGGAGGTTACACGGGCTGTAGTTACAGTTGCTCGGGCGTGGGACGCTTCCGTCCAGGCGCAGAGACGCATCCGACGATCGGTACACATGGCGCCATGGAGGCGGTTGAGGAGGAGATGATCTCCGTGCTCGTGCCACAGGAGCGACTCTCGCAAGCTCTCACGACGCTCGTAGCGACGCACCCCTATGAGGTGCCGGCCTACGAGGTGATCCCGATCGTGATGGATCACCCGACGAGCGGGCTAGGCATCGTTGGCGAGCTGCCGAGTGAACTCTCTCCGCAGGAGTTCCTCGAGCACCTAGCTACGCTACCCGCAGTGGAGCGCATCGCTTACTCAAATCCCCCCACGCAGCCGATCCGTCGTGTGGCGCTTTGTGGCGGTAGTGGTGGCGGTCACGAGTTCATCGGGGAGGCACTGCGCTCAGGCGCAGAGGTTTATATAACTGGTGAGGCAAAGTACAACGACTATCTCGACGTGCAGGACCGTCTCTGGCTGATTACGCTGGGACACTTCGAGAGTGAGCACTGCACGCGTACGATGCTCTATGATGCGTTGTCGGATAAATATCGTAACTTTGTCATCCATATGTCAGATGCTGACACCAATCCTATTCACTATTTCTAAGCAATACCATCTATGAGTACTAATACAACGACCCACGAAGTAGCCGAGCGTAGTATCAGGGAGAAACTCATCGCTCTCAAGCGTCTACAGGAGACGCTCACCAGTATTGACAAGATCAAGCTGTTGCGAGGCGAGCTACCCCAAGCTATCGAAGATCTAGCGGACGAAATCGAGGGACTGAAGACACGCTTAGAGAAGTACAACGTGGCTGCCAAGAAGCTCACGCAGTCGGTCAGTGGCGAGAACCAAAAGATCGCCACAGCAAACGATAAGCTCGCAGTGCTCAAGGAGCAACTCAATGCGGTGAGCAATAACCGCGAGTATGAGCATCTGTCACGAGAGATCGAGTTTCAGGAGCTTGAGATACAGCTCGCACAGAAGCACATCCGAGAGTTCAACGCAGAGCTCCAAGGTCGCAAGGATGATGTCGCCAAGCTCCAAGAGCGTATCAAGGAGCGTGAGGAGGATCATCAGGCTAAGAGCGAGGAGCTAGAGCAGATCATCGCTGAGACCCGCATTGAGGAGGAGCAGCTCCGTGATCGTGCCAACGAGCTAGAGGCACAGATCGACGAGCGTATCCTCAAGGCTTTCCTCCGCCTTCGCAAGGGTGCTACCAACGGTCTTGCCGTGGTACCCGTAGAGCGTGAGGCTTGTGGCGGTTGCTTTAACCATATACCACCACAGCGTCAGCTAGAGGTCAAGCTCCACAACAAGGTCATCGTCTGCGAGTATTGCGGTCGTGTACTCATCGACCCAGACATTGAGGAGGAGCCTGTAGAGCTCACAGATAAGCAGGCTGACTCAAAGAAGAAAGAGGCTAAGAAGGCTACTGCCACCAAGAAGAAGGCTGCGCCTAAGAGTACGAAGAAAGCTGCCTCTAGTAAGGATAACGAGGAGTAGTAAATCTTCCCTACCCAGCGACGAGCCTCTTCGGACGGTCTGTCGCTCTTCTCTCCCTTTACGACATTCATCCCTCGCACTGTGTCTCAGCGACGTACGCTACTCAATCATGCTTTGGTGCATCAGATGCGTCGTACGATCGAGCAGTATGATCTGCTAGAGCGAGACAGCGAGCGGGTGGTCATCATAGCCCTCAGCGGAGGTGCCGACTCAACGGCGCTTCTGTGGGGGCTTTCGCTTTTGGGCTACCGCTGCGTGGCGGCACATTGTAACTTTCACCTGCGAGACGACGAGAGCGACCGTGACGAAGCGTTTGTCACAGAGCTCTGTGCGCAGCTGGGGGTGCCGTTAGAGCGCGCCTCCTTTGACACATACGGATATGTGGCTACGCACCAGGGCGTGAGCGTAGAGATGGCGGCGCGGGAGCTGAGATACCACTTCTTTGACGAGCTGTATGAGCGGTACGATGCGCAGTGTATCGCATTAGGACATCATCTAGAGGACAATGTGGAGCAGCTCATGATCAACCTCTCCCAAGGGGCTGGCGTACGAGGACTGCGGGGCATGCTCCCCATGCGTGAGGAGGGGAAGTATATTCGTCCGCTCATCGACACGCCACCTCGTCTTATCTATGACTTCTTGCAAACGGCTGAACAACCTTTTGTGACGGACTCAACGAATGCCGACACAACCATACGGCGCAACTTCGTCCGACATACGTTGCGTCCACTCTTTGACCAGTTGAACCCCTCCTTTGACCAAGCGGTCGCCTCAACGATTCATATCCTGCGGGACTTGGAGCAGTTGCAGGACTACTATATAAGGAGTACCCTCCCCGCAGATGCGAGCCAGCCGCTAGAGATCGCGTGGCTCCGTCAGCAGATAGCTCCGCTGGCACTTCTCTACAGCCACTTCGCATCTATCGACTGTGACCGCTTGGTACTACAGCAACTTCTTATGGACTGCGCAAAGCCTGAGCGTGCCGACAGCTACGCTCGCTACGAGGGACGCGACGGGATCATCGAGCGTTATAGGGGTCACCTGATAGGCACAACGAGTGAGACGCTGGCGCATCTGGAGCAGGCGACGAGCGTTTGCCTAGAGCTACCCGCCATAGCGAGCTGGCCAGCGGGAGCCGTGCTGGATCACCCGCTAGGCTCGATAAAGATAGCGGTACACGACTCCTCGGAGACACCACCGCCTGCGATTCGGACGCTCACACCTTACAGCTATTTGGCCGACTACGACCAACTTCTGTTGAGAGCGCCTCAGCTACAGCTCAGAGCCTCTACGGATGGCGAGCAATGGATCGCACCGCTTGGTCTGAAAGGGCGCAAGCAACTAGCGAAGCTCCTGCGCGATGCGAAGATTCTACCCTCACGCAGAGCGTCTACAGCGCAACTCATCGACAGTCACACAGGTACTACGCTCTGGCTGGTCGGCCTCTGCCGTAGTGCCGACTACCAGCTCACGCCACAGACCCGTCGCTGGGCGGAGATAACCTTCTCTCAGACGTTAATAGATCCATTTGAGGGATGCAGGGAGCCATTCACAATAGCTCGTTAGCCGTTTATTTTGTACTTTTACAGCTAGAACCGACTTATAAAGCATGACGAAGATCTTTCCCATGATCGCCAAGACGCTCCCTGGGCTGGAGCCTGTATTGGAACAAGAATTGATAGCCCTCGGTGCGAACAACATACAGATAGGACGTCGCATGGTCTCCTACGAAGGAGATCTCAAGATGCTCTACAAGTCCAATCTGTACCTACGCACAGCGCTTAAGGTGCTGAGACCCATCTATGAGTTTGACGCAGAGGATATAGACATCCTCTACACGACGCTGCTCCACTTCGACTGGAGCCAGTGGCTCACGGCCGACATGACCTTTGCGGTCGATGCGGTTGTCTACTCATCAACCTTCAAGCATAGTCGGTACGTCGTCTACAAGACGAAAGACGCTATCGTCGATTACTTTAGAGAGCAAACGAGCGGCACGAAGCGTCCCTCGGTCAAGCTCTCGAACCCGCAGCTGATCTTTCACCTACACATCGCCGAGCAGCATGTGACGCTCTGCCTAGATTCATCGGGCGAGAGCCTGCACAAGCGGGGCTATCGTATGGAGCAGGACCGTGCTCCTATCAACGAAGTGCTGGCTGCGGGCATCCTGCTCAAGGCGGGCTGGCACGGGCAGTGCGATCTGATGGATCCCTTCTGCGGGTCGGGCACCTTCCTCGTGGAGGCCGCGCTGATCGCTACGGGTACGCCTCCTGGCATCTACCGTGAGAGCTACCCCTTCGAGCGGTGGCCGGACTTCGACAGTGAGCTCTGCAGTGAGGTGTACAACGACGACTCGACGGAGCGCTCCTTCGACTACCACATCTACGGCTCGGATCTTTCGCCTCAAGCCATTGCCAAAGCTAAGCGCAACGTCACCCGCTCGGGTATGTCTCGCTACATTGACCTCTCAGTGGGCGACTTCGCCGATCAGCATCTGCCTCATCCCGAGGCGGAGACAGAGCCTAAGTGTCTGCTCGTGATGAATCCGCCTTACGGGGAGCGTCTCTCGGACTACGACCTTGAGCAGCTCTATAGTATGATCGGTCGTACGCTCAAGTTCCAGTTCGCTGGAGCTCAGGCGTGGATCATCGCTCATCAGGTGGAGCACTTTCACGCCATCGGTCTCAAGCACGATCTGCGCGAGGAGCTCTACAATGGATCGCTACCCTGCGAGTTGCGTGGCTATACGCTCTTCGAGGGCAAGCACAAGGAGTACAAGGAGCAGATCGCTCAGCGTGGTGAGGAAGCTCCTCAGCGTAGAGAGCGTGGCGAAGCGTTTCACCATGGCAAAGGTCAAGAGCCCCGCAGACATCGCTCTGGTTACGACAAGCCGTCTTACAGCAAGGGACGTGGCGCACAGCGTACGAAAGGACCACGCCCCGCTGGCTCCTCTAGCTCTGGCTATAAGGCCAATATCCAAACCTTCGGCAGCGACGAGACCTTCGTCCATGAGACTGAAGCAAACGACAACGAATAAGTAACATCTATCGCGCCATATTGATCTATGAATAGCACATTGCGTCACTACGCTCTATGGTTCTTCGGAGCTCTTACGCTAACGCTCACCCCCCTCCTACAGGGACAGACGAAGCGACCGCTAGACCTGGAGACCGTCACCTATGGAGGTAAGACCTTCCGCTCAGACTTCTACCCGCAACCTGTCTACGGGCTCGCTTGGCTGCAGAGTGGCTACACCTATACGGTAGAGCCAGGTGACTACGGCAGAGAGGGCTTGAGTAGCTTGAGGAGCCTACGGGTCTACACCCCGACGAGAGCACAGGAGCAGACGGTCCTCACGCAGGGCGAGCTCGTCCAGCTCCTCAAGCCCTACGACGACACCGACAAGCTCTACCCGCTGATCGCCTAC
The DNA here is from genome assembly GCF_000174775.1 of Porphyromonas uenonis 60-3. Taxonomy (GTDB): domain Bacteria; phylum Bacteroidota; class Bacteroidia; order Bacteroidales; family Porphyromonadaceae; genus Porphyromonas; species Porphyromonas uenonis_A. Next base: position 7,937 of record NZ_ACLR01000160.1, read on the forward strand.
GACTTCACCCCGCAGTGCCATTACCTAGAGGTGGAGCTGTCCAAGGGACTTTACCTAATAGATGTAGAGCAAAAGCTAATCGTCGGATACTTCGCCACTGGTGACACCGAAAAGCGCGCTTCGCTCCTCAGCCCTAACGAACGCAACCTAGCGGTCAAGAGCGAGGAGGGCACACTCCTTATATATACGCTACAGCCCGCCGGGAGCAAACCTCAGGCTCCTACGCTAGTCGCTACGGACGAGGCGGAGGCTGCAGTCGTCTATGGCGAGTCCGTTCACCAGAACGAGTTCGGCATTGACGGTGGACTCTTCTGGAGTCCCGACAGTCGCCAGCTCGCTTTCTACCGTATGGATCAGTCGATGGTCGCACCTTATCCCATCGTTGACATGACGCCCCACAAGGCAGTCGTCCAGCCCGTTCGCTACCCGATGGCGGGGTCTCCTTCGCACCATGTGACGCTAGGAGTCTTTCATCTAGAGAACCAGCAGACCACTTACCTAGAGACTGGTGGCGACCCCGAGCATTACCTGACCAATGTGGCGTGGCACCCCAACAGTCAGAAGGTTTACATAGCCGAGCTGAATAGAGGTCAGGACCATCTCTTCCTCAACGGCTACGATGTCCAGACGGGAGCGCGCACCGAGACGCTCTTTGAGGAGACCGATGCGCACTATGTCGAGCCTCAGCGCCCGATGATGTTTGTCCCGGGGAGCCGAGGCGAGCAGTTCGTCTGGGAGTCCCGTCGTGAGGGCTATCGCCAGCTCTACCTCTACAGTAGCACGGGCAAGCTCATTCGCAAGCTTACCGACATGGAGGGCGAGGTGACAGACATCTACGGCTTCGACCCCAAGGGCGAGCGCATATACTTCCAAGCTGCTTACCCCTCACCGCTCGAGCGACACATCTTCGCCAGTGAGCTCAAGCGCGGACGTACCATACAGCTAAGCAAGGTGGCTGGCACGCACGAAGCGACCTTCAGCCCAGACAAGCAGTACTATATAGACCAGCTGCAGAGCGCCACCATCGCTCGCTCTGTCATGCTCCATGACTGCAATGGTCTACAGCTTCGTCTCATACACCAAGCGCCCGATCCCTGGCGCAAGCTGGATATGCCAAACATTACCGTCGGCACGCTCCTAGCGGCTGATGGCAAGACCGAGCTGTACTACCGCCTCATCACGCCGTCACACTTCGACGAGATGAAGGAGTACCCCACCATCGTCTACGTCTACGGTGGCCCGCACGCTCAGCTCGTCACGAATACACCACAGTGGGGCGCTTCGGGCTGGGATCTTTACATGGCTCAGCAGGGGTATATCATCTTTACGCTGGACAACCGCGGTAGCGCTCAGCGAGGCGCAGCTTTCGAGCAGGTCATCCATCGTCAGGTCGGTACCGCTGAGATGGCCGATCAGATGAAAGGTGTCGAGTACCTCAAGAGCCTCCCCTATGTCGATCGCAATCGCATCGGCGTGTACGGCTGGAGCTTCGGAGGCTTCATGACTACCAACCTCATACTCACCCATCCCGAGACCTTTAAGGTCGGTGTCGCTGGCGGTCCCGTCATGGACTGGTCTCGCTACGAGATCATGTATGGCGAGCGCTACAACGACGCTCCCCAGGACAATCCCGAGGGCTATCAAAAGAACAACCTCATCGAGCGTGCCAAAGACCTCAAGGGGCGTCTCCTCCTCATCCACGGCACCTCCGACAATGTCGTCGTCTGGCAGCACGCCCAGGCCTTTGTCAAGGCGTGCGTAGATGCCAAGACCTACCCCGACCTTTACTACTACCCAGGCCACAAGCACAACGTCATCGGACCCGATCGTGTGCACCTCAACTATGTCATAACCCGTTACTTCCTAGAGCACCTATGAGCCTTATCTATCCCAACACAAAGCAAGACGAAAAGAAGTCTACAGACGCTGAATTTATGAAGTTCGCTAAGATCGAAATGGTAAAAGCTCCTCAGACCGTCCTCCTCCTCGGTAGCGGTGGTCGTGAGTGCGCCATGGCGGCTGCCATAGCTGAGAGCAAGCTACTCAGGAAGCTCTACATAGCTCCAGGCAATGCCGGGACTGCTGCTTACGGCATCAATGTTCCTGACCTCAATCCCGCCAAGCATGAGGCGGTCAGCCAGTTCATCGCCACCCACGGGGTCACCCTCCTCGTCTGTGGACCCGAGGCTCCGCTCGTTGACGGGCTCGTTGACTACCTGCAGGAGGATGCCCGCCATCCCGACCTACTCATCGTCGGTCCCGACAAAGCTGGCGCCCACCTAGAGGGCAGCAAGGAATACAGCAAAGAGTTCATGCGTCGTCACGGCATACCGACAGCTAGCTACGAGACCTTCGGTCCTCAAGACATGGAGGAGGCCGAGGAGTTTCTCGATCAACTCTCCGCTCCCTTCGTACTCAAGGCCGATGGCCTAGCAGCCGGCAAGGGAGTCCTCATCTGCCAAGACCGTGAGGAGGCGGAGCAGGGACTAGGTCAACTCTTCAGCGGTATGTTTGGTAGTCGTGGTCAGCGCATCGTCATTGAGGAATTTCTCGAAGGCATCGAGTGCTCCGTCTTCGTCGCCACCGATGGTACCGACTACTGCGTCCTGCCCGTTGCCAAGGACTACAAGCGTGTTGGCGATGGCGACACGGGTCCCAATACTGGCGGCATGGGAGCCGTCAGTCCCGTGCCTTTTGCCGATGAAGCCTTCATGCAGCGTGTCGAGGAGCGCATCATTCGCCCCACGCTAGAGGGCTTGCAAGAGGAAGGCATACAGTACGTCGGCTTCCTCTTCATCGGACTCATGAATGTCGCAGGCGATCCCTACGTCATCGAGTACAACTGCCGTCTAGGCGACCCCGAGACCGAGGTCGTACTGCCACGCATCGAGAGCGACTTCCTCGAGCTACTCATCGCTATGGCGACAGGTCAGGTAGCCCAGTACAACCTAGAGATCTCTCCCGAGGTAGCCATGACGCTCGTCCTCGTCTCCAAGGGGTACCCAGGGCACTACGACAAGGGCTTCCCGATCCAGCTCCCAGAGCCAGTCGAGGGTATACGCATCTACCACTCAGGCACAACACTCGACGAAGAGGGTCACGTCGTCACCAACGGTGGACGCGTCCTCGCCATCACGGCACGCGGCACCACCATCCAGGAGGCTCAGAAGGCGTGCTATCGCACCGCCACGCAGACACTCTACGAGGGCAAGAACTACCGCCACGACATCGGCAACGACCTCTTGTAGAGCACACACATCAATCACCAACCTCCATCCATAGCCAGGGGAGTAGGACTCATCGTCCTGCTCCCCTTTTTTTCGTCCCTTGGCTCCGATGCTTCCGATCACACAAGTAGCGACTTTGACGTGTAACGGTTGTAGAAACGCACGATCGTGCCTCCGGTCCCGTTAAAGATTACTGAGTTACACGTCATGTCGTTCTACAACGGACGCCCTCCCACTAGACACTCCCGTGCGTCGCTACACGGAGTTACTCGTCCGAGGCACTCCGACGCACTCCGAGGTACCTGACACCACACATCCGAGGAAATCGAAATTGCCTCGGTAGAAAACGGCAATCCTCCACGGAGCAACGAAAAAATTCTTCGGAACTTTGATTTGCTTCTTCCGAAGTTTCATTTCATTCTTCCGAACTTTTATTTCGGCCCTCCGTGGGGAAATTTCGTTTCCTCACTAGAGATTTCTGATTTCCTACCGAGGGGGTGATATGCAGCTCGCATTGACGAGTGTCGCTACATCGGGTTAATTGATTTGCGAAGTTGAGTTTTTTTGTATCTTTGGTATGTAAAACAACTTCTTTTTATGAAAACAGCTCATCTTTGGTTTACACTCCTCACAGCAGTGATCGTCACCTGCACCTTCGGTCAGTCGGCGCAGGGTCAAGAGACGGGTAAGAGTCTCAAGTGGAAAGTAGCTATCGGGCGATTCTCCAATGAGACTCAGTATGGTAAGGGTATTTTTTATGACCGAGAGAATGACCCTATAGCAAAGCAGGCACAGGATATCTTGGCCGCTAAGCTAGTCGCTTCTGGGAAGTTTATACTCCTAGAGCGATCGGATGCTGAGGCGGTAGCACAAGAAGTCACCGACGGGACTAGTGAAGGCTCTATCAAAGCAGACTATGTAATCCTGGGGTCGGTGACCGAGTTTGGTCGTAAGACTACTGGTCAGACGAGCTTGTTTACAGCAGAAAAGACGCAACAAGTCGAAGCTGCGGTCAACCTCCGTCTAGTAGACGTCGCAACAGGTATCGCAACCTACTCTGAGGAGGCAAAGGGATATGCAAACAATGTCAGCAAAAGTACTCTCGGCCTAGGCGGAACTAGTGGTTATGACGCTTCGCTGGGAGACAAAGCCATCTCAGCCGCAATAGACCAGCTAGTAGAGAATATTATCAACAAGTGCTCAGACAAGCCTTGGCGCACCTACCTCATTTCGATGGATCAAGATGGTACCATCATCGCTGGAGGAGCTTCGCAAGGGCTCTCCGTCGGAGACCGATTTGACATCTACTCAAAAGGCAAAAAGGTAAAAAACCCTCAAACGGGTGGCTTCATAGAGCTACCAGGCAAGAAGGTGGGTGCCCTAGTCATAACTATGACCCTTGGGGAAACACCGATGACTGAGTTCTCTCTAGTAGATATCGTAGAGGGAGATATAGATCCCTCAGACTTGTCTCAGTACTATATACAAGAAATAAAATAGAACTATGACACGAAACACAATTTGTAGCGTACTGCTAGGCTCTTTAGTCGCACTACTATTAGTAGCCTGCGGTACTGTCAGTGAGTCCACAGGAGGACTTACTGATGAGGGCTTTGTCAAGGTAGTGAGTGACAACTCTGCCCTGGCACAGACCACAGTCCAGGTGTTTGTCAATAACAAGTCACCTGAGAGTGTGACCGTCCTCTCCAAGAGAAAAGCTGCGAGCAGCCAGCCACATCTATATCTCAAGCCAGGCTCTTACAGCATCCGAGTAGTAGACAAAAAAGGAAACGTCCTGTACAACTCCAAGATCTTCTTGTCTACGAGGAAAACAAAGATCATTGAACTGCACTGAAACAATATCCTCCATACAATATGAAAAGGAACTACTTCATCAGCCTACTTGGTCTGATCTCCATGCTTACGCTCACTAGCTGTGGGACGACCTCGCTCTACTCGTGGTATGGATATGACAACCAGATCCATGAGTTTACTAAAAAACGTACTCCTGAGAGCGAAGCGAAGCTCATAAAGACGTATGAAAAACTAATTAACACGCCCAACGGTGTAAGAAAAACTGTCCAGCCTGGCATCTGTGCTGAATATGGGTATCTACTTCTCAAGTCAGATAAGAAAGAAGAAGGCTTGGCAATGCTCAAAAAAGAGATCGAGCTCTACCCAGAGAGCGCAGTCTTTATCTCACGTATCATTAAGCAGTTTGAAAAATGAAAACCTACTATAAGGCTTTAGCTCTAGGACTCTTCATGGGTCTCATGGGGCTACTTACATCTTGTGGTGTATCTAATCCCGTCTCCAAGGGCCAGGCTTATGCTGAGCTATACAGTCAGAAGCCTCTAAGCATCCTCGTAATGCCTCCGATCAACAAGACAAACAAGGTCGAGGCAAAAGAAGCTGTATATGCCTCTCTATACCACCCTCTCGTAGAGAAAGGCTACTACGTATTCTCCCCTATACTCTCTCAGGAACTACTGCAAAGTGAGAGTGCTGACGATGCAGAAGTCTTTATAGACGGGTCTCTCAAGCCGTTTAACCAAGTCTACACGGCTGACGCTGCGCTCTTTACCATAATCAAAAAATGGCGCAAGATAGATCTATTAGCCCAGATAGAGGTGGAGATCGAGTATATACTCAAATCCACGAAAGACAATAAGGTCCTATTCCAGAGAAGCGCAGATGTTACGGTTGACTGCTCTGCTAAGGTTAAGACAAATATTGCCCTATTAGATCTAGTCGTAAGCGCTGTGTCTACAGCTCTCTCAGACAACGTCATCGGGGCAAGACGTGCCAATATGTTTATACTTTCTGACCTCCCTGATGGCAAATACGCACCAAACTTCGAGAAGGACAAGGAGCTTATAGCAGGTCCAAAAGATGTCAAAGGTGTCGTCAAGAAATAAGGACAGCAAGTAAACGGACCTAGCGTAGAGAGCAACGGTATCTACTCACGCATTGATAGGTCATCACAACGAGACAGAAGGCTCTGTCGTCTAGGGTAGACGACAGAGCCTTCTGTTTCTTCATCCGTTATGCTAGACAATCTATTGCCCAAGCTTCGCTAGTCTCACCTCAAACCATATCTAGACACTCACCGTGTGGTCCTAGTCAAGCAAACCGGAACGTCTAGCCCCATGTAGGGACATACGGTCGAGCGTCCGTTGTGTTCCAGGTTACAGCGCCATAGCTTTAACGGGAACGGACGCCCTCCCGCCAGACACATCCGTACCTCCCTACACCATTACTCGCCTAACGTCTAATCTCTATCTTCTAACCTCTAATCTCTAACCTCTAGTCAAATGTGTGTGCCTTTGCGGAGATAAGCTTATCTTTGCAGTATGAAGTATACGAAGCGGTTAGAGCGTTGGTTCGTTTCGCTCGGTGAAGTGTTACGAGGCAGGGGGCTGATGAGACGCCTTGCTGTGGTCGGTATGTCGCTGGGGTTATTGGTTAGTTGTGCGGGTGGGAGTACCACTGCACAGCAGTTGCCTACGCACCTTGTGCCGATGAGCGAGCGCGTCTCGGACTCGCTGGTTCGTATGGCTAGTGACTGGCTTAGCACGCTCACCATCGAGGAGAAGATCGGTCAATTGATCATCCCAATTTGGGAGCCTCGCTATGACTCGGCTTCGCGTGACCGCTATCTGCGACTCATAGACCAGATTCATCCTGGGGGTATCCTCTTTCGCAAGGGGGAGCCTTACGATCAATATCGGCTTACGCACCTTCTTCAGGAGCGCTCTCGCATCCCGCTACTGATCACGGCTGATGCGGAGTGGGGGCTGGCGATGCGTCTGCAGGGGACTATACGCTATCCGCGTATGAAGCTGCTGGCCGACCACTGCACACCTGAGGAGATGTACACGCTCGGACAACATATGGCGGAGCAGTGCCGTGTGATGGGCATTCACGTGAGCTTTGCGCCAGTGCTGGATGTCAATAATAATCCGAAGAACCCAGTCATCGGCACCCGCAGCCTAGGCGCTACGCCGGACATTGTCATCTCGCATGGCTTAGCCTTAGCGAGAGGGCTGGAGGATGGCGGGGTGCTGTCGGTCGCTAAGCACTTCCCGGGGCATGGCAATACGGACAAGGATTCGCACAAGACTCTTCCCACTGTGTCGGGTAGTCTAGAGGAGCTCGAACGGGTGGAGCTAGCCCCCTTTCGCGCTTACATAGAGGCTGGACTCGGGGGGATCATGGTAGCGCATCTCTCGGTGCCAGCACTGGAGCCTGATGTGACTTGTCCCACTTCACTGAGCCACGCTGTCGTGACGGGGCTACTGCGTGAGCAGTTGGGCTTCAAAGGTCTCATCTTTACTGATGGGCTAGAGATGCGAGGGGTGCAGCGTGCGGAGGGTTTGCCTATATCAGTGGCTGCCATCCTAGCGGGCAACGATCTGCTCCTAGGTCCCCTAGATCCGCTAGCGAGCTACAAGGAGCTCCTCTCGGCTTATCGTGCGGGTACGCTCTCAGCGGAGACGATCCAGGATCGCTGTCTGCGTGTCCTCTGCTACAAGCTCCTACTCCATGCGGGGGAGACTAGCGAGAGACCACTATATAATAAGGAGGAGCTCTACGAGGCGCTGCATACGCCAGAGCTAGTCTCTTTTGCTGAGTACTTACAGAACAAAGTATCTAAGAAATAACATTCATAGCTGTCTAAACAAGCGTAGTTTATGATCAAGAAGAATCCCACCCAGACGACAAATACGGTCTGTCCACCCCTACAGTTTGACACTGCCTCATGGTTTGCCCCCGAGCTGACGAAGCTTGCTGAGCACCTCAATGACCGGATGGTCGAGATGATGCGCTACTATCCTGAGCCAGACTACAAGACGCTCCGCACGATGATCGCTAAGCGTAATGGTCTACATGCGGACAATATCGTCATCACGCCAGGTCGTACGGCTGGCTTCTACACGATTGCGGAGGCTTTTGCGGGGCGGCGTGGTGCTATCTTGGTGCCTTCGTATCAGCACTATGAGCTGGCGGCCAAGCGCTATGGTTGGCAACTGACCTATATTCCTGAGGATGTGGAGACGCAGGAGATCCAGCTCGAGGGAGAGGAGTTTTGCTGGATCTGCTCGCCCAATAGCTCGACGGGACGCTTTCGCTCACGGGCTGAGCTACTGGAGCTTATCAAGGCACACCCACAGGTCTCCTTCATCGTAGACCAGTCCTATGCGACCTTTACGACGCAGCCGACGCTTACGCTGAGCGATGTGAAGAGCCATCCCAACATTATCTTCGTCAGTTCGTTCACACAGACGTACGGCCTGCCAGGTCTGCGCATCGGCTATGTGACGGCCGACAAGAAGGTCGTCAAGGAGATCCAGAAGGTGATCGACCCGTGGTCGGTCAGTACGATGGCGGTCGAGGTGGCGAAGTATATCTTGATCCACCCCGCACAGTTTACCCTACCGATACGCAAGTGGCAGCGCAACGCGCTCGAGCTGGAGACTAAGCTGCGCCAGATAGACGGTATCGAGGTGATGCCGAGCGATGCGCCGTTCTTCCTCGTACAGATACACTGCGCTACGGCAGCTGAACTCATCAAGTATCTGCTAGAGGAGCACAACATTGCAGTCTACGATGCGACCACGCAGCGAGGAGTCAAGGGCGAGATGATCCGTATCACTGCTCGTGATGCAGCAGATAATGCGAAGCTTCAGGAGGCTATCGCAACCTTTTGCGAAGGGCGGTAAAACTGCCTGATAACGAGCGCAAGGCACACGCTAAGTAGGGGGGCTCGGGAGAAATTTGTTCCCCGATACCGTACTAAGACTAATTATTTATTGCTACCTTTGCGATTGCGAAGGTTGTTACAGAGCAACCTAAAAGTATCGATGCAGCCTGAGTGTATAGAGCGAAGTGCCACTATAACGGCCATCAAAGGCAGTGAGGTGAGTCTCACAGTACTACGTCCATCAGCGTGTAGTCACTGCGAGGTGGCGGGGCATTGCCACGCTTCGGAGAGTCGTCTAGAGACGATCACGCTCGACCGCTCGCAGCTACCCAGCGATATAGCTCTCGGTGACCAAGTCTCTCTAGAGATGCGGAGCTCGCTGGGGATGCGTGCAGTACTCCTCACGATGGTTGTCCCTACGCTACTCATCATTGCTGTAACTATCCTCCTCAGCTACCTAGAGGTAGGTACGCTGGCTCAGATACTGATCGCATTGGGTGTAGCAGCTGCGTATATGCTCCTGCTATGGCTCTTACGCGACCGGTTTGAGCGCACATTTACCTTTACCGTGAGAAAAAAGTAAGTTCATACACACTTCTATGACAATACTATTCACCATCCTTGTCCTCGTAGTGATAGCGCTAGTGAGTGCCATCCTACTCTTTATCACCTCCAAGAAGTTTGAAGTAAAAGAAGACCCCCGCATCGGTGAGGTCGCTGAGGTCTTACCACAGGCGAACTGCGGTGGCTGCGGTCACCCAGGTTGCGCGGGCTTTGCGAAGGCTTGTTGCGAGGCTTCCACGCTCGAAGGTCTCTGGTGCCCCGTGGGCGGAGAGCCCGTCATGACGAAGGTTGCAGAGATACTCGGTCAGAGCGTCGCTAAGAGCGATCCACTCGTGGCGGTCGTACGCTGCAATGGTACCTGCGAGGCGCGTCCTCGGACGAATACTTATATAGGAGCTCGTAGCTGTAAGATCGAATCAACGCTTTACAGTGGCGAGACGGGCTGTAGCTACGGCTGTCTAGGCAATGGCGACTGCGTCGCTGTGTGCGACTTTGATGCGATCCATATGAATCCCGAGACGGGGCTTCCCGAGGTGGACGAGGATAAGTGTACCGCCTGCGGAGCTTGTGTCAAGGCTTGTCCGAAGATGATCATCGAGCTTCGCAAGAAGGGACCCAAGGGTCGTCGCCTCTACGTCAGCTGTGTCAACAAGGACAAGGGCGGCGTGGCTCGTAAGGCTTGTGCGAATGCTTGTATCGGATGTAGCAAGTGCTTTAAGGTCTGCCCGTTTGAGGCGATCACGTTTGAGAATAACTTGGCTTACATAGACCATCAGAAGTGTCGTCTCTGTCGCAAGTGTGCGGCCGAGTGCCCGACGGGAGCTATCCACGAGGTCAACCTTCCGCCACGCAAGGAACCCGCTGCAAAGCCAGCACCTGCCGAAAAGCCAGCGCCTGCTAAGGCTGAGCCCGCTAAGGTTGAGCCTGCTAAGGCTGAACCTGCAGCACCTGCAGCTGAGACCTCTTCAACAGCATCTGTACCTCAGAAAGATTAATACGAAGCTATGGCAAAGACATTTAGAATAGGGGGCATCCATCCTCACGACCATAAGATCAGCGCAGGGGTACCTATCACCGTGGTCGCTCCTCCAGACGAGGTGGTCATCACATTAGCACAGCATATCGGAGCGCCTGCCACTGCGGTCGTCAACAAGGGCGACAAGGTGCGTGTGGGTACGCTCCTTGGCAAGGCAGGAGGCTTTGTCTCGGCAAACATTCACTCTTCCGTCTCTGGCACGGTCACCAAGGTGGACCAGATCATGGATGCCAGCGGCTTTAAGAAGCCCGCCATTTTTATCAAGGTCGAGGACGATGAGTGGGAGGAGTACATCGACCAGACCGATACGCTCGTCACTGAGACCGATCTAGACGCCAAGCAGATCATCGATCGCATCGCTGAGATGGGTATCGTCGGTATGGGCGGCGCGACCTTCCCAACGCATGTCAAGCTCTCGCCTCCTCCTGGTCAAAGCGCTGACTACGTCATCATCAACGCTGTCGAGTGTGAGCCTTATCTGACTAGCGACGATGCGCTCATGCGTGTCAAGGCGATGGAGATCATGGTAGGCTGCGCCATCATCATGAAGGCTGCTAACGCTCCCCGTACGCTCATTGGCATTGAGGTCAATAAGCCAGACGCTATCCGCATCATGCGTGACGCAGCGGAGCGAGCTAAGGAGTTCCTGCCCGAAGGTCAAAGCATCTCCGTCGTACCGCTCAAGAAGCGTTACCCGCAAGGTGGTGAGAAGCAACTCATCGATGCGCTCATTCGCAAGCAGGTCGCCTCGGGCGCACTGCCTATCTCCACAGGAGCCATCGTACAGAACGTCGGAACGACCTTTGCCATCTACGAGGCGGTCATGAAGCACAAGCCACTCATCGAGCGTATCATCACCGTCACGGGACGAGCTATCATGCATCCCTCCAACTTTAAGGCGCGTATCGGCACCTCTATGCAGACGCTCATCGACGCTGCGGGAGGCTATGCTGAGGAGCCAGGCAAAATCATCGGCGGTGGTCCTATGATCGGGTCGAGCACTCGTAAATACCGCTGTCCCCGTTGCCAAAGGTTCGTCAGGACTACTCATCCTCACGGCCAAGGAGTCGACACGTCCTCAGATGCAGGACTGTATACGCTGTGGCAAGTGCGTGTCGGTCTGCCCTATGGGTCTCAACCCTGCCTTCCTCATGCGCGACACCATCTTCAAGGATTGGGAGACCTCCGAGCACAACTACATCGTTGACTGCATCGAGTGCGGCTCTTGTAGCTATACCTGTCCAGCAGGTCGTCCGCTCCTCGACTACATACGTGTGGGCAAGCAGACCGTCATGGGTATCATGCGAGCCCGCAAGAAGTAATACACACTGAGATAGATCACCGATCCTCATCATCGACTACGATATATAGCTTATGGCACAACAAGTCCTCGTATCACCCTCACCGCATATCCATAGCGGTGACACCATTAGCAAGAATATGTATGGGGTGCTGATTGCTTTGATACCAGCATTCCTCGTCATGCTCTACCAGTTTAGGACAGACGCTCTACTGATCACCGCCATCTCCGTAGCCTCCTGTATGCTCACGGAGTGGGTTATCACCCGATTCTTCCTGCATCGCCCCTGTCGTCTGCTGGACGGCTCGGCACTGCTGACGGGCGTCATCCTAGCCTTCAATCTCCCCGCCTCGCTCCCCTGGTGGCTCGTCCTCTTGGGTGGTGTCGTCGCTATCGGCATTGGCAAAATGGCCTTTGGAGGTCTGGGCAACAACATATTCAACCCCGCACTCGTCGGGCGTGTCTTCCTCCTCATCTCCTATCCTGCGCAGATGACCACCTGGAAGCTCCCCGCTCGCCTGGCTGAGCAAGCTGCCGATGCCGTCACAGGAGCGACGCCTCTAGGCATCCTCAAGTCAGGAGCCATCGACAAGCTCCCCGACTCGCTGCAGCTCCTTGTCGGCTTCAACTTCTCCTCCATGGGTGAGGTGAGTGCCATCGCCATCCTCATCGGCTTGGCCTATATGCTCATCCGACGCATCATCACCTGGCACACGCCCGTGGCTATCATCGTCTCCGCATTCGTCCTGAGTGGTATCATGCACCTCTACAACCCAGCGATGTACGCCAGTCCCTTCTTCCACCTACTGACTGGTGGTCTACTCTTTGGTGCAGTCTTTATGGCGACCGACTACGTCACCTCGCCCATCTCGCACCGTGCGCAGCTCATCTACGGCTGTATGATCGGACTGCTCACCGTCATCATTCGCTTGTGGGGCTCTTACCCTGAGGGTATGTCCTTTGCCATCCTCATCATGAATGCGCTCACCCCACTACTCAACACCTACATCAAGCCACGTCACTTCGGTCATGTGGTCAAATCTAGAAAGGAGGCTAAAAGATGAAGAAGCTACCCTCTACACTCCCCAACATGATCCTCTCACTCGGGATCATCTGTCTGATCATCGCTGGTATCCTAGCCCTGGTCAATGTGGCGACAAAAGATACCATCGCACAGGCCGAGACGAAAGCTAAGGTCGAGGCAATCAAAGAGATCGTCCCTGCCTTTGACAACAACCCTTACGAAGAGCGAGACACCGTCACGCTCGAGGGCGAAGACCCCATCACCGTCTATCCCGCCACGCAGGGTGGTCAGCCCGTAGGCTACGCCATCGAGACCTATACAGATAAGGGTTTCGCTGGTCACATAGATATTATGGTAGGCTTTGATATGAAGAGCCAGATCGTCGGCTTCAAGGTGCTCAAGCACGAGGAGACCCCCGGACTAGGTGCTAAGATACAGGAGTGGTTCACCTCTCCCGCACCCAGTGCTGACCTCATCCGTGACGTTCGCGGACTTGATATGAGCCAAGCTTCGCCACTCAAGGTCTCCAAGGATGGAGGTAAGGTCGATGCCATCACCGCTGCGACCATCTCCAGTAGAGCCTTCATTGATGCCATCGAGCGCGCTTACCGAGTCTATCAGAGCGTCATCGGCGAGGGTGCTCCCGTGGCACAGCCCGCCGAGAGCAACTGCGAGCTCCCCGAGCGAGAGGTCATTGACAGCCTCTTCAATACGCTACTCCCCGCCTATCGTCTAGTGGATAAGGAGAAAAACGGTGCCGCTGACGACGGCACGCCTTGGCTAACCCAGAACTACGGCACCAACGATATGAGCAAGACGGCAGGTCTGCTCGTAGTCACCTCCAGTGGCGATGACTACAATGGACGTCGCCTCCCGATGCTTGTCTGCTTTGACAATAGTGGCGCGCTCACGGCCTTTGCCATCGCTGATGCCGAGGATACGGGCAAGCTCATCTCTATTAGTAAAGAGTTCGGGGGCAACCAAGACCCCGCTACCACCAAGCCCTCGAAGAAGTCCCTCATCGGCAAGAAGGTCACTCCCGCTAGCCTTAAGCTAAGTAAGGACGGCGGATCTATAGACGCAGTCTCAGGCTCTACGGTCTCTTCGCGAGCTATCCTCCAGGGCATCGCCCGTGCACAGCGCATCTTTGAGGCTAATGCCAACGAATCAACTAAGTAATGCACGACCATGAATAAGTATATCAAGACAATTACCAATGGTATCATTACGGAGAACCCCACCTTCGTGCTTCTCCTCGGTATGTGTCCTACCTTGGCGACCACCACGTCAGCCATCAATGGACTCAGCATGGGACTAGCTACCACCTTCGTGCTCATCTGCTCCAACGTGATGATCTCCCTCCTGAAGCGACTCATACCCGATGCCGTACGTATCCCAGCCTTTATCGTCGTCATCGCAGGCTTCGTCACCGTACTGCAGATGGTCATCAAGGCTTACATGCCAGCCCTCGATCAGAGCTTAGGTATCTTCATACCGCTCATCGTGGTCAACTGTATCGTCCTCGGACGTGCCGAGTCCACCGCATCCAAGAGTAGCGTCGGCATATCCCTCTTCGACGGTGTCGGCATCGGACTAGGCTTCACCATCGGACTAACTCTCCTAGCTACCGTTCGCGAGATGCTCGGTGGAGGTACATTCTTTGGTATGAGAGCTTACCCAGGCGACTTCTCCGCACTACTCTTCGTACTCCCTCCAGGAGCCTTCATCGCTCTAGGACTACTCATCGGCATCTATCACGCTGTCACCAAGAAGCGATAGGTCAAACCCATGAGACGTAACGGCTAGTCCCTAGCCACAGCTCATCACACAGACACTTACTACTATGGAATTTATTATCATATTCATCGTTGCAGTCTTTGTCAACAACGTAGTCCTCTCCCAGTTCCTCGGCATCTGCCCCTTCCTAGGCGTATCTAAGAAGGTCTCCACCGCCACAGGCATGGGAGCCGCCGTCACCTTCGTCTTGCTCCTAGCGACGATGGTTACCTGGCTCGTACAGACCTATATATTAGTTCCCATAGGACTCGAATTCCTGCAGACCATCGCCTTCATTCTCGTCATCGCTACACTCGTGCAGATGATCGAGATGATCATCAAGAAGATCTCCCCTGCACTCTATCAGGCGCTCGGTGTCTTCCTTCCGCTGATCACGACAAACTGCTGTGTACTCGGTGTCGCTATTCTCGTCATCCAGAAGGAGTTCACCTACGCTGAGTCACTCGTCTATGCCGTCTCCATCGGTATCGGCTTCCTCCTCGCCATGGTCATCTTCGCTGGTATCCGCGAGCAACTAGCCAAGACGGGTAGCACACCACGCGCTATGAAAGGCACCCCCATCGCCCTCATCACCGCTGGCATCCTAGCGATGGCCTTCATGGGCTTCTCAGGACTAGCAGCTATCTAGTATCCCATAGCCTCCACCTCTTTATTGAGGAAAAGCTGACGCCTGGAGGCTTGTTTATTGGGGAAAATGTCGTATCTTTGCAAACGCATTGATTGAGATGCGTGCTTACAGACGGAGGATATCCCTTCAGCCGGCAAGCAAGGAGAGGTGGCAGAGTGGTCGATCGCGGCGGTCTTGAAAACCGTTGACCTTCACGGGTCCGGGGGTTCGAATCCCTCCCTCTCCGCTTTAAGTACTCTGGCAGTACCGCCAGAGAGCACTACTGGAAAAGTATAAGTATCGTAATTCCAACGAATTACGATACTTTTGTTTTATAGACCTCTACCTCTTCAGAGTAGTTACAGAGATAGCCGAAACGCCCAAAATACGCTACAATGGCTACAATCTGGCTACACTTTTTTCTCGCAAAAAAATAATTGTAGCCAAGAGTACGTAGAGAGTCTGTTTAGAGTACTTGTACATTGCTATAATTCAAACAATTATATTGCTGTCCAATAGTGCCCTAAACGTTTTCTATGGGCGAAGGGTGTAAGATAGCTGTCAAGCGGGTCAATCGTCCCCTGACACTTGCTGTCAAAACGTTTAGGACACTATTGGACTGACGCATTATTTAGGATGAGGTCATCGACGACACTATCAAGGAAATTGAGCAATTCCTCAGTGGAAATCGACGAATCTCCACGGAGGAATAAAAAAAATCTTCCGAACTTTGATTTGCTTCTTCCGAAGTTTCATTTCATTCTTCCGAACTTTTATTTCCCGGCTCCGTGGGGAATTTTTATTTGCTCCGTGAAGCTTCCCGATTTGCTCAGGAGAGATTGAAATCAGTCGAGATGCAGGAGTAGCTATAGAGTGGCTCGAGATTGCTTTGTAGTGAGGATTTAGCCATATATTACTCGAAGGTCATCAAAGAAGAGCTGATTATGATGCACCAGCCCTGTCAGCCAACGCCTAAT
>NZ_ACLR01000159.1 GCF_000174775.1 Porphyromonas uenonis 60-3
CAAAGCCGGTGATGATGCGGCTATAAGCATCCATCGTCAGGGAGAGATATGCGAAGCCCCCTAAACACTTGACGTAGGTTATGTCTGATACGGTGAGCCGGCAATGGTCGGTGGCGATGTACTTAGGGGTGGTGTTCAGGTGGTCTTGGAAGCCGTGATTGACCACGCCCTTGGTTGTCTGAGGCGGACGCTTGCGTCTGCGACTTCTCAGTAGCATATCGTTGGCTCCTAACACTTTGTAGAGCCAGTCTCGACCTACTTGGAAGGTTCCTTTGAAGTACTTGTTGGTACACTCCTGGAGGGTGTCTACGCCTGCCCTGGGGAGCCAACTGCGCACATACTGGCAATAGTGTAGGACGGAGGCTACTTTGACATCTTCGTCTTGCTCGGTGAAGGTGTGCTTGTAGTAGCCTTTGCGGCTGACTTCTAGCTGCTGACAAAGGTAGGTTATGGAGAGCTTTGATCTCTCACTTGGGCGGATTCAAGCTGTCTCACGGCTA
>NZ_ACLR01000158.1 GCF_000174775.1 Porphyromonas uenonis 60-3
CACGAGATTGTCAACAGCCTCCAGCAGGGCATCTGCGCCATACTCTCGAAGGCGGGCATTTAGTTCAGCTAGACGACTTCCTTGCAGAGAGCGCAACGCTGGTATGTTAGCTTGCTTTGTTGCTAGCTTGCTATTGAAGTAATCTACGAAGGCGAGAGCCTCCTGCTCCCTTAAGCCTTTATGGGGTGATACGTCCGTCAGGCTTAATTGCCCATCATAGGCTCCCAAAAATTTTGCCTCACGCGCACGGGGCTGGAGCTGGGTCATCTGAGCGAAGCGAAGATGACGAGATTGGGGGATTATAGGGGGTATAGAGTTAGGGGTTACAGGGGAAAGAGAAAAGGGGGACGAAGGGGGGAAAGAGGCAAAACCTTTTGCTTTTTCCTCCTGAGTGGTGGAAGAAGAGCTAAGAGGATTAGCAGTACTTTGCTCTACATCAGCACTTGGTTTTCTGAAGCAAATAAACCTTTTGCTTTTCACCTGCTTTGGGAGAGGAAGAAACCAAATAAACCTTTTGGTTATTTAGCTTCTGACCACCGTCCAAAGTTGATTTGTCGTAACTCCTTTATTAGGGGTTGTAGTGGAAGCCTTTGCGCCCTGCTCGCTCTTGCGAGGGCGACCGCCTAGCTTACCACAAGTCTTGCGTATAGAGGAGATTTCCGCCTGTCTGTGTGCATCTGCATCAATCTGCTCTCGGACAACGAGGAAAACGCCCTGAACTAAGGCTGGTACCGTAGCTAAGTCAGGCTCTAAACCCTTTAAAGCGTAACCCATAATTAGAGAGTAAGCAACTCCTTGACTGCTGTCTGGTAACTGGGTAATTGCCTCATACCACGAGGATCGAAATTGAAAAGACTTTTCTTTCATAGCTGAGAGGTATTAGAGATTTATCAGTTGTCGGTATGCACGCAG
>NZ_ACLR01000157.1 GCF_000174775.1 Porphyromonas uenonis 60-3
TAGATGCTATACTCCTTGAGGCAAGAGACACATAAAGCGAGCCGTCTAGTACTCAGAGACTAGACAGCTCGCTTCTCTTATTGCGTCTTAGAGCAGTGCTCCCAAGAACTAACTTCTAATCTCTATCTTCTAATCTCTATCTTCTAATTTCTATTATACCCTAAGGGACATGTATACGTATCGGAGAGTTTTTAGTATCTTTGTGGGACTTGAAATTAAGATCGCAACCAGTAAATATGAAGAGAACTTGTAAGTTTACACTTGATGCTACGCTGCCCAAGTACCCCACCTTTGAGGAGGGCATCCGTCGAGCACCTGATAGGGGCTATAGCTTGACCCCTGCACAAACACGTGTGGCACTACAGAATGCGCTACGCTATGTACCTAAAGAACTCCACGCTGAGCTCGCACCCGAGTTCCTCAAGGAGCTCAAGGAGCGTGGTAAGATCTACGCCTACCGTTATCGTCCCGAGGGCGATCTCAAGGCTGGTCCCATCGATAGCTACAAGGGTAAGTGTATCGAGGGTAAGGCCTTCCAGGTGATGATCCACAACAACCTATCGCATGCTGTAGCGCTCTATCCTTATGAGCTTGTAACCT
>NZ_ACLR01000156.1 GCF_000174775.1 Porphyromonas uenonis 60-3
GGACTCATCTTCCATAGCGACCGAGGCTGTCAATACGTCTCCAAGCAGATGACCGACTACGAGGCCAGCCTAGGCATCGTAACCAGCGTTACCCAGACCGGCAACCCTCTCCACAACGCTATGGCTGAGCGACTTAACGGAATCATCAAGAACGACTGGCTCTACAACTTCGAGGATAAGCCCATAGATCAAGTTCGGGAGATCCTCTCGCAAACGATTGCTCTCTATAACACAGCGCGTCCTCATCGAGCCCTCAACAAGAAGACTCCGATGCAGATGCTCATACCAGATTACCCCAACCCTCTAACCACACAACCGCCTAAGAACCAGATATCTAAGAACGATTCACCAACAGCTCCGAGCCTCAAAACTCCGAGCCCATGCCGCCCAACTCCCAACAAAGAGCTATCTTTGTGTACCTCCGCAGTAAAGACGACCACAAGTCGTGTACCCCAGCAGGAGCAAAACTAACAGATGAGTACACTCACAGGAATAACAAAAATAACCCGAGTACCATCTCAGTAACACCTCCCCAACTGTGTACTTTTTTCAGGAAGAGGAC
>NZ_ACLR01000155.1 GCF_000174775.1 Porphyromonas uenonis 60-3
AAACTCCGAGGCAAGGCGGGCATTACGCGCTGCATGGTCGCACCCCACACGGGGTGCGTGAATTGAAACCTGTGAGAGAATGGTTTGTGAGAGTATGTAGTAAGTCGCCACCCCACACGGGGTGCGTGAATTGAAACAATTCTGAGAACTGACAGAATCCGTTCTTAGGCTGTCGCACCCCACACGGGGTGCGTGAATTGAAACCTTCAGTGTGTTTAGTCCATCTCGTGTCATAGTCGTCGCACCCCACACGGGGTGCGTGAATTGAAACATATTCGTTATCTAGTTAATAGTGATTAACTTATTGTCGCACCCCACACGGGGTGCGTGAATTGAAACAAGGTACTCAGATGGGTGTAAATCACCACGAGAGTCGCACCCCACACGGGGTGCGTGAATTGAAACTTAAATCTTAGTGCCTGCCCCAGCTTGTAGTGGGGTCGCACCCCACACGGGGGTGCGTGAATTGAAACTCTATCTTTGCAGTGTTCAAACCCCCGAGAGCGGGAGTCGCACCCCACACGGGGTGCGTGAATTGAAACTCACCGGCGAGACCTTAGCAAGCAAATTATCCACAGTCGCACCCCACACGGGGTGCGTGAATTGAAACCGCACATCAAGCTTAGATATATCGGGAGTATCCGGTCGCACCCCACACGGGGTGCGTGAATTGAAACACCAG
>NZ_ACLR01000154.1 GCF_000174775.1 Porphyromonas uenonis 60-3
ATCGATGGCAAGCCCGTAGGCCGAGGCGCCGGTAGTAGCAAGAAGCGCGCCCAGCAAGAGGCCGCACGTGACACCCTCGAGCTACTCAAGCAAGCCTACTCAGCCATACAGAGTCGCACTAGCTAGCCCCGCTCCTTACGAGGGTGGGAAAAAAAACAAGCTCCGGCAAATCTTACGAATAGCCCTTTGTAAACGCGCTCAAGACGAGTAACGGTTGTAGGGACGCTCGGTCGAGCGTCCGTCCCCGTTAAAGTGAGACGAGTAACGGTTGTAGGGACGCTCGGTCGAGCGTCCGTTCTCGTTAAAGCGAGACGAGTAACGGTTGTAGGGCCGCTCGGTCGAGCGTCCGTTGTGTCAAGGCGAGACGTATAACCCAGTCATCATACAAACTGGTCATCGTAATCTTTAACGGGTACGGACGCCCTCCCACTAGATACTCACCGAGCGTCCCTACACAGGGCTACTCGTCTCGTCGTTCGACAACGGACGCACGACCGTGCGTCCCTACTTTAACTTTGCAGAGTGAAAAGAAATCGACCCGAGATTAGGTCAGTTGAACGGGTTGTTCTTACCTTTGTTGTAGTGAGGTAAGGACAGCAACCAGAGGGTAATCTATCGTCCCTACGAGGCTTCGAGCCTAAGGTCTGTTATAGACCCTCTGGAGTTCAGCTACTTGAGACTCATTAGAAAGTGAGGCCTAGAGCCTAATTAAAGTAATAGTCTAATGTAGCCTAGCTGGTCCTTATCAATAATCAGATACAAAGTTATGGAATATCACTTTATCGGCATCGACGTTTCCAAAGAAAAACTGGATGCTACCCTGATTCGCTACGAATCAGAATCAGACAGCGAGCAGCAGCTCGCCTACACCACTGTAGAAAACAACCCTAAGGGGTTCCGGAGCCTCGTCTCTTGGAGCAAGAAGAACGCTGGTCGAGGAGTCAAGACCGACACCATGCTTTTCTGCT
>NZ_ACLR01000153.1 GCF_000174775.1 Porphyromonas uenonis 60-3
CACTATGAGCAAGACAAACAAGAACAAAGACGTAGATCCAGAGTACGCAGAACTCAAGCGTGAAAACGCTCGCCTCAAAGCAGCCCTCTTCCAGGCTGAGAGCAAGGCCTTGGTCAACAAAACACTACTCGAAGTGGTCTTGAATCGCTACCACATTGATCTAAAAAAAAGACCGATTTGTAGCCGTGAGACAGCTTGAACAGGCCAAAGTGAGAGATCAAAAGCTCTCCATAACCTACCTTTGTCAGCAGCTAGAAGTCAGCCGCAAAGGCTACTACAAGCACACCTTCACCGAGCAAGACGAAGATGTCAAAGTAGCCTCCGTCCTACACTATTGCCAGTATGTGCGCAGTTGGCTCCCCAGGGCAGGCGTAGACACCCTCCAGGAGTGTACCAACAAGTACTTCAAAGGAACCTTTCAAGTAGGTCGAGACTGGCTTTACAAAGTGTTAGGAGCCAACGACATGCTGCTGAGAAGTCGCAAGCGCAAGCGTCCACCCCAGACGACCAAAGGAGTAGTCAATCACGGCTTCCAAGACCACCTGAACACCACCCCTA
>NZ_ACLR01000152.1:0-2500 GCF_000174775.1 Porphyromonas uenonis 60-3
GATCCGACTAGTCGGAAGTGTCTGACACGGTTTCTGGAGAGATGTACGGCAGGTAGCTTTGAGGGTTTCTTTCCTTCAGTAGCTTCAGAGTTTCTCAAAGGGGTTTCTGGCTCCGATGAAGCTCTCGAAAAAAAAACTTCTCCGAATATTTGGTGGTTTCAAAAACTTGTTGTACCTTTGCACTCACAACCCGCAAGAAAAAGCAGTTCGCTCTTCACACGTGAAGAGCTCATGAGCTGAGGCTCCTAACGAGGACTACGCTTACGGGAATTATAGAAGCGATCTTTGATATATTTCATAACTAAGCAATCAAAGTGTAGTGGTCTAGAGAGTTTCTAGATCAAGCAATACCTAAGACAATCAAAATCTAGGTCTACACTGCGAGGACAATAAGCATAATAGCACAATAATCATCTTAGAGACAAGGCTTGAGAGTAGCGCAGGCTACAAGGGTTTTGTATTATAACACAGAGAACAAACAAACAAAATACTAACAATGGAGAGTTTGACTCTGGCTCAGGATGAACGCTAGCGATAGGCTTAACACATGCAAGTCGAGGGGCAGCGAGATGTAGCAATACGTCGTCGGCGACCGGCGAATGGGTGAGTAACACGTATGCAACTTACCTCTTAGTGGTGAATAACTCGATGAAAGTCGGACTAATACACCATACTCTCCTTAGATCACATGAGAAGAGGAGGAAAGATTAATCGCTAAGAGATAGGCCTGCGTTCCATTAGCTAGTTGGTAAGGTAACGGCTTACCAAGGCAACGATGGATAGGGGGACTGAGAGGTTGACCCCCCACATTGACACTGAGATACGGGTCAAACTCCTACGGGAGGCAGCAGTGAGGAATATTGGTCAATGGGCGAGAGCCTGAACCAGCCAAGTCGCGTGAAGGAAGACTGCCCGCAAGGGTTGTAAACTTCTTTTGTATGGGATTAAAGTCGTCTACGTGTAGACGTTTGCAGTTACCATACGAATAAGCATCGGCTAACTCCGTGCCAGCAGCCGCGGTAATACGGAGGATGCGAGCGTTATCCGGAATTATTGGGTTTAAAGGGTGCGTAGGTTGCAAGGGAAGTCAGGGGTGAAAAGCTATAGCTCAACTATGGTCTTGCCTTTGAAACTCTCTAGCTAGAGTGTACTGGAGGTACGTGGAACGTGTGGTGTAGCGGTGAAATGCATAGATATCACACAGAACTCCGATTGCGCAGGCAGCGTACTACATTACAACTGACACTGAAGCACGAAAGCGTGGGTATCAAACAGGATTAGATACCCTGGTAGTCCACGCAGTAAACGATGAATACTAGATCTATGCGATATGACAGTATGGGTCTAAGCGAAAGCGATAAGTATTCCACCTGGGGAGTACGCCGGCAACGGTGAAACTCAAAGAGATTGGCGGGGGTCCGCACAAGCGGAGGAACATGTGGTTTAATTCGATGATACGCGAGGAACCTTACCCGGGATTGAAATGTAGATGCATGAGGCTGAGAGGTCTCTTCCCTTCGGGGCTTCTATGTAGGTGCTGCATGGTTGTCGTCAGCTCGTGCCGTGAGGTGTCGGCTTAAGTGCCATAACGAGCGCAACCCGCGTCGATAGTTACTAACGAGTTAAGTCGAGGACTCTATCGAGACAGCCGTCGTAAGACGAGAGGAAGGAGCGGATGACGTCAAATCAGCACGGCCCTTACATCCGGGGCGACACACGTGTTACAATGGTAGGGACAGCGAGCAGCCATCTGGCGACAGAGAGCTAATCTATAAACCCTATCCCAGTTCGGATCGGAGTCTGCAACTCGACTCTGTGAAGCTGGATTCGCTAGTAATCGCGCATCAGCCATGGCGCGGTGAATACGTTCCCGGACCTTGCACACACCGCCCGTCAAGCCATGGGAGTCGGGGGTACCTGAAGAGCGTGACCGTCACAGGAGCGCTTGAGGGTAAAACTGGTGACTGGGGCTAAGTCGTAACAAGGTAGCCGTACCGGAAGGTGCGGCTGGAACACCTCCTTTCTGGAGATACAAGACTTTGAGAGGTTAAGATACTTAAGGGAGCGATTCCTTAGGATTGAGATCTCATCAAGACCTATCTCTAAGATTGGTGCTATTTCTTCTTACAAGTCTGTCAGACGCAGTGAGGCATGGATGAGTGATCGTCAGTAGGTAATGCGAGCTACAATATATAGTAGCCGACACGATGAATAGAGTATTAGTTATGAAATCCATATAACATGGAGAATCGATGAAGCGAGAGCGACCCTGAGGCAACGCTCAGAGGCTGTCGGTCAGTAAGGCAGGCAGGGGATAGAGAGCGGTCTCGAGACGTCGTCCACGTGTAGAGCGATAAACCCATGATAGGATATACGTCCTAGGTCATGCTTAGGTATGATGAACTAGATAGTCCTATAGCTCAGTTGGTTAGAGCGCTACACTGATAATGTAGAGGTCGGCAGTTCAACTCTGCCTGGGACTACGAGTGACGACGACTTG
>NZ_ACLR01000151.1 GCF_000174775.1 Porphyromonas uenonis 60-3
ATTGCCGGCTCACCGTATCAGACATAACCTACGTCAAGTGTTTAGGGGGCTTCGCATATCTCTCCCTGACGATGGATGCTTATAGCCGCATCATCACAGGCTTTGACCTGCAGCCCACGCTCTCCACAGAGGGCCCCTACAACGCACTAAAACAGACCGTTGACTTCTACCAGAAGCATGGCTTTGACCTCAAAGGACTCATCTTCCATAGCGACCGAGGCTGTCAATACGTCTCCAAGCAGATGACCGACTACGAGGCCAGCCTAGGCATCGTAACCAGCGTTACCCAGACCGGCAACCCTCTCCACAACGCTATGGCTGAGCGACTTAACGGAATCATCAAGAACGACTGGCTCTACAACTTCGAGGATAAGCCCATAGATCAAGTTCGGGAGATCCTCTCGCAAACGATTGCTCTCTATAACACAGCGCGTCCTCATCGAGCCCTCAACAAGAAGACTCCGATGCAGATGCGCATACCAGATTACCCCAACCCTCTAACCACAC
>NZ_ACLR01000150.1 GCF_000174775.1 Porphyromonas uenonis 60-3
TTCAAACAATTATATTGCTGTCCAATAGTGCCCTAAACGTTTTCTATGGGCGAAGGGTGTAAGATAGCTGTCAAGCGGGTCAATCGTCCCCTGACACTTGCTGTCAAAACGTTTAGGACACTATTGGACTGACGCATTATTTAGGATGAGGTCATCGACGACACTATCAAGGAAATTGAGCAATTCCTCAGTGGAAATCGACGAATCTCCACGGAGGAATAAAAAAAATCTTCCGAACTTTGATTTGCTTCTTCCGAAGTTTCATTTCATTCTTCCGAACTTTTATTTCCCGGCTCCGTGGGGAATTTTTATTTGCTCCGTGAAGCTTCCCGATTTGCTCAGGAGAGATTGAAATCAGTCGAGATGCAGGAGTAGCTATAGAGTGGCTCGAGATTGCTTTGTAGTGAGGATTTAGCCATATATTACTCGAAGGTCATCAAAGAAGAGCTGATTATGATGCACCAGCCCTGTCAGCCAACGCCTAATCTCTAACGTCTAATCTCTAGCATCTAATCTCTAACGTCCAATCTCTAGCATCTAATCTCTAACGTCTAATCTCTAATTTTGTACCTTTGCGTTAGTATTGGAGCGTTTAGTTTGGATGATGCGCTCCTACGTTGTATGGCTCCTGTGGAGGAGCCTCACTTTACTAAGATACATGTATGGATAGTCTGCGAGCATTTTTCAACGAGCTCTTCGTCATACCTTCGGTGCCTCAATCGATTATTGTGATCTCACTGGTCTCACTGGTGGGGTTGCTCTTGGCACGCATTCGCATAGCCCGTATCTCTCTCGGGGTGACCTTTGTCTTTTTCGTCGGTATCCTGCTCTCTTACTGGGGTATCACGCTAGAGGCTAGGACGCTAGACTTTGGGATGAACTTCGGGCTGATTCTATTTATCTATGCCCTAGGTCTTCAGGTGGGTCCAGCTTTCTTTCCCTCGCTCAAGAAGGGTGGTATACAAGACAATATAGACTCGCTCCTATTGGTCGTGGTGAATATTG
>NZ_ACLR01000149.1 GCF_000174775.1 Porphyromonas uenonis 60-3
AAAGATCAAGTAGGTAGTTCTGAAGGAATGAGCTATCTATCAGTACCACTTGGGTGAAACCAGAGTTTCATACGGAAGAAACCAGAGTTTCATACGGAGGAAACCAGAGTTTCATACGGAGGAAACTGTAAATTGGTCGCAATCAAGTAGTCGGGAAGTATGCTGTCCGATACAAGTATTTCGGCGGAAGAAGAGTCCTTTTGGGATCGCAAAAGGGTCCCTACATTTCAGGAGATTATTGATGCCGTTTGATGAGATGTGTAGTCCAATTTTCGGGTTCAATTAGCACTTGTATGTTTCGTCTCAATGATGTACCTTTGCAATACAACGAGAAACGCTACAATATGTTTACCCCCCCCCACAAATTAACTTCCGTTAACAGTCAGAGTTTCATAGGAGTATCCTCTTCATCTAGCTCCTATGATAGCAGTCTATATAGACAGCATAGGTGTAGCACATATTACAATCAGTGGCCAAGCGATTGTACAGCAATCCAGGGGCAGCCTCTCTTCAGGAGTGGGTTGTCCCTTGTCGTTTTTAACCAG
>NZ_ACLR01000148.1 GCF_000174775.1 Porphyromonas uenonis 60-3
GTCAATCACGGCTTCCAAGACCACCTGAACACCACCCCTAAGTACATCGCCACCGACCATTGCCGGCTCACCGTCTCAGACATAACCTACGTCAAGTGTTTAGGGGGCTTCGCATATCTCTCCCTGACGATGGATGCTTATAGCCGCATCATCACCGGCTTTGACCTGCAGCCCACGCTCTCCACAGAGGGCCCCTACAACGCACTAAAACAGACCGTTGACTTCTACCAAAAGCATGGCTTTGACCTCAAAGGACTCATCTTCCATAGCGACCGAGGCTGTCAATACGTCTCCAAGCAGATGACCGACTACGAGGCCAGCCTAGGCATCGTAACCAGCGTCACCCAGACAGGCAACCCTCTCCACAACGCTATGGCAGAGCGACTTAACGGGATCATCAAGAACGACTGGCTCTACAACTTTGAGGACAAACCCATAGAAGAAGTTCGAGAGATCCTCTCGCAAACGATTGCTCTCTATAACACAGCGCGTCCTCATCGAGCCCTCAACAAGAAGACTCCGATGCAGATGCTCATACCAGATTA
>NZ_ACLR01000147.1 GCF_000174775.1 Porphyromonas uenonis 60-3
AGCAAGACAAACAAGAACAAAGCCGTAGATCCAGATTACGCAGAACTCAAGCGCGAAAACGCTCGCCTCAAAGCAGCCCTCTTCCAAGCTGAGAGCAAGGCCTTGGTCAACAAAACACTACTCGAAGTGGTCTTGAATCGCTACCACATTGATCTAAAAAAAAAGACCGATTTGTAGCCGTGAGACAGCTTGAATCCGCCCAAGTGAGAGATCAAAAGCTCTCCATAACCTACCTTTGTCAGCAGCTAGAAGTCAGCCGCAAAGGCTACTACAAGCACACCTTCACCGAGCAAGACGAAGATGTCAAAGTAGCCTCCGTCCTACACTATTGCCAGTATGTGCGCAGTTGGCTCCCCAGGGCAGGCGTAGACACCCTCCAGGAGTGTACCAACAAGTACTTCAAAGGAACCTTCCAAGTAGGTCGAGACTGGCTCTACAAAGTGTTAGGAGCCAACGACATGCTACTGAGAAGTCGCAGACGCAAGCGTCCGCCTCAGACAACCAAGGGCGTGGTCAATCACGGCTTCCAAGACCACCTGAACACCACCCCTAAGTAC
>NZ_ACLR01000146.1 GCF_000174775.1 Porphyromonas uenonis 60-3
TACCTTATCTCACACCCACCAGTCTCTCCAAGGCTCTAGAGGCAGCCTCTCGAGCAAGACAATCTACACATCACCAAGAGATGATGCAGCACCTCCTCGAGCTAGCGCAGAGCGGGGTGTAGCTACTTCTATCCTAAGGGGATACAACAAAGTCTCTCCTAAGCATTCTAGCCTGCAACCACTGCGGGCTAGATGCTATACTCCTTGAGGCAAGAGACACATAAAGCGAGCCGTCTAGTACTCAGAGACTAGACAGCTCGCTTCTCTTATTGCGTCTTAGAGCAGTGCTCCCAAGAACTAACTTCTAATCTCTATCTTCTAATCTCTATCTTCTAATTTCTATTATACCCTAAGGGACATGTATACGTATCGGAGAGTTTTTTAGTATCTTTGTGGGACTTGAAATTAAGATCGCAACCAGTAAATATGAAGAGAACTTGTAAGTTTACACTTGATGCTACGCTGCCCAAGTACCCCACCTTTGAGGAGGGCATCCGTCGAGC
>NZ_ACLR01000145.1 GCF_000174775.1 Porphyromonas uenonis 60-3
ATTTTTGTTATTCCTGTGAGTGTACTCATCTGTTAGTTTTGCTCCTGCTGGGGTACACGACTTGTGGTCGTCTTTACTGCGGAGGTACACAAAGATAGCTCTTTGTTGGGAGTTGGGCGGCATGGGCTCGGAGTTTTGAGGCTCGGAGCTGTTGGTGAATCGTTTTTAGATATCTGGTTCTTAGGCGGTTGTGTGGTTAGAGGGTTGGGGTAATCTGGTATGAGCATCTGCATCGGAGTCTTCTTGTTGAGGGCTCGATGAGGACGCGCTGTGTTATAGAGAGCAATCGTTTGCGAGAGGATCTCCCGAACTTGATCTATGGGCTTATCCTCGAAGTTGTAGAGCCAGTCGTTCTTGATGATTCCGTTAAGTCGCTCAGCCATAGCGTTGTGGAGAGGGTTGCCGGTCTGGGTAACGCTGGTTACGATGCCTAGGCTGGCCTCGTAGTCGGTCATCTGCTTGGAGACGTATTGACAGCCTCGGTCGCTATGGAAGATGAGTCCTTTGAGGTCAAAG
>NZ_ACLR01000144.1 GCF_000174775.1 Porphyromonas uenonis 60-3
AGGTCTACTTTGAGTACAGCCTAGTCGGTGGAGCATTTCCTACGGCAATGGGTGTATACACCAAGACACCTACAGTAGAGTTCTAGTACTACAGAGGGCTTTCATACACAGAGCCAGCTCCTCGACCCATGCGCGTCGGAGAGCTGGCTCGCTCTTTTAATCCAGCCAAAGGAGCCATCCTTTTGAGAAAGATCAAGTAGGTAGTTCTGAAGGAATGAGCTATCTATCAGTACCACTTGGGTGAAACCAGAGTTTCATACGGAAGAAACCAGAGTTTCATACGGAGGAAACCAGAGTTTCATACGGAGGAAACTGTAAATTGGTCGCAATCAAGTAGTCGGGAAGTATGCTGTCCGATACAAGTATTTCGGCGGAAGAAGAGTCCTTTTGGGATCGCAAAAGGGTCCCTACATTTCAGGAGATTATTGATGCCGTTTGATGAGATGTGTAGTCCAATTTTCGGGTTCAATTAGCACTTGTATGTTTCGTCTCAATGATGTACCTTTGCAATACAACGAGAAACGCTACAATATGTTTACCCCCCCCACAAATTAACTTCCGTTAACAGTCAGAGTTTCATAGGAGTATCCTCTTCATCTAGCTCCTATGAT
>NZ_ACLR01000143.1 GCF_000174775.1 Porphyromonas uenonis 60-3
GCTCCCCAGGGCAGGCGTAGACACCCTCCAGGAGTGTACCAACAAGTACTTCAAAGGAACCTTCCAAGTAGGTCGAGACTGGCTCTACAAAGTGTTAGGAGCCAACGACATGCTACTGAGAAGTCGCAGACGCAAGCGTCCGCCTCAGACAACCAAGGGCGTGGTCAATCACGGCTTCCAAGACCACCTGAACACCACCCCTAAGTACATCGCCACCGACCATTGCCGGCTCACCGTATCAGACATAACCTACGTCAAGTGTTTAGGGGGCTTCGCATATCTCTCCCTGACGATGGATGCTTATAGCCGCATCATCACAGGCTTTGACCTGCAGCCCACGCTCTCCACAGAGGGCCCCTACAACGCACTAAAACAGACCGTTGACTTCTACCAGAAGCATGGCTTTGACCTCAAAGGACTCATCTTCCATAGCGACCGAGGCTGTCAATACGTCTCCAAGCAGATGACCGACTACGAGGCCAGCCTAGGCATCGTAACCAGCGTTACCCAGACCGGCAACCCTCTCCACAACG
>NZ_ACLR01000142.1 GCF_000174775.1 Porphyromonas uenonis 60-3
GGCTATGACACGCTTGATGAGGATGCAATGACCACGTGATGGTCGTATGACGGTCAGGTGGGTAGGATTAGCTCCTCCTATGTGTGTCAATGTAGCAGCTGGGGAGGTAATCGTAGTGCCTGCCGTGTGGCACTAGAGTTTCCTACCCATGAAACTAGAGTTTCCTACCCATGAAACTAGAGTTTCCTACCCATGAAACTAGAGTTTCCTACCTATGAAACTACAGTTTCTTACCTATGAAACTACAGTTTCTCCCGTATGAAACTGCAGTGCCAAGTGGGGGTGGCACTAGAGTTTCACCCGTATGGCACTACAGTACCAAGGCACATTGGCACTAGACTACCCCTCAGAAGTTTTTAGATACAAGACAATTAGAATAATGGAATATGGAATTCAAATCACTCACAAACATAGAGACCTCTTTCAAGCAGATTAGGCTCTACGCTATCATCTTTGCGATAGTCTGCATAGCGGTCAGTAGCTATGCGGTCTATGCTTCGTACAGCTTTGCTAAGAAGCAGCGTGAGAAGGTGTACGTACTGGACCAAGGGAAGTCTCTGATGCTGGCTCTGAGCCAAGACGCTTCGATGAACCGCCCGGTGGAGGCTCGAGAGCATGTAAGACGCTTTCACGAGCTTTTCTTCACGATTGCACCCGACAAGGATGCTATCGAGAAGAATATGGAGCGTGCTTTCCAGCTGTGCGACAAGTCCGCCTTTAACTACTACAAGGATCTAGCGGAGAAGGGCTACTACAATCGAGCTATCTCGGGCAATGTCAACCAACGTATAGAGATTGACTCCATACGGTGTGACTTTGACTCATACCCCTATGAAGTAACCACCTTCGCTCGGCAGTTTATTATCCGACAGAGCAATGTCACGGAGCGGAGCTTGGTGACTAGTTGCTCGCTACAAAACTCAGTTCGCTCGGACAACAATCCGCAAGGGTTCCTGATGGAGCACTTCCTCGTGCGAGAGAATCGTGATATCCAAACTTACAAGCGATAAGACTATGAAGCGGAGAAGTAGACCCACCCTCAGAAGAAGCTATTTGAGGGGGCAGGTACGGCTAAGAGAGCGGTGCAATATGCTAACGAACAGACAGCGACAGATTATTGTCTACGGACTGAGTCTCGTCTACCTAGCCTGCTCAATCTGGATGGTGGCACAGTTCTTCCTCCCACACCGTGAGGAGATACCACCTATCCCTACGGGGGAGCTGGTGGACAGCCCGATACAGAGGGATACAACCTACATCAAGAGAATGGAACATTTAGCGATTAGTAACTATGGAGCATAAACAGAAAGAACAATTGAAGAAGGTGTTAGTCTTCGCAGGGCTAGGGATTATCTTTGCCCTTGCTATGTGGTTTATATTTGCACCCGACACTAAGGAGCAAACAGACGCTGGTGAGGGGTTGAATGACAACATACCACAAGCTACGACCGAAAAGCTTACGGAGAATAAACTCAAAGCCTACGAACTAGTTGACCATACAACTCAAGAGGAGCAAGCTCGTGAGGAGGTGGGGAGACTGGCGGAGTACTTTCAGCAGGAGGGGAGCTCGTCCGAGAGCAACCCACAAGAGGCGGTCGTTGGGAATAAGATTGAGTCTTCGATGCAACGCTACGAGGAGAACAACCGTCTGCTAGTGGACTTCTACGGCTCTGACCCTTATGAGGAGGAGCGAGAAGCTATGCAACAGGAGATTGATGACCTCAGACGTGAACTGCACGAGCTTAGCCAACAGGACGATGATGAGGAAGCTAAGCAACTAGCTCTTATGGAGAAGAGCTACCAAATGGCGGCTAAGTACTTACCCGCAGCTGGTGCCTCTCCTGCCCATGGAGCTATGCCTATGGGTGAGCAGTCTCAGATGGTCTCTCCGCCTAGCGGTGGAGCTGCCAAGGAAGAGGCTCCCATGGAGATAATAGCTGACCACAAGCCGTTGGTCTCAGCACTGGACCAGCCAATGAGTGACGAGGAGTTTATGGAGATGTACGGAGCCAAGGAGCGGAATATGAGCTTTCATTCGCTCTCTAATAGCTCCGTACACTCTGGCGAGCGCAATACCCTTTGCGTAGTGGTGGACAAAACAACGACCCTCAAAGAGGGTGACTACGTTGCTCTTCGCCTGCTGGAGACCGCTCGTGTGCAGCAAACATCAATCCCGAAGCATAGTCTCTTGATGGCACAAGCTAAGATAGATGGCAACCGAATGCAGCTACTGATTAAGAGCATAGAGGTGAATGGTCGCATTCTGCCGGTCAAACTATCTGCCTATGATACAGACGGACAGATGGGAGTCTATATTCCTGGCTCTGAAGAGGTGTCAGCGCTCAAGGAGATGGGGGCAAATGTCGGGGGATCGATGGGAACCTCTTTCACCTTTTCCTCATCGGCTAAAGACCAAATCATCTCCGAGGTGACTAGAGGGGTGATGCAGGGAGCTGGACAACTACTACAGAAGAAGCTCCGCACGATTAAGGTGACGCTCAAAGGAGGATATAGACTATTCCTTGTACAGACGAAGTAAGCTTTTAGAACTCTAACAATAACAACTGATATACTTATGAAGAAATGGATTTTATCTATCGTAGTTTGTGCTACG
Organism: Porphyromonas uenonis 60-3; assembly: GCF_000174775.1. Taxonomy (GTDB): domain Bacteria; phylum Bacteroidota; class Bacteroidia; order Bacteroidales; family Porphyromonadaceae; genus Porphyromonas; species Porphyromonas uenonis_A. The sequence goes on from NZ_ACLR01000142.1 coordinate 2,615, forward strand.
ATAACGCTCCCTGCTATGGCACAACAAGTAGAGGGGAACAATCAACTACTGAGTAGCGGAGACCTTTACCAAGGGATGAGCCGATCGATACCGAATGGACGGGTCGTATTGCCCTACGGGCTGGAGGTCACGTTTGAAAAGACGGTGCATCTCATCTTTCCTGCAGCTATACGCTATGTAGACCTCGGGTCGCAAAACATTATTGCTGGGAAAGCTGACGATGCGGAGAATGTGCTGCGTGTAAAGGCTGCCGTCCGTGAGTTTGAGACGGAGACCAATATGAGCGTCATCTGTGAGGATGGCTCATTCTACGCATTCAATGTGAAGTATGCGGATGAACCAGAGAAGCTCAGCATGGAGATGAAAGACTTTCTAGCTCCTACGGAGGGAAGACTGCCGAGCAATCGTGCGGACATCTACTTCAAAGAGCTGGGAAGTGAGTCGCCCATATTGGTTAAGCTGATTATGAAGAGCATCTACCAAAATGATAAGCGAATTATCAAGCATGTTGGGGCAAAGCAATTCGGGATGCGCTTCTTACTTCGTGGATTATATGCCCACAATGGGTTGCTTTACTTCCACGTCCGTATGGATAATGAGTCTAATATGCCGTATGCGGTGGACTTTATCACGTTCAAGGTGGTGGACAAGAAGGTGGCGAAGCATACAGCTATACAAGAGCG
>NZ_ACLR01000141.1 GCF_000174775.1 Porphyromonas uenonis 60-3
AGTGCGCGATCGTATCCTCCTGTAGTCTCACAGCAGAAGAGCATGGTGTCGGTCTTGACTCCTCGACCAGCGTTCTTCTTGCTCCAAGAGACGAGGCTCCGGAACCCCTTAGGGTTGTTTTCTACAGTGGTGTAGGCGAGCTGCTGCTCGCTGTCTGATTCTGATTCGTAGCGAATCAGGGTGGCGTCCAGTTTTTCTTTGGAAACGTCGATGCCGATAAAGTGATATTCCATAACTTTGTATCTGATTATTGATAAGGACCAGCTAGGCTACATTAGGCTATTACTTTAATTAGGCTATAGGCCTCACTTTCTAATGAGTCTCAAGTAGCTGAACTCCAGAGGGTCTATAACAGACCTTAGGCTCGAAGCCTCGTAGGGACGATAGATTACCCTCTGGTTGCTGTCCTTACCTCACTACAACAAAGGTAAGAACAACCCGTTCAACTGACCTAATCTCGGGTCGATTTCTTTTCACTCTGCAAAGTTAAAGTAGGGACGCACGATCTGTGCGTCCGTTGTAGAACGTTCAAAGCGAGAC
>NZ_ACLR01000140.1 GCF_000174775.1 Porphyromonas uenonis 60-3
ATCGGGGCGTACGGACGCAATGTCAATCAGACGGCGCAACGAGGTGCCCAAGGTGCCTATACGGGAGGTAAGGCAGTAGCTGGCGCCACTGGGTCTATGGCCGGCAACGTAGGCGGACGTATCAAAGGGGCACTTATCAAGGGCAAATAGCGTCCCTTCAGCCGAAGGGTGGCTATGACACGCTTGATGAGGATGCAATGACCACGTGATGGTCGTATGACGGTCAGGTGGGTAGGATTAGCTCCTCCTATGTGTGTCAATGTAGCAGCTGGGGAGGTAATCGTAGTGCCTGCCGTGTGGCACTAGAGTTTCCTACCCATGAAACTAGAGTTTCCTACCCATGAAACTAGAGTTTCCTACCCATGAAACTAGAGTTTCCTACCTATGAAACTACAGTTTCTTACCTATGAAACTACAGTTTCTCCCGTATGAAACTGCAGTGCCAAGTGGGGGTGGCACTAGAGTTTCACCCGTATGGCACTACAGTACCAAGGCACATTGGCACTAGACTACCCCTCAGAAGTTTTTAGATACAAGACAATTAGAATAATGGAATATGGAATTCAAATCACTCACAAACATAGAGACCTCTTTCAAGCAGATTAGGCTCTACGCTATCATCTTTGCGATAGTCTGCATAGCGGTCAGTAGCT
>NZ_ACLR01000139.1 GCF_000174775.1 Porphyromonas uenonis 60-3
TCCAGCGAGGAACGAAAAATTCATCGGAACTTCGAAATCTTTCTTCCGAAGTTTCATTTCATTCTTCCGAACTTTTATTTCCCGGTTCCGTGGAGAAATTTCGTTTCCTCCCTGGAGATTTCGTATTTCCTACCGAGGGAGGGACGAGAGGGGAGAAGTTAGAGATTAGAAATTAGAAGTTAGACTTTAGAGGTTAGAAGATAGAAATCGGAGCTATCGGAACTATCGGAGGTGATCGGAGCTATCGGATAGGAGCAGTCCAAACTTCTAATCTCTAACCTCTAAAGTCTAACTTCTAATCTCTTCTTCTCCTGAAATTAAGACGACATTATAGTAGTTAATAGTAGGTATTTTGTATCTTTGTGGATCAAAGGAGATGTCTCGCATCGCAAAAGGTCGGTAGAGCGCTCTGAGAAGCCCTTCCCCTATACAGCTATTTGCCATGTCTAGACAGACCTACAGTAACTGATAACATCACTCAAGTAACCAAACGAACAAATATGTGGATCTTTAAATCATCAATCGGGAGAAAGTTCATCATGAGTCTCTCAGGACTCTTCCTGATTATCTTCCTATTGCTACATGGCTGTATCAACCTACTAGCCGTCTACGATGCGATCAATGTGAATAGCGAGTTCCCTACGGAGCTGTACAATCAAGCCTGTCACGTCATGGGTACCAACATATTGGTACAGATCATGGTTCCCGTCCTAGCGCTGGGCTTCATCGTACATATCATCTACGCCCTATGGCTGACACTG
>NZ_ACLR01000138.1 GCF_000174775.1 Porphyromonas uenonis 60-3
CTCTCCCTCACCTTCCTGTGAGGTCTCCACACTGTAGGTGTCGTCTGCATTGACTGTCCACGTTGCCTCTTTGCTTACAGCCTTAGGGGCATCGTTGGTGACGGTCACTTTGACTTTGTTCCCACAAGCTCCTTAGCTTGATAGGTCAGGCTAAGGTTCGTCAGGGACGCTAGCGGGATAGAGGCACCACTCTGTACGCTCTTACCGAGGAAGAGGAGCGTGCCTACTGTCTCGTCATAAGCAAAGCTGACGCTATACTTTGTCGGACGTGGGCACTCCACCTCTTGCTCTGTTATTAAGAGCTGGGTGGTCACCATCTGTCCCTCACGCTCTATCTGAGCTTGTGGCGGGGTGCAGGAGACGGAAAAATCCACCTCCTGCTCCTGAGGCTTAAGGTCATCCTTGCAACTACTCGCAAAAAGCAGAGCTGATAGAGAGACTAGAACGAGAGAAAATGTTTTGATTATCTGTTTCATTGTATATGTTATTTAAGAGTGAGTTATTTACGT
>NZ_ACLR01000137.1 GCF_000174775.1 Porphyromonas uenonis 60-3
GCTCCGTGGGAAACGTTCGTTTTCTCGCTAGCTATGTGGCAATTTCTCCGTGAAGATCGGTAACTATAGGCTCCGTGACTTGGTTTCATCGGGAGAAACTGGAGTTTCTTACCGAAGAAACTAGTGTTTCATGCCGAAGAAACTAGTGTTTCATGCCGAAGAAACTAGAGTTTCATGCCTAGGAAAACAGAAATCCCTCCCTAGGAACCGAGAAGTTCCTACGTTGGAACTGAAAAGTTCCAAGGGAGGAACCGTTTTGGGCGCTTTTACAAAAGCTTTCGTCTCCACACGGAAGGTGGCCATGCGTACGCACTTGCGGAGCCTTCCTCGAGAGTCACAAATGAAAAGCGCCACCCCTGAGCGAACTCAAGAGTGGCGCATGTGGATGAGACTGTGTCAGTCTCTGGGGATCTGTGCGGATGCTTACTTGCCGTAGCGAGCGCGTAGCACCTGGATCATATCCTGACTCATGGTGTCGAGGTCGTAGTGTGGTTGCCAGTCCCACTCACGACGAGCGCAGCTGTCGTCGAGCGAGTTAGGCCACGACTCAGCG
>NZ_ACLR01000136.1 GCF_000174775.1 Porphyromonas uenonis 60-3
CTTAGCTTTGTCAGGAGCTGTTTTGTTGGTATCCATATTATTTGAAGATGCTAATTGTAATTACTAGAAGAAAAACGGCTAGGTAGACACCCATAGAGATAAAGGTTAGTCTCTTACGCTCTTCGGGTGTGAGCTTGTCACACCACGCTTTGAGTCGGTCAGTCTGTTTTTTTACCCAGCCGACCTTGTTCTGTGTAGATGAAGTGCCTACACTATCGAGGGGTGGTACGTCTTGTTTCATTATTGATTACTCTAAATTTAGTGATTAGGAAGCCCTGTGGATTGCGGTCACTGCGTACCGTGTTGAGTAATGAGCAGGCGGTTACAAGAGACCGCTCTGTGACATTACTCTTGCGGTAGATGGTCTGTGTGCCATAGACCACAGCCTCATAGGGGTAAGTATTAAAGTCACAAGAGATAGAATCAACCGTCAGCACCTGAGAGGTGTTTGTTGAGATGAGACGATTATAGTACTTTTCCTCTTGCAGGTCGGTGTAGTAGTTGTAAGCAGACTCATCTGCCATATCCAATGCTCGACTGATATTGCTCTGTATCGCTTGCGACTCAGGAGCCAGCGTGAAGACAATTCGTGAAATCGTCTAAGATGCTCACGAGCCTCTACAGGACGATTAGCTTCTA
>NZ_ACLR01000135.1 GCF_000174775.1 Porphyromonas uenonis 60-3
CGCAGCTGCTGTCAAGCGTATCATCCCCGACTTCGAGATGAGCTACGATGTCGATCCGCTGCGCCAAGCTATCGCTGAGTCGTGGCCTAACTCGCTCGACGACAGCTGCGCTCGTCGTGAGTGGGACTGGCAACCACACTACGACCTCGACACCATGAGTCAGGATATGATCCAGGTGCTACGCGCTCGCTACGGCAAGTAAGCATCCGCACAGATCCCCCAGAGACTGACACAGTCTCATCCACATGCGCCACTCTTGAGTTCGCTCAGGGGTGGCGCTTTTCATTTGTGACTCTCGAGGAAGGCTCCGCAAGTGCGTACGCATGGCCACCTTCCGTGTGGAGACGAAAGCTTTTGTAAAAGCGCCCAAAACGGTTCCTCCCTTGGAACTTTTCAGTTCCAACGTAGGAACTTCTCGGTTCCTAGGGAGGGATTTCTGTTTTCCTAGGCATGAAACTCTAGTTTCTTCGGCATGAAACACTAGTTTCTTCGGCATGAAACACTAGTTTCTTCGGTAAGAAACTCCAGTTTCTCCCGATGAAACCAAGTCACGGAGCCTATAGTTACCGATCTTCACGG
>NZ_ACLR01000134.1 GCF_000174775.1 Porphyromonas uenonis 60-3
AAAGATACAGGTGTTGATGGTGCAGAAGGATATTGCAGCATTGAGTGACCCCAACTATCTGCCTGATTCGGGTAGCTGGTACTACATTGTCTTCTTCCTGATTGGTATCGTGGGGTACTTCTGTGTTCCTACGGTAGCGGGCTGGATTATAGAGGCTGGTGGTGGTATCGGGGCGTACGGACGCAATGTCAATCAGACGGCGCAACGAGGTGCCCAAGGTGCCTATACGGGAGGTAAGGCAGTAGCTGGCGCCACTGGGTCTATGGCCGGCAACGTAGGCGGACGTATCAAAGGGGCACTTATCAAGGGCAAATAGCGTCCCTTCAGCCGAAGGGTGGCTATGACACGCTTGATGAGGATGCAATGACCACGTGATGGTCGTATGACGGTCAGGTGGGTAGGATTAGCTCCTCCTATGTGTGTCAATGTAGCAGCTGGGGAGGTAATCGTAGTGCCTGCCGTGTGGCACTAGAGTTTCCTACCCATGAAACTAGAGTTTCCTACCCATGAA
>NZ_ACLR01000133.1 GCF_000174775.1 Porphyromonas uenonis 60-3
ATGTGGCAATTTCTCCGTGAAGATCGGTAACTATAGGCTCCGTGACTTGGTTTCATCGGGAGAAACTGGAGTTTCTTACCGAAGAAACTAGTGTTTCATGCCGAAGAAACTAGTGTTTCATGCCGAAGAAACTAGAGTTTCATGCCTAGGAAAACAGAAATCCCTCCCTAGGAACCGAGAAGTTCCTACGTTGGAACTGAAAAGTTCCAAGGGAGGAACCGTTTTGGGCGCTTTTACAAAAGCTTTCGTCTCCACACGGAAGGTGGCCATGCGTACGCACTTGCGGAGCCTTCCTCGAGAGTCACAAATGAAAAGCGCCACCCCTGAGCGAACTCAAGAGTGGCGCATGTGGATGAGACTGTGTCAGTCTCTGGGGATCTGTGCGGATGCTTACTTGCCGTAGCGAGCGCGTAGCACCTGGATCATATCCTGACTCATGGTGTCGAGGTCGTAGTGTGGTTGCCAGTCCCACTCACGACGAGCGCAGCTGTCGTCGAGCGAGTTAGGCCACGACTCAGCGATAGCTTGGCGCAGCGGATCGACATCGTAGCTCATCTCGAAG
>NZ_ACLR01000132.1 GCF_000174775.1 Porphyromonas uenonis 60-3
ATCTTTCTTCCGAAGTTTCATTTCATTCTTCCGAACTTTTATTTCCCGGTTCCGTGGAGAAATTTCGTTTCCTCCCTGGAGATTTCGTATTTCCTACCGAGGGGAGGGACGAGAGGGGAGAAGTTAGAGATTAGAAATTAGAAGTTAGACTTTAGAGGTTAGAAGATAGAAATCGGAGCTATCGGAACTATCGGAGGTGATCGGAGCTATCGGATAGGAGCAGTCCAAACTTCTAATCTCTAACCTCTAAAGTCTAACTTCTAATCTCTTCTTCTCCTGAAATTAAGACGACATTATAGTAGTTAATAGTAGGTATTTTGTATCTTTGTGGATCAAAGGAGATGTCTCGCATCGCAAAAGGTCGGTAGAGCGCTCTGAGAAGCCCTTCCCCTATACAGCTATTTGCCATGTCTAGACAGACCTACAGTAACTGATAACATCACTCAAGTAACCAAACGAACAAATATGTGGATCTTTAAATCATCAATCGGGAGAAAGTTCATCATGAGTCTCTCAGGACTCTTCCTGATTATCTTCCTATTGCTACATGGCTGTATCAACCTACTAGCCGTCTACGATGCGATCAATGTGAATAGCGAGTTCCCTACGGAGCTGTACAATCAAGCCTGT
>NZ_ACLR01000131.1 GCF_000174775.1 Porphyromonas uenonis 60-3
TAGACCGCATAGCTACTGACCGCTATGCAGACTATCGCAAAGATGATAGCGTAGAGCCTAATCTGCTTGAAAGAGGTCTCTATGTTTGTGAGTGATTTGAATTCCATATTCCATTATTCTAATTGTCTTGTATCTAAAAACTTCTGAGGGGTAGTCTACGTAGCCCATGTGCCTTGGTACTGTAGTGCCATACGGGTGAAACTCTAGTGCCACCCCCACTTGGCACTGCAGTTTCATACGGGAGAAACTGTAGTTTCATAGGTAAGAAACTGTAGTTTCATAGGTAGGAAACTCTAGTTTCATGGGTAGGAAACTCTAGTTTCATGGGTAGGAAACTCTAGTTTCATGGGTAGGAAACTCTAGTGCCACACGGCAGGCACTACGATTACCTCCCCAGCTGCTACATTGACACACATAGGAGGAGCTAATCCTACCCACCTGACCGTCATACGACCATCACGTGGTCATTGCATCCTCATCAAGCGTGTCATAGCCACCCTTCGGCT
>NZ_ACLR01000130.1 GCF_000174775.1 Porphyromonas uenonis 60-3
CGCTACCACATTGATCTAAAAAAAAGACCGATTTGTAGCCGTGAGACAGCTTGAACAGGCCAAAGTGAGAGATCAAAAGCTCTCCATAACCTACCTTTGTCAGCAGCTAGAAGTCAGCCGCAAAGGCTACTACAAGCACACCTTCACCGAGCAAGACGAAGATGTCAAAGTAGCCTCCGTCCTACACTATTGCCAGTATGTGCGCAGTTGGCTCCCCAGGGCAGGCGTAGACACCCTCCAGGAGTGTACCAACAAGTACTTCAAAGGAACCTTTCAAGTAGGTCGAGACTGGCTTTACAAAGTGTTAGGAGCCAACGACATGCTGCTGAGAAGTCGCAAGCGCAAGCGTCCACCCCAGACGACCAAAGGAGTAGTCAATCACGGCTTCCAAGACCACCTGAACACCACCCCTAAGTACATCGCCACCGACCATTGCCGGCTCACCGTCTCAGACATAACCTACGTCAAGTGTTTAGGGGGCTTCGCATATCTCTCCCTGACGATGGATGCTTATAGCCGCATCATCACCGGCTTTGACCTGCAGCCCACGCT
>NZ_ACLR01000129.1 GCF_000174775.1 Porphyromonas uenonis 60-3
TTTTTACCCAGCCGACCTTGTTCTGTGTAGATGAAGTGCCTACACTATCGAGGGGTGGTACGTCTTGTTTCATTATTGATTACTCTAAATTTAGTGATTAGGAAGCCCTGTGGGTTGCGGTCACTGCGTACCGTGTTGAGTAATGAGCAGGCGGTTACAAGAGACCGCTCTGTGACATTACTCTTGCGGTAGATGGTCTGTGTGCCATAGACCACAGCCTCATAGGGGTAAGTATTAAAGTTACAAGAGATAGAATCAACCGTCAGCACCTGAGAGGTGTTTGTCGAGATGAGACGATTATAGTACTTCTCCTCTTGCAGGTCGGTGTAGTAGTTGTAAGCAGATTCATCTGCCATATCCAATGCACGACTGATATTGCTCTGTATCGCTTGCGACTCGGGAGCCAGCGTGAAGAACAATTCGTGAAATCGTCTGAGATGCTCACGAGCCTCTACAGGACGATTAGCTTCTACATCTTGTGACAGCGCAAGGATTAGAGATTTGCCTTGGTCAAGGACATAAATCTTCTCACGTTGCTTATTCGCAAAGTTGTATGCACTTACGAGCGAGCTTAACGCAACGCCCATACACAATAGCGCAAAGACTATTGTGTACAGACGTATGCGCCTGAAGCTACTCTCTATATTGCGTAGGCTCTTGAACTCCATAACTAATCGTCTGAAAAACCTTTTCTGATTCCCTTGGCAATCTCGTTGACACGTTTTTGCTCTCGCTTAGGAGCGCGGAACTTGTTCAAACCAGCTTTCCAGCCCATTGCGACAGCTCCTCCAGCAGCACCTCCAGCAAGAGCAGCTCCACGAGACCCCATTGAGGTGAGGGTGCGGGTTAAGCCACCACCGCCACTGCCAGCCTCTACAATCCACCCTGAAACGGTCGGAACGGTTGTAAAGGCGACTAAGCCGATGATGTAGAACATAATCATAAACCACATGCTCGCATCTTTTCCACCGCCATTTAGGGAGGCAATTTGTAGGTTACTCATGTGTATCTCAATGCTGTTAACCATCACCTGCAATATATTAGCCACAGGGAGCCACAAAGACAGGTGTATGTAACGAGCAATCCACGAGACAAGTCCTTGCTGGAAGCCATCAAAAATGGCAAAAGCAAAAACAACAGGTCCGAGTATGGTCATAATTAGCAACATAAAGGAAGCAACGGTGTAAAGAATCAGCTTTGCAACCTCCATCAGCCATTGAAGGAAATCTCTTAACATATCCATAAGCCCTTGCTTGAGCTCAAGCATTTTCCCATCCCAATTGATTTCATACCATGCGGTGTCTTCCTTAGTTTCAGCCTGCTTTTTAGCAAGGTCAGCATCTTCAGCTGCCTTGAGCCTGTCTCTTACTGATTGCAACTCCTCTCGATTAGACTCTGCGACAGCCTCAGTGCCTTCAATTATAGCACCTGCTACTCCGTCTAAAACTCCTGTCACCCAAGTGAAGTTCATAATGAGCAGACCCAAGACAAATGGACGAAGAAGAGGAAAAACATCAATCGGCTCTGCATTAGCAAGCGACCGCCATACTCGATAAGATATATACAGCAAAGCCCCCAACGCTCCCAGCGATGTCGCTAGGAGCATATAACTTTCAAGGTTAGCCGTAACAACCTGCTCTCGTATGGTGTCTAACTGCTCATACAGGCTTAAAAAACCTTCATTCATTACTTATAGCCGTTTAGTTGGTCAAACAATCGCTGGGTAGTAGCCTTCTCAGATCTGCTTTGAGAAAGTTTATTGTAATAGCCTACTATCTGATAAGCTTTATTGCGCAGGGTGACTATCTCATCTTTGAGTTCTTTAATAAGAGATAGACGATCTCCATCAGAGAGCTTTAGTCGCCCTTTATTTGAAGGATCTGTGTCTGAGTATGTGAATTTCTTCATCTCCTTAACAATACTCATGCACTCTTTCAAGAGTGCGTATGTTTGATCCCTACACTTTATCTTTTCGAAATCATAGAGATACTTATTATTGCGTTGACTACGCAATACTTCGTCAGGAATCCTACTCAAGTCTTCAACAGCCTTGTAAGCCGTCTTAACGTCTTTACAGGTTGAGATAAAGTCTGCGACCTGACCATATACTCTAACAAACTCATCATATTGTTTTTTTGCCTGAGCGATTTCTTTTCCTAGGTTAACGAAATCACTAGCAATTATAGATGGGTCAACAACGGGAAGTTGCGCTTTAGCAGGTAGCCCTGCTCCAAGGAGGAGCAGAGCTGTAGTTATGATGGCTGTTAGCCATCGGACGTGATTACGTTTCATAGATTATATTGTGATAGAGGTTTAAGACTGGCGCGTGCAATGCACCAACACTTCGACTTCTTGATGCTTAGAGGTGTTGATCAGATACTCAGCCTCACTGGAGGTTCTTCTCGTAGGACGAAGAAGCCCTGAAGGATCTGAGGCAACAAAAGTAATTCTATAACCATCCTTTGCTTTTATAGAGAGCTTGACATCGTCACCCATTCGAACGGAAATTGTATGCAAACCAGGACCATCGGACGTCATCAGAGGGGGTAAGTCGTTAAGAGACATTTCTGCGATTTCTGTCGGATCGTAGCGAACTACAACTCTAGACTCTAGCACTTTATAAAAGACGACATTGACGTCTGTAGCCCCATTGACTACAAAGG